>NZ_CP088930.1:1797018-2507049 GCF_027594825.1 Serratia liquefaciens | reverse complement strand
AAGAGGCTTTAAGTATTGCCCGTTTGTTGCAGGGAATTGATAGCGAACATCCAGACTATGCCGAACTTGGCAAGCGAATGGCCCTGTTGGAGCACCGTCTTCGTCAGGCTGGAATGAGCACCGATTTTTTACACGGCGAATATCAGAGAGCATTGGGCGGCAAATTTTCACCGGAGGATGAGTGATGTTTAAGATTGGGCAACTGGCAAAACTTGCCGACGTAACGCCGGATACCGTGCGCTACTATGAAAAGCAGGGAATGATGGATCATAACATTCGTACCGAAGGCGGGTATCGCTTGTACAGCGACCAGGACCTGCAGCGGTTACGTTTTATCCGTTATGCCAAACAGCTAGGTTTTACGTTGGAAACCATTGCCGAACTGCTGTCTATCCGTGTGGATCCTGAGCATCATACCTGCCAGGAATCGAAGTCGATCGTTGATGCGCGTCTGAGCGAAGTGGAGAACAAGCTTAAGGAATTAACGCGGATGCGTGAGTCGCTAAAGCGCCTTAGTGATGCCTGTTGTGGAAGCGCGCATACTAGCAATTATTGTTCGATTCTGGAAGCGCTGGAACAGGGCGCCAGCGATGAAAAAGTGAAAAAAGGCACCTGACAAGCTTGCCGGCCCTTTAATTTTTATACTGCTGGCAGTATTATCTTCTCGTTTTATAACCATAGACAAATAAGGTGAATTACCATGACCCAATACCGACATACCAAAGGTAAAATCCAGGACAATGCCATTGAGGCACTGTTGCATGATCCGCTGTTCCGCCAAAGAGTAGAGAAAAATACCAAAGGGAAAGGCAGCTACCGGCGTAAAGACAAACACGCAAAAGGCGGTAACTGTGAGGCCAGTGGCAAACTATCAAACGATAATTTACCACTGGCCTTCTGGTTTTAAGGCATTAAAAAAGCCATCTGGTTAAGATGGCTTTTTATTAGCGCAGGATTAACTGATTTACAGTTTTGGTTGCTGCTGATGGCTCAGTAAATCGCGAATTTCAGTCAGCAGTTTCTCTTCCGCAGTCGGTGCCGGAGGGGCTGCCGGCTCTTCCGCCTGCTTGCGACGCATTCTGTTCATTAATTTAATGGCCAGGAAGATAGCGAAGGCGACAATAACGAAATCAAAAACAGTCTGAATGAAAGAACCATAGTTCATCACGACGGCTGGAACCGCACCCTGAGCTTCCCGTAATACCAGGTGGAACTGCTTGAAATCTACACCGCCAATCAGTAAACCCAGCGGTGGCATGATGATATCGGCAACGAATGAAGATACGATTTTACCGAAGGCAGCACCGATAATCACACCGACGGCCAGATCGACCACGTTGCCACGCATGGCAAATTCGCGGAACTCTTTCAACATACTCATAGAACACCCCTCAAAGAAATTAATAACACAAGTTTAACAAAGCAATTTCCCTTTGCCACAATAAGCAGAGAAAAGTTTTTATCTCTTCTTACCCACGGCAACGAATATCAACCTGATTATAGACCATGGGACAATTAATTCGTTCTACAGGAAGAATGGGCTTGGCTGGAACAAACGTTCAACGTCAGGAACGAACTTTTTATCGGTTATAAACATAATGACGTGATCGCCCTGTTCGATTTTGCTGCTGCCATTGGCAATAATTACGTCATCGCCGCGCACAATGGCGCCGATGGTGGTGCCAGGTGGCAATTTAATATCTTCAACGATGCGGCCAACCACTTTTGACGTGCTTTCGTCACCGTGCGCAATGGCTTCGATAGCTTCTGCCACGCCGCGCCGCAACGATGAAACGCTGACGATATCTGCTTTACGTACGTGGCCCAGCAATGCTGAGATTGTGGCTTGCTGAGGGGAAATGGCAATGTCGATGACGCTGCCCTGTACCAGATCAACATAGGCACGGCGCTGAATCAGCACCATCACCTTTTTGGCGCCCATGCGTTTGGCTAGCATGGCCGACATAATGTTCGCTTCATCATCATTGGTAATGGCGATAAAAACATCCACCTGATCAACATGTTCTTCTGCCAACAACTCCTGGTCAGAGGCATCGCCATAGAACACGATGGTGTCATGTAGCTGTTCGGCTAGCTCCGTGGCGCGTTGCTGGTTACGTTCGATCAGCTTCACGTTGTAGGATTTCTCCAGCCGCTGTGCCAGGCCTGCACCAACGTTACCGCCGCCGACAATCATGATGCGTTTATAAGGTTTTTCCAGCCGTTGCAGCTCACTCATTACTGCACGGATATGCTGTGAAGCGGCAACAAAGAACACCTCGTCACCGGCTTCGATAATGGTGGAGCCCTGTGGGCGAATCGGCCGATCCTGACGGAATATAGCGGCAACCCGGGTATCGATATGCGGCATATGCTCGCGCATGGAAGACAGGGCATTGCCCACTAGCGGGCCACCATAATAGGCTTTTACCGCAGCGATGCTGACTTTGCCTTCTGCAAAGTTCACCACCTGCAATGCACCAGGGTATTCAATTAATTTATAGATGTAATCGATAACCAGCTGTTCAGGCGAGATCAAGTGGTCGATGGGCACCGCTTCAGGCTGAAACAGTTTCTCTGATTCGCGGATATATTCAGGCGCGCGGATACGGGCGATTCGGTTCGGCGTATTAAACAGAGAGTAAGCGATTTGACAGGCGATCATGTTGGTTTCGTCAGAGTTAGTGACCGCAACCAGCATATCGGCATCTTCTGCGCCTGCTTCTCGCAGCACGCGAGGATGGGAGCCATAGCCCTGAACAACCCGCAGGTCGAACTTATCCTGCAACTGGCGCAGACGGCCAGAGTCGGTATCCACGACGGTAATGTCGTTGTTTTCACCCACCAGGTTTTCCGCCAGTGTTCCACCAACCTGACCGGCACCAAGAATAATTATTTTCATTCGCTTCTCTGCTTCACACTGAAACCGCTGAAGGTTTTCTGAAAGGGCGCAACAGCCGCGCCCTGAGTACTGAATAGCTACATTTTAATCAGCTTAGCGTAAAAGAAGCCATCTCCATCCTCTGGATGGGGAAGATTCTGTCGGCCAGGCTGCTGTTCATCGCCGGTTTCAACCAGACGGGCTTCTGGATGGCGCTGGAGGAAGGCGGTAATCTGCTCAGCGTTCTCTGCCGGCAAAATTGAGCAGGTAGCGTATACCATCACGCCGCCCTTTTTGAGTCGTGGCCAAATGGCTTCGATAATCTCGGCCTGTAGCGCGGCCAGCTCAGCGATATCACTGTCACGACGCAACCATTTGATGTCCGGATGGCGGCGGATCACACCGGTGGCGGAGCATGGAGCATCCAGCAAAATGCGGTCGAACTGCTTATCGCCACACCAGTCTTGCGGTGTGCGACCATCACCTTGCTTCACTTCGGCGTGCAAACGCAGGCGGTGCAGGTTTTCTTTGACCCGGCTCAGACGTTGTTCATCGATATCGACCGCCATCACATGAGCTTTGGGTGCAGCTTCCAGAATATGGGTAGTTTTACCACCGGGAGCCGCACACAGATCGAGGATCTGTTCTCCATCCTGTGGATCCAGGAGATCGACGCAGCCCTGGGCAGAAGCATCCTGCACGGTAACCCAGCCGTCGGCAAACCCCGGCAGGTCGGTAACGGCGCATGGCGCCAGCAGGCGTATTGCATCGCGATATTCGGTATGGGGTTCGGCGGCAATACCCGCCTGCGCCATCAGCTGCAAATAATCTTCACGGGTGTGATGAAGTCGGCTGACACGCAGCCACATCGGTGGTTTCTGATTATTGGCATCGACGATTTGTTCCCACTGCGCGGGGTAGGCTTGCTGGATACGCTTCAAAAGCCAGCTTGGATGCAGATAGCGGCTGTCATTATTGGCGGCGCGTTGCAGCAATTCTTCCTGCTGTCGTTGGAACTGGCGCAATACGCCGTTGATCAGCCCTTTAAGCTGCGGCCGTTTCAGCGCGACGGCGCCTTCTACCGTTTCTGCCAGCACTGCATGAGCAGGGATGCGGGTATACAGAAGTTGGTACAGGCCGACCATCAGCAGATAGTGCAGCGTGCGCTGTTTGCCGGTCATTGGCTTGGCCATCAATTGCTGAATACACCATTCCAACTGTGGCAGCACGCGCAGGGTGCCGAAGCATAACTCCTGCAGCAGAGCGCGGTCTTTGTCAGAAATGGATTTTTGCAGTGGCGGTAAGACAGTACTGAGAGACTGGCCCTGATCCAGCACCTGGCCGATGGCTTTGGCTGCGATGCTTCGGAGATTGTAGTTGTTTTTCATAGGCTAAAGCGGGTAGCGATCGGCATTAAGAAAGAAACAGCCCGGCGATTATCGGCCGGGCAGTGAGGGCGGCTTATAACCGGTTACCCGGTGTAAACCATTCACGACGTGAGTTCAGCAGATCCTGTGCCGACATGGGTTTTTTGCCCGCGGGCTGCAGCTGAGTCAGGTTAAGGATACCTTCGACGGTAGCCACCTGAATGCCGTGTTTGTCGGCATGAACGATGGTGCCGGGTTCCGCGTTGGCGTTTTGTTCCAACACCGTGGCTTGCCACACTTTTACCGGCTGATCGTCAATGGTGAAATAGCTGACCGGCCACGGGTTAAAGGCGCGGATGCAGCGTTCCAGCTGCACGGCTGGCAGGCTCCAGTCGAGGCGAGCTTCTTCTTTGCTCAACTTCTCCGCGTAGGTGACCAGCGATTCATCTTGCACTTCACGTTTGGCCGAACCTTCAGCCATTTGCTGCAGCGTGGTCAACATACCCTGCGGGCCGAGCTGCGCCAGTTTGTCATACAGGCTGGCACTGGTGTCATCGGCTTCAATCGGGCAGGCGATTTTGTACATCATATCGCCGGTGTCCAGACCCACGTCCATCTGCATGATGGTGACGCCAGTTTCGCTATCGCCGGCCCAGAGTGAACGTTGGATCGGCGCCGCGCCGCGCCAGCGTGGCAACAGGGAACCGTGAACGTTGATGCAGCCGAGTCGCGGC
This sequence comes from Serratia liquefaciens, assembly GCF_027594825.1. Classification (NCBI taxonomy): domain Bacteria; kingdom Pseudomonadati; phylum Pseudomonadota; class Gammaproteobacteria; order Enterobacterales; family Yersiniaceae; genus Serratia; species Serratia liquefaciens. The sequence continues at coordinate 2,502,067 of NZ_CP088930.1, read as the reverse complement.
ATATCCAGCACCGCTTTTGGCAGGATCAGACCATAAGCCACAACGACCATCACATCGGCGTTTAGATCGGCCACCAGGTGCTGGTTTTCTTCCGGGCGCAGTGATTTTGGCTGAAATACCGGTAACTGATGCTGTTCGGCCAAAACCTTGACCGGGCTTGGCGTCAGTTTATTACCGCGGCCGGCCGGGCGGTCAGGCTGGGTGAAAACCCCGACAATCTGGTGCCCAGATGACAACAGCGCGTCAAGGTGACGCGCTGCGAAGTCTGGAGTTCCGGCGAAAATAATCCGTAAAGAGTCAGACACGTTTATTTCCTGATCGGTTAGGCGCGTGCGTTAAACTTGGCCAGTTTTTCCAGTTTCTGGCGGATACGCTGGCGCTTGAGTGGCGACAGGTAATCGACGAACAGTTTGCCAACCAGATGATCCATCTCGTGCTGGATACAGATGGCCAGCAGATCGTCGGCTTCCAGCTCAAAAGGCTTGCCGTCGCGATCCAGCGCTCTGATTTTCACGTTAGCGGCGCGCGGAACTAAAGCACGCTGCTCAGGAATGGAAAGGCAACCTTCCTCGATCCCGGTTTCGCCGCTTTTTTCCAGCAGCTCCGGGTTGATCAGCACCAGGCGCTGATCGCGGTTTTCAGAAACGTCAATGACGATAATGCGCTGATGGATATCCACCTGTGTCGCAGCCAGGCCAATGCCTTCCTCTGCGTACATGGTTTCAAACATATCATCCACGATGCGCTGGATATTCGCATTGACTTCTTTTACCGGGGCCGCAACTTTGCGCAGCCGGTCGTCTGGGTAATGTAATACCTGCAATACTGACATATATCTTGAGATCTGTATCCGAGTGATAAACGAGGTTTAGCTTCTATTCTAGACATTTCCCGGCCTGATTGACAGCATTGCGCACCAATTGCTCGAATTGGTAATACCACCATTTTTTGCGAGGGAACAGGCGATGCAGGCACAGGAAATTGGCTTACGGATGCGTGGGGTCACTGGGCTTGGCGCGCTGCAGGCCAGCCAGATAATACGGCAGTTGGTCTGGGCCGGCGGAGAACCTTCCCGCCTGCTGCATGAACTGGGACTGAACGCCCGGCAGCAGGCGCAGTTTCGCCAGGCGGATCCACGTTATCTGGCCGCCACGCTTGCCTGGCTGGAACAGCCCGGCCATTTTCTGTGGATCTACGGTGAGAGCGGCTATCCAGAGCGGTTGCTTCATATCGACGATGCCCCCTTGCTGCTGCTGGTCAAAGGCAACCCGGAAGCGGTGCAGCAGCCGCAAATCGCCATGGTCGGCAGCCGCCAGTTTAGCCACTACGGTGAGCACTGGGGCAATTACTTTGCCACCGGTCTGGTGCACTGCGGGTTTACCGTCACCAGCGGGTTGGCCCTTGGCATTGATAGCATCTGCCATCGCGCAGCACTTGCGGCGGAAGGACATACGGTTGCCGTTCTGGGGAGTGGCCTGGCCAATATCTATCCGCGCCGACATCGCCGCCTGGCTGAAGAGATCGCTGATAGCGGCGGGGCTTTGCTCTCAGAATATTTGGTCACCGATTTGCCGATGCCAGACCATTTTCCTCGCCGTAACCGCATCATCAGTGGGCTAAGTCTGGGGGTAGTGGTGATTGAAGCCTCTCTGCGTAGCGGAACGCTGATTACTGCGCGATGTGCGCTGGATCAGGGGCGTGAGGTTTTCGCTTTACCCGGTGCGCTGGGTAACCCGATGAGTGAGGGGACACACTGGTTGATCCAACAAGGTGCTTACCTGGTTACCGGGCCGAAAGAGATCGCTGAACAGCTGGGAAGCGGCCTGCATTGGCTGTCGTTGAACGAAATTACAACTATTTGTGCGTCAGAAGCCGAAGTTGAATTGCCATTTGCCGATGTGTTGGCTAACGTAGGAGATGAGGTGACACCTGTTGACGTCGTCGCTGAACGTGCCGGCCAACCTGTGCCAGAGGTAGTAATCAAGTTGCTCGATCTGGAGTTAGCAGGGTGGATCGCAGCTGTACCCGGCGGCTATGTCCGAATAAGGAGGGCAGGCCATGTTCGACGTACTGATGTACTTGTTTGAAACTTATATCCACAATGAACCAGAGATGCGCGTCGATCAGGATCAACTGACCGATGATCTCGCTCAGGCGGGGTTTCATCGGGACGATATCTACAACGCGTTGAATTGGCTTGAAAAACTTGCCGACCTGCAGGAAGGCGAAAATGCGCCGTATTTTATGGATGCCGATCCGCTGGCCATGCGGATTTACACCGAAGAGGAAGGCGTGCGTTTGGATGCCAGTTGCCGTGGTTTCCTCCTGTTCCTGGAGCAGATTCAGGTATTGAACCTCGAAACCCGTGAAATGGTTATCGATCGTGTTATGGCTTTGGATAATACGGAATTCGATCTCGAAGATCTGAAATGGGTGGTGCTGATGGTGTTGTTTAATATCCCTGGATATGAAAGCGCCTATCAGCAAATGGAAGAACTGTTATTCGAAGTAAACGAAGGTTATCTGCACTGAGCCGATAACATATATAGAAGAAGTTATGACAAAAGCCGCGATTTTTGCCGCCAGGCAAAATGAACCCTGTCCGGAATGTGGGGCCGAATTGGTGATCCGCAGTGGTCGCCACGGCCCTTTTCTCGGCTGTTCCCGTTATCCTGAGTGCCAACATATTCGACCGCTAAAAGCGCAAGCCGATGGGCATATCGTCAAGATGTTGGACGGGCAGGAATGCCCAAAATGCCAGGCGACGCTGGCATTGCGCCAGGGCCGTTACGGTATGTTTATCGGTTGCAGCAACTATCCGGAGTGCGATCACACCGAGGTCATCGATAAACCGGACGAAACCAGTATCAGCTGCCCGCAGTGTGGCCAGGGCAAACTGCTGCAGCGTAAATCGCGCTATGGCAAGGTTTTCCACGCCTGCGATCGCTACCCTGAATGTCAGTTTGTCCTCAATTTTAAACCCGTCGCCGGTGAGTGCGAGTACTGCCACTACCCGTTGCTGATGGAAAAGCGTTCGGCAAAAGGTCCAGTCCTTTGCTGTGCCAGTAAGCTTTGCGGCAAACCCGTAGCAACCACAGAATAATGACGCCATGAACTCAGATACCACTTCCCTCTTTACACCCATTCTTGACGCGCTGCATCGTCAGCAAGTGATCGCTTATCCCACCGAAGCCGTATTTGGTTTGGGGTGCGATCCCGACAGTGAACAAGCGGTAAATACGCTGCTGGCCCTCAAACAGCGCCCCTGGGAAAAAGGGCTGATCCTGATCGCCGCCGACTATGAGCAGCTAGCGCCTTATATAGATGACAGTGCGCTGAGCGAACGGCAGCGAGAAGCCATTTTTGCCAGTTGGCCTGGTCCGGTTACCTGGGTCATACCTGCCCGAGCGGAAACATCGCGCTTGTTGACCGGTCGTTTCACCTCTCTGGCGGTACGCGTCAGCGATCATCCACTGGTTCAGCAGCTTTGCCGAGGGTTCGGGAAACCACTGGTCTCGACCAGCGCTAACCTCAGCGGACAAGAGCCCTGCCGCAGCGCCGATGAGGTACAGCAGCAGTTTGGCGCTGCTTTCCCGGTGCTAGCAGGCAGCGTCGGCGGCCGCCTTAATCCTTCAGAAATCAGAGATGCCCTGACCGGCGAACAGATCCGTCAAGGCTAGAGGTAATGTGAATGGAGAAGTTTGCGGTATTCGGTAACCCTATTAGCCACAGTAAGTCACCGCGCATTCATGCGTTGTTTGCCGCTCAAACCGGCATAGAACATCCCTATGGTACGGTGTTGGCGCCGCTGGACGGTTTCGAAAAGGCGCTGCAAGCGTTCATTCAGGCAGGTGGCCAGGGAGCGAACGTCACGGTACCTTTTAAAGAGCATGCCTACGAGGCGGCGTCTGAATTGAGCGAGCGTGCCTCGCTGGCCGGTGCGGTCAATACGCTAAAGGTGCTGCCGGACGGAGGGTTGCTGGGTGACAATACGGACGGGATCGGCCTGCTGACCGATCTGGATCGCCAAGGGCTGATCACACCAAAGGATCGCATTTTGCTGGTGGGGGCAGGGGGCGCAGCACGGGGTGTGATCTTGCCTCTGCTGTCTTTTGGTTGTGAGGTGACGATCACCAACCGTACTTTCAGTCGAGCACAAATGCTGGCAGAAAGTTTTCAACACCTCGGTGACATCAGCGCCTTGCCTCTGGATCAACTCGATCAACAAGGGTTCGATTTAGTGGTCAACGCTACGGCGTCCGGCATTAGCGGCGAGATCCCGGCATTGCCGGTTGGCATTATTAATAACCATACGCGCTGCTATGACATGTTTTATCAGCAGGGATTAACGCCGTTTCTGACCTGGGCGCGGCAACAGGGTGCCACAGAATATGCCGACGGGTTAGGGATGCTGGTGGGACAGGCCGCGCATGCGTTCCTGTTGTGGCATGGTGTGATGCCGGAGATAGAACCAGTACTGCGCCAACTGCGCCACGAGTTGGCGGCATAACCTAGTGCCCGTTCTCTCGTCAGGGAACGGGCGCTTGTCAGATGTCTTCTGACAAATATTCGTCTTTCCAACGTACATAGTTAGTAGAAGAGTAAAGCAGCCCCTCCAACTCAGCGGCAGTCAATGGCCTAACCTGACGAGCCGGACTCCCCATATAAAGATAACCGCTCGCCAGACGTTTACCCGGAGCCACCAGGCTGCCGGCGCCAATCATCACATCATCTTCTATTACTGCACCATCCAACAGGATCGATCCCATCCCTACCAGCACCCGGTTGCCTATGGCGCAGCCGTGCAGCATGGCTTTGTGGCCTACGGTCACGTCTTCCCCGATCAGCAACGGGTAACCTTCGGGGTTATGTTCGGACTTATGGGTCACGTGCAGCACGCTGCCATCCTGAATATTACTGCGCGGGCCGATCTTTACCGCGTTGACATCGCCGCGGATGGCAACCAGCGGCCAGATACTGACGTCATCGGCCAGCTCAACGTTGCCGATCACCACGCTGGAAGGATCGATCATTACGCGTTGACCCAGTTTTGGAGAGTAATGAAGATAAGAACGCACTGCATCGGACATGGTAATAGCCTCACGTCGGGATCATATTTACCGGCAATACTAGACGTTGGCGGTGGAATTACAACCAACTGAAGCGACGGATCCTAAGGAAAATGGCGCTGATCGCGCAAGATCCGCCCGAAAGGGCTGAAAAGTGTGCAAACGGAAAGAAAAGATCAAAAAAGGGGTTGTGCAAAAAACTCGGATCCCTATAATGCGCCTCCATCGACACGGAACATGTGAACAACTTCACAGAGTCTCCGGGGTTCGAAGAGAAAAAATCCTGAAATTTAGGGGTTGACTCTGAAAGAGGAAAGCGTATTATACGCCACCTCGAGATAGCAAGCTACGGCGGCTAACTCACTGCTCTTTAACAATTTATCAGACAATCTGTGTGGGCACTCCACAAGACGATATCCAGAACCTTCGGGTTCGAAAAAATATCAAGTCTTGAAGAGTGACCAAGCAATAAGTCAGTCGGTTGATTCGTCAACGGTCTGATTATTACGAAAGTTAATTTTCGAGCATCGCTTCACGAGTTGAAGCAAATCAAGCTTTTAATTGAAGAGTTTGATCATGGCTCAGATTGAACGCTGGCGGCAGGCCTAACACATGCAAGTCGAGCGGTAGCACAGGAGAGCTTGCTCTCCGGGTGACGAGCGGCGGACGGGTGAGTAATGTCTGGGAAACTGCCTGATGGAGGGGGATAACTACTGGAAACGGTAGCTAATACCGCATAACGTCTTCGGACCAAAGTGGGGGACCTTCGGGCCTCATGCCATCAGATGTGCCCAGATGGGATTAGCTAGTAGGTGGGGTAATGGCTCACCTAGGCGACGATCCCTAGCTGGTCTGAGAGGATGACCAGCCACACTGGAACTGAGACACGGTCCAGACTCCTACGGGAGGCAGCAGTGGGGAATATTGCACAATGGGCGCAAGCCTGATGCAGCCATGCCGCGTGTGTGAAGAAGGCCTTCGGGTTGTAAAGCACTTTCAGCGAGGAGGAAGGGTTCAGTGTTAATAGCACTGTGCATTGACGTTACTCGCAGAAGAAGCACCGGCTAACTCCGTGCCAGCAGCCGCGGTAATACGGAGGGTGCAAGCGTTAATCGGAATTACTGGGCGTAAAGCGCACGCAGGCGGTTTGTTAAGTCAGATGTGAAATCCCCGCGCTTAACGTGGGAACTGCATTTGAAACTGGCAAGCTAGAGTCTTGTAGAGGGGGGTAGAATTCCAGGTGTAGCGGTGAAATGCGTAGAGATCTGGAGGAATACCGGTGGCGAAGGCGGCCCCCTGGACAAAGACTGACGCTCAGGTGCGAAAGCGTGGGGAGCAAACAGGATTAGATACCCTGGTAGTCCACGCTGTAAACGATGTCGACTTGGAGGTTGTGCCCTTGAGGCGTGGCTTCCGGAGCTAACGCGTTAAGTCGACCGCCTGGGGAGTACGGCCGCAAGGTTAAAACTCAAATGAATTGACGGGGGCCCGCACAAGCGGTGGAGCATGTGGTTTAATTCGATGCAACGCGAAGAACCTTACCTACTCTTGACATCCAGAGAATTCGCTAGAGATAGCTTAGTGCCTTCGGGAACTCTGAGACAGGTGCTGCATGGCTGTCGTCAGCTCGTGTTGTGAAATGTTGGGTTAAGTCCCGCAACGAGCGCAACCCTTATCCTTTGTTGCCAGCACGTCATGGTGGGAACTCAAAGGAGACTGCCGGTGATAAACCGGAGGAAGGTGGGGATGACGTCAAGTCATCATGGCCCTTACGAGTAGGGCTACACACGTGCTACAATGGCGTATACAAAGAGAAGCGAACTCGCGAGAGCAAGCGGACCTCATAAAGTACGTCGTAGTCCGGATCGGAGTCTGCAACTCGACTCCGTGAAGTCGGAATCGCTAGTAATCGTAGATCAGAATGCTACGGTGAATACGTTCCCGGGCCTTGTACACACCGCCCGTCACACCATGGGAGTGGGTTGCAAAAGAAGTAGGTAGCTTAACCTTCGGGAGGGCGCTTACCACTTTGTGATTCATGACTGGGGTGAAGTCGTAACAAGGTAACCGTAGGGGAACCTGCGGTTGGATCACCTCCTTACCTAATGATATTGATTGCGTGTAGTGCTCACACAGATTGTCTGATGAAAAGTAACGAGCAAAGCGCTACCTGTTGATGTAATGAGTCACTGACTCATGCTGATACGAGAAACGGTTAAACCCTGGTTTAATCGGATTTTGTGTCCCCATCGTCTAGAGGCCTAGGACACTGCCCTTTCACGGCTGTAACAGGGGTTCGAATCCCCTTGGGGACGCCATCCGATAATGAGTGAAAGACATTATCACCGGTTAGCAATAACCGAAAACATCTTAAAGATGACTCTTGCGAGTCGTGTTTAAGATATTGCTCTTTAACAATCTGGAACAAGCTGAAAATTGAAACATGACAGCTGAAACTTATCCCTCCGTAGAACTATTGGGGTAAGGATTAACCTGTCATAGAGTCTCTCAAATAAACAGCACGACAGTGTTCTCTGTTTACAGAAACACCTTCGGGTTGTGAGGTTAAGTGACTAAGCGTACACGGTGGATGCCTAGGCAGTCAGAGGCGATGAAGGGCGTGCTAATCTGCGATAAGCGTCGGTAAGGTGATATGAACCGTTATAACCGGCGATACCCGAATGGGGAAACCCAGTGCAATTCGTTGCACTATCATACGATGAATACATAGTCGTATGAGGCGAACCGGGGGAACTGAAACATCTAAGTACCCCGAGGAAAAGAAATCAACCGAGATTCCCCCAGTAGCGGCGAGCGAACGGGGAGGAGCCCAGAACCTGAATCAGTTCTTGTGTTAGTGGAAGCGTCTGGAAAGTCGCACAGTAAAGGGTGATAGTCCCGTACACTAAAATGCATTAATTGTGAGTTCGATGAGTAGGGCGGGACACGTGACATCCTGTCTGAATATGGGGGGACCATCCTCCAAGGCTAAATACTCCTGACTGACCGATAGTGAACCAGTACCGTGAGGGAAAGGCGAAAAGAACCCCGGCGAGGGGAGTGAAATAGAACCTGAAACCGTGTACGTACAAGCAGTGGGAGCCTACTTTGTTGGGTGACTGCGTACCTTTTGTATAATGGGTCAGCGACTTATATTTTGTAGCAAGGTTAACCGTATAGGGGAGCCGTAGGGAAACCGAGTCTTAACTGGGCGAATAGTTGCAAGGTATAGACCCGAAACCCGGTGATCTAGCCATGGGCAGGTTGAAGGTTGGGTAACACTAACTGGAGGACCGAACCGACTAATGTTGAAAAATTAGCGGATGACTTGTGGCTGGGGGTGAAAGGCCAATCAAACCGGGAGATAGCTGGTTCTCCCCGAAAGCTATTTAGGTAGCGCCTCGTGAACTCATCTTCGGGGGTAGAGCACTGTTTCGGCTAGGGGGCCATCCCGGCTTACCAAACCGATGCAAACTCCGAATACCGAAGAATGTTATCACGGGAGACACACGGCGGGTGCTAACGTCCGTCGTGAAGAGGGAAACAACCCAGACCGCCAGCTAAGGTCCCAAAGTCATGGTTAAGTGGGAAACGATGTGGGAAGGCATAGACAGCCAGGATGTTGGCTTAGAAGCAGCCATCATTTAAAGAAAGCGTAATAGCTCACTGGTCGAGTCGGCCTGCGCGGAAGATGTAACGGGGCTAAACCATGCACCGAAGCTGCGGCAGCGACGCTTAGGCGTTGTTGGGTAGGGGAGCGTTCTGTAAGCCGTTGAAGGTGACCTGTGAGGGTTGCTGGAGGTATCAGAAGTGCGAATGCTGACATAAGTAACGATAAAGCGGGTGAAAAACCCGCTCGCCGGAAGACCAAGGGTTCCTGTCCAACGTTAATCGGGGCAGGGTGAGTCGACCCCTAAGGCGAGGCCGAAAGGCGTAGTCGATGGGAAACAGGTTAATATTCCTGTACTCGGTGTTACTGCGAAGGGGGGACGGAGAAGGCTAGGCTAGCCGGGCGACGGTTGTCCCGGTTTAAGCGTGTAGGGGGAGTGACCTGGTAAATCCGGTTGCTTATTCAACCCTGAGGCGTGATGACGATGCACTACGGTGCAGAAGTAGTTGATGCCAAGCTTCCAGGAAAAGCCTCTAAGCATCAGGTAACACAGAATCGTACCCCAAACCGACACAGGTGGTCAGGTAGAGAATACCAAGGCGCTTGAGAGAACTCGGGTGAAGGAACTAGGCAAAATGGTGCCGTAACTTCGGGAGAAGGCACGCTGGCGCGTAGGTGAAGAGACTTGCTCTCGGAGCTGAAGCCAGTCGCAGATACCAGCTGGCTGCAACTGTTTAATAAAAACACAGCACTGTGCAAACACGAAAGTGGACGTATACGGTGTGACGCCTGCCCGGTGCTGGAAGGTTAATTGATGGGGTCAGCCGCAAGGCGAAGCTCTTGATCGAAGCCCCAGTAAACGGCGGCCGTAACTATAACGGTCCTAAGGTAGCGAAATTCCTTGTCGGGTAAGTTCCGACCTGCACGAATGGCGTAATGATGGCCAGGCTGTCTCCACCCGAGACTCAGTGAAATTGAACTCGCTGTGAAGATGCAGTGTACCCGCGGCAAGACGGAAAGACCCCGTGAACCTTTACTATAGCTTGACACTGAACATTGAGCCTTGATGTGTAGGATAGGTGGGAGGCTTTGAAGCGTGGACGCCAGTCTGCGTGGAGCCAACCTTGAAATACCACCCTTTAATGTTTGATGTTCTAACTCGGCCCCGTAATCCGGGGTGAGGACAGTGTCTGGTGGGTAGTTTGACTGGGGCGGTCTCCTCCCAAAGAGTAACGGAGGAGCACGAAGGTTAGCTAATCACGGTCGGACATCGTGAGGTTAGTGCAAAGGCATAAGCTAGCTTGACTGCGAGAGTGACGGCTCGAGCAGGTACGAAAGTAGGTCTTAGTGATCCGGTGGTTCTGAATGGAAGGGCCATCGCTCAACGGATAAAAGGTACTCCGGGGATAACAGGCTGATACCGCCCAAGAGTTCATATCGACGGCGGTGTTTGGCACCTCGATGTCGGCTCATCACATCCTGGGGCTGAAGTAGGTCCCAAGGGTATGGCTGTTCGCCATTTAAAGTGGTACGCGAGCTGGGTTTAGAACGTCGTGAGACAGTTCGGTCCCTATCTGCCGTGGGCGTTGGAAGATTGAGAGGGGTTGCTCCTAGTACGAGAGGACCGGAGTGAACGCACCACTGGTGTTCGGGTTGTCATGCCAATGGCACTGCCCGGTAGCTAAGTGCGGAAAAGATAAGCGCTGAAAGCATCTAAGCGCGAAACTTGCCTCGAGATGAGTCTTCCCTGGGCCTTTAAGGCCCCTGAAGGAACGTTTAAGACTAAGACGTTGATAGGCTGGGTGTGTAAGTGCAGCGATGCATTGAGCTAACCAGTACTAATGATCCGTGAGGCTTAACCTTACAACACCAAAGGTGTTTTAGAGAGACAGATTTTCAGCGAAGTTCCGAGATTGGTTTCAATGGCTACGTGAGTAGCGGTTGGAATGAAACAGAATTTGCCTGGCGGCAATAGCGCGGTGGTCCCACCTGACCCCATGCCGAACTCAGAAGTGAAACGCCGTAGCGCCGATGGTAGTGTGGGGTCTCCCCATGCGAGAGTAGGACACTGCCAGGCATCAAATTAGTGTGCTGATATGGCTCAGTTGGTAGAGCGCACCCTTGGTAAGGGTGAGGTCCCCAGTTCGACTCTGGGTATCAGCACCACTTTATTTAAAGTGGGTTTAGAAGTTCGGCAAAAAGAATTAAAAGAATTTGCTTGGCGGCAATAGCGCGGTGGTCCCACCTGACCCCATGCCGAACTCAGAAGTGAAACGCCGTAGCGCCGATGGTAGTGTGGGGTCTCCCCATGCGAGAGTAGGACACTGCCAAGCATCAAATAAAGCAACAAGCCCTACGTGAAAGCGTAGGGCTTTTTGTTTTGTCTGCTGTATATCGTTCTGCTCGAGCATGGGCATGCGAAAAGCCCGTCGGGAGCGGGCTTTAACGCCGCTTGCGGCGGCCCCGAAGGGGTGAGTCTCAGGATGAGACGAGTCGTGTAGGACACTGCCAGGCATCAATTAAGCCAAGAGGCCATCCGCAAGGGTGGCCTTTTTGCTTTTTGCGTTTCAAAACTACGATCTCCCGCCTGTTCCGCCGCTATGAAACATTTTCACCTTTCCGTTGAATACTCGACATTGCAGTAAAAAACCGCTATCTTCGGGCATCTAGAAGTCTAAACGTTTAAATGGATGTGTGGGGATTAAGCAATGCCGATTCGTGTTCCTGATGAGTTACCTGCAGTTAGTTTCTTGCGCAATGAGAATGTCTTTGTGATGGCATCCTCAAGGGCAAAAACACAGGAAATCAGGCCGTTGAAAGTGCTGATCCTTAACCTGATGCCAAAGAAGATCGAGACGGAAAACCAGTTTTTACGCCTGCTTTCCAACTCTCCTTTGCAAATTGATATTCAGCTGTTACGTATCGACAGCCGTGAGTCCAAAAACACGCCTGCGGAGCATCTGAACAACTTTTATTGTGATTTTGAAGACATCCAGGATGAGAACTTTGATGGTCTGATCGTGACGGGGGCGCCGCTAGGGTTGGTTGATTTCTGCGACGTTGCTTACTGGCCGCAGATTGAACGAGTAATAGATTGGGCCAAGAACCACGTGACCTCCACGCTGTTTGTCTGTTGGGCAGTACAGGCGGCATTGAATATTCTGTATGGTATCCCAAAGATGACCCGTGAGGTGAAGCTCTCTGGCGTCTATCAGCACCAAACGTTGCAACAGCATGCGTTGTTGACCCGCGGTTTTGATGAGACCTTCCTGGCGCCTCATTCGCGCTATGCGGATTTCCCTACCGAGATTATTCGGCAGTACACGGATCTGGATATCCTGGCCGAGTCGGAGCAAACCGGGGCCTATTTGTTCGCCAGTAAGGATAAACGGTTGGCGTTCGTGACCGGGCACCCAGAGTATGATGCATTAACCCTCGCCGGTGAGTATTGTCGCGATAACGAAGCAGGTCTCAACCCGGTAGTGCCGCTCAATTACTTCCCCGACGATAACCCCGAACATACCCCCAAAGCTTCCTGGCGCAGCCATGGTCACCTGCTGTTTGCCAACTGGCTTAACTACTATGTTTACCAGATCACACCGTACGATCTGCGCCATATGAACCCGACCCTCGAATAACGTTTTTTGCTTTAGCTGGCGGCTGAATCGAGGCCGCCGGCACACCTCTTCATGACGCTTTTCCTCTTAATTACCTGCCATTCTTACTAAAACTCATTATCTAACAAATACTTGATGTAACTATTGCCAGGTAATGGAACCGGTTTCCTTACTTGCTGGTATTGTTATTTTTAATAACTAATTGATAACAAAAGGTTAATTAAATATTTAATAATAAAATGGAAATCGTTTTTGATTTTTATTTTTAGTTGAGTATTCTTAGATCCAGTGAGATGAGATCTGACCAGTTGAGGATCATTTTATTCATCCTGATCCGCACTGATTTCTGATGAAGATGTGCCCGCCTGACTTACAGCGTCGGTGCACAATGATGGGAAGGAGCAAGACAATGACGCAACAGATAGCAGGCACGGAGTTAACGTTTACGCAGAGTTTCACCGCGGCTGAACGGCAGGTGCTGACGGATGACGCGGTCGAATTCCTGGCGGATCTGGTGAGTAAATTTACTCCGCAGCGCAACAAACTTTTGGCTGCGCGTGCCTGTTGGCAGCAGAAGATCGATCAGGGCGAACTCCCGGATTTTATTTCGGAAACTGATTCCATTCGTAATGGTGAGTGGAAGATCCGCGGCATACCTGAGGATCTGCGCGACCGTCGGGTTGAAATCACGGGGCCGGTTGAACGCAAGATGGTGATCAATGCCCTGAATGCCAATGTGAAGGTCTTTATGGCGGATTTCGAAGATTCACTGGCGCCGAGCTGGGACAAAGTGATCGATGGGCAAATCAACCTGCACGATGCGGTGAATGGCACCATTTCTTACACCAATGAAGCCGGCAAGATTTATCAGCTGAAGCCCAATCCAGCGGTATTGATTGCGCGCGTACGTGGCCTGCATTTGCCGGAGAAACACGTGCAGTGGCAGGGCGAAGCGATCCCAGGCGGCCTGTTCGATTTCGCTCTGTATTTCTTCCACAACTACCGTCAACTGCTGGCAAAAGGCAGCGGACCTTATTTCTACCTGCCCAAAACCCAATCCTGGCAGGAAGCCGCCTGGTGGAGTGAGGTCTTCAGCTTTGCCGAGGATCGTTTCTCCCTGCCGCGCGGCACCATCAAGGCCACCGTATTGATCGAAACGTTGCCGGCGGTATTCCAGATGGACGAGATCCTCTACCACCTGCGCGATCATATCGTCGGGTTGAACTGCGGCCGTTGGGATTACATCTTCAGCTATATCAAAACGCTGAAAAACCATGCGGATCGGGTCCTGCCGGATCGCCAGTCGGTCACGATGGACAAGTCATTCCTCAGTGCTTACTCCCGCTTGTTGATCAAAACCTGCCATAAGCGAGGCGCTTTCGCCATGGGGGGCATGGCGGCGTTTATTCCGAGCAAAGACGCCGAGAAGAATGCCTGGGTGTTGAACAAGGTGCGGGCGGATAAAGAGCTGGAGGCCAATAACGGCCATGACGGCACCTGGGTGGCGCATCCGGGGCTGGCGGATACCGTGATGGAAGTGTTCAGCAAAGTGCTCGGCGAACGCCGTAATCAGCTGGAAGTCCTGCGTGAGAACGATGCGCCGATCAGCGCCGCGCAGCTGCTGGAACCCTGTGATGGCGAACGGACCGAAGCGGGTATGCGCGCCAATATTCGTGTGGCGGTGCAATACATCGAAGCCTGGATTTCCGGCAATGGCTGCGTACCGATTTACGGCCTGATGGAAGATGCCGCGACGGCGGAAATCTCCCGTACCTCAATCTGGCAGTGGATCCATCACCAAAAGAGCCTGAGCGATGGCCAGTTGGTCACTAAGGCGCTGTTCCGCCAGATGCTGAAAGAAGAGATGTTGGTGGTACGTGAAGAGTTGGGTGAGGCGCGTTTTAATGCTGGCCGTTTCGAAGAAGCCGCGCGCCTGATGGAACGTATCACTACGCAAGACGAATTAATCGATTTTCTGACGTTACCTGGCTATGAGCTCCTGGCCTGAACCCGTTCCTGACCATTAACCCTACATTATTGAAAAGGATAAAAATTATGTCTACCTCTCGTGCTCAACAGATTCAACAACTGGAACAGGAATGGACATCGGCTCGTTGGGAAGGCATCACCCGCCCGTACAGCGCTGAAGACGTGATTAATCTGCGCGGCTCGGTAAATCCGGTCTGTACGCTGGCGCAAAACGGTGCCGCCAAGCTGTGGGAACTGCTGCACGGTAAATCACGCAAAGGCTATGTCAACAGCCTGGGTGCGTTGACGGGCGGGCAGGCACTGCAGCAGGCCAAAGCCGGCATCGAAGCGATTTATCTGTCTGGCTGGCAGGTCGCTGCGGATGCCAACACCGCCTCTGCCATGTATCCGGACCAGTCGCTGTACCCGGTTGATTCCGTGCCGGCCGTGGTTAAACGCATCAACAATACTTTCCGCCGAGCCGATCAGATCCAGTGGGCCAATAAGATTGAGCCGGGCAGCAAGGGTTACACCGACTACTTCCTGCCGATCGTCGCCGATGCCGAAGCCGGTTTTGGCGGCGTACTGAATGCTTTTGAACTGATGAAAGCCATGATTGAGGCCGGCGCTGCCGGGGTGCATTTCGAAGACCAATTGGCGGCGGTGAAAAAATGCGGTCATATGGGTGGCAAAGTGCTGGTGCCTACCCAGGAAGCGATTCAGAAGCTGGTTGCAGCGCGTTTGGCTGCTGACGTGCTCGGAGTGCCAACGCTGGTCATTGCGCGTACCGATGCCGATGCCGCCGATTTATTGACGTCTGACTGCGATCCATACGACAGCGAGTTTGTCTCTGGCGAACGTACTGCGGAAGGTTTCTTCCGTACCCATGCCGGCATTGAGCAAGCGATCAGCCGTGGCCTGGCGTATTGCCCTTACGCCGACCTGGTGTGGTGCGAAACCTCCACGCCGGATCTGCAGGCAGCCAAGCGTTTCGCCGACGCTATTCACGCCAAATTCCCAGGCAAACTGCTGGCATACAACTGCTCGCCGTCGTTCAACTGGAAAAAGAACCTGGACGATCAGACGATTGCCCGCTTCCAGGAAGAGCTGTCGGCGATGGGATACAAATACCAGTTCATCACGCTGGCGGGCATCCACAGCATGTGGTTCAACATGTTTGACCTGGCGCACGCTTATGCACAGGGCGAGGGCATGAAGCACTACGTCGAGAAGGTACAGAAACCTGAATTCGATGCCGTTTCACGCGGCTACACCTTCGCATCGCACCAACAGGAAGTGGGGACCGGCTATTTCGACAAGGTCACTACCATCATTCAGGGCGGCACCTCTTCGGTAACGGCGCTGACCGGTTCGACGGAAGAACAGCAGTTCTGAGGCCGCAGAGCTAACAAAATCTAAATCAGGGCCTGCTTATGCAGGCTCTCTTTTCTGGCGGGAGGTAAGGATGGCGGCGAAACTGGAGCTGTTGATCGCACAGACGATACTGCAGGGTTTTGATGCGCAATACGGCCGCTTCCTTGAAGTGACCGCCGGTGCGCAGCAGCGTTTTGAGCGCGCAGACTGGCCGGCGGTGCAACAGGCGATGAAAAAGCGTATTCACCTGTATGACCATCACGTCGGCCTGGTGGTGGAGCAACTGAAGTGCATCACCGGGCAAAAGTACTTCGATGCTGATTTCCCCAGCCGGGTGAAGGCGGTGTACACCGACTTGCTGCCGGAATATCCCCGTTTTGAGATTGCCGAAAGCTTTTTCAATTCGGTTTACTGCCGCCTGTTCAAGCACCGCGATCTGACGCCGGAAAAGCTGTTTGTTTTCAGCTCTCAACCTGAGGGACGCTTTCGCGATATCCCGCGCCCGCTGTCGCGTGATTTCACCGCTAACGGCGACGTGTCGGCGATGTTGTACAACCTGCTGACCGATTTGCCCTTACGGCTACCTTGGGAAAATTTGTCGCGCGACATTGATTACATCACTCGGGCGTTGCAACAGAGCTTTAGCGCGCAGCAGCTGGCGGGGGCGACATTCCAGATCGCCAATGAGCTTTTTTACCGCAACAAGGCCGCCTGGTTGGTGGGTAAGCTGCGCGTGGCGCATACGGTCTATCCCTTCCTGTTACCGATCCACCACAGTGATTCCGGCGACCTGTTTATAGATACCTGCCTGACCAGCAAGGCCGAGGCCAGCATCGTGTTTGGCTTCGCCCGTTCTTATTTTATGGTTTATGCACCGCTTCCGGCAGCGATGGTCGAGTGGCTGCGTGAGATCCTGCCGGGCAAAACCACCGCCGAACTGTATATGGCGATTGGCTGCCAGAAGCACGGAAAAACGGAGTGTTACCGCGAATACCTGACGTTTATGGCCGGCTCGCAGGAGCAGTTCATCATCGCGCCGGGAGTGAAAGGCATGGTGATGCTGGTATTCACCCTGCCGTCGTTCGATCGGGTGTTCAAGATGATCAAGGATGAGTTCGCACCGCAAAAAGAAGTGACGCAGGCACAGGTAATGGCCTGTTACCAACTGGTGAAAGAACATGATCGCGTTGGGCGTATGGCGGATACCCAAGAATACGAGAATTTTGTCGTCGACAAGGCGCGTCTCAGCCCGGAGCTTTTGGCTGAGTTGCAGCGTGAAGTGCCGGACAAACTGGAGGACCTTGGCGATCGCATCGTGATCAAGCATCTGTATATGGAACGGCGCATGACACCGCTGAACCTGTATCTGGAGCAGGCCAATGAGCAGCAGATGCGTGACGCCATCGAAGAGTACGGCAATGCGATCAAACAGCTGGCCGCCGCCAATATCTTCCCCGGCGATATGCTGTTCAAGAACTTCGGCGTGACCCGGCACGGGCGGGTGGTGTTCTACGATTACGATGAAATTTGCTACATGACCGAGGTGAACTTCCGCGATATTCCACCGCCGCGTTACCCGGAAGACGAATTGGCCAGCGAGCCGTGGTACAGCGTGTCAGCGAATGATGTGTTCCCGGAGGAGTTCCGGCACTTTCTGTGTGGCGACCGGCGCATTCGACAGGTGTTTGAAGAGCTGCATAGCGATCTGTTCGAAGCAGATTACTGGCGCGGGCTGCAGCAGCGCATTCGCGATGGGCATGTGGAAGACGTATTCGCTTACCGCAAGAAGCGGCGTTTCAGTCAGCGCAGCGGAGTGGAATTACCTGCGACCTCGGCAGCGACGTAAGGGCGCGGCACGCCGCGCCCGATAGCATTAAGCTTTTGCACCGGCAACGGCGGCCCGCGCCAATTCAGTGATGCGCGCGTAGTCGCCGCTTTCCAGCGCATCCGCCGGTACCAGCCAGGAACCCCCGATGCACAGTACGCTGTTTAGCGCCAGATAGTCACGGTAGTTGCTCGGTGAAATACCGCCGGTCGGGCAGAAACGTACCTGTGGGAACGGGCCGCCGATTGCCTGCAGTGCCTTCACACCCCCGTTGGCTTCCGCCGGGAAGAATTTAAACTCACGCAGCCCATGATCCATGCCCAGCATCAGTTCAGACACGGTGCTGATGCCTGGAATTAACGGGATTGAACCGGCAGTGGCCGCTTTCAGCAGATCGGCGGTCAGCCCCGGGCTGATGGCGAATTGAGCACCGGCATCGGTCACTTCCTGCAGTTGCTGCGGGTTGATGACGGTGCCGGCACCGATGATGGAATCCGGCACTTCTTTGGCAATGGCGCGGATCGCATCCATTGCACAGGCGGTGCGCAGGGTGACTTCCAATACCCGGACGCCACCGGCCACCAGAGCCTTCGCCAGGGGGACTGCGTGTTCCAATTTGTTGATGACAATCACCGGGACTACCGGTCCGGCCATCAGGATCTGTTCTGCGCTTGTCTTCCAATTGTTCATTAACGGTTCTCTCCAGTTATGGCCGCTGCGCGGCCACGCTATCGGTTAAAATTGAATGCAGCAGGCGCCCTGTTCGGCCCCGGAAAGCTGGCTGCGTAATGCGCCGAACAGTTCACGGCCACAGCCGATATGTTCTGCGCTCAGGTCAGGTTGGTAAGGCGCTCGCTGGGCCAGAACCTCGGCATCGACCAGCAATGCCAGCTCGCCGGTGCGGCCATTCACGCGGATCACATCGCCGTCCTGCACCTTGGCCAGCATGCCGCCGGTATAGGCTTCCGGGGTTACGTGGATGGCGGAAGAGACCTTGCCGGAGGCGCCTGAAAGGCGGCCATCGGTGACCAGCGCGACTTTAAACCCGCGGTCCATCAGTACGCCCAGCGGTGGCATCAGCTTGTGTAGCTCAGGCATGCCGTTGGCCTGCGGCCCCTGGAAGCGAACCACTACTACGCAATCGCGATCCAGCTTGCCGGCCTCAAACGCCGGCACGATGTCATGCTGGCTTTCAAATATCACCGCCGGCGCTTCGATAATCTGGTTGTCGACCGGCACCGCCGAGGTTTTCATGACCGCGCGGCCGAGGTTGCCTGCCAAGACTTTGGTGCCGCCGTGGTGTTCAAAAGGCTCGGTGACGCTGGCGATGACCTGGGGATCGAGCGAAGTATCCGCTCCCTCGCGCCAGGCAAGTTGACTATTATCCAACCACGGCTCCTGGGTATAGCGCTTCAGGCCAAAACCGGCCACGGTGTGCACGTCTTCGTGCAGCAGGCAGTGCTTTAGCAGCTCCCGGACCACCAGGGCGACGCCGCCCGATGCCTGGAACTGATTGATGTCCGCCGGGCCGTTCGGGTAGATACGGCACAGCAGCGGCACGGCGTCCGACAGTTCGGAGAAGTCGTCCCAGTTGATGATAATGCCGGCGGCGCGCGCCATCGCCACCATATGCATGGTCAGGTTGGTGGAGCCGCCGGTGGCCAACAGCGCAACGATGCCGTTCACCACCACCTTTTCATCCACCAGCTTGCCTATCGGCAGATAGTTGCCGGCGGTTTCGGTCAGGCGAGTGACCTGACGTGCGGCAGCGTCGGTCAGCGCATCGCGCAAAGGGGTATCCGGGTGAACGAAGGAGGCGCCCGGCAGGTGCAGCCCCATCACTTCCATTACCATCTGGTTGGTGTTGGCGGTGCCGTAGAAGGTGCAGGTACCGATGCCGTGATACGAAGCGGCTTCGGCCTCCAACAGCGCCAGGCGATCGACCTTGCCTTCGGCGTACAGCTGACGCACGCGCACTTTTTCTTTGTTCGGTAAGCCGCTGCTCATCGGGCCGGCAGGCACAAACAGCGACGGCAAATGGCCAAACGACAGGGCGGACATCACCAGACCCGGCACGATTTTGTCGCAGATGCCGAGGAACAGCGCGCCGTCGAACATATTGTGCGACAGGCCGATAGCCGAGGACATGGCAATCACGTCGCGGCTCATCAGCGACAGCTCCATGCCATCCTGCCCCTGGGTCACGCCGTCGCACATCGCCGGTACGCCACCGGCTACCTGACCGACCGCGCCTACGGCATGCAGCGCCTGTTTCAGCCGCTGGGGATAGTTTTCGTAGGGCTGGTGGGCGGACAACATATCGTTATAGGCGGTGATGATGGCGATATCGCTGCGCACCATGTTTTTCAGCGCAGTTTTGTCATCCGGCTGGCAGGCGGCAAAACCGTGCGCCAGGTTGCCGCAGGCCAACTGTGCGCGGTGTACGGTTTGGGAGCGCGCCGCTTCAATGCGTGCCAGATAGGCGGTGCGGCTCTGTTTTGAACGATCGATGATGCGTTGCGTGACACGGGATAGGGTGGGATTAAGCATACCTTCCTCACATGGCTATTGTTATAGACGCCGCCTATGGCGGTGCCCCCGGAGAGAGATTGCAGCCCTGATGTGCAAAGGCCGGGGGCGGTGTTATGTCGTTATCGTGGTTTAAAACAGGGTGAAAGCAATCATGCCGATGATGCCACCCACGCTGCCGAGGAGGGTTTCCATCACCGTCCAGGTTTTTAGCGTTTGCAGCTCATTGGCGCCGGTAAATTTGCCGAACAGCCAGAAACCGGCATCGTTGACGTGGCTGAGCACGATAGAGCCCCCGGCAATACAGATAGCCAGCGCGGCCAACTGCCCGCCGCCGAGGCCCAGTTGACTGGTCACCGGCAACACCAGACCGACGGTAGTCAGGCAGGCAACGGTGGCTGAACCTTGAATCACGCGCACCATGGCGGACAGCGCAAAGGCCGCCACGGCTATTGGCAGACCGGTGCCAATCATGGCGTCGCCCAGTGCCGGGCCGACGCCAGAATCCACCAGGATTTGTTTGAACACGCCACCGGCACCGGTCATCAGCAAGATGATCCCGGCGGGCTGCACCGCAGCCGAACAGATGGCCAGCGTTTGTTCGTTGGTCATGCCGCGCGGTTTTGCCAGACCATAAATCACGATCAGACAGGCAATCAAAATGGCGGTGAACGGGTGGCCAATAAACTCCAGCCACTGCTGCAGCTGAGAACCCGGCGTGACCAGACGTGCGCCAATGGTTTTCATACCGACCAGCACCAACGGGCAGAGTACCAGCGCCAGGCTAAAGCCAAATGACGGCAGGTTGCCCTTGTTGAGCGTCGGTTCGTTTTCATCCGCCGGCATTGGCCAGCTAACGAAGCGGCTGATAAAGCTGCCGTACAATGGGCCTGCAATCAGCATGCCGAGGATAGCGGCGACCAGGCCGATGGCGATCATCCAGCCGAAGTCGGCTTTCATTTGCGCCGCCAGCAGCATTGGCACCGGCCCCGGCAGCAAGAAGGAGGCCGCAGCGGCGACGCCGGCAAACAGGGGAATAGCCAGCTTGACGATGTTGCCGTCGGTGCGACGTGCGACGGCAAACACAATGCCGATCAGCAGTACCACCGCCACGTCAAAGAACAGCGGCAGGGCGCAGATCAATCCGGCGATGCCGAGCGCGTAATGCGCCTTACTTTGGCCGAAACGTTTCAGCAAATGTGCCGCAATTTGATCGAGTGCACCGACCTCGTGCAGTATCTTGCCGAACATGGCGCCCAGCGCCACTACGATAGCCAGGAAGCCCAGCGTATCGCCCATGCCTTTTTGCATGGTGTCGGCGATGCGGTCCAGCGGCATGCCGGAGAAAATACCGGCAGCGATAGACACCAACATTAAGGCGACGAAGGCGTGCATACGCGCCTTCATCACCAAAAACAGCAGTAATAGAACCGAGCCGACTGCAGTACCGACCAGCGTTACAGTATTCACGCGCATACGTCCTGAGGCAGGAAACTCTGAATATGTCGCACGGTATCGGCGATGACGGCTTCCAGCGGCTGGTTGATGTCCACGGACATGACGTCGCTTTCGTCCGCGCCCGGTTGCTCCAGCGCCGCGAACTGCGTTACCAGCATCTGTGGCTTGAAGAAGTGGCCGTTACGCGCAGCCAGGCGGGCTTCGATCACCGGAAAATCGCCGTGCAGGTAGATGAACGACAGGTTACCGTTACCGGCGCGCAGGCGATCGCGGTAGTGCTTTTTCAGCGCCGAACAGACAATGACCGAAACAGTATTGGTGCGTTGCATGGCGAAAGCCGCGTCGTTGAGTGCGGCCAGCCAGGGGGCGCGATCGTCATCATTCAGCGGTTCACCGGCGGCCATTTTCAGGATATTGCTGCGCGGGTGCAGAAAGTCACCGTCAAGGAACCCGGCAGACAGTTGGCGGGCCGCTGCGGCGGCCACGGCGGACTTGCCGCTGCCGGAAACGCCCATAATGACGTAAATACGGTTTTGATTATTGGTCATGGCTTAGCTCCAAAACGACAGGTGGCGTTACCCTATACAAGTTGTTACCGGTAACATGTTATCGGTAACATTGTCGAAGGAAGTTTCGCCGGTTGCAATCGGCTTCCGTTGGCAAAGTCATTATTTGTGATCGACTTCAACTATTTCAGGCTGACGTCCAGACATAAAACTTCGTTGAAGTTGAGCTGCGCGGATGCGTCACGGTGGGGATAATTGTTATGGGGAAAGGCTTGCGCAGCCACACTCTCTGCGCAAACCTGGGCATTTTTACGATGATGACTTTCGCCTAATGTGCCGGGTAATCCGCGCTGACGTTTATTTACTGCCTTGTTTTTGCGCTAATAAACGGTCGACTTCCAGCTTGGCTTCGCGGAATTGTTTTTGATATTCGGGGCTGGCCTGCAGGCGAGCGAAAGCGCCGGCAGCAAGGAAGCGACCCGCGTTGACATCGCTTTCCCAATGTACGCCGCAGATCAGACGACTACGACCAAACTCATAGCCTTTTTTCATTAACGGGGTTGCCAGCTGTGGCTCCATGGCGGTTAACGTCATGGCCCACATCATCCCGGTGACGGCATGACCAGAGGGATAAGAGCCGCCGTCGTTACTTAACGCGCTATGTTCTTTAGGCGTGCAACTGTCGATACGTAATGCCGAGTAGGGCCGAATTCGGCTAAACGCTTTTTTGGTGTCATTGGAGGCATAACCCGCATCGGTAAAAACTCGGCTGAGCAGCAGGTGCAAATGAGGCGTATTTTTACGTGAAATAGTGATGCCCAGCGCCGGCGAAAATGCGCTGCCAATATGGTTGAAGGAGAGCTTGGCATCTTGGATTGCCAGCTGGCCGCGTGGCGTATCGCGCAGCTGTCGTAATTCATGGAACGTTTCAATATCGCTTTTTGCTGCTGCGGAATGCTCTTTTGGCGGCGGCGGCAGAATTTTTGCGCCGTCAGGGTAATCTGCCGGTGTCAGATAACCCTTAATCCACCCTTTGATATAAGGGGAAAAACCCACGTCCGGATAACCGATATCGCTATAATCGGTGCGCCAGGTTTCAGTTGGATCGTTATTGGGTGCGGTATCGTTGTTTGCGTGGGCCGCCGATAAAAATGCCGTAGAACCCAAGAGTAATGCTAATGCTGCAAAGCACTTTGAGCGGGTTGCGTTTTTATTATTCTCTATTTTCATTATGATTCCCCTGTGTTTATATTCCGTTATTGGTCAGATATTCCGTTTAATACGCTTGGTTAGTTAACGACGAACAACCCTAAGAAATACAAAATGTTCAATAAAATACCGCATATTATGGTTGCCACTACCGGGGCGGCAATTTTCAATATAGGACGCCCCAGTGCTTCATTAAGGAAGTACAGGGCTGCGGTGATGCTGAAGCCGGTATAGCCCGCCATCTTGATAGAGGCGAAAATAGCGCCGATCAGCAAAGCAAATTCCATCAGCATGTTCATGGCATTGCGGATGCTGTCCGAGGCATTACGAACCGAGGGATAGTTGCTTAACCAACGGCCGATAGTCCGCAACAGCAGCACTTCCAACGTGATGGTCAGGGCCCCTAAAATGGCGGCTAACCAGGGCGAGGGGGCCAGATAACCGACGGTAAAGACGAAGGTAAAACCGGCGACGGCGTACACCCCAGTGGCTAACGCAGTGGTTGCGATGAGCGGAATAAAGCCCAGGCCACGCATAAACTCAGCCAGCGCAGCTTGATTGACCAACGCAGCGGATTCTTCCGGTGATACCCCGGGGGCCCAGGCTTTTGCCAGCGTATAGATCGAAACCTCAGAGCCTCCAAACAGCTTAAGGCTGGCAACCGTCGAGATTAGCGCACCGGTAATGGCGAGCAGCGGCAGATTCTTGATAATGCGAGAGGTTCTTTCCTCGAAAACGGAGGTGCCATGGTTTTCTTCATGATGCTTGTGCTGTGAGATATCACGAAATATCGCAATCCCCAGCAACATCACCATTCCGACGAATATCTCAATCGACTCTGGAAAGAGTGAAGGATAAAAGCGCACGACAATGACGCGCGACATCAGTACGGCAACGGCGGCCAGCAGGCTATGGCGCCAGCCGAATTGATAGAAAATAGCCACCAGTGGGAACAGCGCGAAGGCCGAAATCACCGGGCTGGAAAGCTCGCCCAGTGAACCGAGGATATCCACGGGAAGCGCGGTCAGCAGGGTATTGATCGGCACCAAACTGGTCAGCACCAATACTCCCCAGGCCATGCCCAAAGCGAAAGCCAGGTAGCTGTTAAAGGCCAGTACGCCGATGATGTCGGTGGGTAAAAACAGCAACCAACTGTTCAACAGCCCGGTTGAGAGGGTAAAGGAGATCCCGACGGATGCGACGAAGCCGATGCTCAAACCAAATGCAATGCTGCCGGCTTCACGGCGATTCATATTCCCTTCAACCAGTTGCGGCAGAATCGGACGAATGCCGTCGTGAAATACGGCAACGGAACGATGAGAAAGCAGCGAGGTCATTCCCGTTAGCAAAGCGACAATAACAATATGCAAATACTGCTCCATGGATAGCCCCTTAATTCAAATGACCCATCAGCATCGGGATGGCATGTTCAACATGTTCCACCGAAAGGCCAAAGGCCACTTTGCCTTCGTTGACCCATTTTATTATTTGTTCTTCTTTTGCCTGTATTCCCGGTTTGGCAATGGTGCAACAGCGGTTATAACCGATAATCGCGATAGCGATGGATAACGCGGCACCGGCACCGGTATTGCAGGCGCCAATAAAGTAATCCAACTCGCCACTTTTGACTTTGCTGGCCGCTTCCATGTCGTTTTGAATAAAACACTCAAATTTACCGGGGGCGGCTGATTCGATAGCCTGTTTAATTTGCTCGCGTTGTAAACCTGCAATACCGATCTTTTTCATTATTCTTGTCCTCTGAAGAAAGTGTTTGGGTTGGTGCACAGCATATGGTCAATATCTTGTTGCGGTATCCCTGCCTGCAGCAGCATCGGAACAAATTTATCAATGAGATAACTGAATCCCAGACCGCCATTTGCGGCCAGGTGGGAACGCCGGGTGATATCCATGGAAAGCATTACCTGGCCCAATAGTCCGCGTTGAGAAAGCGCCAGCAATGTCGCCACGCGTTTTTCGTCCGGGTAGTAATCGTTTTTGCCGATAGTGTCGAATTGAATAAAAGCGCCGGTTTCAGTAATCCTCAGCAAGGTATCCAGCTGATCGCATAAATCGCAGTGGCCAATAACAATATGTTCTGCATCGACACCATAGCGCATTAATAGCTGCAACTGCTCCAATCCCATGGTGCTGAAACTGGTATGCGTAGAAATGGGTTTTCCGGTGGCTAAATGTGCCAGGGCAGCAGCATGGAATACTTTCTCTTCCGTGGGGGTAATGGTGCCTTCGCTGCTGCCAATTTCTGCAATTACGCTGGCGCGAAGCGTTGTGCCGTCAATGCCGTGCTCAATTTCGTCGATCATTTCTTGCGCCAACTGCTGCACGCTGCGTTGAGCAACATGTGGCGGATAGAAATCCTGTTGGTAGTAACCGGTTGATGCCAGAATGTTTATGCCGGTTTCTTGCATCAAATCCAGCATAAATTGAGGATTACGCCCCATATAGCGGTTCGTGACCTCAACCAGGTTCAATACGCCTTTATTGACCAGCGCTTTCATTTCATCCACGAGGAGTGCGTAACAATCCAGTCGGCAATCTATATTCTGTTTGAACGGTGACAGATCAATATGCAGATGTTCGTGCGCATAGGTATAGCCACGTCGATCAAATTGCGATGAAGGATTCATGGTTGTCCCTTATTCATTTGCGGGAAGAACGAATGGCCGCTTTGAGGTGCCGGAGCGCCAAAGGCGTCGCAGACCGTAGCCCCGACGTCAGCCAGGGTTGAACGCTCGCCCAAATAGACGCCTTGAACGCCGGGGCGCCAGAAGAGTAATGGCACTTTTTCTCGGGTATGGCGCGAGTGACCAATCGTCGGATCATTTCCGTGGTCGGCCATCACCAGCAGGGCGTCGTCTTCGCCGAGTCGAGCCAGTAATTGCGCCAGGTAACCGTCAACGACCTGTAATCGCTCAGCGTAGCGATCGCTGTTTTCGGCATGGCCGGCCAGATCTGTTTCCTGGATATTGGTACAGATAAAGGCCTGTCCCGGCTGTTCGACCGCCTGCAAGGTTAATTGCATGATCTCTTCCGAATTGGAAATGCCCTGATAATTTATTCCGTGAGGATTGATGACGATATCTGCGACTTTGCCGATTAACACCGTCGGTACGCCTGATGAGTGCAAACTGGCGGCGGTTTGCTGGCTTGCATCGACGCCATAA
This sequence comes from Serratia liquefaciens, assembly GCF_027594825.1. NCBI lineage: Bacteria > Pseudomonadati > Pseudomonadota > Gammaproteobacteria > Enterobacterales > Yersiniaceae > Serratia > Serratia liquefaciens. Next base: position 2,475,720 of record NZ_CP088930.1, on the reverse strand, counting down.
CCGAGATGGACAACGGTAAAGCCATGGCCATAGACGCCTGACTTGGGGGCATTGATCCCGACATAGCGCTTTGCGCGGGTTTCGGCGGCATGGTGCAAAGCGGCATTACTGCCAATGTTGCCGCCAAAGACAATCACCCGGCCGACTTGAACCTGGCTGCGAACGATGTCACCAATGGCGCGAACGGTGGCGAAATCAATGGCATCCAAATTGGCAGTCACATTATAAACCTGGCCGGGATCGGTCTCGAGGTTATCGCCGATGGCGACGCATCCGTTAATTCGCAGGTAGCATAAACCGTCCTCGACCGCGACACGTTCTACCAGGAACCCGGCATCATTAAGCGCCGAAGCCACCTGTTCCCTGACTTGGGAAAAGGGCATCAACAATGGGATGCCAGGGCGAGTGCCCATGATCTCCTGATGTCCCATAAAGGAGTCGGCCCCCTGATGCTGCAAATTTGCGCTGCCGTAATTTGCCGCCGGATTGGGGTGCATCACATTGTCTGGCTGATATCCCAAAGCGTTAATCAGGCCCAATTTCTCTAATGTCGGCAACCGTAGCAGGCCGTATTTTTGCAAGATATGGCCGCAGGTATTGGCTCCAATATCAAGGGGGCGCTGGTGGGCGACATCGTCCATGGCACCGATACCGAAACCATCTAAAACAATAACCACAAATTTATTCACCGGGCATCTCCTGAATGGCTGAGTCTGTTTCCCTGGCTGTCGAATACCCCGGCAAGCTGCGGGGCACCCCGCGAAATGCCGCACACCATGGCGACGTCGCTGCGGGTAACGAAAATTTGGGTGCGAAAACACATGATGACTACGCTACCAATAGGGAACGTCCCGCGTAGCCCCAGGTAATAATCAATACTGTGGTCCTCCGGCGGCACCACTTCGGTTTGGCTCATCTGGCCATCAGGGGTGAACACCAGCGCGTGTTGGACGTGGCTGCGGCGATAGTGTCCGCCGCCATAGCAGAAGCTGAGTTCTTTATAATGATGAGATATTTCAGTCATATATAGCATTGCCAGGCGTTCTGGCTCAGTACCAAAAACGTTCGCCGGGAAGGTCCCTGTGAACGCGTGCCCCGGCTCTATGTGGGTCACGCCAAGCTGTGCGAGCATCGGCAACGACGAGCAGCTATTGGCGGAGGGGGCATTGATTTGGCATATCTGGAAGCCGGCCTGACGCAGGCGAGCCACAGCTTCAATCAGGGTGGCAAAGTTGGGGGTCGTCTGCGGGATATCGCCGGCTTTATGGCTAAGCAGGCAGGGGAAATGGGTGACGCCGACCACCTGCACGTGCCCCAGCTGTGTTATTTGTCTGGCGGCGATCACGACATCATCCAGCAGAAAGCCGCCCTCTTGCCCAGGGTAGAGGAGGTCACCTTCCTGATAGACTTTTAGCAACAAGGATTGCGTGATGCCTATTTTTTTTGCTTGTTCAGCGACGCTGCGGGCTTTTTCAATCGAAAAGACGGTGATCGCTTCTGGCCGCTGTTTCAGAATGGCGGCGATCTCACCGTCAGGGATCTGAACCAGATGCCCTGCGTGGCACAAGGGAACGCGATGCTGCATTAGCTGCTGCGCCTCTTTGAAATCGACAGCGGCGGCGCCCGGAAAACCCAGATTGATAATGCGTTGGCATAACCAGGGGTTGCGGCCAAATTGTTTGCTCATGACATAAGGCGTCAGGTGATGCTGCTGAGCGATTTGCAATATGTGTCGGGCGTTTTCCTCTACGGTATCAACATCGATCACGTAGCTGTCCGGGCGAAGGATTCGCTGTTGCCATAGTGCTACGGCAGTGCCGATCAGCGCAGGATTTTGCCGTTGTAACGCAGTAATAAACATTGTTCCCTTTACTCCTGGTTTGTCATCCTTGCGATAAACATTCATTTATTTGAATATTTAAGAGAAATTATTCATGTCAATTATGCTTTGCTCAAACTGTACCAATTGACCAGCAGATAGCCTTCTTCATCGGGATGAAGTTCGAGGGTAAAGTTTTTCATCAGGGCATTATTGAGCGCGCGCACCTCTTCCAATTTCCCTGCTTCCGCTATTTCCGCCAATATTTCGTTGTCCAACGGTGAGACAGGTTGCTGCTGGCGGCAACGCATTAGCGCATTGGCCATGTGTGCGATAGCCAACCAGCCTTGTTCAGCGGGTAACGGGCGTTGGCAATGCTGTTGCAGCTGTTCGACGACGGCCAGCATTCCCTGATAAATGTCTTCATCAATCACTTTGGCTTGTCGCAGCGTGTTCAGGCCCTGGTGTATCATTTTATATCCTCATTTTTTTGAATATATAAATGAAATGGTAAGTGAGCCCATGACGGACGACAACGGGGAAGCGATTATTACTTGAACAAGATCACAAATTATAATGAGGCGCCACACCGGGCGCCGGCCAAACGCATGCCCGATTTACTGATCATAAGGCGTACTGTAGCCGCCAAAATCATAGACATACTGCAAGATGGCCGTTTTGTTCTCATCAGCATGGTTTTCATGCCTGACCAACAGGGCGACAACGCCTTCCGCCCCGCGCAGATGAGCGCCGGCCAGTAAGCCGGATAAAGTGAGGGTGACCTCATCAGAACGCCCACCGGGTGGGGCTAACCTGGGCTGGCATTCGCTCCAGCGTAGCGTACTCCCCAGATAATCATTCAGGGTTTTGCCATGGTCGGCCAGCTGCAAAACAATATTTTGGTATTTATTGTCGAAATGATCGCGGGCAATAAATTCTTGTTTATCCGGGTCGATGACATCGGCGAAAGAACTGATACCGTGTTTGCCGGTAAATGCCCCCTTCCAGGTATTTACGTCGGTAACATGGATTTTCCCGTCCGGAAGATCCATTATTTTTTCTCGCACTCCATTGGACCAATTGCTGACGTCGACATCTGAATAGTACATGGGGAGATTTTCATTATCATAATGGGCGTAATAACCAAGATCCCAAAGATCATGTTCACTGAACTGATAGCCGACAAAACCCAGATAATTCATCACGGCATATTGCATCTTGCGAAACATCTCAGGGTCGCTGGAGCCGCGCGTATAGTATTTATCAATACCAAGCTTAATGAAATAGCCTTTTATTGACGTAGTACTTTGCAAGGGGACGCCATTTTTGTCGCGAATTACGCGACCTGGATACTCAACTTGTTGATAGGTTGCTGCTTTGTCATCTTCGTAATGCTCGTCATAATAGTCGGCGTCTTTAGGATCAATAGAGCATTCAAATGTTCTTATGGCCGTTAGAAAATCATTGTAGTCACCGTGATTATATTTATCTTCGCGTTTCATTTTCACATTCCTTATCTTTATTCCTGACACATTGGATATGATTCCGGAACAAACTAACGCGGTTATTTTATACCTCTTTCAAGGTATTAATATAACGTGGTGGGTTTTGTTATCTTGAAGCTGTAAATAATGGTTGGCATTAATTATATACAAAGCTTAATCAGTAAAAGGGTTCTTCCTTTCCCGAAACGACATTTTGCTGGTGCTGCAGCAGTTGTTTTTTGTCAACCTGACGTGCCACAAGACGTTGAATTAGAGCGTCATCGCTGCGAATAAGCAGCACGGCTTCAGAGGCTTGAATATAGGAAGGGTGGCCTTGCAAGGGAATAGCGGCCAGGGTGTCACTGGCAAAGTCCTGCACCAGATTCCAGATAGCTGAATCAATATTGCCTTTTTCTATTTGGTTTAAACAGTCGTGATATGGCGTATCGACATATTCAACCTCTTGCCCATGGAAGTAGAGTTCGGACAATTGGCGTTGATCTGGCGAACGAGGATCCAGGCCCACACGACGGATGTTGTTTTCTTCGCCACGGCGGTAAACCATCTGGTGGCCTGAAACATAGGATCCCGCGCCTAACTCCAGCGCAATACGGGCTTTGCCCGCCTGTAAAACTTCTCTGGCGGCCAGATGGGACACGACGGCCATGTCGTAGATACCATCCAGCAGGCATTCGATACGTACGCTGGCTCCGCGCATATGCGCGTAGTAAAGCGGTATTTGCCCAAACTGTATTTTCAGACCGCTGGCTAAGCCCTCATAAAGTTTGGTGTAGGGCAGTGGCATCGCACAAACAATGTTGCCAATATCGGCCTGGGAAAGGAGCGCCTGATAGTTTAACTGTTTTAATTGCGTCCCGTTGCGGCCGCGCCGTTCCAACTGAATACAGCCGCTGTTTTCCAGCGATTTAAGTGCGTTTTGCACAATGCCAACGGAAAGACCAAAACTTTCAGAGAGTTCATCGATAGTGCGTAACCGGTTCATCGGCTTCTCATCCAGCAAATATCTGGCGAGCTGGATAAGCGCAATACCTTCTTTCTTAATGAATTTATCTCTCATTGGCGGCTCGTTGGGGGCGATAAAACGTATAATATGAGTTTGACGACAAAGTGGTCTTTGAACCCGAGATACCCGGGCCTAGCGCACCGAGGGGCGCTCCGGCGGGCAAGCCGCTACGACCCCTACGCCACGCTCTCCCTAATCCCGGGCTTTGTCAGCAGTCTGATAATATTCGATTATTTGAAGGTTTAATGCAACGGCGTTGCTCCACTTTAACGTACGCCGCCGTATTCCAGGCTGATCTCTTTCGCGGCATGGATCACTAACGCGCCCAGCTCAATCACGCGGTTGTCGGTGATACGCGATATGGGCCCGGAAATCGAGATGGCAGCGAAGGCTTCGCGGTGCTCGTCAAAAATGCAGGCCGCCACGCAGCGCAGGCCAAGCGCATGCTCTTCATCGTCAAACGAGAAACCCTGCTTGCGGATCTGCGCCAGCCCTTCCTTCAGGTTGTGCGGCGTCAGCGTATGCGGGGTATAGGTTTGCATGCCCTTTTGATGCAGCAGTTTGGTGACCTGATCGTCCGGCAAGGTGGAAAGAAAGGCTTTGCCGGCACCGGAGGCGTGCATCGGCAGTTTACCGCCGATGGGCGCAGACATGCGCATCAGCGCAGTGCATTGCACCTGGTCGATAATAATCGCCTGGTACTCGCTGGTATCCAGCACCGCGAGGTTAACCGTTTCGCCGGACTCTTCCATCAGGCGACGCAGCGTGGGGTGTACCATTGCCAGCAGATTGCGGCTTTGCAGAAAACTGCTGCCCACCACAAAGGCGTGCGAACCTATAGTCCACAGGCCCAGATCGCCGACCTGACGCACGAACCCTTGCTGTTGCATGGTGGAAAGCAGACGGTGAGTGGTGGAATTCGGTAACCCCGCCTGTTGGGCCAGATCGGTCAACGCCACGTTGCCCTGAGCTTCGGCAATGTATTCCAATAATTTCAGGCCACGGGTCAGCGACTGTACCTGACCGGTTGCCGCACTGGCGCTCGGAGATGCAGCGCGGGGCTTCTTGCCACGTTTGGCGGGAACGGGGGTGACCATGATTCACATTCCTTTTTCCGTATGATGGAATTCATTTTCGTTTTTTACGTGTGAAATGCAAGCCGTCAATCAGCTCATCGGATGTGTTGCCAGACAACCTGAAAAACTCTCAATAACCGCTCGCCCCTTTGCCGACACAACCTGTGCTAGGATGACTCGTTGGTTTTTGCAGCAATTGAGCGATGGGCTGGATCGGTAATTGAAGGGGCTACAGTGACAAATCGAGTAGAACAACTGCGCCGGCAGTTAGCGCAGCGAATTTTAGTGTTGGACGGCGGCATGGGCACCATGATCCAAAGCTACCGTCTGGAAGAGAGCGACTTTCGCGGTGAGCGTTTTGCCGACTGGCAAAGCGATCTGAAAGGCAATAACGATCTGCTGGTGCTGACCAAGCCCGAGGTCATAACCGCCATTCACTACGGCTATCTGGAAGCGGGAGCCGACATCCTCGAAACCAATACCTTCAACTCTACCTCCATCGCCATGGCCGACTACCATATGGAGTCGCTGTCGGCCGAGATTAACTATCAGGCCGCCTGCCTGGCGCGTGCCTGCGCCGACGAATGGACTGCGCGTACCCCAGAGCAGCCCCGCTACGTGGCCGGGGTGCTGGGGCCGACCAACCGCACCGCCTCCATTTCTCCGAACGTCAACGATCCGGCATTTCGTAACGTTTCTTTCGACGAACTGGTGGAGGCCTACCGCGAGTCGACGCGTGCGCTGGTGGAGGGCGGTGTCGATCTGATCATGATCGAAACCATCTTCGATACCCTGAACGCCAAGGCCGCCGCCTTCGCGGTGGAAACCGAATTCGAAGCCCTGGGGGTTTCGTTGCCGATCATGATTTCCGGCACCATCACCGATGCTTCCGGCCGAACCCTGTCCGGTCAAACCACCGAAGCCTTCTATAACTCGATGCGGCACGTCAACCCGCTGAGCTTTGGCCTGAACTGTGCGCTGGGGCCGGATGAACTGCGTCAATACGTTGCCGAACTGTCGCGCATATCGGAAAGCTACGTTACCGCGCACCCCAATGCCGGTTTACCTAATGCGTTCGGTGAATACGATCTGGATGCGCAAGAGATGGCGAAACAGGTCGGGGAGTGGGCGCAAGCCGGCTTCCTGAATATTATCGGCGGCTGCTGCGGTACCACGCCAGAGCACATTGCTGCCATGGTCAAGGCCGTAGCGGGCGTGCCACCGCGCCCACTGCCGGAGATCCCGGTTGCCTGCCGTCTGGCGGGGCTGGAGCCGCTAAACATCGATGCCAAAACGCTGTTCGTCAACGTGGGCGAACGAACCAACGTCACCGGCTCGGCACGTTTTAAGCGGCTGATCAAAGAAGAGAAATACAGCGAAGCGCTGGCCGTAGCGCGCCAGCAGGTAGAAAGCGGCGCCCAGATTATCGACATCAACATGGATGAGGGGATGCTCGACGCGGAAGCGGCGATGGTACGTTTCCTCAACCTGATCGCCGGTGAACCGGATATCGCCCGCGTGCCAATCATGATCGACTCCTCCAAATGGTCGGTGATCGAAAAAGGCCTGAAGTGCATTCAGGGTAAGGGCATCGTTAACTCCATCTCGATGAAAGAGGGTGAAGAGGCCTTCATTCACCACGCCAAGCTGGTGCGTCGATACGGTGCCGCGGTGGTGGTGATGGCGTTTGACGAAGTGGGCCAGGCCGATACGCGCGAGCGCAAATTCGAGATTTGCCGCCGCGCCTACAAAATTCTGACCGAGCGCGTCGGCTTCCCACCGGAAGACATCATTTTCGACCCGAATATTTTCGCCGTTGCTACCGGTATCGAAGAGCATAACAACTACGCCGTCGACTTTATCGAGGCCTGTGCCGACATCAAAACTCACCTGCCGCACGCGATGATTTCCGGCGGCGTGTCCAACGTGTCGTTTTCATTCCGCGGCAACGATCCTGTACGCGAAGCGATCCACGCGGTGTTCCTGTATCACGCGATCCGCAACGGCATGGACATGGGGATCGTTAACGCCGGGCAACTGGCGATCTATGACGATCTGACGGCAGAGCTGCGTGATGCGGTGGAAGACGTGATCCTCAACCGCCGTGACGACGGCACCGAACGGCTGCTGGAACTGGCGGAAAAATACCGCGGCAGCAAAGACAATGAAGTGGCTGTGCAGCAGGCGGAATGGCGCGGCTGGGCGGTCGAAAAACGGCTGGAATACTCGCTGGTGAAAGGCATCACCGAGTTTATCGAGCTCGATACCGAAGAGGCCCGGCAGAGGGCGGATCGTCCGATCGAAGTGATCGAGGGGCCGCTGATGGCGGGCATGAACGTCGTCGGCGATCTGTTCGGCGAAGGCAAGATGTTCCTGCCGCAGGTGGTGAAATCCGCCCGCGTGATGAAACAGGCGGTGGCCTATCTGGAGCCGTACATTGAGGCCAGCAAGCAAAAGGGCTCAACGGCAGGCAAAATCCTGCTGGCGACGGTGAAGGGCGATGTGCACGACATCGGCAAGAATATCGTTGGCGTGGTGCTGCAGTGCAACAATTACGAAATTGTCGATCTGGGCGTGATGGTGCCGACGGAGAAAATCCTGAAAACCGCGCGCGAGCAGAATGTGGATATTATCGGCCTGTCCGGGCTGATCACCCCGTCGCTGGACGAGATGGTCAACGTGGCCAAAGAGATGGAGCGTCAGGGCTTTACCCTGCCGCTGCTGATCGGCGGCGCTACCACCTCCAAGGCCCATACTGCGGTGAAGATTGAGCAGAATTACAGCGGCTCAACCACCTACGTACAAAATGCCTCGCGTACCGTGGGCGTGGTGTCGGCATTGCTTTCTGACGCTCAGCGCGACGATTTTGTGGCGAGAACCCGTAAAGAATACGAAACCGTCCGCATTCAGCACGCACGCAAGAAACCGCGAACTCCGCCGGTTGACCTGCAGAAAGCGCGTGCGAATGCCATGGTGCTGGACTGGGAAAATTACCAGCCGCCGGTGCCGAAGCAACTGGGTGTTTACCCGGTCGAAGCCAGTATCGAGACGCTGCGGCATTACATCGACTGGACGCCGTTCTTTATGACCTGGTCGCTGGCGGGCAAATATCCACGCATTCTGGAGGATGAAGTGGTGGGGGAAGAAGCCAAGCGGCTGTTTGCCGACGCCAACCAGATGCTGGATAGGCTGGCCGCTAACGGCACTCTTAACCCGCGCGGCGTTTATGGCCTGTTCCCGGCTAACCGGGTCGGTGACGACGTTGAAGTTTATCGCGACGAAAATCGCGATGAGGTGCTGGTGGTCAGTCGCCATCTGCGCCAGCAGACCGAGAAAACCGACTTCCCGAACTACTGCCTGGCCGACTTCGTCGCGCCGAAAAGCAGCGGCACGGCCGACTACTTCGGGGCTTTCGCGGTGACCGGCGGGTTGGAGGAGGATGAACTGGCGGCGGCCTATGACGCGCAGCACGATGATTACAATAAAATCATGGTGAAGGCACTGTCCGACCGTTTGGCGGAGGCTTTCGCCGAGTACCTGCACGAACAGGTGCGCAAGGTGCACTGGGGCTTTGCCAGCGACGAGAACCTGAGCAACGAAGAGCTGATCCGCGAGAATTACCAGGGCATTCGTCCGGCTCCGGGGTATCCGGCCTGTCCGGAACATACCGAGAAAGCGGAAATCTGGCGACTGCTGGACGTTAACCGTCATACCGGCATGGTGCTGACCGAATCCTTCGCCATGTGGCCGGGGGCGGCGGTATCCGGTTGGTACTTCAGCCACCCGCAGAGCAAATATTTCGCGGTGGCGCAGATCCAGCGCGATCAGGTGGAAGATTATGCGGCGCGCAAAGGCATGAGCGTCGGCGAGGTTGAACGCTGGTTAGCGCCTAACCTCGGTTACGACGCCGACTGATCCTCTCTTTCATGGGCGCAGCAATGCGCCCATGTCATTACAGCGCTTCGACGTCAATGTGCAGCGCGTCGTATCGCCAGTACTCCAAATCGCAGTCAATCACCCGAGCGTGCTGATCGCGGTTTACCCGGGTAATGAACAATGCCGGGCTGCCGTAGGTGACCTTCAGCATGGCTGCCGCTTCCTGCGACAGCAGGGTTGGCAGCATATCGAAACGCACCCGCCCGTAGCGAATGCCGTAGCGTTCGGCATACAACCCGGTCAGCGACTGGGTTAAATCTTCCTCCAGAATGCCGGCAAAGTAGGCCGGGTTGAGGTAGTGCTCGCAATACAGCACCGCGCGGCCATCGATGTAGCGCAAGCGACGAATGCGATAGACCTCGGTACCGGACGGTAAAGCCAGTTTTTGGCTCAGGTCGTCGCGCAGCGGCACGGTGGCGCTGTCGATCACTTCGGTATGGGCATCACGCCCTTGCTGTTGCGCCATGGCGTGGAAGTGGCTGCGCTGCAGAGGGTTGTAGATCAACCGCGGCGGCGAGATAAACCAGCCGCGCCTCACCTGACGGTAGATCACGCCCTGCGCCTCCAACTGACCGAGCGCTTCCTGCAGCGTAATACGGGTGGTGGAAAACTGTTCGCTCAGAGCTCGTTCCGAAGGCAATTTGCCGTCGGCGCTGAACTCCCCCCCGGCGATCCGGGCGTTCAGCGTCTGGCAGATGGTCGCCACGGTTGTCGATGCTTCACTCATGCAGCAGATGCCCCATTTCAGTGCTTTTATCCCCGCTAAAGGTAGACCAGCGAAGGGTTGACGAACACGCCAAATGCGATAAAACCGCTGCTTTTTTAGACTGACATATAATTATCACATTCGTCCGTTAGATTGGCTTGGTTCTTGCTGGACTAGTCCAGCCACTCCCACACTACCACCCGGAGCATCAGTTATGAAACGTTTGTGCGCTTCTGTGTTAACCAGTGCCATTGTCCTGACCAGTCAAATGAGCTGGGCAGCCGATTCCGATCTGGCGGCGCTGGAACAGGCTGCCAAGAAGGAAGGGGAAGTCAACAGCGTCGGCATGCCGGACAGCTGGGCTAACTGGAAAGATACCTGGCAGGATCTGCTGAGCAAGTACGGCCTGAAGCATGCCGATACCGACATGAGTTCGGCGCAGGAAATTGCCAAATTCGATGCGGAAAAGAGTAATGCCACGGCGGATATTGGTGACGTGGGCGCGGCATTCGGGCCTATCGCAGTACAAAAAGGGGTGACTCAGCCATATAAACCCTCCACCTGGGAACAGGTGCCTGACTGGGCCAAAGACAAGGACGGCCACTGGGCGCTGGCCTATACCGGCACCATCGCCTTCATTATCAATAAAAAACAGGTGAAAGAGATCCCTCACAGCTGGGCTGACCTGTTAAAGGGCACTTATCAGGTCACCATTGGTGACGTCGGCACCGCTTCGCAGGCGGCCAGCGGCGTGCTGGCGGCAACCTACGCGATGGGCGGGAACGAAAAGAACCTGAAGCCGGGCCTGGAATTCTTCGGCAAGCTGGCCAAGGCCGGGCGCCTGAGCCTGAGCAACCCGGTGATCGCCTCGCTGGAAAAAGGCGAAGTGCAGGTTGGGGTGGTTTGGGACTTTAACGGCCTGAACTACCGCGATCAGATCGACAAAACCCGCTTTGAAGTGCTGATCCCCTCTGACGGATCCATCACTTCCGGTTACACCACCATTATCAACAAATACGCCAAACACCCGAATGCCGCCAAGCTGGCACGTGAATACATCTTCTCTGACGCAGGCCAAATCAACCTGGCGCGCGGCTATGCGCGTCCAATCCGTGCGGAACACCTGACGTTGCCTGACGATGTCAAAGCCAAGCTGTTGCCGGCCGAACAGTATAAGAATGCCCACCCGATCGCCGATCCGGCGGCCTGGGAGCAAAGTGCCAAAACGCTGCCGCGCCAGTGGCAGGAAAACGTCATTATGTTTATGCAGCAGTGAGTTAAGCCATCATGAAAACTATCCTCGTGCTGCTGGACGGTCTGAACTATCAGGTGGCGCACGACGCCATGGGCTATCTGCAGGCCGAATGTGCGGCAGGGCGCGGACGGTTGTATCAGTTGGAGAGCGAGTTGCCCTCGCTCTCCAGACCGCTGTATGAATGCATTCTCACCGGTGTGCCGCCGGTGGAAAGTGGCGTGGTGCATAACCAGGTGTCACGCCTCTCGCATCAGCAAAGCGTGTTTCACTACGCTCGGGCCGCGGGCTTGACTACCGCGGCAGCGGCCTATCATTGGTTCAGTGAGCTGTACAACCGTACCCCGTTCGACGCCGCGCGCGATCGCCATACCGACGATGCCGAGCTGCCGATCCAGCACGGCCATTTTTATTACGACGACCGTTACCCGGATTCTCACCTGTTTGACGATGCGGAAAGTTTGCGCCGCCGTCATCAACCCGATTTCTTGCTGATCCACCCGATGAACATTGACGACACCGGGCACCGCTTTGGCCTGTCATCGCCGCAGTACCGCAATGCGGCGCGCAACGCCGACGGCGTGCTGTCGCGCTATTTGGCCGACTGGCTGAACGCGGGTTATCAGGTGATGGTCACCGCCGATCACGGCATGAATGACGATCGCAGCCACGGCGGTGTGTTGCCGGAAGAGCGGCAGGTGCCGCTGTTTGTCTTCGGTGACGCCTTCAGCCAGAGCGATGCCAACCCGCAGCAAACCGACCTGTGTGGCACCCTGTGCGAAGTGCTGCAGGTACCGCACGACAAGCCGCGTTGTCGTGCGTTGTTGGCCTAAGGGTGAGCCATGAAAGCTAAGTGGATTGCCGCGCTGTGCCTGCTGCCGTTTATCCTGCTGTTCGGCGCGTTTCAAATTGCGCCGCTGGTGTGGATTGCCGTCAGCAGCTTTTTCAGCCAGACCAGCGGCTGGGGGCTGGGCAACTATGTTGATGTACTGACCTCGCCGTTCTATTTGCAGGCGTTTCAGTTCTCGCTGGAGATCTCCCTTTGGTCGAGCGTTTATGGGCTGCTGATTGCGTTAGTGGGCAGTTACTCACTTCGACGGCTCGGTCAGACGCGGTTTCATGATTTTGTGATGTCGTTTACCAACATGACCAGCAATTTCGCCGGGGTCCCCCTGGCGTTTGCCTTTGTCATTCTGCTGGGGCTGAACGGCTGCCTGACGCTGCTGCTGCGCAAATACGGCCTGATGGAGAGCTTTAACCTTTACTCCAAAACCGGGCTGATAGTGCTTTACACCTACTTCCAGATCCCACTGGGCGTGTTGCTGCTGTACCCGGCGTTTGACGCGCTGCGCGAGGACTGGCGCGAATCGGCTTCGCTGCTCGGCGCCAGTCCATGGCGCTATTGGCGGCATATCGGCCTGCCGGTGCTGGCACCGGCGTTGATGGGTACCTTTGTCATCCTGCTGGCCAACGCGCTGGGCGCTTATGCCACGGTGTATGCGTTGACCACCGGCAATTTCAACGTGATACCGATCCGCATATCGGCTTTGGTTGCGGGGGATATCTCCCTGGATCCTAACCTGGCCAGTGCGCTGGCCATGCTGCTGGTGGCGATGATGGCGTTTATCACTCTGATCCATCAATGGCTGTTGCGCAGGAGCTACCTCAATGCGCGCTCATAATGTTGCGGAGGGCGGCCATGTCGCGTTTTGAAACCGGCTATCACCGCGTGGTGAGCAGTCTGCTGTTGTTGATCCTGCTGTTGCCGCTGGCGGCGACGCTGATTTATGCGCTGGCCACCCAATGGGGGGCGACGATCCTGCCGGACGGCTTTACCCTGAAATGGTTGGTGGCCTTATGGAGCGATCCCCGCTTCCTGCTGGCGCTGTGGCACTCGTTGTTGATCTGCTTCGGTACCCTGGTGCTGGCGGTGGTGGTGATTTTGCCCACCATGTTTGTGATTGCTTACTATTTTCCCAAGCTGGATGCGGTCATGAACGTGCTGATCCTGCTGCCGTTCGCCGTGCCGCCGGTGGTGTCGGCGGTCGGGTTGATGCAGCTGTTCGCCGCCGATCCGTTGCCGCTGCTGGGCACACCGTGGATCCTGATCGGCTGCTATTTTTCCATTACGTTGCCGTTTATTTACCGCGCCATCAGCAACAACATGCAGGCGATCAACCTGCGCGACCTGATGGACGCCGCACATCTGCTGGGTGCCAGCACCTGGCAGGCGGCGCTGCTGGTGGTGCTGCCGAACCTGCGCAAGGGCGGAATGATTGCGGTACTGCTGTCGTTCTCTTTCCTGATTGGCGAATTCGTCTTCGCCAACCTGCTGGTGGGCAGCCAATACGAAACGCTGCAGGTTTACCTCTATAACATGCGTAACGGCAGCGGCCATTTCACCAGCGCATTGGTCATTTCTTATTTCGCCGTGGTGCTGATCGTCACCTGGTTGGCGAATTTGCTGAATAAAAATAAGGGCTAACCGCATGGCTTATCTCAATGTCACCCGCCTCAATAAACACTATGGTCAGACCCAGGTGTTTCAGGATATCGACTTCACCGCCGAGGAGGGCGAGTTTGTCACGCTGCTCGGGCCCAGCGGCTGTGGCAAATCGACTTTGCTGCGTTGTCTGGCGGGGCTGACCCCGGTCGACAGCGGACAGATCCTGCTGCAGGGCCAGGATCTGGTGCCGCTTCCCCCGCAAAAGCGCGGTATCGGCATGGTGTTCCAAAGCTATGCGTTATTCCCGAACATGACCGTTGAGGGCAATGTCGCGTTCGGGCTGAAAATGCAAAAGCTGGCGACCGGACAGATCCAGCAGCGGGTGCAAGAGGTGCTGGCGTTGGTGGAACTGACTGAGCTGGCGAAACGCTATCCGCATCAGCTGTCCGGTGGGCAGTGCCAACGGGTGGCGCTGGCACGTTCGCTGGTGACCCGACCGCGGCTGCTATTGCTCGACGAGCCCCTGTCGGCACTGGACGCGCGCATTCGTAAGCACCTGCGTGAACAGATCCGTCGGATCCAGCGCGAACTGAACCTGACGGCCATCTTCGTTACCCACGATCAGGAAGAGGCGTTGACGCTGTCGGATCGCATCGTATTGATGAACAAAGGACAAATCGTACAAAGCGGCGACGCGGAAACGCTGTATACCCAGCCGGCCGACGTCTTCGCCGCCGGGTTCATCGGCAACTACAACCTGTTGAGTGCAGAACAGGCGACGACTTTGACCGGCAGCCCTTACCACGGTAAGGTAGCTGTTCGACCAGAGTCCATTACCCTGGTGCCTGCCGGGCAGGGGATTGCCGCGGTGATCCTTAACCACAGCCTGTTGGGCAACGTGGTGCGCTATCGGGTCCAGGCCCGCGGCGTGGAGTTGCTGGTCGACGTGCTCAACCGTTCGGTCGAAGATTTGCGGCCCGACGGCAGTGAAATTGGACTACACTTAGAAACTGTTACATTACGGGAAGTTGCATGACATCGCTGCGGCATTCAATGATAACTCCAGGGTAATTCCTGCCGTTGCGTTAACCCTCCAATAGCGGTCTGCAGCCTGTTGCCGCTGTCCTGCCTTACGCACGCCTGGCAGGCAGGATAGCCTGCTGTGTCTTGCCGGGCGTGAAGGGAGCGTTCCTTCCGTGTTGACCCTTCTTCACCTGCTTTCTGCGGTTGCCCTTTTGGTGTGGGGTACCCACATCGTGCGCACCGGGATTATGCGGGTCTACGGTGCTAATTTGCGCCGGGTATTGAGCGACAGCGTAGAGAAAAAACCGCTGGCGTTCGTCTCCGGTATCGGCGTGACCGCGCTGGTGCAAAGCAGTAACGCCACGGCGTTGCTGGTGACCTCTTTCGTCGCGCAAGGTCTGGTGGGGTTGACGCCCGCACTGGTGATCATGCTCGGCGCCGATGTCGGTACCGCGCTGATGGCGCGAATACTGACCTTTGATCTTTCCTGGCTGTCACCGCTGCTGATCCTGGTCGGCGTCTTCCTGTTCCTCAGCCGCAAGCAAACCCGGGTGGGCCAAATGGGGCGCGTGTGCATCGGCCTCGGGCTGATCGTACTGGCGCTGGAGCTGATTGTTGCCGCCGCGACGCCCATCACCCAGGCGGCGGGAGTGAAAGTGTTGTTCTCGTCGCTGACCGGCGACGTGATGCTGGATGCCCTGACGGGGGCGCTGTTCGCCATTGTCAGCTATTCCAGCCTGGCGGCGGTGCTGTTGACCGCCACTCTAACGGCTTCCGGGGTGATCTCGCTGAAGGTGGCGCTGTGCCTGGTGATTGGTGCCAATCTCGGCAGCGGCCTGCTGGCGGTGATCAACACCAGCGGTCAGAATGCCGCCGGCCGTCGGGTGGCGCTCGGCAGCCTGTTGTTCAAGCTGATTGGCTGTGTGCTGGTGCTGCCGTTCGTCTCTTATCTGGCAGATGCAATGACCCGCCTGCCCGGTGGCAACGAAGAGTTGGTGATCTATTTCCACGTGTTCTACAACCTGATCCGTTGCCTGGTGCTGATCCCGTTGGCCGGGCCGATGGCACGCCTGTGCGAAACGCTGATCGCCGACGTGGCGGCGGACGATCCCCGATTGCGGCCCCGGCACCTTGATGCCAGTGCTCTGGATACCCCGACGCTGGCGTTGGCCAATGCGGCGCGCGAAACCTTGCGCATGGGCGATGTGGTGGAGCATATGATGATTTTGCAGCGTGAAGTGCTGCACGGTAAGCAGGGGCAAGATAAAGAGGTTCGCCGGCTGGATGATGACGTCGATGTGTTGTATACCGCCATCAAGCTGTATCTGGCGCAGATCCAGAAAGAGGATTTGGGCGAGGAGGACTCACGCCGCTGGGCTGAAATCATCGAGATGGCGCTCAACCTGGAGCAGGCGGGCGACATTATCGAGCGGATGGCCGGCGACGTGGGGTCGAAATCACACGCGGCGCGGCGAGCCTTCTCTACCGAAGGGCTGGCCGAGCTGGATGCGTTGCATGAGCGGCTGATCGGCAATCTGCGCCTGGGGCTGTCGGTGTTCCTGTCCGGCGACCTTACCAGCGCCAAACGGCTGCGGCGCTCCAAGCATCGGTTCCGTATTTTGGATCGGCGTTACGCGCATGCGCACGTGGATCGCCTGCATCAGCAGAACGTGCAGAGTATTGAAACCAGTTCGCTGCATCTGGGGCTGCTGGGGGATATGAAACGCCTGAACTCACTGTTCTGTGCGGTGGCGTATAACGTGCTGGATCAAGATGAAAAGGATGATGAGCGCGAGTGGGAGGATACGCCCAGCACGCTGTAAGTCATGCCCCCGGCGCAGCCGGGGGCAGTACCTCAGTTATTTACCCGAAAAGACCCCCGCTTTGGCATCGGCGGCCTGGTTATTGATATAACCGCCGACCGGTGTCTCCAGATTCACCACGCTTTTACCGGCAATACCCAGCAGGGCACCGGCCGAGGCAGCGGCATCAAGATGACCGCCACCCTGATAGCGATTGCCCGCCACGTCCTGCTGCTCCAGTTTGCCGTTACCCAGCGTCACTTCACCTTGCTGGCTGCGGATCTCGCCGCCGGTCAGACGAGTGGTGCCCTGAACGTTGAGCGCCACGTCATTTTTCCCGCTGATGGCAGACTGCACGCCTACGGCATCGTTATTGACTACGTCGGCCTTGACCTTGAACTGACCTTGCAGCCCGGCAGGGCCGGTCAGACTCTCTTTGGATTTGTTGCCCAGGAAGCGAGCGCCCTGATCCCACAGCGGCCCCTTTTGTTTTTCACCGGCCAGCGTTTCCGGCAGGGTGACCTTACCCTCGGCCTTGCTGAAGCTGACCGCACCGGTGGTGTCCTGTTTCGGATCGAGGCGACGAGCTACGCTGTTGTACTTGTCGGTGGTGGCGTCAGCGACCTTGTTGATGCCGCCCTCCAGCTTCTCCTTCACCTTACCCGCATAGTGCGGGGTGCCCACTTTCGACAGTTTGCTGGTTATGCTGCTGGCCGGGTCGTTGGTGTGGCTCAGACCGACATCCACATCGACCTTCACGCTGCTTTCGCTGTCTTTGCGACTCTCAACATGCAGGTCGCCGCCGATGTTGCCTTGCACGCTGTCGGCATCGATCCGGGCACCGGCCAATCGGGTGTCTTTACCACTGTTGATTGTCACTTCTCCAGCCGTGATCTGGCTGTTGCCCTGAGTGGTTTTTTGCAGGTTATCCACACCGACTTTCACCCCGGCGCCCAGGGTATGGGTGTCGCTGCCGCTGGCGGTATCCACCTTGCCGTTGGCGTCCTTATTGAAGGATTGGCCGCCTTTGGCGTTAGCCTTCAGCCCCAGGTTCCAGTTGTTTTTCTGCTCCTGGTTTTGCACCGACTCCAGCACCACGCCGCCGTTCTCGGCGTTCAGGCTAACGCTGCTGCCCTTGACCTCGGTTCCCTGCAGGTGCAGGGCATGCGCGTCGTTGCCTTTGGCGGTAATGGTCACTGCGCCGCCGCTGGTGATTTTGCCACCTTGCTGGGTCGTCGAGGTTTCATCTACCTTGGCAATGTCAAACGCGCCGCCGAGGGAAAGGCCGCCCGCGTTCTTTTTGTCGCTATCGGTGCTGTTGCCGCCGATATCGATATTGCCGGAGAGCGTATCGTCCTTACGGGTCTGCTGCGATTGGGCTGCCTGTAGTGCGACCTTGTCTCCCGCTTTCAGCGAAACGTCGCCCTGGCTGGTGACATTGCTGCCCTGCAGCGTCAGCCCACGGCCGGCATCCAGTTCTACACCCTGTTTGCCGCCGATGTTGCTGACTTGCGCGCTGCTGCTATCGCTTTTCCCATCGCTGTAGCTGCCGCCCAGTCCCAGGCCGAAGCTTTTGGTTTCCGGTGTGGTGCCGCCTTTGGCTGAGACTTTGACATTGAAGCCGTTGTGGCTTTCATGGCTGGTGTCGGTGGTCTGCTCGAAACGGATGTTGCCGTTTTCCGCTTTTACCTTCGCCTTGCCGTCGCCGGACTCCAACGAAGTCCCCTGATACACCGCATCTTGCTTGACCTTGATGTCGATGCCGTTGGCGGCGGTGATGCTGCCGGTAACGGCCTGACTGCCGGTACTTTCGCTGTGTTTATTGCCGCCTTCGCCTTTGCCATCAACGGTCAGATCGCTGCCGGTGGTGGTATAAACGCGCACGCTGGCGCCGCCACGGCTTTCGCTGCTGCTTTCCTGCTGGCTGTTTTTCGCCGCTTCACTGTGGTGGCTGTCTGCCGTCAGCGTCACGCCACCTTGGTTGGCCTGATATTTTGTGCCGGTATCCTGCAGTTTTCCGCCGGCTTTAACGTCGATCGCCCCGGCGCTAATGTTACTGACCACGGCCTGCGTGCTGCTGCTGCTCTTTTCGCTACTGCCGCCATTGGCGCCAATATCAAGCCCGATATTCGGTGTGCCGATGCCGCCGATCTCGTTAATCACGCCGTTGGCGTCCAGCTTGGCGACTTTCCCTACCGCGCGCTCTACCGGACGGGTGACGGCGCTGTAATCCACGTTGGCACCAATATCTACGCCGACGTCGAGTTTGCGGGTACTGCTGCTTTCGCTGTCGACGGCGGCCAGATGGTCAACGCTGTTGGCGTTTTCCTGATATTTGCCGCCAACCTGGTGCTGTGCACCTTGCTGGGTCAGTTTGTCTTTGGCATTAATCGTCAGATTGCCCGCGATATCGCTGCCGGAAGTTACGGCCTTGCTGCTTTGCGAGTGCGTCTTGCTGTTCTCGTAACCGCCTTCGATGCCGGAGCCAACTTTATCTATGCCGCCGGTGTAGTAGACTCCGCCGCCGATTTTGGTTTTTTCGCTATCGCTGGTGGTCTTGTTGTCGGCCGCCAGGAAGGCCACGTTGTCGCCGCTGATGCTGGCATCACCCTGGGTAGTCACCAGTTTGGATCCGCTGAAGGTGACGTCCTTGTCTGCTTTCAGCTCGACGCTACCGCCGCTCAGCGTCGACGATTGCTGTTCGCTGCGGGTGGTTTTCTCGCTGTCGCTGGTATGCTCGATACGTAAACCGGCGCGGTATTGCTTATCGCTTTTCTCGTTGGCATAGCCGTTGATGGCAAGGGCGGTCTTCTGCTCATCAATGTGCTGCTGCTGTTCCCCGGCGCTGACATTGATATTGCCACCGGCATTGACCTCCAGCTTACCGGCGCTGGTCACCTTGCTGCCCACCACGTCGGTATCCTTTTTGCTGACCAACTGCAGGTTGGTATCGGAAACCAATTCGCTGGCGGTGGACTGTTGGTGGCTGTTGTTGGACTTTTGCGAACTGCTGGTGATATTGAAGACGGTGCCGGTACGGGCATCCACCTTGTCAACCGTGGTGCTGAGGGCGTTATCGATCCGCAGACCGCCGTCGGTGGCGGCGACAAAACCGCCTTTGGCCCCTTTCACGGTGCTGCCGGTAATGGTCACGCCCTGTTTGCCGTTCAGCCACAGGGTGCCGTCGGCCATCACCTGAGAAGCGTTGCTGACTTCGCGACGGTTGCTGTTGTCCTGGTTGTTGCCGCCGCCGATACCGCCCCATGAGGTTTTATTGTCGCGAACGATTTTCTCATTGGCGGTCTTTTGTACGCCGATATTGATCTGGTCGTTGGCATCCACCTTGAGATCGCCTGACGCGTACACTTTGGTTCCCTGGGCCACGACGCGATTACCGGCTTTTATCGCCAAATCACCGCCGGAGAAGACGCTGCCGGACTTCAGGCTTTCGGTTTCATTGCTGTTGCTCCAGCTGCCGGTACGCAGGCTGGAGGTATGGTTGCGCTGATTACCGCGTTCGCTGGTTTTGTCTCGCTCGACCAATCCGCTGAGCTGCACGTCGCGCTTGGCTTCGATTTTCAATGCGTTGCCCGCCGTCACACTGGCGCCCAGCAGCGTCACATCCTGCTCGGTGGCGGTCAGAGTGGCATTTTTTGTGGCCTCAATGTTGCTGGTGGCCTGTTGAAGCTGCTCATTCTCACGGGTGACGTTGTACTTCCAACTGTAGAACCACTGTTCATCGGTGTGGCCCTGAGTCTGCTTCAGTTGCCGACCGTCGAGCGTCAGGCTGGCGCCTTGCAGCCTGATCTCTTCGCCACGAACGTCGGTGGCGGTCAGGTGGTTGCTGTTATCGGCCACCAGGCTGATATTTTTGCCTTTCAGTTCGGTGCGCGCCAGTTGCTGACCGGTGCTGCGGTCGTTGATGTAGATCCCACCGCGGTAGTTTTGATAGTTCTCGCCGCTATTGCGGTTGCTGCTGCTGTCGCTGACCTGGCTGTCGGTGCGGATGTTGTAAGCTTTCACCCGGATTTCGTCGCTACCATCCAGCTTGCCCGCCAGCTTTACGCCGCTGCCGGTGACGGTATGGATGATATTGATGCGCCCTGCCTGCATGCTGCCAAGATAGTAGCTGTCCGTGGTGCCTAATAACTGGTCCCAGACTGTGAGCTCAGGTTGTTCGCTGCTGAGTACCTGTGCATCGCGCGATACGCGATTGTTGCCGCTGATGGCGTTGATCGCCGAGATCATTTTATCGCTTTTTTTATCGTACAACGGCGCGACTATTACCTCGCCGCGGCTGTCGATCCTTGGCGCGATCAAATCCAGCACGCCGCTGGCGTTCAGCCGGCCATCAAGGCTCAGGGTATTGCGATTGCCCAGCGTGCTGTAGCCCTGCAGCATGCCTTTTTCCACCAGGGGGTTACCCACTACCAGCGACGAGCGGCTGGTATTGATAAAGCCGCAGCCGTCGCAACTGATACCGTTCGGGTTAGCCAGCACGTAGTCGGCCGCCATGCCGAAGATTTCTTGCTGTCCGTGCAACAGCGACGGGTTGCGGCTGATCACTTCATTGAGGATCACGCTGGCCGCCTGATTGTTCAGGTTCGGGTTGGCAGCCAGTTGGCCGGCCAACTGAGACCGCCCGGCATCAAGCGAGTTGTTCAGCACCGCTCCGGGTTGGTTGACGTTGAAGTCCTGATACTGGTTATGTGACAGCCCTTGGTCGTTAGGCGTCACGATATTGACCACCTGTGCGCCGTTACCGGCAGTTGAAACACCGGGACCGTTAGCGCCGTTGGCCGCTACGATCTCGCCGGCGTAAGCGCTGCCGAGGGAGGCGAGAATGATCGCCAGTGAAGCGGCTAACTTGCCCGCTCCCGAGAGCCTGAAGTTATTATTTTTCATCCATGTATCTCCATATATCGCTGTGGTAGTGCAAAAAAAACGCTAACTAAAAGGTGTACGAAAAGCGTGCCAGCACCTGGATAGGATCGTCAGGCATTGAGTGACTGGACAGTAGCCAACCGCGGCTGGCTTCAACGTCGAACAGGGTTCGTTGGTAGCGCAGGGTAACGCCGGCGCTTAACCCAGCGCTGCTTTGCCAGCCGGAAGGTCGGTTGTCGCGAGGCAGTACCCGGCCGACGTCGCCGCCGATGCGTGGGGTGAGGGTGCTTTGGCCCAGAGTGAAGCTGCGGGACAGGGTGTTTTGCAGATACCAGCCGTTATCGCCGGACAGCGTACTGCGGCTGAAACCACGGATCGCGCTGCGGTCCGTCAAGCTGAGCCACTCCACGCCAGGCAGGCGATCGCGGCTGTACTGCCCGTACAGCAAGTTGCTCAATTGGTAAGTGGAACCGGCAAGCTCGATGCGTTGGTTGAGGTTGACGAACACTTTTCCTTTGGTGAATTGGGCATCGGGAAGGTTCTCTCCTCCATGGCGGTCGGCGCCGAACCAGGGTAACCCTTGCTCCACGCTGAGATTGGCGCTGATCAGGCCGGTGGGCAGGATCTGCAGATGGTTAACGCCCAGCTCAAACAAGCTGAGCGTCGGGCTGCCAAGGCCAATGCGTACGGTATCGAAATAGTTGGTGATGCGCTTATGGGTGAGTTGGCCGCTCAGGGTATTGATCTGATCGCGATCGCGATAAAACACATAGTCGCCGCGCAGACCGTATTGTTGGGTCTGGCCGTGCAGTTTGTAGCTGTTGAACATCAACTGCTGGTGGTTCAGGTATTGCGAGTAGCTGGCAAAGCCGCTGAAGGTCAAAGCGCCATAGGGCAGGGAATAGAGCAGGGTATAGGCGCGATTATAGCGTTGTGCCGGGTTGTCCAGCGTGCCGGCAACGTTCAGGCTGGCGAAGTCCGACAGGCCGAAAGGGCTGTCCAGCGTTGCCGTGCTGCGCGCCAGCCATTGACCGGTATTTTTCTGACCGTAATTATCCAATGTGGCGGACAGCAACCAGGGTTTAGTATGTTGATTATGCAGCCGAATAATGGAAGCTCCCACTTTACTGCCCGGCAATATATCCAATCGGGTTTTATTCGATTGCAAACGATTGGCCTGATCTAATCCCTGATCGAGCTGGGTTAATTTTAATGGCTGACCTTCCAATCCGGGGAATAATAATTGGCTGTTAACCCAACGATCGCCCCCCTCTATTTTTTCGATAAAGCCTTCGGTGACTCGCAGTCCTAATTCCCCCTCAGCATTGGGGCGAATAAATTGCACGCGTGCGGTGATATAACCCTTATCCAGGTATAAGCGGGTCAATTCACGCGTCAGGCGATTGATGTCGTTGCTGCTGATGCAGTGCTCTGGCAGTGCACTCAACTCCGCCAAATCTTTCGCCGACAGCAGCGTTATCCCCTGCAGATACACGCCGCCGATCGGCAGGCATTGAGCCGAAAGTGGCAGCGCCGGCACAGCGGGTTCCGGCTCGGCAAGCAGTTGCTGCTGTTTAAGCTGTTGGTAGCGTCGTTGCTCTATTTGTTGATTCACTTCACGCGTGCCGTCTTGCAAAGCGCGACGCGATTCGCTCATCGGTGAGAAATCCCCCATTTCCGGCAGGGTGGCGGCGGGGAGTGCGGTGCTAAACAGCAGCGCCAGAGCGGCGGTTTTTCTGATCATTGTAATCCATTATGAGAAGCCGCCGGGGCGGCCTGCTCAATCCATGAGGTCAATAAACAGGCGGCCAACGGCCGGCCCGAAATCGCGAGCGACAATCACATTGCGGGGTTCTTATTCGCCAGTGGAAAATAAGAAGGTGGGTTTTTATTTTTCTAAATAATAATTAGGCTGCTTGTTTATATTTTTAATAATCACCTCTCAATTACTCATAATGAGGTAATTAAAAAAGTAAATTAATTGGACTTTTCCGCTCTCGTCGTTATAGGCGGTTATCGGCAGCTCTGGGAAAAATCTGAATTTTTATTTTGTGCGGGGATAATAGAGGATGGGGATAATTCTGACAATCCGACCAGTGGGAAATACGAAATTTCGCAGAAGAGTTTGGGGGCGCAAATGGCTGCACCCCGAGGTGTAATTATTTTTTATTGATCGGTCGACCGGACCAGTAACCCGCCAGCAGGGATCCGGACAGGTTATGCCACACCGAGAACAAGGCACCCGGCAACGCGGCCAGCGGTGAGAAGTAGATTTTGCCCAGCGTCGCGGCCAGCCCGGAGTTCTGCATGCCGACTTCAATTGCCAGCGTACGGCAGGTCGATTCGTCGAAGCCGAACAGCTTGCCGCCCCAGTAACCGCTCAGCAACCCGATGCCGTTGTGCAGGATCACCGCCACGATCACCACCAGCCCGACCGAGGCGATATGGCTCTGGCTGCCTGCAACCACGGCGCTGATGATTGCCAAAATGCAGATCATCGACAACGCCGGCAGGATCGGCTCAATGCGTTTGACGGTTTTGGTAAAGGTGTGATGGACGATCAAACCCAGGCCAATAGGGATCACCACGATCTGCAGAATGCTCAGCAACATCCCCATGACATCGACGCTGATCTCGGTATCGACATACAGGCGGGTCAGCAGCGGCGTCGCGAATACGCCCACCAGCGTGGAGACTGCCGAAATGGTCACTGACAGCGCCACATCCCCTTTGGCCAGATAGATCATGACGTTGGAAGCGGTACCGCTGGCCACGCTGCCGACCAGCACCATGCCGGCGGAAAGATCCGGGGGCATATGGAACAGCATTGCCAGCAGCCAGGCCGCCAGCGGCATGATCAGGTAATGCAAAAAGATCCCCGCGGCGACCGGGCCTGGGCGGGACAGTACGCGCTTAAAGTCATCTAGCCGCAGCGTGACGCCCATGGCGAACATGATCAGCATCAGCAGCGGGCTGACGTAGGGGCCGATACCGGTAAAGGTGGTGGGCGTGCTGTAGGCGGCGACGGCGAGCAGCACCGCCCACAGGGGGAATAATCGGGTAAATTTTGCCAGCATGAGTGAGGTTTTCCTTAGCCAAATAACAACGATGGGGTGGTGTTGTGTTTTTTGCGGGTTCGGTGAACTGAACCCCTACGGTTATGAACTGATTTTTTAGATGTAGGGGCGCAGCATGCTGCGCCCGCAGAGGAGGATGATAGTTTATTCGAACAGGTTGTGGTGCAGGGTGCGAACGACTTGTTCTGCGTCGTCGCCCGGTACCAGGAAGCACAGGTTGTAGCTGCTGGCGCCGTAACAGATCATGCGGATATTGAACGGATCGAGCACGCCGAACACTTCTTTGCCCACGCCGCAGGCCTGGGAAAGCTTGTTGCCGATCAAGGCGACCAGCGCCAGGTTTTCTTCCACTTCTACCCGGCACAGTGACGACAGCTCGGTCAGCAATGACGTGGTCAGCAGGCTGCCGCCGGTGGAGGTTGAACCCGTGGTATCCATGGTCAGCGCGACGCTAACTTCGGAGGTGGTGATCAAGTCCACCGAGATATTGTGGCGCGCCAAAATGCTGAACACCTCGGCCAGGAAACCGCGTGCGTGCAGCATGTTGAGGCTGTGCAGCGTCAGCAGGGTTTGTTTGCGGCGCAGTGCCAGCGCGCGGAATAGCGGTGGGTTCTCGGTGGTGTTGCACACCAGGGTACCGCCGGCGGACGGATCTTTGCTGGAGCCGACGAACACCGGAATATCGCTGCGAACGGCCGGCAACAGGGTGGCCGGGTGCAAGACTTTTGCGCCAAAAGTGGCCATTTCAGCGGCTTCTTCAAAAGCGATTTTATCGATGCGTTTTGCCGCCGGAACCACGCGTGGGTCGGTAGTGTAGATGCCCGGCACGTCGGTCCAGATATCGACCCGGCTAACGCTCAGCGCTTCGCCCAGCAGGGCGGCGGTGTAATCGCTGCCGCCGCGGCCCAGCGTGGTGGTGCGGCCTTTCGGCTCGCTGCCGATAAAGCCCTGAGTGACCACCAGGGCTTCCTGCAGGCGTGGCTTGAGCAGCGACTGGGCCAGTTGGTTCAGCGCTGCGCTGTCCGGCGTTGCGCGACCGAAATGATCGTCGGTGTGCATCACTTTACGTACGTCAAACCACTCGGCCTGCACATCACGACTGCGCAGGATCTCAACGAACAGCAGGGTAGACATCAGTTCGCCGTGGCTGACCAGTTCGTCGGTCAGCGCCGTGGAGGTGGCCAAGGAGGCCGCTTCGGACAGCATGGCGATATTTTCCAGCATGCGGTCGATTTCGTCGCGGATGACCGCCGGATTATCGAGGCGATCGAGAATGGCGTATTGAATGCGGCGGATTTCGTCGAGCTGATAGTGACGTTTGTCGGCATCGCTGCCTTCGGCCAGAGCCACCAGCAGGTTGGTGACGCCCGCAGAAGCGGACAATACCACCAGACGTACGTTCGGATTGGCGAGAACGACGTCGGCGCTGCGGTTCATGGCTTCATAGTCGGCAACGCTGGTGCCGCCGAATTTGGCGACAACGGTGGCATTCTGGGGTGCTGCTTGGTTCATGTAAAAACCTCGTGTCAGGGTGGCCCTCTTCAGAGAGCACTTTTTTCATAGCCTTGGCACAAGGGGGGAGCGATAAACGGGAGCAGACGTAGAAGTGAAAGCTACGATACACCCAGAAGCGCCCCACCTTGTTGATTGCCCTTACGGACAATTCTGGTGACAACCCAGGGGATTCAGCCCCTGTAGTCGATACGATGAATGCCGCGCATCACCTTACCTCGGCGTCGCTCCCCCTCAAGCGTCGTCATTGGAAAACGGCTCCTCTGACACTCTACCTGGGCGACGCGCCTCTTCTGGCTTGCACACCGGGTGCGCAAGTAGGCTGTTAGGAATAGCCCGATATCGTGCCGCTGTCAACGTCCGGAAGTTGAGGGATTTTCATCTTGTACCAGTGCAATCAGCGTACAGGGCATTGCCGGGACGAAACCGGCGCCGATCGGCTGCAGCGTGCCGTCTTCCCGCTGGCTGAAAAGCGGAATAACACTATGGTTTTTCTCTATATATTCCAACCAACCGAAGTTCTCGTTCAGCTTGGTGGCCTTGATGGTGGCGCCCTGGGCAATCAGGCTGCTTAGCCGACCGTAGGTGGCCTCTTGATTGAACAGGATCTCATGCCGGCGGAAACGCGAACTTTCCGCACTGTTGCCGCGACCTTTCAGCGGGGCACCAGAACGGATGGCGAACACCTGCCCTTCGCCAAAAATATGGCCGAAGTGATAGACCGCCAAAGCATTTTGGTGGCGGTTGGGGGAGAGCGCCAGTACTTGCGCGGTGTCGCTAAGATCGAGGTAGTTTTCGGCATGTTCAGAGTAAGCATGGCCATAATAGGCGGGGATGCCGTCCATACGCGCCTGGCGATAATATTCCCAACTGCTGTCGGTAACGAGCACCGGGATATTCAACTTCATCAACGCCTGTGCCAGCATACGCGCGACGCTATTGGCGCCGACAATCAGCACCCCCCGCGGTTTTTGCTGCTGTACCCGCAGCCAACGCGCCATCATGCCGCTGGTCAGGCTTTGCAGTACCACGGTGCCGATGATCACGGCGAACACCACGGTTACCAACCGATCGGCGCCCGGATAACCGCTGCGCTGCAGCGTCAGGGCAAACAGCGAGCTGACCGCCGCGGCGACGATGCCACGTGGAGCGATCCAGCATAGCAGCAGGCGATCGCGCCAGTGCAGGGAAGAGCGCCAGGTTGATACCGCAATACACAGCGGGCGGGCGACGAACTGCACCACCAGCAACAGGCCCAGTAACGGCCAGCCCATGTTCCACAAGGCCTGAACGTCGAGCCGTGCCGCCAAAATGATAAACAGCGCCGAAATCAGGATCGCCGACAGCTCTTCCTTGAACGCCAGAATGTCGCTGGTATCCACATCGCGCATATTGGCCAGCCAAATGCCCATCACGGTAACGGTCAGCAGCCCTGATTCATCGGCGATGGCATTGGACACGCCAAAGGCGGTGAGCATGATCGCCAATACCGCCAGGTTTTGCAGGTAGCGCGGCAGCCAGACGCGGCGCAGCGCCAGGCCCAGTAAATAGCCGAACAGCGCGCCAGCCACCAGACCGACGGCGGCGGTAATGCCCAGCGTCCAGAACAGGTGGGTGTAAGATTCTGAATGCTGTTTCAGTACGATAAATTCGAACACCAGCAGGGTAAAAATGGCGCCGACCGGGTCGATAACGATGCCTTCCCAGCGCAGTACCTGGTTGATATTGGCATTCGGACGCACCACGCGCATTAACGGGGCAATCACCGTTGGTCCGGTGACCACCGTGACCGCGCCGATCAGCGCCGCCAACTCCGGTGGAAAGTCCAGCAGCCACCAGCAGGCCACGCCGATCACCAGGAAGGTCATCAGCATGCCAATGGTCACCAGATTGCGCACCACGCCGCCGAGGCCGCGTATTTCCTCGACCCGCAGCGTTAGCGCCCCTTCAAACAGAATAATGGCGACCGACAGCGACACCAGCGGGAACAACAAATCGCCGAACAACGCGTCCGGCTGAACCCAATGCACCACCGGTCCCAGCACGATGCCAAACACCAGCAACGGCAAAATGGCCGGCAGGCGCAACACCCAGGCGAGCCACTGCGCCAGCAATGAACTCAATCCAATCACCACCAACATCAATGGGGCAGATAATTCCATAGTCATGTCCTTCGTCGTTCACACCGCAGCCTGGCTGGCCGCGCATCCTTAGCCTAATTACGTCATTAACGTGGTGATAACCTGACACAGTTTAGTGACAGTTAAGCAACCCTGATAACAGGCTGTTATCCAAAAGTATAGGGGAAGTGCTGAAACGATGCGGCGGCAATTGACAGTTAGCGCCTATCGCAAGAAAAGAGATCATAATCACGGTCGAACAGGCTACAATCGGTCAACCACGTCACATTTATTCTCAAGCCTAAGAGTGTTGCTATGAAAAATATCAATCCTAGTCAAACCGCTGCTTGGCAAGCCCTGCAGCAACATTTTGAACAGATGAAAGACGTACAGATCGGCGATCTGTTTGCTCAGGACAAAGAGCGTTTCTCCAAGTTTTCCGCCACCTTCAACGACCAGATGCTGGTGGACTACTCTAAAAACCGCATCACGGCGGAAACCCTGGAGAAGCTGCAGGCGCTGGCGAAAGAGACCGATCTGCAAAGCGCGATCAAATCCATGTTCGCCGGCGAGAAAATCAACCGGACTGAAGACCGTGCGGTGCTGCATATCGCCCTGCGTAACCGCAGCAACAGCCCAATCATCGTTGATGGCAAAGATGTGATGCCGGAAGTGAATGCGGTGCTGGCCAAAATGAAACAGTTCTGTGACCGCGTGATTGGCGGTGACTGGAAAGGCTATACCGGCAAAGCGATTACTGACGTGGTAAATATCGGTATTGGCGGTTCAGATCTCGGTCCTTATATGGCTACCGAGGCACTGCGCCCGTACAAAAATCACCTGAACATGCACTTCGTCTCCAACGTTGACGGCACCCATATCGCCGAAACGCTCAAACCGCTGAACCCGGAAACCACCCTGTTCCTGGTGGCGTCCAAAACCTTCACCACCCAGGAAACCATGACCAACGCCCACAGCGCGCGCGACTGGTTCCTGAGCACCGCCGGTGACCAAAAACACGTGGCGAAACACTTCGCGGCGCTGTCCACCAACGGCAAGGCGGTTGGTGA
Source organism: Serratia liquefaciens (assembly GCF_027594825.1). NCBI lineage: Bacteria > Pseudomonadati > Pseudomonadota > Gammaproteobacteria > Enterobacterales > Yersiniaceae > Serratia > Serratia liquefaciens. The sequence continues at coordinate 2,446,489 of NZ_CP088930.1, read as the reverse complement.
GTTCGGTATCGACACCGCTAACATGTTCGAGTTCTGGGACTGGGTCGGCGGGCGTTATTCCCTGTGGTCGGCGATTGGCCTGTCTATCGCCCTGTCAGTGGGCTACGAGAATTTTGAACAGCTGCTGAGCGGCGCGCACGCGATGGACCAACACTTCGCGCAAACGCCGGCGGAGAAAAACCTGCCGGTGCTGCTGGCGTTGATCGGTATCTGGTACAACAACTTCTTCGGTGCAGAAACCGAAGCTATCCTGCCGTACGACCAGTACATGCACCGTTTTGCCGCTTACTTCCAGCAGGGCAACATGGAATCCAACGGTAAATATGTCGATCGCAACGGCAATCCGGTGGACTACCAGACCGGTCCAATCATCTGGGGCGAGCCGGGCACTAACGGGCAGCACGCGTTTTACCAACTGATCCACCAGGGGACCAAACTGGTGCCTTGCGACTTTATCGCGCCGGCCATCAGCCATAACCCGCTGAGCGACCACCATGCCAAACTGCTGTCGAACTTCTTCGCGCAGACCGAAGCTCTGGCATTCGGTAAATCGCTGGAAGTGGTAGAAGAAGAATTCGCCGCCCAGGGCAAAACGCCGGACGAGGTTAAGCACGTGGCGCCGTTCAAGGTGTTTGAAGGTAACCGCCCAACCAACTCCATCCTGCTGCGTGAGATTACGCCGTTCAGCCTGGGCAGCCTGATTGCCCTGTATGAACACAAGATTTTCACTCAGGGCGCGATCCTCAATATCTTCACCTTCGACCAGTGGGGCGTGGAGCTGGGCAAACAGCTGGCTAACCGTATCCTGCCGGAACTGGCGGGTGATGAAGCGGTCAGCAGCCACGACAGCTCAACCAATGCGCTGATCAACCGCTTCAAAGCATGGCGTTAATTGCCGTCTGAATGAATGCCAATAAAAAACCCGCCGCGGCGGGTTTTTTTACGTCTGAAGGAATTACAGATTGATTGGCACTTCGAAACTGATGCCTGCGCCTACGTCATCGGCGGTGCTGGCATTGTTGTCGGTGTACCACAGGCTGGTATCAAACTTGACCTGCGAATCGAAATTGTAGCCCCAACCCAGTTGAATACCTTTCAGCGTGTCGGATTTCGGGAACGCCTTGTTCACTGTTTGGCTGTTCGGATTCACTTTGGCGTACACCAGACGGGTGCTCCAGCGTTGGCCATCGTCCAGCACCATCTCTACGCGGCCGGACAGCATTTGGCCGTCGCCGCCCATGGCGTGGCCCAGCGGGTAGCCTTGCTGATAGTAGCCATCTTTATAAACGTAGTGGCGATACATGACATTATCAGACTTGCCATTAGAGCGGGTATCAGCCCCTTCAATATGCCAGTTAATGGTGGTTGGACCCCATTCAGGGTGGCCTTCCAGACCTAACAGATAGCCATTGTGTGATGGCAGCATACCCGCTTCATCCTCACCGGTGATCTGGCCGTAGAAGCTGACCGGCAGGCCAATCAACGGTTGCAGTTTTAACTTGAAGTCAAACCCGCCCAGTTGGTTGCCCGGATCGTTTTTTGGATCGCCAGTGTTGTCGTTACCGGTTACGCCATCCCAGAATGAACTCCAGGATTGTGGGCGACCGCTACCGCCCCACATCATGATACGCGAGGCACCCAGCTCGAGGAAGTTGGTCGGCATCATGGTAAAGCGGCCGCCAATCAGCTTGGTGTCAGGCACGGCGGTGTACTGCGACAGCTGACCTGCCGTCAGTTGGTACTGCCAACGGCCAATCCACGACAGCCAAGGGGTTTCAAACGGCGATTGGTCGGCGCGCTGCAGCATAAAGCCGGCAACCGGGCGTGCGGCGTCGGAACGGATCAGGCTGCCGTCGTAACCAGGCCCCCACCACTGGGAAACCTCACCGAAGGACAGCCACTGGTTCCAGATTTTCACCGCGCCGTAGGAGCCGTTGAGGTTGAATTTGGAACCGTCGCTGACGCGTTGATCGCCTTCGACTGAACCCTGGAGACGCACGTCCCAGAATTCGCCGTTGGCGCCGGCGCCGACGGTCAGGCTTTGGTCAGCATATTGGCTTTGACCGAATCCCTGAGGCGTACCCGGTTTGTCGGTGGCGGCGTAGCCACTGACGCGGATATTGGCTTTCAGTTCACCGACGCGGCGTTGAACGCGGTCGATGACGTTTTTCTCGGTATTGGTTACCGGTTTGGCTTGAGAAATGACCGAGCTGATCTCTTCCTGGCTCAGTGGCCAGGTGGACAGGCTGACGTTGATGACGCCGCGATCCGACAACCAGGCAAGGTCGTTGCGCAGGTCATTATCAGGGGTTACCAATCCGCTGGCATGGCCGGTTAATGCACAGGTAAACAGGCCTGCGGCGACCAGTCCGTTAAGCTTAGCGCGCATAAATATTCCCTTGTTAATTCGAGTTGTTTGTTTTATGTAAAGATCTATGACCCATCATAGTTGACATTTCAATTTGCTACAAATATATCCATGTGAAACATTTAAATATAACTTATTGAATAATATTTATTTTTTCTTGGTTTTATACGGATGTTAATTTTTAAGATAATGCCTATGTTAGGATGCGCGGATAATTTCAATGAGTTTTATGGGGAATAACTATGGCAAAAACCTCCCGCTCCGTGATGGTGGCCAAAGGGCTGCAACGGGTGCTGAACGTTGGGCTGCTGCTGCTGGCGGCGATCCTGATCGTCTTTTTGGTGAAAGAAACCATTCATTTGGCGAAAGTGCTGTTTGTCAACAACGAGGAGTCGACGTCCTATCTGCTGATTGAGGGGATAGTGATTTATTTCCTCTACTTTGAGTTTATTGCCTTGATTGTGAAGTATTTTGAGTCGGGTTATCACTTCCCGTTGCGTTACTTTATTTACATTGGCATCACCGCAATCATCCGTTTAATCATTGTGGATCATGAAAACCCAATCGATACGCTAATTTATTCCGCCGCGATATTGTTACTGGTGGTGACACTTTACCTGGCTAATACCGACCGCTTAAAACGGGAATAGCAGAAATAAAAATGGCGGCCGGAGGCCGCCAAAGACACAGGTATTGATCGGAAAGAACTGAAGTACATCAAGCGCAATAGGGGCTCTGCATGTCGAGCCCGAGAAACTCTAACCTTTCACCCCGCCAGCCGTCAGGCCTCCGACCAGCCAGCGCTGCGCCAGCAAGAATACGGCGGTAATCGGGATCGCCGACAGCACCGCCGCTGCGGCAAAGTCGCCCCATAAGTAGTTTTGCGGATTCAGATATTGCTGCATACCCACCGCCAGCGTGTAGCTGTTGACGTCACGTAGCAACAGCGAGGCCACCGGCACTTCGGTGATAGCCGCGATAAACGACAGAATAAACACTACCGCCAGGATCGGTACCGACAGCGGCAACAGCACCAGGCGGAACGCCTGCCAAGGGCTGGCGCCGTCCAACGCCGCCGCCTCCTCCAGCGAGTTATCGATGGTTTCGAAATAGCCTTTGATCGTCCAGACGTGCAGGGCGATCCCGCCCATGTAAGCGAAGATCACGCCGCCGTGGGTGTTCAGGCCGATAAACGGAATGTATTGGCCCAGGCGATCGAACAAGGCGTACAACGCCACCAGCGACAGCACCGCCGGGAACATCTGGAAAATCAGCATGCTTTTCAGCAGCGTGCTCTTGCCGCGAAAACGCATGCGGGCAAAGGCGTAGGCGCAGGTGGTGGACAGCGTGACGATGCCGATCGCGGTGATCACCGCGATCTTGATTGAGTTCCACAGCCACAGCAGCACCGGGAACGGCGGTGGGGTAACGCTGCCGTCTGCGTGGGTCACGCTCATGCCGAGCGCCAAGCGCCAGTGGTCCCAGGAAATCTGTTCCGGTATCAGGCTGCCGGTGGCGAAGTTGCCGGAACGCAGCGAGATGGTCACCACCATCAGCAGCGGGAACATGATCAGGGCGATAAAGCACAGCATCAGAATATGGGTCATCCACAGGCGCAGGCGCTGGGATTTGGGTTGGACCATGGCCATTATTTTTCTCCCTAGTCGAAGTTCATCTTGCTGGCTTTCAGATTCAGGATCGCCAGGGCGCCCACCAGCAGGAAGATCAGCGTGGCAATGGCGGCTGCCAGTCCGAAGTCCTGCCCGCCGCCGCCTTCGAAGGCGATGCGGTAGGTATAGCTGACCAGCAGGTCGGTATAACCGGCCGGCGTGGTGGTGCCAATCATGTCCGGCCCGCCGTTGGTCAACAGCTGAATCAGGACAAAGTTATTAAAGTTAAAGGCGAAGCTGGCGATCATCAGCGGCGTCAGCGGTTTGATCAGCAGCGGCAGCGTGATGCGGAAGAAGTTCTGCATCGGGGTGGCGCCGTCCATTGCCGAGGCCTCGTACAGATCGTCGGGTATTGCCTTCAGCAGCCCCATGCACAGGATCATCATGTAGGGATAGCCCAACCAGGTGTTGACGATCAAAATCATGCTTTTGGCGGTGATAGGGTCGCTGAACCAGGCCGGTTTGATGCCAAACAGGTGGCTGAGCATCATGTTGATTTCACCGAAGCTTTGGTTGAACAACCCTTTGAAAATCAGTATCGAAATAAACGACGGCACCGCGTAAGGCAGTATCAGCATCACGCGATAAACCGCTTTGCCTTTCAGCGCTTCCCACTGCACCACGCAGGCCAGCACCAAACCCACCGCCACGGTGAGGATCACGGTCATGACCGAGAACACGATGGTCCAGATAAAAATCGACACGAACGGCTTCTTGATCCCTTCGTCCTGCAGCACGCGCAGGAAGTTTTTCCATCCGATGGTGACGGTATAACCCGGGCTCAGGGTCTCTTTGGCCCAGTTGCCCTCGGCATTTACCGCCTGATAGAAACCAATGTCCGGGTTCGGCCGGTATTGAATATGGGTTTGTTGGTCGGTCAGCGTATTGCTGTCCTTATCCAGCGCGTAGAGCGGGGTGGTGCCGGAAAACTGGCGCAGAGAGCTCATGCGCAGCTCGCCGCCGTCCGGGAGTAATGCCACCAGTTGGCTCAGCGCCTGACGATTTTGCGTGATCACTCGCAGCGTGGCGCGTTCGCCGGCCGGTTCTGCGCTTTCCTCCGTCAGTTTCAGCGTTTGCGGCGCACTGGCGTCAAAGCTGAACGGTTCGGAAATCAGTTTTTGGTCACTGTCAGGGGGGGTTAACTGCAGGCGCCAACGTTGATTTTCTGCCGGATACAGCCCGAAGGTGAAGGTTTTGCCGGTTTGGAACTGGCGCTGCATCAGCACCGACTGAGCGCGTTCAAAGGTGAGCTGGTTGGTGCTGCTGTAGTTGGTAAAGGCGATGGCGATGGTGCAAATCAGCGGAAACAGGACAAACAGCCCCATGCCGGCGATGCCCGGATAAACGTAGCGCCAGGCGTAAGCCCGGCGATTGGCGAAGACGTAAAGCCCGGCGCTGACCAGTATCAGCGTCAGAATGGCAAACAGGTATTCACCCTGTGCATACATCAACACAATCAGATAGCAGGTAACCAGGCTGAACAGGCCGATGACCAGCCATTTCAGTACGTCACTCTGCCACCACTTCGACTTTTTGCGCGCAGGCGACCCGGCGTGAGCTAATTGCATAGGGCGTTCCTTTCTGTGAAGCCACAGCGGGGCGCTGATTCGCACCCCGCACAACGTTGTGTGTTACTTGGTGATACGGGTCTGCACATCATCCAACGCGGCTTTCACCGTCTGACGGCCGCTGACGGCGTTGATTACCGCGCTGCGTTCGGCGTACCAGAAGGCGCTCATCTGCGGGATATTAGGCATGATTTCGCCGTTTTGTGAGTTTTCCATGGTGGCGGCGATTTTCGGATCCTTCGCCAGTTGTTCCTGGTAGGACTTCAGGGCCACCGCACCGAGCGGTTTGTCCTTGTTGACGTCGGCCAGGCCTTCGTTGGTCAACAGATAGTTTTCCAGGAATTCGGTAGCCAGCTCTTTGTTCGGGCTTGCGGCGTTGATCCCGGCGGTCAGCACGCCAACGAAAGGTTTGGACGGCTTGCCTTTAAAGGTCGGCAGCAGGGTGACGCCGTAGTTGATTTTGCTTTGCTCGATGTTTGACCAGGCCCATGGACCGTTGATGGTCATGGCGGTTTGGCCCTTATTGAAGGCGGCTTCAGCAATGGAGTAATCGGTATCGGCGTTGATCTGCTTGTTTTTCACCAGATCGACGATGAACTGCAGACCGGCCTGCGAACCGGCGTTGGCGACGCCAACGTCCTTGATGTTGTATTTGCCATTTTCATACTTGAAGGCATAACCGCCATCGGCGGCGATAATCGGCCAGGTGAAGTAGGGTTCTTGCAGGTTCCACATGATGGCGCTTTTGCCTTTGGCGCGCAGTTCTTTGTCCAGCGCCGGGATCTCTTCCCAGGTTTTTGGCGCCTGCTTGATCAGGTCTTTGTTGTAAATCAGCGACAGCGCTTCTACGGCGATCGGGTAGCCGATCAGCTTACCGTCGTAGCGCACTGCGTCCCAGGTGAACGGGAACAGCTTGTCCTGGAAAGCTTTGGAAGGATGAATTTCTGCCAGCAGGCCGGACTGTGCGTAGCCGCCAAAGCGATCATGGGCCCAGAAGATGATGTCCGGGCCGTCGCCGGTGGCAGCCACCTGCGGGTATTTCTCTTCCAGCTTGTCCGGATGTTCGATGGTCACTTTGATGCCGGTGTCTTTTTCAAATTTTTTGCCGACTTCGGCCAGGCCGTTATAGCCTTTATCGCCGTTGATCCAGATAACCAGCTTCCCTTCCTCGATCTTGGCGAAGGCGGAAGAGGAAAGCACCAAGGTGGTCAGAGCCGAAAGCACCAGTGTGCGGGCGGTGGTAAAGCTGCGAGTCATAATCCAATCCTTCTTTTTTGTGGGCACGTAAGTCAAGGAGAGAGGTTTCGCGGTAATAGTGGGTCACAAAGCGACACATTCTCATCCTCCCCCCCTCTACGCCCCACGCCTGCGTAGTGTGATCCAGTTAACATTGCTCCCTATTCTGTGGTGTCAGACACAAAATAGGGGGACGATTTTTGCCAGGCAGATCACAGATTTGTCTTAAGCGTGGAACTTCTCGTCCCCGTGGTCGTTCTCTCATCCTCCCATCTCCTCCCCCATGAAAAATCCTGTTACGGATGATTACCCTTTGTGGGGATTACCGCACTATCGGCCACATTGATTTTATCGCCACGTGCAGCAGGGAACCGGATTTATGTCGCCAATGCCTACCGTCACTCAGCCAACCCTGTACCGGATCCACCCGGTCAGTTTCCGTGATGGAAACGGGGACGGTGTGGGTGATGCTCACGGCATGATTGCGGCGCTACCCTACCTGAACCAGCTGTCGATAGACGGCCTGGTCCTGCCGCAGGCATTGGCGGAGCAAGAGGGGGCGGCGGTCGCCGCACAGGGTCTGGCGCTGTGGTATTGCGACGGGCCGTATCACATTCGCCGCGCCGCCGCGTCGCAGCAGTACCTTCGTAGCCCATTGGCGCTGGAGGTGGTGCCCTTCAGCGTAGAGAAACTGATTGAGGTGTTGAATGCGCGCCGCGCCACCCTGGCAGACAGCCTGTGGAGCACCGGTGATGCGGATCAACCGCGAGTCGTTAGCCATTGGGGCCAGGGTAATCTGCGTTCGGCCGACGCCTTTTTGACGCTGCTGGCGATGTTGCCTGCGCCCATCTGCCTGTATCAGGGCGAAGAATTGGGCCTGCCACATGCCGCCGGCCTGCAGGATCCGCTGGGTGCACAAACGCCGATGCCCTGGCATGAAGCGCCGGAACAGGTGACCGACGGTGAGATCCACTGGTACCAACAGGTGGCCATCGAACATCGTGCGCTGGCCATCAGCCGCCAGCAGCAGGATCACCAATCCACCTTGCGTTACTGCCAATCCCTGTTGGCGCTGCGCCGCTTGCCGGTGATCCAGCGGGGCGAACTGAGCGTGGTCAGCCAGCATAACGGCGTGGTTCGTTTACTTATTACCCATCAGGATCAATGCCTTGAAGCGCTGATTAACCTGCAGCCTTATACTCAGGCGGCCGCACCGTCTGAGGCGACCTTGCCACTGGCATGGCAGCACGGTGCGCAGCAAGAGGGTCATCAATGGGTTTTGGCGGGTTTTGCGTCCGCCATTTTTACACGAAATGTTAACTGCGAAAGCAGGGGAGTAACGCATGGCTAGCGTCACATTGCGCAGCGTTTATAAGGCCTTCGGCGAAGCTGTGATTTCCAAAGACGTCAATCTGACGATAGATGACGGTGAGTTTGTGGTGTTTGTCGGGCCGTCGGGCTGCGGCAAATCGACGCTGCTGCGCATGATTGCCGGGCTGGAGGACATCACCTCTGGCGACCTGATGATCGGTGATAAACGCATGAATGAGGTGCCGCCTTCCGAGCGCGGCATTGGCATGGTGTTCCAGTCCTATGCGCTGTATCCGCACCTGTCGGTGGCCGACAACATGTCGTTCGGCCTGAAGCTGGCCGGTGCCAAGAAAGCGGAAATCAGCCAGCGGGTGAATCAGGTGTCGGAAGTGCTGCAACTGGCTCACCTGCTCGACCGGCGGCCTAAAGCGCTGTCCGGCGGGCAGCGTCAGCGGGTGGCGATCGGCCGTACGCTGGTGGCGGAACCGGACGTGTTCTTGCTCGACGAACCTTTGTCGAACCTCGACGCCGCGCTGCGGGTGCAGATGCGCATTGAGATTTCGCGTCTGCACAAGCGTCTGCAGCGCACCATGATTTACGTGACGCACGATCAGGTGGAAGCGATGACGCTGGCCGACAAGATCGTGGTGTTGGACGCCGGGCGTGTCGCCCAGGTCGGCAAGCCGCTGGAGCTGTATCACTATCCGGCCAACCGCTTTGTCGCCGGCTTTATCGGCTCGCCGAAAATGAACTTCCTGCCGGTCAAAGTGACCGCCGCAGAGCCGCAACAGGTCCAGGTCGAGCTGCCTAACCGCCAGTTGGTGTGGTTGCCGGTGGAAGGCACCGACGTTCAGCCCGGTACCAACATGTCTCTGGGCATTCGCCCGGAGCATCTGCTGCCCAGTGATGCCTCCGAAGTACTGCTTACGGGTGACGTACAGGTGGTGGAGCAACTCGGTAACGAGACGCAAATCCACATCCAAATCCCGGCAATTCGTCAAAACCTGGTTTACCGCCAGAACGACGTGGTGCTGGTAGAAGAAGGTGCAACATTCGCCATAGGCTTGCCGCCTCACCGTTGCCATCTGTTCCGTGAGGACGGTACGGCATGTAAACGGCTGCACCAGGAGCCGGGCGTTTAAAGCATCACAGTCTGTATAACAGGAGAATAATGATGACTACTCTGCGCAAACTTCCTCTGGCACTGGCAATCGCCGCTGGTGTTCTGACCACTCAGGCGATGGCCGTTGATTTTAAAGGCTACGCCCGTTCCGGCATCGGCTGGACCGGCAGTGGCGGCGAGCAACAGTGTTTCCAGGCTACCGGTGCCGGCAGCAAGTACCGTCTCGGCAACGAATGCGAGACCTACGCCGAGCTGAAACTGGGACAGGAAGTGTGGAAAGAAGGCGATAAAAGCTTCTACTTCGATACCAACCTGGCTTACTCCGTTTCACAACGTTCCGACTGGGAAGACGTGACGCCAGGCTTCCGTGAAGTGAATGTGCAGGGTAAAAACCTGATTGAATGGTTGCCGGGGGCCAACATGTGGGCCGGTAAGCGTTTCTATCAGCGTCATGATGTTCACATGATTGACTTCTACTACTGGGATATCTCCGGTCCGGGTGCCGGCCTGGAAAATATCGATCTGGGCTTCGGCAAGCTGTCTGCTGCCGTGACCCGCAACTCAGAATCCGGCGGCTCTTACGGTTATCTGGATAACGAGTGGGATCAACGTCCGACCGTCAACGACACCTTCGACGTGCGCTTGGCCGGCCTGGAGTTGAACCCGGGCGGCACCCTGGAGTTGGGCGTGGACTACGGTCGCGCCAACACTCAGGACGGTTACCATTTGGCTGACGGCGCCAGCAAAGACGGCTGGATGTTCACCGCGGAACATACCCAGAGCATCCTGACCGGCTACAACAAGTTTGTGGTGCAATACGCCACCGACTCCATGACTTCGCAGAACAACGGCCGCAACCAAGGCTCGACCATCGACAACAACGGCAAGATGATCCGCGTGCTGGATCACGGTGCCATCGACTTCAACGATCAATGGGCGCTGATGTACGTCGGCATGTTCCAGGATGTCGATCGTGACAACAATAACGGCACCACCTGGTACACCGTGGGCGTGCGTCCAATGTACAAATGGACGCCAATCATGAGCACCCTGCTGGAAGCCGGTTACGACAACGTGAAATCCCAGCGCACCGGCGATCGCAACGGTCAGTACAAAGTGACCCTGGCGCAACAGTGGCAAGCGGGCAACAGCATCTGGTCACGTCCGGCCATCCGCGTATTCGCGACCTACGCCAAGTGGGATGAGAAGTGGGGCTACGCCAATAACGATTCCGGTGCCGGTTACACCTCGGGCACCGCGTACAACGACACCAGCCTGCACACCTTCAGCCGCGGCAATGACGACGAAGTCACCTTCGGCGCCCAGATGGAAATCTGGTGGTAATGAGATAACGGGGAGGGCCAGGTGCTCTCCCCAGCCTGTATTCGCCGGCGTCGTCTCTCTTGCCTGAGCCGCGCCGGATATCATGGGGTATAACAATGAAAAAGAATCTGCTGTCACTTTGTCTGTCACTGGCTCTGACCCTTGGCGCACCGCTGGTGGCCAATGCCGATACGCCAGCCAATGTTTCCATCGCGCCGGCCATTAGTGCCAGTACGCTGCAAAGCCTGCCGTGGCAACCGCTGATGCCGCCGGTCAGCCAGGACATCAAACTGGATAATGTCAGCCCGCAAATCAATCAGGGTGACATTCAGGGAGCTATTGCCGCTTATACGCTGCCGGCCGATCGCGGTTCGCTGGAAGTTACGCTGAGCAGCATCAGCAAGAACAACTCACTTTACGCGCCGAGCGTGCTGGTGCTGGATGAGCACCTGCGCCCTGCGGCCTATTACCCGAGCAGCTATTTCCCGTATCAGCCACCGGGTGCGATGTCATCCGATCGGCTGGAGGGCACGCTGAAACTGACCCCGGCGCTGGGTCAGAAACAAATTTATCTGCTGGTGTACACCACCCGTCAGGATCTGGCGAAAACCACGCAACTGACCAACCCGGCCAAGGCCTATGCGCAGGGCGTGGGCAATGCGGTGCCGGATATTCCGGATCCGATCGCCAGGCATAGCACCAGCGGCACCATCAAGCTGAAGGTCACGGCAGAGCAGGGCAGCGGCAATATCATGATCGGCATGCTGCAGCCGGCACCGGCGGCGACGCCAGTGGTGGTGGGCTCAACGGCCGCGGTGGCGGCAGCACCGACTCCAGCGCCGACCCAACCGGCGGAGCCGATGTTGAATGACACCGAAGCTTACTTTAACAACGGCATCAAACAGGCGGTGAAGGCGGGCGATATCGATAAAGCGCTGAAACTGATGAATGAGGCTGAAAAACTGGGTTCCACCACAGCACGTGAAACCTTTATTGGTAGCGTGAAAGGCAAGGGGTAGTACCCGACGCTGCCGATGCTGGCTCGATGATTGGTGCGCCCCGGCGCACCTTTTTTCATCCGCGGGCCAGAGTGCTGCCGATCAACGCCAGCAGGCGGGCGTTATCCACCTGCTGCATCACCCGCAACGGCTTGCCTTCGGGCTCCGGCATGCCGACCGTCAGGCGCAGGCCTCCGGGACGCCAGCGGCGAGAACTGCCGCGCGTCATGGCACCTTCCAGCGCGACATCCACGTAATATTCCTCCGTGGTCACCAACTGTGGCTCAAGCAACCAGGCAATCACCAGCGCATCGTGGATCCAGCAACCCGGCAGATGGCGGGTATGGCGGGAATAGTCAATCCAGGGTTGAGTGGTGCTCCGCAGGTAGCGGCACAGCGGCGTGTCCGGTTGGGTCATCTGCGCCAGGCTTTCCTGAGTCAACATGGTTTGCGTGGTAACGTCCAGTGGGGCGAGCGTAATATTGGCGCCGCTGGTCAGCACCTGGCGCGCGGCTTCCGGATCCAGACCAAAATTGGTGTCCTTGATGTAGCCTTCCAGGTTGAAGACTCCCCCCATGATCACGATTTCCTTCACCGCCTGTGCCATCTGCGGGTACAGCTGCATAGCATGGGCGACGTTGGTCAGGGGGCCGATTGCCGCCAGGGTGATTTCGCCGGGGTTATTGCAGATCAGCTCGCCGATCGCCACGGCGGCGTTTGGCGTTGGCGTGATTGCGGCCTGTGGGTAAGGCGTATCGCGCCACAGTACTGCCAGATCCTGATCGGCAATCGCGCGATCGAGGTGGGCGCGCCAGGGTTCTGGTGGTTCGCTCAGCGCGCGCGCCGCGCCGACGGCAATCGGTACCTGATAGCCGGTTTCTTGCAGCAGATGACGGGCTACGGCAAAGCCGAGATCGCGCGGCGTATTGCCGGCCACGATGCTGATCAGTTCCAATGAAAGCTGCGGTTTGGCCGCCAGCGCCACTGCCAGAGCCAGCCCGTCATCGACGTTAGCACCGGGAATGCCGTTGCCGGGATCGCAATCAATAATCAAACGCATAGCGGTTACCTGAATCAATAAACTAACAGCCGCACGATCGGCGGATATGCAGTTGGAAAGCGAATTCGTGCAGCTCTGGCTGCGCAGCACCGGCGGCCAGCATGGCGATGGCTCGCTTGGCCATGGCGTCAATCGGTTGTTCGACCGCACTGAGCGGCGGCACGCTGAACTCGGACTGCTGGGTGCCGTTAAAACAAATGATAGCCAGATCGTCCGGCACGCGAAGCCGGTGTTCTGCCAGTGCCGACAGGCAACCGAGCGCCTGCTGTTCGTTAGAGGTGAATATGGCCCGTGGCCGGGGAGCTTGCAGCATTTTCTGGCTGGCCTGATAGCCCCCCTGACGGGTATAGGGGGCTTCGAATATCCACTCTTCGCGTGGCGCAATGCCCGCTTCCTTCAGCGCATCACGCCAGCCGTTAAGGCGGTCCTGCGCGTTGAGCATGGTCAAGGGGCCCACAAAAATGCCGATCTCCTGATAACCGTGCTGCAACAGATGGCGGGTTGCCTGACAGGCTGCATCACGTTCGTCGACGCGAATGGCGCAGATGCCGGCATGGCTGTCTATGGTGTCAATCATTACGCATGGCGTGCCGGATGCGCGGATCAGATCGAACCAGGGATGGCGATCGACACTGGTGTACAGCAACCCGTCAACCTGACGGCGCAGCAGATGATTAATCAGGTCGTGCTCGCGCTGGCGGTCGTCACCGGCGTCACCCAACAGCAGTACCCGACCGTGGCTGAAAGCCTCTCGCTGCAACGCCTGGGCCAGGGTGGCAAAAAACGGGTTGGAGATATCGGGTACTACCAACCCGTAGGTCAGGGTGTTGCCTGAAGCCAGCGCCCGGGCGATGTCGTTTGGTCGGTAACCGGTTTGCTCGACTGCCGCCAGTACCCGCAAGCGGGTGGCTTCCGCTACCGGGCGTGGTCCGTTGTTGATCACGTAGCTGACTACCGCTACCGAGGTGCCCGCTACGCGGGCGACGTCGGCACGGGTGATGCGTCGCGCGGATTGATTATCCAAGTTGGGTTCCTGTACGCCCCGATTACGCCGCATCCTGCGGCAGGTTAAGATCGCGGCCGCGGGTTTCCGGTGCAAAGAAGGTGGTGATTAAGCCAATGGCCGCCATTACAACAAAATAGCAGGCGACAGGCCACCAGTGACCGAAGCCGGACAGCAACGCGGTGGCGATCAGCGGAGCGGTACCGCCGGAAAGGATCGACCCCAGCTCCTTGGCGAACGCCATTTTCGAATAGCGATTCTTGACGCCGAACAGCTCCACGCCGTAGGCCGCCTGCACGCCGAAAATACCCAGCGAGGCGATGCACATGCCGACCACAATCACTGAAATGACGGTTGCCGGTTCGCGGCTGTCGAGCAGCCAGAACGCCGGGAAGGCATACAACACCAGCAGCAGACAAAACCAGCGGTAAGTGATGCGACGGCCGAAGCGATCGGAAAGCCAACCGGCCAGGGGGATCACCAGGAAACCGCACAGCGAGGCGATCATTACCGCCAGCGCGGGCACCGACTTGTCCACCATCAGCACTTTGGCGACGTAACCGACGATAAAGCCCTGACACAGATAGGAGGGGCCATTCTCGCCAATGCGCAGGCCAAGCATGATCCAAAAAGCTTTGGTGCGTTGCAAATAACTGCGGTTATCCGGCTCGGTGGGGGTATTTTCCAGCATCCGCTGGTGGTTTTGCTGCAGTTCACGTTCAAACACCGGCGTTTCGCGTACGTGGCGGCGCAGGTAGAGTGCTCCTGCGGCGATCAGGATGCTGGCAAGGAACGGAATACGCCACCCCCAGGCGATCAGATCCGCTTTGTCCAACTGCAACACTAACAACCACACCAGCGACGCCAGCAGGGTGCCGCTGTTGGAACCGATGGCGATGATCGAAGCGACCAGACCGCGTCGTTTTGCCGGTGCGTATTCTGCCAGCATCACCGCGCCGCCGGAGAGCTCCGCTCCGGCACCGAAGCCTTGCGCAAAACGCAGGATCACCAGGCAGACAGGCGCCCAAACGCCTATTTGCGCGTAGGAGGGGATCAGCCCGATCAGCGTGGTAGAAACGCCCATCAACGCAACCGTGGTGAGCAGTACCACGCGGCGGCCTTTGCGATCGCCAATCCAGCCGAACACCAATGCACCGATAGGACGAGCGACAAAGCCGACGGAGTAAGTGGCAAAGCTGGCCAACAGCGCCACTATCGGTGTGGCTTCGGGAAAGAACACGTCGCCGAACACCATACCGGCCGCCAGACCATACAGCGCGAAATCGACATATTCCATGGCGGTGCCGAGCCAGCAGGAAAAAGTGGCACGCCAGAATTGGCCGCGCCCTTCTTTGGTGGCCAAGCGTTCGTCGGCCGCCAGCGTATCGCCGGCGGCCTGTTGGTGTGCAAGCGTTGTTTCGCTCATGGCATTGATATCCTCTTTTCGTCATGCGCCATAATAAATGGCGCCGTTAAAGATGGTTTCCCTGGTGTCGGCAAGAAGGTTTGCTGACAAAGTGTTGGACTGATGGCGATTCAACGCTGCGGCACAAGACTATCTACGCGCGTAGATAAAGCAATGTGGCTGAGGCGAAAGTTTGCAGAGGATCACAGAATCCCCATCGCTCCGGTGAACGAAGGTAAAGAAAACAGATGTCAGAGAGATGACATTGTGCTGCTTTTTCGGGCGTTATTTTGCTGTGCGCAACGCCACGAATCAGCCTGCCGCTTTTGAATTTCTGCGTTACAATGGGCATCTGTTAACGGTTTGTCTGGTCTGACGCGGCTGCAGAGCGCGGCGTCCGGCATGGAGTAGAACAATGTCTGGCAATAAGGATTCCATCCTGCCGCCGCTGGAGTGGTTATCCGCGCAACACCCTCCGGCACCCGCCGCCGTCAGCGATTGGCTGATGGAGTTAGGATCCATGACTCGTCGCTTTGAACGCCACTGTGGCCGTGTGCACGTTGAGCCGCAGCGTGAATGTTTTGTCACTCGTGATCAACTGGGTGAGGAAGCTGAGCACCTGCCGGACAGCCCACGATACTGGCTGCGTGAAATCGTGCTGTTGGGTGACAACCAGCCCTGGCTGCTGGGGCGTACGGTGATCCCGCAGGAAACCCTGACCGGCCCGGATCTGGCGCTGGTGGATCTGGGCACGCTGCCGCTAGGGCGCTATCTTTTTAGCAGCGACGAGTTAACTCGCGATTACATCCATATCGGTCGGCAAGATGCGCTGTGGGCACGCCGTTCCCGCCTGCGACTGGCGGGTAAACCGCTGTTGCTGACCGAACTGTTTCTACCGGCTTCGCCGCTGTACGCCGCGGGCAGTACTGACCCCGAATAATGAGGAGAGGAAATACCTTGGAGGGAAGCGTGATTCAAAGTAAATGGCAGGCTTATAGCCATCTGATGCGCATCGATAAACCTATTGGTACCTTGCTGTTGCTGTGGCCGACGCTGTGGGCGCTGTGGCTGGCGGGGAAGGGCGTGCCGTCGCTGTCTATCCTGCTGGTGTTCGTGGTGGGGGTTTTCCTGATGCGTGCCGCCGGTTGTGTGGTGAATGATTATGCCGATCGCGCTGTTGATGGCCATGTGAAGCGTACCGCCGGACGCCCGATGCCCAGCGGCCGGGTGAGCGAAAAAGAGGCCAAAATCCTGTTCGTGGTGCTGGTGCTGATTTCGTTCGCGCTGGTGCTGACGCTGAATGCGATGACTATCTGGCTGTCTTTGGCTGCGCTGGCGCTGGCATGGGCCTATCCGTTTATGAAGCGGGTCACTCATCTGCCGCAGTTCGTGTTGGGCGCCGCGTTTGGTTGGGGCATTCCGATGGCCTACGCCGCCGTCAGCGAATCGCTGCCGCTAAGCTGCTGGCTGCTGCTGCTGGCCAACATCTGCTGGACGGTGGCCTACGATACGCTGTATGCCATGGTCGATCGCGACGATGACCTGAAGATTGGCGTGAAATCCACCGCCATATTGTTCGGTCGCTACGACAAGCTGATCGTCGGCCTGCTGCAGTTTGCCACCTTGCTGCTGATGCTGTGGGTGGGCTATCTGGCGCAGTTGAGCGGCGCGTTTTATTGGTCGCTGTTGCTGGCGGGCGCCCTGTTTATCCATCAGCAAAAACAAATTGCCGGCCGTGAACGGGATGCCTGTTTCAAAGCATTCCTGGATAACAACTATGTTGGGCTGGTGCTGTTTATCGGTATTGCGCTGAGTTTCTGGCAAAGTTGACCGCATTCGGACAGTAAAAAAGGCACCCTTGGGTGCCTTTTTGTTTTCTATATCAACGAATTACTGGTCTTTCTCTTCCGCTGCGTCCGCCTCTGGCAGAGCGTTGGTTTCCGCCGGCATGCTGACGCTTTCAATGGTCAGTTTGATTTCCGGGGTAATCAGGTCGCTCAGCATGTTGTACACCTCCATGGTGTGCTCACGCACCGCATCGCCGATATCGTTGATGTAACCTTCTTCACGCAGCGTTGCCACCAGGGTAGAGAACACCGCCTTGTCGAAGAACTCCGGCGCGTTGATGCCGTGCAGCACCGATAAACGCTGCGCCATGATACGGCTCTCTTTCTCCAGCGCACCGCGGTTAATGCTTGGGTTGGCGCTGAGGATAGACATGGTGATGGCATAGCGTTGCAGGGTTTCACGAATGCCGGCGGCCAACAACTGCAATGGGCGGATGCGGGCCGGATTCAATACCAGATCGTCACCCTTATCGCAGATCAGTTGCTGACGGATCATTTCCTCGATCAGCGGCTGCAGCACCTCCGGCAGTTGTTCCTTGTCGTTGTGCAGGAACAGCTCGGCTTTCAGCATCGGGTAAATCAAACCAATCTGGCGCAGCAGTTCAGCGCGAGATACCCGGCGATGGTGCATCACGATGGTGGCAATCAGTGACGGCAGAACCAGCAGGTGGTGGATATTGTTGCGGTAATAGGTCATCAGCACCGCCTGCTCGCGCGGCAGGATGATGATATCGCCGATGTTATCCTTTTCCACCTCGAACTTGTTCATGTTCAGCGCGTGATCCAGCAGCTCATCCGGCGTTTGGGTCGGCACGGTCACGTCGTCGGCATAAGGCACGTTGCGCATCAGTTGCAGATAGCATTCCAACTGCTCAAGCAACTGTTCGCGGGTCAGTGAACGCTGACGTGAGGCCAGCAGCGCCGTGGAACACAGGTTCATGGCGTTGGCCGCTGCGGCATTGTTGATGCGCACCATAATCTTGGCCGCCAGATCGTTGACCGTCGGCGTCAGCCAGCTTGGGCGCTGGGATTCGATCGGGTCAATCGATTCGCGCCACTGCGGCACATTCTGGTTCAGGTAGGTGGTCAGCGGCAGGGGATCGCCGAAGTTGACGTAGCCCTGGCCGAGATTACGCAGCTTGCGCAAGCCGCGCAGCATCTGCAGCAGGCTCTCTTTTTCTTTGGTCGCCCCGCGCAGCTCTTTGGCGTAGGTCCCCACTTCCATCACGTGCTCGTAACCGATGTAAATCGGCACCAGCGTGATAGGGCGAGTTCCGCCGCGCAGCATCGCCTGAATGGTCATCGACAAGGTGCCGGTCTTCGGCTCCAGCAGACGCCCGGTACGGGAACGTCCGCCTTCGACAAAGTACTCCACCGAATAACCGCGGGTAAACAGCTCGCCGAGGTATTCACGGAACACCGTCGAGTACAGCTTGTTGCCTTTGAAGGTCCGGCGGATGAAGAACGCACCCAGGCGACGGAAGATCGGTCCGGCCGGCCAGAAGTTGAGGTTGATGCCGGCCGCAATGTGCGGTGGCACCAGGCCCTGATGGTACAGCACGTAGGACAACAGCAGATAGTCCATGTGGCTGCGGTGGCAGGGCACATAAACGATCTCGTGGCCATCCTGGGCCAACTGACGTACCCGCTCGGCGTTGGTGACGTTGATGCCCTGATACAGCCGGTTCCAGGTCCAGCTCAGCACGCGGTCGGAAAGGCGCACCGTCTCGTAAGAGAAGTCGGCGGCAATCTCTTCCATCAGTGCAATCGCATTCTGCTGGGCTTTTTCGTGGGAGATTTTTTTACTGCGCGCTTCGTCTTCAACCGCTTTTTCGATCGCTTTGGACGCCAACAGCTTGTTGAACAGGTCCTGACGGGCCGGCAGGCTTGGGCCTACGGCAGCCAGACGCTGACGCGAGAAGTGCATTCGGGCTACGCGGGCCAGCTTTTGCGCGATGATCTTGTCGGTACCATGCTCGGTCGCCATGCGGCGCAGCGAAACGGTATTGGAGAAACGCACAAAGCTATCGCGGCCGAGCCACAGCACGGCGAAGAATTTCTGGACGCCATTTAGCAAGCGCAGATGCGGCGTGCCGTGGCCTTCGCGCCCCGGAGAGCGGCCAAACATCACCGAAACCGGCAGCATCTGAATATCGAGATCCGGGTTGCTGCGGTGCAGATCCAGATAGTCGTGGAACAGTTTTACCGACTCTTCTTTCGGCGTGTAATAGCGGAATACGCGCGGGCCATCGTGAATAAACACGTGGCTGGGCAGCACGGTGCCGTCTATTTCCAGCGGATTGAGAGGATCGGGCAAATCCTGCGCCAGGCACTGGGTGCGCAGCGTCAGTAAATCCGCCTTGGAATTATAAGGTAAAACATACAAAATCGGCCGTGAGGGATCCAACCCTAACTCCGTGACCGGATCTGAAGGGATAACCTTACTTCTTACCAATAATTTGAGTGGTAAATTCAATAGTTTATAATAAATTTTACGCCAACCTGACATAACAACGTGAAGCCTCTTGTTAGCAATGCGCCGCAAGCATACCAGAAACCGGGTAGCAGATCTGTGGTGTTGGAAAACCGGGAGCCGTGAGCGCTTCCTGGCCTAGACTGTTTAATTATGACTTACCTCTGCGAAAGGCACTAAAAACATGACGAACCAAGCAACCGGCCTGACCCGTATTATTAAAGCCGCCGGCTACTCTTATAAAGGTTTTTCCGCTGCCTGGCAGCACGAAGCGGCGTTCCGCCAGGAGTTGGTGGTGACCGTGCTGGCTATCATACTGGCGATTTGGCTGGACGTGGGTGCGATAGCGCGCATTTTACTGATTGGGTCGGTGGTGCTGGTGATGATTGTCGAGATGCTCAACAGCGCGATTGAGGCGATTGTCGACCGGGTGGGGACCGAGTATCACGAGCTGTCCGGCCGGGCCAAGGATATGGGGTCGGCGGCGGTATTGTTGGCGGTGATTTTGGCGCTGTTTGTTTGGGGCACGGTGCTGTGGCAGCACTTTGTCTGAGCAAAGCGAGCTCGTTGCGATCCGGGTCGCTAATCCCTGATTTTTATTCATTCTTCGGTTCACAAGCCGCACTTACCTGTATATACTCACAGCAAGACTGTATAAACAAACAGGGGGCGGAATGAAAGCACTAACTACCAGACAGCAAGAGGTCTATGATCTGATTCGCGATCATATTTCGTCCACTGGCATGCCGCCAACGCGTGCCGAGATCGCCATGCGTCTGGGGTTCCGTTCGCCAAATGCCGCAGAAGAACACCTGAAAGCGCTGGCGCGTAAAGGCGTCATCGAAATCGTCTCCGGCGCTTCGCGCGGCATTCGGTTGCTGATGGAAGATGAAGAGGGTTTACCGCTGATTGGCCGCGTGGCTGCCGGTGAGCCGCTGCTGGCGCAGCAGCATATCGAAGGCCACTACAAGGTGGATCCTTCCCTGTTCAAACCGAGCGCGGATTTCCTGCTGCGGGTTAACGGCATGTCGATGCGTGATATCGGTATTTTGGACGGTGACCTGCTGGCGGTGCATAAAACTCAGGACGTGCGTAATGGCCAGGTGGTTGTGGCGCGCATCGAAGATGAAGTGACGGTCAAGCGGCTGAAAAAGCACGGTAACGTGGTTGAGCTGCTGCCGGAAAACAGCGAATTCCAGCCGATTGTGGTTGATCTGCGTCAGCAGAACTTCACCATTGAAGGCTTGGCGGTCGGCGTGATCCGCAACGGCGACTGGGTTTAACCCATAAGCCTGCACGCTGCCCTCTGATTAAAATCGCCCCAGCTCTGGGGCGATGTCATTTCTGACCGATTAAAACCGCATTGCCACGGGAACATTTCACTATGCGCCTGCTTTCCGCCTTCACCAGCGATACCGATAAAGCCTTGTGGCACCTGGCGCTGCCCATGATCTTCTCCAATATTACCGTGCCGTTGCTTGGGCTGGTGGATACCGCAGTGATCGGTCACCTCGACAGCCCTGTTTATCTGGGCGGTGTGGCGGTGGGCGCCATGGCGACCAGCTTCCTGTTCATGCTGTTGTTATTCCTGCGTATGAGCACCACCGGCCTGACGGCGCAGGCGTTGGGCGCGCAAAATCCACAGGGGCTGGCGCGTGCCTTTATGCAGCCGCTGCTGCTGGCGGTATTGGCCGGCGTGGCCATTGTGTCGTTACGCCATCCGCTGATCGATCTGGCGCTGCAGGTCGTCGGTGGCGACGAAGCCGTGCTGGAGCAGGCCCGATTGTTCCTCGAGATCCGCTGGCTGAGCGCGCCGGCGGCATTGGCGAACATGGTTATCCTGGGTTGGCTGCTTGGCGTGCAATACGTACGTGCGCCGGTGATCCTGCTGATTGTCGGCAATTTATTGAATATCGTGCTGGATATCTGGCTGGTGATGGGGCTGGGCTGGAATGTGCAAGGTGCAGCGACGGCGACCGCCATTTCTGAGTATGCCACGCTGCTGCTGGGCTTATGGCTGTCCTGGCGTGTCATGCGCCTGCGTGGTATTTCCATGCCGATGCTGCGCACTGCCTGGCGCGGCAACCTGCGGCGTTTGCTGGCGCTGAACCGCGACATTATGCTGCGTTCACTGCTGTTGCAGCTGTGTTTCGCTTCTCTGACCATCTTCGGTGCCCGGCTGGGCGGCGAGGTGGTGGCGGTGAATGCGGTGCTGATGAACTTACTGACCTTTACTGCTTACGCGCTAGACGGTTTTGCCTACGCGGTCGAAGCGCACTCCGGCCATGCCTATGGCGCGCGCGACGATAGCCAATTGCGCAAGGTGTGGCGTGCGGCTTGTCGACAAGCCTGTCTGGTCGCGTTGGCCTTTGGCCTGGTTTATGCCGTTGCCGGCCAGCATATTATTGCCGCCTTGACCTCGTTACCGGAACTGCGTGCGCTGGCCGGCCACTATCTGCCGTGGCAAGTGGTGCTGCCATTGGTGGGGGTATGGTGCTATTTGCTGGACGGCATGTTTATTGGCGCCACCCGAGGGGCAGAAATGCGCAACAGCATGGCTGTTGCGGCGGCCGGTTATGGTTTGACCCTGCTGACCGTACCCGTATTGGGCAATCATGGCTTATGGCTGGCGCTGGCGGTCTTTCTTTCTCTGCGCGGCATTGCGCTCGGGTGGATTTGGCACCGCCACAGGCTGCGCGGCACCTGGTTTGCCGCGGATCCAACGGCTCGCATTTAGAGTTAATCATAAAATTTATTAATGTTTTGTGTTCATATTGAGTTACATATTATCGCGTCGATTTAGTCTCGCTTACTGACTGTTATTTCGGGTGTTTTACTGAATTCTTTTGGTTTGTTGAATTTTTATTCTGGTTTTTTGTTCTTTATCGATATCTGTTGCTATAGTTACTCATGTGGCTGGCGGAATGAATTGGAGTGATGCTTCTTTCATTTTAGGTAAATTGACCATAATTATTACTCAGTTAAGCCCAGCGACAAGTTTTAAAACTGACTAATCACAGGTAACGGAGAGGTTATGAACAAAGATCAAGCCGACGGTAACTGGAAGCAGTTTAAAGGGAAAGTGAAGGAAAAATGGGGCAAGCTGACCGATGACGATTTGACGGTCATTGAAGGGAAACGCGAACAGCTTGTCGGTAAAATTCAGGAACGCTACGGCTACCAGAAAGAGGCGGCCGAGAAAGAAGTGAAATCCTGGGAAGACCACAACAAGTATCGCTGGTAGTGCGATAGGCCGCAGCGGATTGCGGCCGTAAACAACGCTTGAAAACCTGGCGTTCTCATCCCCTTAACGCCATGGCTACAGGTACAGGGAGGTACCTGATAACCTATTTATTTCTTCTTGATAGCGATGCTGTGATCGTGTTCGCCACAATCATGTTTGCTGTCGCAGGCTTCTACCTCAACGCAACCCTCACACAGGCCATGAGCTTCGACCACGCTGTGACGCAGGGCAAAACCCGACTCTTTCGCCAGCTTTTGCAGCGTCTCTTCGATCCCTTCGGTCGTGCGTTCGGTCACCTGGCCGCAGCGAT
This sequence comes from Serratia liquefaciens, assembly GCF_027594825.1. Classification (NCBI taxonomy): domain Bacteria; kingdom Pseudomonadati; phylum Pseudomonadota; class Gammaproteobacteria; order Enterobacterales; family Yersiniaceae; genus Serratia; species Serratia liquefaciens. Next base: position 2,423,550 of record NZ_CP088930.1, on the reverse strand, counting down.
CGCAAATAAACAGCGCGGAAGTATGCATCGGCTGTTCGAAATGATGGCACAGCACGTAGCTGTTCGCCGATTCCACACGATGAATAAAGCCTTGTTCCAACAGGAAATCCAATGCACGGTAAACCGTGGGGGGTTTGGCCTGCGGTTCGGCTACGCGCAGCAAATCCAGCAGGTCGTAGGCGCTGATGGCACCGGGCTGTTGTGCCATCAGGCGTAACACTTCCAGCCGCTGCGGTGTCAGCCGCACATTGCGTTGCTGGCAGAGTTGTTCAGCCTGCGCCAGCAGCTTTTCCTGGGTGCTTGAGTTCATGGCAAATTTCCCGGTACGTAAAAAAGCCGATTTTACCATGCTTCAGCCGAATCGCCGAGAGTCGGCCCCTTTTCTGCCAATATGGCGCATTAAACGTCCGGTTAAGCGCCTGTAGTTGGCTAGAAATGTGATGATATTCACGATTTTCCATGCCGCTCTCGAAGGCTATGACTTCGCTTGGGCTATTAGGCGGCCAGCGAACGCTGTAATTGACTGGCCAATCTGGCCATGTCCACTGCCGGGTTATGGCCAATCAGCATGAAACTGTGTCTGGTATCGGACCAATAGACCACGTTCATCCCCTGGCGACGTTCGCTTTCGGCGGGCTGCGGCTTGCCCGATTGCTGAATGATACACAACGCCAATGCACCGTACTGCGCATCCAGCCAGGTCAGTTGAGCAATGCGGCGATCGTCGTACGCCAGCACGCGGGCGTTTTTCAGTTCAGCCCCTTTCAACACCAGTTTGGGCATCGAGAGTGCGATAGCCAGCCGATCGCCAGTGTGCTGCAATTGGGCGGCGATTTGTGCTGCGGAACCCTCAAACCCTGCCAGGGTTTCCGGCGTGTAGAGCGCCATATACTGAGCGACCAGAGCACGCCAGTTGTCATCCGGTTGGCTGAGCTGCAGATAGGCACGATCGCCCGCGATGCCCAGCGCCAGAAAACCGACCGCGGCGGCAATCAGGCCACGGCGGCTGATAGCGTGCGGTCGCGAGGGGACGGCAAGTGGCAATGTTGACTGCAATTTATGCACCGGCGCTTCATCAAGCAAAGACGCAAAGGCTTGCTTAAAGGGCAAGCTGCTGCGTTCCAGCAACGACAAGCGTTCTGCTAACGCCGGTTCGCCGGCCAGACGCTGTTCCAGCCGGTGGCGTTGCTGTGGGTCCAACTGATTATCCAGGTAGGCGACCAGCAGTTCATCCGTTGCGTAGGCTGAACTCATGATTGTTCTCCTTTTACCTGCGGGGTGCGGGTTTGCAGCAGGCTGTCGTTCGCCAGCCGCAGCCGTGCCGCCGCCAGACGACTCATGATGGTGCCAATGGGCACGCCCAGCACCTCAGCGGCTTCCCGGTAAGAAAGATCCTCCACGTACACCAGAAACAACGTATTGCGCTGCGCCTCCGGCAGTTGGTTAACCCGCTGCATTACCTCATTGGCCCAAATCGGCTGCTCGCCGTTTTCCGCTCCGGCCAGTTCGTCAACGTCGACAAAGCCCTGTCCCTGGCGGATGTGCTGAGAGCGGACCTCGTTTAACCAGATGGAGTGAAGAATTGAAAATAACCAGCGGTCCATACGCGTTCCCACGGCAAACTGTGCGGCGCGTTCCAACGCCCGCACGCAGGTGGCCTGCACCAAATCGTCGGCTACGTCCCGCCGGTGGGACAGCACCAAGCCATAGCGCCACAGGCGGGAGAGATATTGGCCGATTTCGTTGCGGATAGCGTCGCTGCTGATGTTTGCCTCCGGGCTTTACGATTCAGGGTGGTGATCGATAGCCGCCGCCAGATCGCGGTACTCTTCACAACCGGTTCCGCACAGCGATTGGATCACCTTGAGTTGCTCTTTCGCCAAATCCTGGCGGCCTTTAATCATATAAGCCTCACCCAGGTATTCGCGGACTTTCGGGTATTTCGGATCGAGCGCCACTGATTTTAAATAGTAGCCGATCCCTTCGTCGGTGCGGCCGAGCTTGCGGGTGGCGTAGCCGCGGTAATTCAGCGCCACGGCAGTGTTGGGATCTTTGAGGGTATTCAGCACATCCAGCGCTTCCTGATAGCGGCCACTTTTGGCCAGCGCATAGGCATAGTTCGTACGATCGTTGTCGCTGACCATGCTGCTTTTATCCACCATGCAGGTTTTGGTTTTCGTGTCGTATATCTGGCCTTTGGGGCAGGTTGGCGTGGTTTGACCGCTGCCATCGCCGCCCATCGCCAGGGCTGAACCGGAAAACAGCAGTGAACCGGCAATGACTGGCAGCAGCAGGCGTTTAACGTAACTGTTCATGGTTGTTTCCTCATCATGAAGGACGCAGAGCTGCGGCCTTACAAAGAGAACACCTGACCGCCTCTTTTTATTCGCTTTTGCCGCTGCTTTTTTATCGGGCGACACAGCGGTTTTCCCAACGCCGCCGATTGTCGTTATAATAGCCGTTTGCGGCAGCATGCCGTTCGTTGAACCCCAGACAGAATCAGGTAGCCAGTAGCCCAGCATGACGACAGACAATAACGCCCCAAAATACGCCGCCAATCGTTTTTCCATCGCGCCGATGCTCGACTGGACCGATCGTCATTGCCGTTACTTCCACCGCCTGCTGACCAAGGAAACCTTGCTGTACACCGAGATGGTGACTACCGGCGCGATTATCCACGGCAAGGGCGACTATCTGGCCTACAGCGAAGAAGAACATCCTGTGGCGCTGCAGCTGGGCGGCAGCGATCCTGCTGCGCTGGCGCACTGTGCCAAACTGGCTGAGCAGCGCGGCTATGACGAGATCAACCTCAACGTCGGTTGCCCGTCGGATAGGGTGCAAAACGGCATGTTCGGTGCCTGCCTGATGGGGCAGGCAACGCTGGTTGCCGACTGCATCAAGGCGATGCGCGACGTGGTGTCGATCCCGGTGACGGTGAAAACCCGCATTGGTATTGACGATCAGGACAGCTACGAGTTTCTGTGCGATTTCATCGCCACCGTTGCCGGGCGCGGTGAATGCGACATGTTTACCATTCATGCTCGTAAGGCATGGCTGTCGGGCCTGAGTCCGAAAGAGAACCGCGAAGTGCCGCCGCTGGATTACCCGCGTGTGTACCAGTTAAAACGCGATTTCCCGACGCTCACTCTGGCGATTAATGGTGGAGTGAAAACGCTGGAAGAGGCGAAACAGCATTTGCAGCATCTTGATGGCGTGATGATGGGGCGCGAAGCCTACCAGAACCCGGGCATTCTGGCGCGGGTCGACAGTGAACTGTTTGGCTGTCAGACCGAAGTTATGGACAGCATAGCGATTATCGAATCGCTGTATCCGTACATTGAACGTGAGCTGTCAAAGGGCACCTATTTGGGCCATATCACCCGCCATATCCTTGGGTTGTTCCAGGGCGTGCCCGGTGCTCGCCAGTGGCGCCGTCACCTGAGCGCAAATGCCCACAAGCCAGGGGCCGATGCGCGCGTGGTCGAGCAGGCGCTGGATCTGGTTCGCTTACCGCGCACTGAGATGGCGTAATAGAGATAAAAATCTGACTAACAGTTAGTGTTTTTGACCAGGCATGCTGCGTAATGTGGCGTGCCTTTTTTTCAATTTCAATCACTTAGTTCTCTCGCCTTGTTGGCACGCTTCTTGTAATACCTCCGCAGATACTTTGTTTTGCGAAGGAGCAAAATCATGTTGGAACTCTTCTTTCTGGTCGGTTTTGTCGTCGTGCTGATGGTGACGGGCATTTCGCTGCTGGGCGTGTTCGCGGCGCTGCTGGTGGCCGCGGCGTTCATGCTGATTGGCGGCTTGTTTGCGATGGTGATTAAGCTGTTGCCGTGGCTGATTTTGGCGGTGGTTGGCGTTTGGATCTACCGTTCAATGCAGAAGCCTTCAATACGTCGCTATTAATTTTTTGTCGAATAATCAGTCGGTCACGCTGAAAACTGAGCAACAGATGCGTTCTTAATGCGGCAGCGATCACAGCTTGAGGTTTAAACGGCCGGTGCGGCGCATTAGCGATTTTTTTTGCGCCTCGGGGCTGTTAGGATGTTTGCCGATGCAGCGATGCGACCGATTTCATCACCGCAAGAGACAATAAGACCCAATACGAGCGTTGCTTAAGCAACCCACTGTCTCTGGCGGACTCTGCTCTACCCCTACAAACGTAGTAACAAAAAGGGCTCCTCACGGAGCCCTTTTTGTTACTGATAATCCAGCCATATTAAGATCTTGGCCAGTTGTCGCTTTCAAGCTGCAACGTGCGTTCAATAGTCATGTTCAGTTCGCATGAGCCCGCATCCAATGCATCGCCAGAACCATGCGGCGCTGCGACCAGAGCCAGACATTGGCTGTCTTTGAACTTCAGCCAGTTACGCTGTGCCTCACGCCAGGCTTTTGGGGCCGCCTTAAACTTGAGCGCTTCCTTGTAGGACTTGTTCAGGCGTGCATCCCAAAGGTTGAACTCTGTTTCAATGCAGGCAGCCATACTTGGCGTATTGAGATCTGGTTTGCTCATACATTGCGTATAGGCGGCAGAGTAAGGGTATTTCATCAATGCGTCCTTTTCAGCGTTTGGCGTCGCGGCCTGCGCTGTGGCTGCAGCGAAAACCAGTGCGGCAACCAGCATTTTCAGTTTCATTTCAGTGCTATTTCCTTATTGTTCAACATGCAATGTCAGATGATCATATTCCCTTTACCCTAGCCTGACGATGCCAGACAGCATTTTCTACCAAATTTTACCGATCTTTTTATCCCCCTCAGCGGCCAGGGATCAGCAGGCTTGAGCCGCTGGTATTACGGCTTTCCAGCACCTGATGCGCACGTTGCGCGTCAGCCAGCGCAAACTTCTGCTCTTCTTTCACGTCGACCTTGATAGCACCGCTACCGATCAAGGAAAACAACTCATTGCTGGCAAATTGCAGTTCCGCACGGGTGGTGATGTAGCCATTGAGGGAAGGGCGGGTGACATACAAAGAGCCTTTCTGGTTGAGCAAGGCCAGATCGACACCGGTAACCGGGCCGGAGGCGTTGCCAAAGCTCACCATTAGCCCGCGTCGCTTCAGACTATTGAGCGAGGCTTGCCAGGTGCTTTGGCCCACAGAGTCATACACCACGCCGACTTTTTCGCCCTGGGTCAGTTCGGCGACGCGCTGGGCGATGTCTTCCTTATGGTAGTTGATGGTGGCCCAGGCGCCGGCACGCTTCGCCAGCTCGGCCTTTTCGTCGGAACCGACGCTGCCGATCAGCTTCGCCCCGAGCGCTTTGGCCCACTGGCAGGCAATCAACCCGACACCGCCTGCGGCAGCATGGAACAGGAATACTTCACCCGGCTGCACTTCATGGGTTTGGCGCAGCAGGTAATGCACCGTCAACCCCTTCAGGAATGAGGCTGCCCCTTGCTCGAAACTCAGATTGTGCGGCAGGATGGCCACCTTTTCCTGCGCAACGTTGTGCACTTCGCTGTAAGCACCAAGCGATGACTGGGCGTAAACCACCCGGTCACCCGGCTTCAGCGCGCTGACGCCCGCGCCGATCTTGGTGACCACGCCGGCCGCCTCGGTGCCCAACCCGCTTGGCAGGCTGGCGGGCGGGTATAACCCGCTGCGTATGTAGGTGTCGATATAGTTGATGCCGATCGCCTTGTTCTCGACCTGAACCTCACCGGCTGCCGGGTCCAGCGGGGTAAAATCAACGTATTGCAACACTTCGGGGCCGCCGGTGGCGGAGAATTGAATGCGCTTGGCCATATCAGTACCTCGTGTGGGTGTCTGATTTCACCCTACGCGTTTTAGTATTGGCGATCCAGTTTGTCCACGGGCGGATTGATACCTTTTTTGCATCGGTTATGCCGCAGGAATCACAGATAAAAATCACGTATACTCTCGCGTCAGGATCCTTCATTCGCAACCGGATTAAGAATACGCTTCATGGCAGGAAAAAAACCAACCAACAAAACAAACGCAGACGAAGCCAGAGAACGTCCCCGCGATCGCCAGATGGAAGGGCTGAAGATGCCACCACATTCGCTGGAGGCTGAGCAGTCAGTGTTGGGCGGTTTGATGCTGGATAACGAACGCTGGGATAACGTGGCGGAACGCGTGGTCTCCAATGATTTCTTCAGCCGCCCGCACCGCCTGATCTTTACCGAGATGCAGCGCCTGCTGGAGATGAGTCGGCCTATCGATCTGATCACCCTGTCCGAATCGCTGGAGCAGCGGGGCGAACTGGACTCCGTCGGCGGCTTCGCCTATCTGGCCGAATTATCGAAAAATACCCCAAGCGCTGCCAACATCGGCGCTTATGCGGACATCGTGCGTGAACGTGCGGTAGTGCGTGAGATGATCTCGGTGGCCAATGAGATCGCGGACGCCGGCTACGATCCGCAGGGGCGCAGCAGTGAAGATTTGCTCGATTTAGCCGAATCGCGGGTATTCCAAATCGCGGAAAACCGCGCCAGCAAAGATGAGGGTCCAAAAGGTATCGAGCGTATCCTGGAAGATACCGTTGCGCGTATTGAGCAGCTGTATCAGCAGCCGCACGATGGCGTCACCGGGGTGGATACCGGCTATCAGGATCTCAATAAGAAAACCGCCGGTTTGCAAAAATCGGATCTGATCATCGTCGCTGCCCGTCCTGCAATGGGCAAAACCACCTTCGCCATGAACCTGTGCGAACACGCCGCGATGACGCAGGACAAACCCGTGCTGATTTTCAGCCTGGAAATGCCCTGCAACCAGATCATGATGCGTATGCTGGCCTCGCTGTCGCGTGTGGACCAGACCCGTATCCGTACCGGCCAGCTGGACGATGAGGACTGGGCGCGAATTTCCAGCACCATGGGTATCCTGCTGGAGAAGCGCAATATGTACATTGACGACTCCTCTGGCCTGACGCCAACCGAAGTGCGCTCCCGTGCGAGACGTATTTTCCGTGAACATGACGGCATCAGCCTGATCATGATCGACTACCTGCAGTTGATGCGCGTGCCGTCGCTCTCCGACAACCGAACGTTGGAAATTGCCGAGATTTCCCGCTCGTTAAAAGCCCTGGCTAAAGAGCTGCAGGTACCGGTAGTGGCGCTGTCGCAGCTGAACCGAAGCCTGGAGCAGCGTGCCGACAAGCGCCCGGTCAACTCCGACCTGCGTGAGTCCGGCTCCATCGAGCAGGATGCCGACCTGATCATGTTCATCTACCGTGATGAGGTGTATCACGAGAACAGCGATCTGAAAGGGATTGCCGAAATTATTCTGGGTAAGCAGCGTAACGGCCCAATCGGTACCGTACGTCTTACCTTTAACGGCCAGTGGTCGCGCTTCGATAACTATGCGGGGCCACAGTATGATGACGAATAATCAGCTAAGGAATTGAAATGAAAGCGGCAACCGCTGTAATCGACCGCCGCGCTCTGCGACATAATCTGCAACAGGTACGCCGTCAGGCACCGCAAAGTCGCCTGATTGCCGTTGTGAAAGCAAACGCTTATGGACATGGCCTGCTGGAAACAGCTCACACCCTGCAAGATGCCGACTGCTACGGCGTGGCGCGCATTGGCGAGGCGTTGAAGCTGCGCTCCGGTGGCATCGTCAAACCCATCCTGATGCTCGAGGGCTTCTTCTCGGCCGAGGATCTGCCGGTGCTGGTGGCCAATAACATCGAAACCGCCGTGCACAGTATCGAACAGCTTGAAGCGCTGGAGCAGGCCACGCTGGCGCGTCCGGTGCCGGTGTGGATGAAGCTGGATACCGGCATGCATCGTCTGGGGGTCCGCCCTGAGCATGCCGAGGCGTTTTATCAGCGTCTGAGCGCCTGCCGTAATGTGGTGCAGCCGGTGAATATCATGAGCCACTTCAGCCGTGCCGATGAGCCGGGCTCCGATGCCACGCTCAAACAAATGCAGTGCTTTGAACAGTTTGCCCGCGGCAAACCGGGCCAGCGTTCTATTGCCGCCTCCGGTGGTACCCTGCTGTGGCCGGATGCGCATAACGACTGGGTACGCCCAGGCATTATCCTGTATGGCGTCTCGCCGATGGAGGACGCCAACGGCAGCCAGTTTGATCTGCAGCCGGCGATGACGCTGAAGTCCAACCTGATCGCGGTGCGAGAGCACAAGGCCGGCGAGTCCGTAGGCTACGGCGGCACCTGGGTCAGCGAAGGTGATACCCGCTTGGGCGTGGTGGCGATGGGCTACGGTGACGGTTACCCGCGCAGCGCGCCTTCCGGTACGCCGGTGTGGCTCAACGGCCGTGAAGTGCCGATCGTCGGCCGGGTGTCGATGGACATGATGTCGGTCGATCTGGGACCGAACGCGACCGACAAGGTCGGCGATGAGGTAGTGCTGTGGGGGAGGGAGTTACCGGTTGAACGCATCGCCGACTGCACTGGCATCAGCGCTTATGAACTGATTACCAAGCTGACGCAGCGCGTGGCGATGGAATATATCGGCGAATAGGTTCATTAGGGGCCGTCAGGCTGCGGCCCCTGTTATATTGAGTTACTTCTTCACTGCCAGCCACTGATCGATAATGCTTTGATACTCACCGGTCGCCTTGGCCAGGTGCAGCCACTGATCCACATACAGCTTCCAGCTCAAATCGTCACGCGGCAGCATGTAAGCCTTTTCGCCATACTGCATCGGCTTTTTCGGGTTGACCGCGCACAGCTTCGGATAGCGTTTTTGCTGATACTGCGCCTCAGAGGCGTCGGTGATCATCACATCGGCTTTCTTGTCGACCAGTTGCTGGAAAATCCCCAAATTATCATGGGTCAACGTCAGTTTGGCCTTGGGCAGATAGGCGTGGACAAAGGCCTCGTTGGTTCCGCCCGCCGGCTCAAGCAGGCGCACGGACGCTTTATTGATCTGGTCAATGGTGCGGTATTTTTTCACGTCGGTGCAGCGCACCAAAGGGATCTTGCCGTCGGTATCAAGCGGGGCGGCGAAGAACACCTGCCGTTGCCGCTGTAGCGTGACCGAAATGCCGCCCATGGCGATATCACACTTGCCGGCGACAAAGTCCGGCGTCAGGGTTTTCCAACTGGTTTTCACCCATTTCACCCATTTCACCTTGGCACCCAGGCTTTTTGCCAGCGATTCCGCCATGGCGATATCGATGCCTTCGTAGCTGCCGTCTTCTTTCAGGAAGGTATAGGGTTTGTAATCGCCGGTGGTGCACACTTCCAGCGTGCCCTGCTGTATCACCTTATCCAAATGCGATTGTGCGCTGGCGCTCCCGGCGGCAACCAGCAGTGCGAGAGGGAGAAATCTTTTCATCGGCGTCCTTATTATACATTCGTGGTTTTATGCGCTATTTAACCGCTCATTGTTGCTGACTTGCGCGAGTTACCCGTTTTTTATGCCATTTGCAGGCGGAAACGTCCGGCATTGCTGCTGTGCGTTTCACAACCTCGGTGCTGGAAGGGTATCCACAGTCAAAAAACTGATAGGCTGTAACGTCAACATTTATTAACACAGTTTACAGGTGGCTATGTACAACATTGACGATTTTGATATGAAAATCCTGACGCTGTTACAGGCCAATGGCCGTCTGACCAATCAGGAGCTGAGCGATCTGGTGGGGCTGTCTGCATCCCAGTGTTCGCGGCGGCGCATCAGCCTGGAACAGGCGCAACTGATCCGCGGTTACCACGCGCGACTGGCACCGGAGGCCGTCGGGCTGGGGTTGGTTGGCCTGATAGAAGTGAGTCTGACCCACCATGCTCAGGAGCAGATCGACAGTTTCCACCAGATGCTGGAAGAAGTGGACGCCATTCTTGACGCCTACAAAACCACCGGCGATGCTGATTATCTGCTGAAGGTTGCGGTGGCGGACCTGCCGGCGCTGGACGATTTGATCAGCCAGACGCTGTCCCGCCACAAAAGCGTGGCGCATATCAAAACGGCGGTGGTGCTCAACCGAATCAAGGAAAATGGTTTGTTGCCGGTTGCGAGATAAAGCTCAAACTGAACGGCCTTTTCCGTCTATATTAGGAGCGTAACGCTGTGCCTACTCACCATAATCCAGGAGAATAATCCGTGTTCCAGAATGTTGATGCCTACGCAGGTGACCCGATCCTGTCGCTGATGGAAAAATTCAAAAAAGACTCACGTGCGCACAAGGTTAACCTGAGTATCGGCCTTTACTATGACGAGCAGGGCATTATCCCGCAGATGAAAGCGGTGGCTGCGGCAGAAGCGCAACTGAACAGCGTGGATCAGGGGGCGTCGGTGTACCTGCCGATGGAAGGTCTGCTGCCTTACCGCACGGCGATCCAACATTTGCTGTTCGGTGCCGAACACCCGATGCTGCAACAAGGGCGCATCGCCACTATTCAAACCGTGGGCGGTTCCGGCGCGCTGAAAGTCGGTGCCGACTTCCTGAAAAGTTACTTCCCGGATTCACAGGTGTGGGTCAGCGATCCGACCTGGGAAAACCACGTTGCCATCTTTGGCGGCGCTGGGTTCAAGGTGAATACCTATCCGTACTTCGACAGCGAAAGCCTGGGCGTGAAATTTGACGCCATGCTGGACGCGTTGAAACAGCTGCCGAAGCACAGCATCGCGCTGCTGCACCCGTGCTGCCATAACCCGACCGGTTCCGACCTGACCCAGGCTCAGTGGGATGAAGTGGTCAAAGTGATCGCCGAGCGTGAACTGATCCCGTTCCTCGATATCGCTTATCAGGGCTTCGGCGGCGGCATTGCCGATGACGCCTACGCTATCCGCACTATTGCCGCGGCCGGTCTGCCATGCCTGGTGAGCAATTCCTTCTCGAAAATTTTCTCGCTGTACGGCGAACGCGTCGGCGGCCTGTCGGTGGTGTGTGAAAGCGAAGAAGCCGCCGGGCGCGTGTTGGGGCAACTGAAGGCCACTGTGCGCCGTAACTACTCCAGCCCGCCGAACTTCGGTGCGCAGGTGGTGGCGAAGGTGCTGAACGACACGCAACTGAAAGCCCAGTGGCTGGCCGAAGTGGAAACCATGCGCACCCGCATCCTCGAGATGCGCAAGACGCTGGTGGAAGCGCTGAAAATCGCCCTGCCGCAGCGGAACTTCGATTATCTGCTCGCCCAGCGCGGCATGTTCAGCTACACCGGCTTTAGCGCCGCACAGGTCGATCGCCTGCGTGACGAGTTTGGCGTGTACCTGATCCACAGCGGACGCGTTTGCATGGCTGGCCTGAACCACCACAACGTGCATCAGGTGGCCGAGGCGTTTGCCGCCGTGCAGTAAAAGCTGTTAGGGTAAACTGACGTTAGCCAGGGAGCGATAGCGATATCGCTCCTTTTTTGTTGTCGGTTTGCCGCCAGGGTTGCCGCAAACTGGAGAGAGAATATACTGATTGAGGGGCGCTCACTTATGTGGCATCAGCAAACGCTAATCCTCAGCGCAAAAGCGCGTGGTTTTCATCTGGTTACCGAAGAGATTACTGACCAGCTAACCCACTTACACCGCCTGCAAACTGGCCTGCTGCATCTGTTGTTGCAGCATACCTCGGCCTCGCTGACGCTGAACGAGAATTGCGATCCAACGGTGCGAGCCGACATGGAGCAGCATTTCCTGCGTCAGGTGCCAGAGAACGCACCCTATCAGCACGACTATGAAGGGCCGGACGACATGCCGGCGCACATCAAATCCTCTCTGTTGGGCACGTCGCTGACGCTGCCTGTCGGTCACGGGCGGCTGATGTTGGGCACATGGCAGGGAATTTGGCTGGGGGAGCACCGCATCCACGGCGGTTCACGTCGGGTTGTGGCCACTTTACAGGGGGAATAACCCAATGAATAACACAGCACTGCTGGAATACTGCATGGCGAAGCCGGGCGCGGAACAGAGCGACCAGAACCAGTGGCAGGCCAGCCAGATCAAGGTCGGCGACGTCATGTTCGCCATGGTGTGTGAAGTACAAGGACGACCTGCGCTGGCGGTAAAATCCAGCCCGGAGCTGGCGGAAAGCCTGCGTGAGCATCACCCGGAGATCGTCCCCTGCGTGGGCCTGAACAAGGCGCACTGGAATACGGTGTTTCTCGATGGCAACCTGCCGAACTCGCAATTTTATACGTTGATCGACAGCTCTTATCAGCTGGTGCTGGAAGGTTTACCCGACCACGTTCGCCAGGAGCTGCGCGCCTAGCCATAAACGGCAGGTGTAGCGCCTGCCTGAGCCCTTCGTTTATTTCTTCTTTTTTCCCGCCAAACTGTGATCGCGATTCGAGATTGGGAACGTTCCCTTTTTATTGTTAATCAGGAAAGACTAGGCTTTTTAATCTATAACCGAACCACCAAAGGATGCCGCGAGATGGCGATGAGTGAAGAAAAACGCAAAATGATTGCCGGTGAATTGTATGACGCCGGCGACGAACTGCTGCGCAGCGAGCGCAAGCGCGCACGCCAATTGATCCACCGTTACAACCATTCGTCACCGGATGAGGGCGACCTGCGTAAACAGGGATTGGCAGAGCTGTTGGGCCAGTATCAGGGGGGCACCATCGAACCGACGTTTCGCTGTGATTACGGCTACAACATCTATCTGGGGAAGAATTTCTACGCCAATTTTGACTGCGTGATCCTCGACGTATGCGAAGTGCATATCGGCGATAACTGCCTGCTGGCGCCGGGAGTGCATATTTATACCGCCACCCATCCGCTGGATGCGGAAACCCGCGTGGGCGGGGCGGAGTTCGGCAAACCGGTGCGCATTGGCAATAATGTGTGGATTGGCGGCCGTGCGGTGATTAATCCCGGCGTGACGCTGGGGGATAACGTGGTGGTGGCCTCCGGTGCGGTGGTGACCAAGGATGTGCCCGCTAACTGCGTGGTTGGCGGCAATCCGGCGCGAGTGATAAAGCAGTTGTAAGAAAATTGGGCGCCGCTGCGGGCGCCCGAGATGCTTAGGCTCGCAAAGAGTCGATATCCACCACGAAGCGATATTTCACGTCGCTTTTCAGCATCCGCTCGAAGGCTTCATTGATCTGCTGCATCGGGATCAGTTCGATATCCGAGGTAATGCCGTGTTGACCGCAGAAATCCAGCATCTCCTGGGTTTCTGCAATGCCGCCAATCAGTGAACCGGCGATGCGGCGACGCTTCATGATCAGGTTGAACACCTGCGGTGACGGATGGTCGTGCTCCGGTGCGCCAACCAGCGTCAGGGTGCCGTCACGGCGCAGCAGATTGAGGAACGGGTTCAAGTCGTGCTGGGCCGCCACCGTGTTAAGAATAAAATCGAAACTGTTGGTGTGCTGCGCCATCTCTTCTGGATTGCGTGAGATCACCACTTCGTGAGCGCCAAGGCGTTTGGCATCTTCGACTTTGGACGCTGAAGTCGTGAACAGCACCACATGCGCTCCCATCGCCCGAGCCAGTTTAACGCCCATGTGCCCCAGCCCGCCGAGACCGACGATGCCCACCTTTTTACCCGGACCGGCACCCCATTGACGCAGCGGGGAATAGGTGGTGATACCGGCGCACAGCAAGGGGGCGACACCGGCAGGATCGAGGTTTTCCGGTACGCGCAAAACAAAGTCCTGATCTACCACCATATCGGTGGAGTAGCCGCCATAGGTGGTGGCGCCGGTTTGTCGATCCTCACCGTTATAGGTGCCGGTAAACCCATTTTCACAATATTGCTCCAGACCCTCGTCGCAGCTCGGACAGCTGCGGCAGGAGTCCACCATGCAGCCCACGCCGACCAAATCGCCGACCTGATAGCGTGACACATGGTTGCCGACGGCGCTCACACGCCCCACAATTTCGTGGCCGGGTACCACCGGAAAAAGGGTGTTGCTCCATTCGTTGCGGGCCTGGTGCAAATCCGAATGGCAGACGCCACAGAACAGAACCTTGATTTGCACATCGTGGTCGCGCAAGGTGCGCGGCGTGTAATCAAAAGGAACTAACGCTGATTTGGCGTCATGCGCGGCATAGGCGTGCGTAATGTTCATGGTAACTCCAGTCATCAGTGTATGGGGGGAACGGCTTCCGGCAGCAGGGTGCCGGTGGACGTGGCCTGAGTACGGCAAAGTGCCACAGAGGGAACATTGATGATAAAAGTTGGGAGCGGGGAGGGAAATGCCTGAAAATGTCTAAATCTTGCCTGTTTCTGTTCAATTTGACCGAAACGGATAAGCGTGCGGGCCGCTACAGGAACGGCCCGCCTGGCAGGGGATTATTTCTTCTTCAGTAACGGCTTAAGAAAGCGTGCGGTATGCGACGTTTCGCAGTTAGCCACGGTTTCCGGCGTGCCGGCAACAAGGATCTCACCGCCGCCGCTGCCGCCTTCCGGCCCCAGGTCGACAATCCAGTCCGCGGTTTTAATCACGTCCAGGTTGTGCTCAATTACCACGATGGTATTGCCCTGATCGCGCAGCTGATGCAGTACCGCCAGCAGTTGCTGAATATCGGCGAAGTGCAGCCCGGTGGTCGGCTCATCCAGGATGTACAGCGTTTGACCGGTGCCGCGTTTTGACAGCTCGCGAGCCAGCTTGACGCGCTGCGCCTCACCGCCGGACAGCGTGGTTGCCGACTGGCCGAGACGGATGTACGACAGGCCGACTTCAATCAAGGTTTGCAGCTTACGCGCCAATGCCGGTACCGCGTCGAAGAAATCACGTGCCTCTTCGATGGTCATCTCCAGCACTTCGTGGATGCTTTTGCCTTTGTACTTCACTTCCAGCGTTTCGCGGTTATAGCGTTTGCCCTTGCACTGGTCGCACGGCACATAGATGTCCGGCAGGAAGTGCATTTCCACCTTGATCACACCGTCGCCCTGGCAGGCTTCGCAGCGGCCGCCCTTGACGTTAAAGCTGAAGCGGCCGGGGTTGTAACCGCGACTGCGTGATTCCGGCACGCCGGCGAACAGCTCACGCACCGGAGTGAAGATGCCGGTGTAAGTTGCCGGGTTGGAACGTGGGGTACGACCGATCGGGCTTTGATCGATGTCGATCACCTTGTCGAAATGTTCCAGACCGGTCACTTCACGGAACGGCGCCGGTTCGGCGATAGTGGCACCGTTGAGCTGGCGCTGGGCGATCGGGAACAGCGTGTCGTTGATCAGCGTGGATTTGCCGGAGCCGGATACCCCGGTAATGCAGGTAAACAACCCCACCGGCAGCGTCAGCGTCACGTCCTTCAGGTTGTTACCGCGAGCACCGCTCAGTTTCAGTACCTTGGTCGGATCGGCCGGTACGCGTTGCTCCGGAATGGCAATCTCGCGTTTGCCGCTGAGGAACTGGCCGGTCAAGGACTCAGGCTGCGCCATGATGTCTTCGACGGTGCCTTCCGCCACTACCTGACCGCCGTGCACGCCGGCACCGGGACCGATATCGATCACATGGTCGGCGGCGCGGATGGCGTCTTCGTCATGCTCCACGACGATGACCGTATTGCCGAGGTTACGCAGATGGATCAGGGTTTCCAGCAGGCGTTCGTTGTCGCGCTGATGCAGGCCGATTGACGGCTCATCCAGCACGTACATCACGCCCACCAGGCCGGCACCAATCTGGCTGGCTAAACGAATACGCTGCGCTTCACCGCCGGAGAGGGTTTCCGCCGAACGCGACAGCGACAGGTAGTTCAGGCCGACGTTCACCAGGAACTTCAGGCGATCGCCAATCTCTTTCAGCACTTTCTCGGCGATCTTGGCGCGCTGCCCGCTGAGTTTCATGTTCTGGAAGAAGGTCATCGCATGGCCGATGCTCAGATCGGAAATTTCCGGCAGCGTAGTGTCTTCAACGAACACGTTTCGTGCTTCTTCGCGCAGACGGGTGCCGTGGCACGAGGCGCAAGGGCGGTTGCTGATAAACTTCGCCAGCTCTTCGCGCACCGCACTGGATTCGGTTTCTTTATAACGGCGCTCCATGTTGTGCAGCACGCCTTCGAACGGATGGCGGCGCACGGTGGTGTCACCGCGATCGTTGATGTATTTGAATTCGATCGATTCTTTGCCGGAGCCGCTGAGCACCGCTTTCTGCACGTTGGCGTCCAGGCTGTTGAACGGCGCTTCAACGTCAAACGCGTAATGCTCTGCCAGCGAGCGCAGCATCTGGAAGTAGTAGAAGTTGCGACGATCCCAACCGCGAATGGCACCGCCGGCCAGCGAAAGCTCGGGGTTCTGCACTACGCGTTCCGGATCGAAGAACTGCTGTACGCCCAGACCATCGCACGTCGGGCAGGCGCCGGCCGGGTTGTTGAACGAAAACAGGCGCGGTTCCAGTTCGCGCATGCTGTAGCCGCAGATAGGGCAGGCGAAGTTGGCGGAGAACAGCAGCTCATCCGCTTTTTCGTCGTCCATATCGGCCACAACGGCGGTGCCGCCGGACAGCTCCAGCGCGGTCTCGAAGGATTCCGCCAGACGCTGCGACAGATCATCACGCACTTTAAAGCGATCGACCACCACTTCGATGGTGTGCTTTTTCTGCAACTCCAGCTTCGGGGGATCGGAAAGATCGCACACTTCACCGTCGATACGCGCACGGATATAGCCCTGGCTCGCGAGGTTTTCCAGCGTTTTGGTGTGCTCGCCCTTGCGGTCTTTTACCACCGGGGCCAGCAGCATCAGGCGCTTGCCTTCCGGCTGGCTGAGCACGTTGTCCACCATCTGGCTGACGGTCTGCGCCGCCAGTTCGACATGGTGATCCGGGCAACGCGGTTCGCCGACGCGGGCAAACAGCAGACGCAGGTAATCGTGGATCTCGGTGATGGTGCCGACCGTGGATCGCGGGTTGTGCGAGGTTGATTTCTGCTCGATGGAGATCGCCGGTGACAGACCTTCAATGTGGTCGACGTCCGGTTTTTCCATCAGCGAAAGGAACTGGCGTGCATAGGCGGAGAGCGATTCGACGTAGCGACGCTGCCCTTCGGCATACAGGGTATCAAAGGCCAGCGAGGACTTGCCTGAACCGGACAGACCGGTGACGACGATCAGCTTGTCACGCGGGATAATCAGGTTGATGTTTTTGAGATTATGGGTTCGAGCACCACGAACTTCGATATTGTCCATTTACACTTCCCGTCTTGATGATACACCGCGCCTGTCTGGGTGATTTACGCACGATTATGTGATCGAACGCGCAAAAAACCGGCACAGCCAGTACGAAACGCATAATTATGACACAAAAAAACCTGAATGAATATCCAGTACATGAATGCAAACAGGTCGATCGAAAGGACAATTCCGGAATACAGCACGCAGTAATCAACACGGGTGTCGTTTCAGGCTGAGCGTGTTAAACTTACTCGTTTATACTGTGTAAAAATCAATCATCAGGAGAGTTCTCATGGCCAGCAGAGGCGTAAACAAAGTAATTCTGGTCGGGAATCTGGGCCAAGACCCAGAAGTCCGTTACATGCCGAATGGCGGTGCAGTGGCCAACATTACCCTGGCAACCTCCGAAAGCTGGCGTGACAAGGCGACTGGCGAGCAGAAAGAAAAGACCGAGTGGCACCGCGTTGTGCTGTTCGGCAAGCTGGCTGAAGTGGCAGGCGAATATCTGCGTAAAGGTTCCCAGGTGTACATCGAGGGCGCGCTGCAGACTCGCAAATGGACCGATCAGGCCGGCGTAGAAAAATACACCACCGAAGTGGTGGTTAACGTTGGCGGCACCATGCAGATGCTGGGCGGCCGTCAAGGCGGTGGCGCACCGGCAGGCGGTGGTCAGGCTTCCGGCGGCCAGGGCGGTTGGGGTCAGCCTCAGCAGCCACAAGGCGGCAACCAGTTCAGCGGTGGCCAGCAGGCGCGCCCGGCGCAGAACAGCGCACCGGCTGCCAGCAGCAATGAACCGCCAATGGACTTCGACGACGATATTCCTTTCTGATATCCGGTTGTCTGAAGCCAAAAAAAAGCCCCGAAAGGGGCTTTTTGCTTTTCAATAATGATCAAACTGATTGCTGTCATGCGACATGAGGACTGTCAGCTTAGGATGAACAAAAAGCTTTTCTTTTCCAGCCTGTATTTCCCTTAATACACCGATCTCACAGAGTTTTTTTAGGTATTCTGAGGCAGTTTGGCGCTTGGCGACACCGCCATCTACCAGGTTAGTAATTCGGCAGTAAGGTTGCTCAAAGATGATATGTACCAGTTGATGGCTGTAAATTTTCGGCAGGCGAAGCTGGATGTATTCATTGGTATGTCCAATGAGAGATCTGACGGCAGCGATTTTCGCTGTTGTCCATTGAGCCGTTTGTTCTACTGCGGTCAGCATGTAAATAATCCAATCTTTCCAATTCCCGGCGAGGGTGACCTGCATCTGTGAGCGGTAATACTCATTTTTGTGCTGAACGATATAGCGACTTAAATAGAGGATAGGCAGCGTGAGAAGTTTCTGTTCTATCAGATAGAGAATATTAAGGATGCGCCCGGTTCGCCCATTGCCGTCGATGAAAGGGTGTATGGCCTCAAATTGATAGTGTGCAACGGCCATTTTTATTAGCGGATCAAGTTCGTCTTCGTCATGAAGGAATTGCTCCCAGTTTCTTAATAAATCACGGATTTTCCCTTCACCTACTGGGGGGGTAGATAATTTCCCTCGTATTTTGATGACTCAGTGTTGTCCCAGGTATTTTGCGTATCTCCATTTTGATGGCTTTTAATTGACTGCAAATTTCTATGGCTGTGTTGGTACACAGTGGCCTCGGGGCTAAATGTACAAACCCTTCATAAAGAGCGGTGCGATAACGCAAAGCCTCTTTAGTTGCGGGATCGGCCATACTGTCATCTTGAGAATACTGGAACAGCTTGTCTGATGTGGTGACTATGTTCTCTATCTCTGAGCTATCTTTTGCTTCCAAAAACGGTAATAGATTGATCAGTAAACTTTGGTTTGGCAGTAATTCACCTGCCTGTTTCAGTTCAGCCAACGCAGCTCTGGCAGGGATACACGCTTTCAAAATCGCAACAGATTCAATGCAGTCAGTCGAGGGTGGGAGTAAAGGCATTGTGTTGAAAGGCTGATCTGATTGCCATGTCATGTTCATTTTTCTCATTTTGTTCGACATGCAAGCAGTAATATGTCGACGTTTTAAACACGCAAACATTACATGTCGATAAAATTAAAAAAAATCGACACGTATTGATGACGTGTCGACGGTATGAACATGAATGGGGATCTTAAGCCGAAAAGCCGCCGTCGATGCTTAGGCTGGCGCCGGTGATATAGCCCGCTTCCGGCCCGGCGAGGTAAGCAACAAAGCTGGCGATCTCTTCATCCTTGCCGTAGCGGCCTACGGCCATCAGCTGTTTCAATTGTTCAGCGAAATCCCCTTCATCCGGATTCATTTCGGTATCTACCGGACCAGGCTGCACGTTGTTGACGGTGATGCCGCGCGGGCCGAGATCGCGCGCCATGCCTTTGGTCAGGCCCACCAAGGCTGATTTGCTCATTGAGTACACCGCGGCGCCGCCAAAGGGCACGCGTTCGGCGTTAGTGCTGCCGATATGGATGATGCGACCGCCGTCATTCATATGGTGCGCGGCTTCCTGGCTGGCGACAAATACGCTGCGCACGTTAACGGCCAACATGCGATCCAGATCCGCCAGCGCTAACTCTTCGGTGCTGCCCAGTGTGAACACGCCGGCGTTATTAACCAGAATATCCAGATTACCGAAGCTATTCACTGCCTGGCGAACGGCCTGCTGCACCGCCGCAGCATCGGCGCTGTCAGCCTTGATGGCGAGCGCTTTGCCTCCGGAAGCGGTGATTTCGCTCACCACCGCGTCTGCTCTGTCGGCGGAGGCCACGTAGGTGAAGGCCACTGCCGCACCTTCACGCGCCAGACGTTTGACGATGGCGGCGCCAATGCCGCGTGAGCCGCCCTGAATGAAGGCGACTTTGTTTTGCAGAGGACGTGTTGTTGTCATGGTGTTTCTCCAGAGTAGGGGGAGGTTAATAAATCTACCGGACCAGTATCTGGGAAATGCACGGCGGCCACTAGCCACAAAGAGCTATAATCAGCTTAAACCATAGGTTTGAAATCAACAGGGGAAACCATGCTGGGCCATCTGGAATGTTTTGTCAGCAGTGCAGAGAACGGCAGCTTTTCCGCGGCCGGACGCAAGCTGGGCATCAGCTCTGCGGCCGTCGGGAAGAACGTGACCAAGCTGGAGACGATCGTCGGGGTAAGGCTTTTCCAGCGCAATACGCGCAAATTGATCCTGACCGAAGAGGGCGAACGTTTTTTGCAGGAGGTCAGCGGCGGCTTGTTGTCGATCCAGTGCGCATTAAAGGGGGTAAGCAGCAGCGGCGGCGTGGCGGCCGGCACGCTGAAGGTCAGCATGGGGACGGCGTTCGGCCTGCATTTTGTCATGCCTATGCTGCCCGACTTTCTGGCGCGTTACCCGGCAATTGTCCCCGACTGGCATTTCGACAACCGCAAAGTGGACCTGATTGGTGAGCATTTTGATGCCGCTATGGGGGGCGGTATCGAATTGGCGCAGGGCATGATTGCACGTGAACTGGCTCCAGCCCACGGCGTCCTGGTGGCTTCTGCAGCCTATCTGCAGCGCAACACAGCCATCCAGCAGCCGGAACAGTTGATGAACCATGCGGGCATTTTTATCCGCTCACCGCAAACCGGGCGGATCCGCAATTTGCCGCTGCGCAATGCGGAGAATGAGCAGCGAGCGCCGTCGATGGAAATCAAAATGACGGTAAACGAACCGGATGCCGCAGCGCAGGCCGCAGAACTGGGATTGGGTATTGCGCTGATCGCCATGCCGAATGCCTTGCCTTATCTGGAAAGCGGCCGGCTGGTGCGGGTTTTACCAGGTTGGTATGTCGATCGCGGCAGTGTGTACCTGTACTTTCCGACCACCAAGTTTCTGCCGACCAAAACCCGGGTGTTTGTCGATTACATGGCCGAGCAGTTTCGTCTGCAGAAGCTGGCGACGCGATTTGATGCCCGCTAGAAACAAGAAAAGCCCCTTACGGGGCTTCATTCTTCCATCAGTTTACTGTCTGACGATCAGTTGAAGATTTCTGCGGTGCCGTACAGTTTGTTCTGGCCACCGGCGGAGATGATGCGGTAAGAGCTGGCACCTGATGCAGCGGCTTTGCTGGCCAGTTCATTTTCCAGCGTGCTCAGGTTAGAAGCGCCGCTCACGGACACCACACCGATTTTCTGGGCCCCGGCCGCAGGCTGGTTAGCAGGTTGGTCAGCGGCAACGCTGGCGAAAGAAGCGGTGGTTAGCAGCAGAGCGGTAGCAAAAAATTTGATGTTTTTCATGATTCAATCCTCAGGGTATTTTTTAGGTGAGAGGCTGTTGTCTCTCGATGTGTTAGATAATAGGCCGTCGTACCCAAAGAGAAAATCGGAGAGTTTTGAGTATCTCTGTCAAATTTATTGATTTAAATTTGAGCGGCAGATGGCCTTGCTGGCAGGCGGGATAATTCACCACTACCCTTTAACCAGAAGCCTCGGCATATAACGGGTATGGCAACAGAGTGGAGAAGCCCCATGATTATCGTGCACCATCTAAATAACTCGCGATCGCAGCGTATCCTGTGGTTTTTGGAAGAATTGGGTGTGCCGTACCAGGTGCAGCGTTATCAGCGCGATCCGCAAACCATGCTGGCGCCACCGGAGTTGAAAAAAATCCATCCGCTCGGCAAGTCGCCAGTGATTGTCGATGGCGATCTGACGCTGGCGGAGTCCGGCGCCATTATTGAATATCTGCAGGAAGCCTACGATGCCCAGGGGCAGTTTATCCCCACCGATTATCACGCTCGTCAGCAGTACCGTTACTGGCTGCATTATGCCGAAGGGTCGTTGATGCCGCTGTTGTTGATGAAGCTGGTGTTTAGCCGCCTGGGGCAGCCGCCGATTCCCTGGCTATTGCGGCCGGTGGCGGGGGCCATTGGCAAAGGCGTACAGCGGGAGTATCTGGATAAACAGATCGCTCCGCACTGCGACTATCTTGAGCAACACCTGGAGAAAAGCACCTGGTTTGTCGGTAATGAATTCAGCGCGGCGGACATCCAGATGAGTTTCCCGCTGGAGGCGATGGCGGCGCGTGGCGCACTGGACGGCTGCCCGAAGCTGCGTGGCTACCTACAGCGTATCCATACGCGCCCGGCCTACCAGCGGGCACTGGAGCAGGGTGGGCCTTATGACCTGCTGAAATGAGCGAGTGGGCTATACTCGATGAGGTCACTCTTCGTCGGAGGTAGCCCATGGCTACGCAAATCTTTGTTAACCTGCCGGTGGGCGATCTGCCCGTTTCCATTGAATTCTTCACCCGGCTGGGCTTCAGCTTTAATCCGCAGTTCACCGATGATACCGCCGCCTGCATGGTGGTCAGCGACAGCATCTATGTGATGCTGTTAACCCACGACAAATTCAAAATGTTCACCCCTAACCCGATCGGCGATGCCAGAAAGGCGACCGAAGTGCTGATATGCCTGTCGCAGCCTAACCGGGCGGCGGTTGACGACCTGGTGCGCAAGGCGATTGCCGCCGGCGGCAACACCTATAACCAGCCGCAAGATTATGGCTTTATGTACGGGCACGGTTTTCAGGATCTGGACGGACACATCTGGGAACTGATGTACATGGATGAAAAGGCGGCACAGGCTCAGTAGCCCGCTTTTGCCCTCCGAAAGGGGGGCGTTCCCATCGGATTTACCTATGAGACAAATACCGTGTTTTCGATAATGATTGATCCCAGTGCTTTTCTGCATAAATTGGCGCGATCTTTGGTTGATCAGACGGTATGGAAGGCTGGATAATCGTTTGCCTTGAATAAACCACCATAAATTACCCGCACCATTCACTGTGAGTTAAACGTTTGCCTTTTATGCGACGCCGGTTGGCGACGTGAGCAAGGGGCAGAAAAGCAAACGTTACCCTAATGAACATGCGTGGGCGGAATAACAAGCCTCTTTAAACGGGCTGGCAATGAAACACAGGGGACAGCAACATGTCGAATTCTCAAGCGAATAACGCCGTTAAACCAAAAGGCGGGCTTGATGGCTATTTTAATATTTCTGCGCGTGGCAGCACCGTGCGTCAGGAAGTGGTGGCGGGGTTAACCACCTTCCTGGCGATGGTGTACTCGGTGATCGTGGTGCCGAGCATGCTGGGCAAAGCCGGCTTCCCGCCCACGGCGGTGTTTGTCGCCACCTGCCTGGTGGCGGGCCTCGGTTCGTTGCTGATGGGGTTATGGGCCAATTTGCCGATGGCCATCGGCTGTGCGATTTCACTGACCGCCTTCACGGCGTTCAGTCTGGTGCTGGGCCAACACATCAGCATTCCGGTGGCGTTGGGGGCGGTATTCCTGATGGGCGTGCTCTTTACCATTATTTCGGTAACCGGCATTCGCGCCTGGATCCTGCGCAATTTACCGATGGGCGTCGCCCATGGCACCGGCATCGGTATCGGCCTGTTCCTGTTGCTGATCGCGGCTAACGGCGTTGGTCTGGTGGTGAAAAACCCGCTGGACGGCCTGCCGGTGGCCCTGGGCGCATTCACTTCGTTCCCGGTCGTGATGACGCTGCTCGGGTTGGCGGTGATTTTCGGGCTGGAAAAACTGCGCGTTCCCGGCGGTATTCTGCTGGTGATCATCACCATTTCGGTGGTGGGGCTGGTGTTTGACCCGGCGGTGAAATACCAGGGCCTCTTCGCGATGCCAAGCCTGGCGGATGCCAACGGCAACTCGTTGATTTTCAGCCTGGATATCATGGGCGCATTGCAGCCGGTGGTATTGCCGAGCGTGCTGGCGCTGGTGATGACCGCGGTGTTTGACGCCACCGGTACCATCCGTGCGGTGGCCGGCCAGGCCAACCTGCTGGATAAAGACGGGCAAATCATCAACGGCGGCAAAGCGCTGACTTCGGACTCTCTGAGCAGCATTTTCTCTGGTTTGGTCGGCGCGGCCCCGGCGGCGGTGTATATCGAATCCGCAGCGGGTACGGCAGCGGGCGGCAAAACCGGCCTGACCGCGACCGTGGTCGGCCTGCTGTTCTTGCTGATCCTGTTCCTGTCGCCATTGTCTTATCTGGTGCCGGTTTACGCGACCGCCCCGGCGCTGATGTACGTCGGCCTGTTGATGCTGAGCAACGTCACCAAACTGGACTTCAATGATTTTGTCGATGCCATGTCCGGCC
This sequence comes from Serratia liquefaciens, assembly GCF_027594825.1. NCBI lineage: Bacteria > Pseudomonadati > Pseudomonadota > Gammaproteobacteria > Enterobacterales > Yersiniaceae > Serratia > Serratia liquefaciens. The sequence goes on along the minus strand of NZ_CP088930.1, from coordinate 2,399,460 downwards.
TGCTGTGCGCCGTGTTTATCGTGCTGACCTGCAATATCGTCACCGGTATCATGCTGGGCTTCAGCTCATTGGTGATTGGCCGTGTCTTCTCAGGCGAATGGCGTCGTTTGAATATCGGCACCGTGCTGATCGCCGTGGCGCTGGTGGCATTCTATGCCGGCGGCTGGGCAATCTAACCGCTATGTCGTTTCCCCCGTCGTTCCGGCGGGGGATGTTTGTCCCCACTTCTGATTCAGATAAATCTCCTTCTGCCGATGCTGCATTTTGAAAGGCACAACAAGCTTTAACCGCCGTAAAAAAAGTGATCTACTATCGGGTATACATCAGAGATGTAGTCTGAACCCAAGAGTCTAAGGAAAGCATGGAAATCTTTTTTACAATCCTCATTTTAATCCTGGTGGTCTCCCTGTCCGGGGTGGTGACGCGCATGTTGCCGTTCCAGGTGCCGCTGCCGTTAATGCAAATCGGTATCGGGGCCCTGTTGGCCTGGCCGCATTTCGGGCTGCACGTCGACTTTGACCCTGAACTGTTCCTGGTGCTGTTTATCCCGCCGCTGCTGTTTGCCGATGGCTGGAAAACCCCGACGCGGGAGTTTTTGCACCACGGTCGCGAAATTCTTGGCCTGGCGCTGGTATTGGTGCTGATCACCGTGGTCGGCGTCGGTTATCTGATTTACGCCATGGTGCCGGGCATTCCTCTGGTGGCGGCGTTTGCGCTGGCGGCGGTGCTGTCGCCAACGGATGCCGTGGCGCTGTCCGGCATCGTCGGCAAAGGGCGTATTCCGAAGCCGATCATGGGTGTGCTGGAAGGCGAGGCGCTGATGAACGATGCGTCCGGCCTGGTTTCACTCAAATTCGCTATTGCGGTGGCGATGGGCACCATGGTGTTTACCGTGGGCGGCGCGACACTCGAGTTTCTCAAGGTGGCGATCGGCGGCCTGCTGGCCGGCGTAGCGGTCACCTGGCTCTACAGTAAATCTTTGCGGATCATGAGCCGCTGGAGTGGTGATGACCCGGCGACGCAGATCGTCTTCCTGCTGCTGCTGCCTTTTGCCTCTTACCTGATTGCCGAACACATTGGCGTCTCCGGGATCCTGGCTGCGGTAGCGGCGGGGATGACCATCAGCCAGTCCGGCGTGATCCGTAACGCGCCGCTGGCGATGCGCCTGCGCGCCAACAGCGTCTGGGCGATGCTGGAGTTTGTGTTCAACGGCATGGTGTTCATCATGTTGGGCCTGCAGCTGCCGGGGATCCTGGAAACCTCTATCCTGCAGGCGGAGCTGGATCCGACCATTCAGACCTGGTACCTGTTTGCCGACGTGGCGATTATCTACGCGGCGCTGCTGGTATTGCGTTTTACCTGGCTGTGGCTGATGAAAAACGCCAGCCGTCGCTTTATGAAAAAGCGGCCGTTGCAGTTCGGTGAATACACCACCCGCGAGCTGTGGGTAGCGTCGTTTGCCGGGGTGCGAGGGGCGATTACGCTGGCCGGTGTGCTGTCAATTCCGCTGTTGCTGAGTGATGGCACCGCCTTCCCTGCGCGTTACCAACTGGTGTTTATCGCCGCTGGGGTGATCCTGCTTTCGTTGATTGCCGGGGTACTGGCGCTGCCGCTGTTGCTGCGTGGCGTTCAGGTGGCGGATAAGAGCGTCAGCAAGAGCGAAGAGCGGATGGCAATCGCCATGGCAGCCGAAGTGGCGATCGAAAGCATCAACAAGATGGAAGAGCGATTGGCGGTGGATACCGAGGAAAACCTCGATCCGCAGGTGCTGAAAGAGATCAGTTCGCGGGTGGTGGGGACGTTACGGCGGCGCATCACCACCAAAGACGATATCGAAAATGCGCTGATGCTGGAAAACCTCGAGCGTCGTTTCCGCCTGACTGCGCTGCGCGCCGAGCGCGGCGAGCTATATCACCTGCGCGCCACGCAGAAAATCAGCAACGAGACGCTGCAAAAGCTCCTGCACGATCTCGACCTGCTGGAAGCGCTGTTGATAGAGCGAGAAGGATAATACCCACGGGGCCGCAAATGCGGCCCTGATTATTTATAGCTACTGGCTGCCGGCCAGTAGTCGCGGCAACAGGCTATCCAGGCCTGTGCACTGTGCGACAGGTAGCTGCCCTGCCGCCAGATCAACCCGACTTTCCATTCCATACGCGGTTCCAGCGGCAGCCAGATCAGGTTTTCCTTATCCAGCCATTGGCAGACCGGCTCCGGCAGGGTGGCGATACCGACCCCTGCCTGCACCATCGAAGCCAGGAAATCCCACTGTCCGCTGCGCACTGCTATCTGCGGCTCAAACCCGGCCTGACGGAACGCTTTCATCAGCATTTTGTACAGCGCGAAGTCCTCGTTATAAAGCAGGATCGGCCAGTCGGCCAACTCGGTGATATTGATGCTGGTGCGGTTAAGCCAGTGTGGCGTACGCGGCGCAACCACGCACATGGGGTGGACGAGTAACGGCAGGAAGGTCAGCGGCTGATCCGAATCGACCGGCAGTATGGTCATCGCCAGATCCAGCTCGCCGGACATCACCGCCTGCTCCACCGACAGCCCGCCCAGCTCGGAGATTTTCAGCTCGATGCCAGGGTAGGTTTGGCGGAATTGACGGATCAGATCGGCAATCTGCCGCCCGACCATGGGTGGAATACCCAGCCGCAGCACGCCTTTTTTGACCGAGCTGATGTCTTCCAGCTCCGCCTCCAACTGGCGGAACTCATCGATGATCGCCAGCCCACGTTGATATACCGCTTGCCCGCTGTCGGTCAGGTGCAGTTTGCGGCCTTCGCGGATCAGCAGCGTGCATTCCAGCTCTTCTTCCAAATGGCGCAGCATCTTGCTGATGGTCGGCTGGGTGACGAACAGTTTCTCCGCCGCGCGGGTAAAGCTTTGCTGGCGCACCACTTCCACGAAGTAGCGCAGGGTGCGGACATCCACGTTGGATTCTCCTGGGGGAAGTACCGTCGGGAAACTATTCCCTGATGGCATGATGTCGATAATTTTAATTCATTTCAGGCGAGGTTTCCTGGCTGCGTATACTGTAAACCGTGAATTTTTTGCTTAAGGCCTTTCCCCATGTTACTGGCGTTCCGCCAAGTTGCTCCCTCGGTGTTGACCCGGCTGCAGGTGCCGATCCAGGTTGCTTTATATGCGGTGCTGTTTTTGATTGCCGACCGGCTGGTGCAGCAGTTCCATTTGCCGCTGCCCGCCAACATTGTCGGCATGTTGATGTTGTTGGCGCTGATCCTGCTGCGCATTCTGCCGCTGAACTGGGTCAAGGCCGGTTCGCGCTGGTTGCTGGCCGAGATGCTGCTGTTTTTTGTCCCGGCGGTGGTGGCCGTGGTGAACTATGCCCAGCTGTTAATGGTGGAAGGGTGGAAGATTTTTCTGGTGATTGCCATCAGTACCATGCTGACGCTGGGCATGACCGGATTGGTGGTCGATCGTGTTTATCGACTGGAAGTCTGGCTGCAACGGCGCAAACAACGCGATGAATGATTTTATCCTTAGCCTCGCCTGCTTTCTGGCGACCCTGGCGCTGTACTTCGCCAATAAAAAACTTTACCGACGCCGTCGTTCCCTGTTGCTGATGCCGCTGGTGCTGACGCCGATGATCCTGGTGCTGCTGCTGGTGGTGACCCACATCTCCTACCAGGACTACATCGGTGAAACGCACTGGCTGCTGTGGCTGCTGGGGCCGGCCACCATCGCCTTCGCGGTGCCGGTGTATGAGAATTTGCATATCATACGCCGCCATTGGTTGTCGCTAAGCGCCGGGGTGCTGACGGCGGTGTGCGTGGCGGTTTACAGTTCGGTGTGGCTGGCGCGCCTGCTGACGTTACCGGAAGAAGTGCAACGCAGCCTGGCGGTGCGCTCCATCACCACGCCGTTTGCGCTGGAAGCCGCCAGGCAGATGGGCGGCCAGCCGGATTTGGTGGCGCTGTTTGTGGTGATCACCGGAGTGTTCGGTATGGCGGTGGGCGACATCCTGTTTCTGCGTCTGTCCGTGCGCAGCAGCCTGGCGAAAGGGGCCGGGCTGGGGGCCTCGTCGCACGGCGCCGGTACCGCGAAAGCCTATGAGATGGGGCAGGAAGAAGGCGTAGTATCCAGCCTGGTGATGATGCTGGCAGGGATTATCACGGTGATTGCCGCCCCACTGATAGGGCAACTGATGTGGTGAGCCTGCGATTATCAACTCAGAAGGAGGATCACTGTGGCATGATCCTTCTTATTGTCGAATCTGGAGGTATCAGGCCGTTGCCGCGGTCCTGATCAGTTCCACCACCAGTGGCGAAAGCTCGTTCCGCAATGCCGCACGTTCGGACTGAAACAGCGTGGCGGCGTAAAAACGGTGTCCCGGTAGCTCTACCGAGCGAACATCACCTTCACTGTCGTGGCCGCTGATTATCAGCGGGTGTCGTTGCAGATCGGCGACAAATTCCGGGTTGACGCCGAAGTTGCAATGGTAGCCTTCACTCGTTTCCAGCTTGCCGTAGACACGGGCTGCCAGCGTATTGGGTTGGAAAATAATGGCACCGCTTTTTTCGACCAGCGAACAGCTCAGGGGGGCGATCACCAACCGACCCCCGTTGTCGGTTTCCGCATGCCCGGCATCGTGCCAACCCATCACGTTACGGGCGTACTCTACGATCGCATATTGGAAACCACCGCAAGATCCGAGGAAGGGAACGTTTTGCTCGCGCGCATGGCGGATAGCCAGAAAGGCACCGTCGTCATGATTGTACGGGCTGCCAGGCACCACCCAGATGGCATCATAGCGTTGCAGGACCGACGTGTCGGTAATGCTTTCTGTGGGCAGCCAGTGGGATTGAATATCGACGTTAAGGTGTTTGGCGGTGAGTTGGAGAGCGATGGGGATGGCCTGGTGAGAAACGGCCTGGGGTTGGTAGTCACCGACCAGAGCAATACGGACTTGAGCTTTCATCATTTCCTTTTCCTGTGCGGGTAAAAAAGGAGGTTACAGCAAAGATCGGCGCTCATCCGCAGTTTTTTAAATCCGGCGCACAAAAAAGCCCGGCATTGGCCGGGCTGATGAATATTTTTTTGCTCAGTACAGCGACGGTGCGCCGGCCGGCCGGGTTTTAAAGCGACGATGCAGCCACATGTATTGCTCAGGAGCGCGCATGATCTCTTTTTCCACCACTTTATTCATGTAAGCCGCTGCGGCAATTTCATCGCCGATAGGATAATTTTCCAACGCCGGTTGGATCAGCAGGTCATAACCCCGACCCTTCTCGCGGCGGATCAGAACCACCGGCACCAGCGCCGGCTTGGCCATGCGCGCCAGCATAAAGGTACCGCTGGTGGTGGCCGCCTGATCGACGGCGAACAATGGAGCGAACACGCTACCGCGTGGGCCGTAGTCTTGATCCGGGGCGAACCATACGGCCTCGCCGCGCTTGAGGGCATGAACCATGCCGCGCAGATCTTTGCGATCGAGCATCGCCTTGTTGGAACGCATGCGACCTTTGGTTTGCGCCCATTCCATCGCTTTATTATTGTGCGGGCGGTACATCGCCATCATTGGCTGGCACAGGCCCATGGCACGGCCACCCAGCTCCAGCGACATAAAGTGCACGCCAATCACCAACACACCGCGCTGGTTCTGCTGCGCCATTTTCAGGTGGTTGATGCCGGAAACGTTGAACCAACGTTTGACGCGCTTATCTGACCAGAACCAGGCCATGCCGGTTTCCAGCAGGCCCATGCCGAGGGATTCGAAGTTGCCGACCACTTTACGCTCGCGCTGAGCCTCATCCATATCCGGGAAGCACAGTTCCAGGTTGCGGCGGGTGATTGAAACGCGACGTTTCAGAAAGCGCATCGAGGTGCGGCCCATCCATACGCCGAGCTTGTGCAGCAGCGGGTAGGGAAGTTGGACCAACAGGAATAAGCAGGCCAGGCCGAACCAGGTAAACCAGTAGCGCGGATGCAGCAGGGCCGATGTGAATTTTTGCGGACGCTTCATATGAACTCATTTATGCATTAAGGGGGCAGCAACCTGTAACGCATAAAGATCCACTCAATTGCGATACAACTACTCAGACACCCAGATACCACTATGGTTTAGCCAGATTCCATAATTGACTAAATCTTTACACTCGAAGGGCGGTTCGCGCTGCTATCAGGCTTCGGGAGGAGGGCTGTAGGCCAGCGAAGGCGGTCCAAGACGGCGCATTTTACCACACAACGCCAGGGGGAGGATCCGAATATTCCGATTCCCATTGGAGGAAAACGATGCATTTTTTGGTGAGTTTTTTGTGCAAAACATGCGCAAAAAGATCAAAAAATTAGCATGTAAATGCGCTGAAATACGGTGGGATATAAAGTTTGAAATTTGCTTTATATCATGGCGAAGTCAATGAATATGTATTATGCGTTTGTGTATTTTTTCCCCTGTAACAGGGGATGTTAGTGCTATTGTTTTTTCTCGGCCTTATTTCATCAATGTTTTGTTTTTATTATTGTTTTTATTGAAGCAAAACAATCTGGAAACTTTTTGATACAGGATGATACATTTCATTTTGTTTTAATGCCCATTTTCAATTCTCATCCAGTAAAATTGCGTCTGTGGATTCTTGTACTGGATTTTTATCTCAAGAGGGAATATTGTTTTTGGCGTAGTGCCGGTGGTCAAAATGAAATTTTCAAAAAACAGTGGGATCGCTCACTGCTACTGCATTGGTGAAATGCTAACTCGCACTCTGACGTAGACCCAATCTCGATAAATACCCTATCCAAATTCCTGATAACGCCTTGGGATAATTTCTTGGCGAAAATAGACATCTGATCAATGAAAACCAATGTGCTGATTCAGCTTTGTTCCTAAGAACAATGGCTGCGGACGGCTATTTCCGTTGGCCGGGTTAGCAATGAATTAGTTTTCCATCACAAGCAATGAAATGAATAAGGGGCAGAAATGTACTCATGGTATCTCATTTGCTATCGTTCCAGATTACATGCGAAGGTTATTGATGAAATAGAACGTATTGGTGTTGAATGTTATATGCCAATGAAGACCAGGTTAACATTACGTGCCGACCGGAAAAATTCGTTTAGAACTCACACCACTCCATTGTTCCCCGGTTATTTATTTGTGCGATTCTCTCCAGAAATCACTCATACCACTTTAATAGCTAAGCAAAGTAGCGTGCAGGGATTTGTTCGTTTGGGAAGAGAGATTTGCACCGTCTCTCAGAATATTATTGATGCTATCAGATGTCTTTCTTTTCGATTAGAGAATAAGGATGAAAAATTAAGCTATATAGAATGCAAAAATGTTTCCCCTGGCATGTTGAAAGAAATAGATAAAATAATAAAGGTGGAAAAGCCAGAGGTTAGGACTCAAACATTATTGCAATATCTCTCTTATTCAATTCAACATCCAACGGCTTTATTGGCAAGCGGTTAATGAACCTCATGGGCATGGCTTGAAATGCCACCTGATATTGGCAGGTGTTATCTCTGGCGCTGTTTTAATCCCGTAATGCTTGAAGTTGCTTCAGTGTTGATGAATGTGCTTATCACCTTGATGCAATGCTCATTATTTGGGGTTTTATTCAATAATAAGGAGTTCTCTAATGAGCGTAAGAACAAGGTTTGCGCCCAGCCCAACGGGTTTTTTACACGTCGGCGGGGCAAGAACAGCTCTCTATTCCTGGCTCTATGCACGCCATAATCACGGCAAATTTATTCTGCGTATTGAAGATACCGACGTGGAACGGGAAAAGGAGGGCGCGGTCGATGCCATCCTGGACTCGATGAAGTGGTTGGGTATGTATTGGGACGAAGGCCCCTTCTACCAGACTAAACGCCTGGAGCGGTACAACGAGGTGGTCGATCAACTGTTGGCGTCTGGGCAGGCCTACCGCTGCTACTGCAGCGAGGAGCGCTTGAATGCACTCAAGGCTAAGCAGGAAAAGAACAAAGAGAACTTCATTTACGACCGCCACTGCCTGCATCATCTGGGGCACGATCCCAGCCTGCCCCACGTGGTGCGTTTGAAAAGCCCACAGCAGGGTATTGTGGCCTGGGACGACATGATCCGAGGGCGTATTGAATTCAGCAACAGCGAGTTTGATGACTTTATTATTCGCCGTACCGACGGCTGGCCAACTTATAATTTTTGTGTGGTGGTCGATGATATCGACATGCAGATGACGCATATCATCCGCGCCGAAGAACATATCAATAATACGCCGAAGCAGATTTATGTTTACCGGGCGTTGGGGCTGGAGCCGCCGGTGTTTGCCCATGTCTCGCCAATACTCGGGGATGACGGAAAAAAACTTTCCAAGCGCCACGGGGCGGCCAACGTAATGCAATACCAAGAGGAAGGTTTTTTACCTGAGGCATTGCGTAACTATTTAGTGCGTTTGGGGTGGGGATATCAGGATAAGGAAATTTTCTCTTTGGATGAGATGATCTCTCTGTTCGATATTAACAATGTCAGCAACTCCCCCAGTGCATTCAATACGGAGAAATTACTGTGGCTCAACAAGCATTATATTGCTACCGCCACGGCCGAACATTTATTGCCCGATTTGCAATGGCAGCTCCAACGGCTGGCTATCAGTACGGAAGATGGCCCACCGCTGGCACGGCTGGCCGAGCTGTTAAAAACTCGAGCCAGAACGATGAAGGAAATGGCAGAAGCCTGCCGCAGTTATTACGGTGAATATCAGTGTCACAACCAGGAAACTTACGAGCAGTTGCTTGCTTCTGCACATCCGACAGTTTTCTGTGAAATCTATCAGCGCTTCTCCACGATAAACGACTGGCAAAGTGCCGAGATTAACCAGGTGATTGGCGATATTTCCAAGGAATACGGTACATCGTTAAAAGACATCAATATGCCGTTGCGATTATTCATTCTCGGGGCGAAAGATACGCCATCGTTAAATGATTGCCTGGCCGTATTGGGAAAAGAAAAAACGCTGACTCGCTTGCATGCGGCAATAGAGAAAATGTCGTGTAAATAACAGGTAATAGGGCTGGCCACCGTAAGATTAATCACGATGGCCGGGAGGTATTAGGCTGGGGTGACAACCAAAATTAATTCCTGAAGGAGGTAAGTCGAAGCGTAATTATTAGCGGTATCCACGGCAACTTTCATGAAAACACATCAAATAAAAAGAGGTGATTTATTATGACTAATCAATATATGCCTATCTATTCCACTGAGGTGGCCCAACACACTTTATCGGAAGGGAAGATCCCAGAATCATCCAGCTGCCCGAGTTCTGTTTTGAATTTGATTAAAGATCGTTTAATGCTAGACGGCAATGAAAAACAGAATTTGGCGACGTTCTGCACCACCTGGTCAGAGCCCGAAGTGGACGAGTTGATGAAGCTGGGATCGGTAAAAAACCTGATTGATAAAGAGTTGTACCCAGAAACGGCAAAAATTGAAGTGTGCTGTACAAAAATGCTGGCGGGGTTGTGGCATGCGCCAGACGTGAATAATTCGATTGGTACTTCCTGTGTGGGGTCCAGCGAAGCGGCAATGTTGGGCGGTCTGGCGCTGAAACGTAACTGGCAGCAAAAACGCAAGGCGAAAGGGCTGGACACTTCCAAGCCAAACCTGGTCACTGGCCCGGTACAGATTTGCTGGAAAAAATTCTGTACCTATTTTGAGATTGAGCACCGCGAGGTGCCCATCCGCGAAGGCGCCCTGTGCGCTCACCCCGACGACATGGTTAATTACATCGATGAAAATACCATCGGTGTGGTGCCTACCTTCGGGACGACCTTTACGCTGGTGTACGAAGACGTACTTGGCCTGTCCAATGCGCTGGACAAGCTACAGAAAGAGCGTGGCCTGGATATTCCGATCCACGTTGATGCGGCATCCGGCAGCTTCATTGCGCCTTTCGTCGAAGAGCAAAGCCACATCGTATGGGACTTCCGTCTGCCGCGCGTAAAATCCATCAACTCTTCCGGTCATAAATACGGCCTGGCCCCGCTGGGCCTGGGTTGGGTGGTATGGCGTGAAAAACAAGATTTGCCTGACGATCTGGTGTTCTACGTGAACTATCTCGGCGGCAACATGGCGACTTTCGCCCTCAACTTCAGCCGTCCCGGCGGTTCCGTCATTGCTCAGTACTACCAACTGCTGCGACTGGGCAAAGAAGGTTATTCCGAGATCCAGCAGACCTGTGTGGATACCGGCAAGTTCCTGGCGCATAAATTGGCCGACTTCCCAGAATTTGAAATGCTCTACAGCAGTGAAGGGGGGTTGCCTGGCGTGGTCTTTACCCTGAAAGACGATGTAAAAGGCTTCACCCTGTATGATTTGCAAAACCAGGTGAAACAGCGCGGTTGGCAAACGGCGGCATACCCCCTGCCGAGCAACCGTCAAAACACCATCATCATGCGCGTTCTGATCCGCTACGGCGTCAGCACCACATTGATGAATCTGCTGGCGCAGGACATCCGCAACATCGTTGACCAGCTAAAGGCCAACGCCACTACCCATGAGTCCGTGCTCTGCTGAGCGCTTCCTGACGGCATTCACGCCGTATCCCAATGGGGACGTCAAACACACTGACGTCAGTGCTCAGCGTGCCGGCAGGCCCCGTTGCTGCCGATGTTCTGAGCTACTCCCGTCTTTGCTTTGACTGACCTTCTTACTGAGCGTCCGGGCACCTACTGGTGGTGTCTGGGCGCTTTGTCTCGCAAAGGTGAATAATGAGCACTCAAACAACGACCTCGGGCAAAATGAAGTTCGGGACGATAGTCCTGTTCGGCATTAACTGCCTGCTGGGGGCAGGGATCTTCATCACCCCCGGCAAAGCTTATTCTGAACTGGGTATGAACCTGTTTCCGGTACTGGTGATCTGCGCCGTTCTTGCGCTGATCATGGCATTGGCTTTTGCTGAAATGGCCGGTATTTTTACTAAAACCGGGGGGGTTTACGTTTACGTTAGCGCCACTTTTGGTCCTTTCCTGGGGTTTAATATCGGCTTTATGCGTTTTCTTGCCGCCTGCGTTGCATTGGCGGTACAGGTAGCCGCATTGCCGGGGATCATTACCACCGCGTTAGGTATCCATTTGGCGCCGGCCAACTCGGCGATGATCAGTATCGCTTTTGCCTGCGTGCTTTGCGGTATCAACCTGATTTCGGTAAAAGTGATGTCGGTGTTTACCCGCGTGAGCAGCTGGCTGGTATTGGCGGCGTTAATCAGCTGCATCCTGGTCTCTTTCAGCCATTTCGACCTGGCTAATTTTACCGATGTGCCAGGGTTGGTACCGCAGTCGACCGGGGTTGAAGTACCGGCGTTTGGTCATCTGACCTCGGCGGAGTTTTCAGGCGGATTCCTGCTGTTGTTTTACGCGATGGTGGGTTTCGAGAATATCGGCGTGGCCTCGCAAGATATGGAAAACCCTACCCGCGACATCCCACGGGCGATCATTCTGGTGCTGTTGTCGGTCACGGCACTCTATTTCCTGCTGTTTGCTTCCATTATCGGGTCCATGGGGGGCGAGCATCTGGCGTCTTCCGATAACTCCGTGGCGGACAGCGTGGGGATGGTTCTGGGCAACGGCGCTCGTGCGGTGATGTCATTAGGATCGGTGGTTGCCCTGTTTGGTATCGGTCTGGCCATGTGCTTTGCCGGGCCGCGTAATCTGGTGCCGCTGGCGGAGGATGGCTTCCTGCCGGAGTCCGCCGGCGCCAATAACAAACGCGGCGTACCGGCCAAATCGATCATTGCGATGTTGGTGGTGACCATTATTTTTATCGTCCTGGCGAATGCCATGTCGAAAGAGTCCTTTGTGCTGCTGGTGGAGGTCGCAACGGTTTGCCGTCTGCTGCAGTATCTGGCGGTGATTGTCGGTATCTTTGTGGTGCGCAAGAAAAAGATGCAAGGGACTTATCGCATGCCGTGGTTCAAGGTACTGGTGCCTATTTGCGTATTGGTTTGCCTCTATCTCGGTTCATGCACCCCACCAACCGTGCTGTTCATTACGCTTGGGTTGATAGTGATTTCCCTGCTGGTGTACTTCTTGTACGCGCTACCGCACGCGAAGCGGGGAGATGACGGCCACCACCATGGCCATCATCACGCGGCTTAATAAGACTTAATCAACACAAAGGCGCTGACCCGGAGGGGCAAGCGCCTTTTTTACGTTCAGATGGGACGACCAACAAGAAAAAGGCGCCGCCTCTTGCGAGGTTGCGCCTTTTCAACATGCCAACTGACTAGTATCAGTTCATGCCGTATTTTTTCAATTTCTTACGCAGCGTACCGCGGTTGATGCCCATCATCAGGGCTGCACGGGTCTGGTTGCCACGGGTGTATTGCATCACCATGTCCAACAGTGGCTGTTCAACTTCAGCCAATACCAGCTCATACAGATCGTTAACGTCTTGACCATTCAGTTGAGCAAAATAGTTCTTCAGTGCTTGTTTAACCGAGTCACGCAGAGGCTTTTGAGTCACTTGATCCTGTGAGTTCACGGTTGAAACGGTCAGTACGTCAGAATTTACGCGTTGTTCGAACATAGTTCTGTCAGCTCTTTTTTGTTACGCAAGATTTTCGAAATATGCCTCCAACGCCTCCAGCTGTTCGCTGGCATCCTCTATGGCGTTGAATGTGCGCCGAAACTGGTCATTCGGGGCGTGCTCCTGGAGATACCAGGAGACGTGCTTACGAGCAATCCGGAATCCCTTGCCTTGGCCGTAAAAGCCGTGCAATTCCCGAATATGCCCTATCAACAAACGCTTAACCTCGCCAAGTGGCAGAGGGGGCAGCAGTTCCCCAGTGTCCAGATAATGCTGGATTTCCCGGAAGATCCAGGGTCTCCCCTGAGCAGCGCGGCCTATCATCAGGGCATCAGCCCCGGTGTAGTCGAGCACTGCTCTGGCTTTATGCGGGTCAGTAATGTCGCCATTCGCGATAATCGGAATGGAAACATTCTGCTTAACTGCCCGAATGCTGTCGTACTCCGCGTTGCCGTTGAACAGGCAGGCACGGGTTCGGCCATGAATAGTCAGGGCCTGTATACCACAGTCTTCGGCCAGATGGGCAATCTCTACACAGTTACGGTGTTCTGGCGCCCAGCCGGTGCGGATCTTAAGCGTTACCGGCACATCCACGGCGTTAACCACCGCGTGGAGGATCTGTTTAACCAGATCCGGGTACTGCAGTAATGCAGACCCTGCAAGCTTCCGGTTCACTTTCTTGGCCGGGCAACCCATATTGATATCGATGATCTGTGCGCCACTAGCCACGTTAATACGCGCTGCGGCGGCCATATCATCCGGATCGCATCCGGCAATCTGCACGGAGCGGATCCCTGGTTCATCGCTATGGACCATACGCAGACGCGACTTATCCGTCCGCCACACCTCCGGATTGGAGGAGAGCATTTCGGATACAGCCATCCCAGCACCCATTGCATGACATAGGGTTCTAAATGGGCGATCTGTAATGCCGGCCATCGGGGCCGCAATCAGGCAATTTGTAAGCTGGTGGTGTCCAATGCGCATAGACAAAGAGTAACCATACTGTGTCCGCAAGGGCGCGTATATTACGCATTTTTGCGTTGAGATGAAAGGCCAAACTTTGACCAATTGGCCGCTATTCGGCAATCAAAATGCGCATTGTCGGGATTCATAAAAATATTATATATATTTAACAATGAGTTGAACATTATTGGTTAATTGGTGCGCTATAAAATATTCCCGATACAACAGAATTTTATCTGTAATGAGTCTCGATTCAGCCCGATAACGGCAGTGATTTAAGTCGTTTGTCAGGGTTTTTCATGGAGAATGGGCTGAATTATGCTGAAATTGCGGGGTGAAGGCTTAGGCAGAAAATATCCAGGGTCACGGTGAATTTGCCATGCCGTTTCAAGGGTGTGCGGTGTTGTCGTCGCGCAGGCAGGAAAAACAAAAAACCACCGCGACGGGCTACGTCGGCGATGGTTTTTTCAGGGCAGTAAGGGGATTACTTGCGCTGACCGGTGATGCGGCACCACTCTTCACGCTCTGCGACCGGATCCAGCGTGAATTTATCTTCATAGGCTTGCGCCACGCTTGCCGCCTGGGTGGCCAACACGCCGGACAGGCCCAGATAACCGCCGGACTTAGGCAGACAGCCGATCAAGGGAGCCAGCTCACGCAACGGGCCGGCCAGGATGTTGGCGACGACTACGTCGGCCAGCAGATCGGCTGGCTGGTCTTTCGGCAGATACAGCTCCAGACGCTCTGAAACGCCGTTACGCTGCGCGTTGTCGCGACTGGCCTGAATGGCCTGGGGATCGATATCGATGCCGATAGCGCGCGCTGCACCGAGCTTCAGCGCGGCAATTGCCAGAATGCCGGACCCGCAGCCGAAGTCGATAATGGTTTTACCCGCCAGATCCAGCCCGTCCAGCCACTGCAGGCACAGCGCGGTGGTCGGGTGAGTGCCGGTACCAAACGCCAGGCCTGGGTCGAGCATCACGTTGACCGCGTTCGGATCGGGCACGTCGCGCCAGCTTGGGCAGATCCACAGACGTTCGCCGAAGCGCATCGGGTGGAAGTTGTCCATCCACTCGCGCTCCCAGTCCTTGTCTTCCAGCTGTTCGATCTTATGGCGGAAGCCGGCGCCCAGCAGCGGGTGCTGTTCCAGCATCGCGACCACCTCGGCCATGTCGGTTTCTGCATCGTACAGCCCGATCACATCGGTATCGCCCCACAGCAGGGTTTCGCCCGGCAGCGGTTCGAACACCGGGTTGTCGTGGGTGTCCTGAAAGGTGACCGATACTGCGCCGCTTTCAACCAGCGCGTCGCTCAGGTCTTCCGCCTGGCTGCCGGTGGTGTTCAGTTTTAGTTGGATCCAAGGCATAACAATTCTCTTTAAGAAGCTAATGATGACGCCACCCGGCGCTTTTCGCCGACGACGTTACCGATATAAAACGCCAGCAGGCTAAGCAGCAGCGAAGGAACGATAGGGTGCAACCCTGCCAGCTGCAGATTGAAACTGGCCAATAGCGTATAGCATACCGCACCCGTCACCATGGAGCTAAGTGCTCCCTGCGCGTTGGCGCGTTCCCAGTACAGACCCAGCACCAGTGGCCAGAGGAATACCGCTTCCAGGCCGCCGAATGCCAGCAGGTTCAGCCAGATGATCATTTCCGGTGGACGCCAGGCCGCCAACAGCACCAGCAAGCCCAGGATCAGCGTGGTCAGGCTGGAGAAGCGTTTGATCAAGCGTTCGTTCTGCATCTGCTGCGGGCGTACGCCCAGATAGAGATCTTTAATAATAGTGGCAGAAGATTGCAGCAATTGTGCGTTGATGGTCGACATGATTGCCGCCATCGGCGCCGCCAGGAAGATACCGGCGGCATAAGGCGGCAGCACGGTGATCATCAGCGTCGGGATCACCTGATCGGGGATCTTCAGATCCGGCAACACCGCGCGGCCCAGAGCGCCGGCCAGATGCATGCCGAACATCAGCACCGCTACGACCATGGTGCCAAGGATGATACCGCGATGCACCGCCTTGCTGTCCTTGTAGGAAATGCAGCGCACCGCCGTGTGCGGCAGGCCAATCACGCCAAAGCAGACCAGGATCCAGAACGATGCCATAAACGGCAGGCTGAGGATCTGTTCACCGCCCTGCGGCGATACCAGTGCGGGATCAATCTGTTGCAGCTTGTCTACGGCGCTGTGCAGGCCGCCGGCGGCGTGGATCACCGCAACCAGCAGTAACACGGTGCCGATCAGCATCACCAGCCCCTGCATGGCGTCATTGAGCACGCTGGCGCGGAAGCCGCCAAAGGCGGTATACAGCGCGATGCTGATGCCGAAGATCAGCAAACCGGTGTCGTAAGGAATGCCGGCGGCGGTTTCCAGCAGGCGCGCGCCACCGATAAACTGCACCGTCATGGCTCCCAAGAACGCCACCAACAGGCTGAGGCTGGCCAGCCAGACCAACAGGCGGCTTTGATAGCGGCCGTACAGCATGTCGTTGAGGGTAATGGCGTTGTAGCGGCGCGCCAGAATGGCAAACTTCTTGCCCAGCACGCCGAGCGAAAGCCAAACCGCCGGCAGTTGGATCATCGCCAATAGCACCCAGCCAAGGCCGTATTTGTAGGCGGCGCCGGGTCCCCCGATAAACGAACTGGCACTGATATAGGTGGCGGTCAGGGTCATGGCCAGCACGAAGCCGCCCATCGAGCGGTTGCCCAGGAAATATTCGCTGAGGAAGTTGCCGCTCTGGCGTCGGCTATAGGCGTAAACCGACAGCCCGAACACCAGCAACAGATAGGCGACCAGCGGCAGAATGACTTCAGTTTGCATCGCCGTCCTCCAGTGAAATATCGCGGAATACGCCGCGTACCATGAGCCAACACAGGCCGATGAACAGCAGCGGAACCAACAGGCAGGCCATTTCGAACCAGTGCGGCAGACCGGTAATACCGGATGCGCTGTCCGGCAGATAGGCCGCCAGCGACCAGGCCAGCAGGTAAAGCAGCGTCAGGCCCAGCGCCCAGCGTGCTTCGCGGTGAGCTTGAATAAAGCGAGTGTCCATCCGTTTCTCCAATAGATATACGGCTATGGATTTGCCAAAGGTAGGGAATTCTACGGCATGACAGGGTTTTGCCAAGCCCGTTACTTAGCCTGGGATGAAAAAGAAAAAGGCCGGTGATTAACCGGCCTTCTGTCAGGCGAGATGAATGCCTGCCTTAGGTTTCCTGCAGACCGAGCTTTTTCTCCAGATAGTGGATGTTGGTGCCACCGTGCTGGAAGTTTTCGTCGCTCATGATCCGCTGCTGCAGTTCAACGTTGGTTTTGATGCCATCGATGATCAGCTCAGCCAGGGCGTTCTTCATGCGGGCAATCGCCACGTCACGGTTTTCACCGTAGGTGATCAGTTTGCCGATCATGGAGTCATAGTACGGCGGTACGGTATAACCGGCGTAAATATGAGATTCCCAACGCACGCCGAAACCGCCTGGCGCATGGAAACGGGTGATCTTGCCTGGGCTCGGCAGGAAGGTGTTCGGATCTTCGGCGTTGATACGGCATTCCACTGCGTGGCCGTGAACCTTCACTTCTTCCTGTTTGATCGACAGCGGCTGACCGGCAGCGATACGCAGCTGCTCTTTGATCAGATCCACGCCGGTGATCATCTCGGTAACCGGATGCTCAACCTGAATACGGGTGTTCATTTCGATGAAATAGAACTCGCCGTTTTCATACAGGAACTCGAAAGTCCCCGCACCGCGATAGCCGATTTCCACACAGGCCTTCGAGCAGCGCTCGCCGATATAACGGCGCATTTCGCTGGTGATGCCCGGTGCCGGAGCCTCTTCAACCACTTTCTGGTGGCGACGCTGCATGGAGCAGTCGCGCTCGGCCAGATAGATGGCATTACCCTGACCGTCCGCCAATACCTGAATTTCGATATGGCGTGGGTTTTCCAGGTATTTTTCCATGTAAACCATGTCGTTGTTGAAAGCCGCTTTGGCCTCCGCCTTGGTCATGGAGATGGATTGCTCGAGATCTTTGTCGCTGCGCACAACGCGCATGCCACGGCCGCCGCCGCCGCCGGACGCCTTGATGATGACCGGATAACCGATGCGCTTGGCGAAGGCACGGTTTTTATCCATGTCTTCGGTCAGCGGGCCATCGGAGCCAGGTACGCAAGGCACGCCGGCCTTCTTCATGGCATTGATAGCGGAAACCTTGTCGCCCATCAGGCGAATAGTTTCGGCTCTCGGGCCAATGAAGATAAAGCCGGAGCGTTCGATCTGCTCGGCGAAATCGGCGTTTTCAGACAGGAAGCCGTAGCCCGGGTGGATCGCCACTGCGCCGGTGATTTCCGCTGCAGAGATGATTGCCGGGATATTCAGGTAACTTTTTACCGATGGCGCAGGACCGATACACACGGTCTCGTCAGCCAGCAGTACGTGTTTCAGATCGCGATCCGCTGTCGAGTGCACGGCAACGGTTTTGATGCCCAGCTCTTTACAAGCACGCAGGATACGAAGCGCGATCTCGCCACGGTTGGCGATAACAATTTTATCAAGCATGTTCGCCTCGTTATTCGATGACGACCAATGGCTCGT
Organism: Serratia liquefaciens; assembly: GCF_027594825.1. NCBI lineage: Bacteria > Pseudomonadati > Pseudomonadota > Gammaproteobacteria > Enterobacterales > Yersiniaceae > Serratia > Serratia liquefaciens. Next base: position 2,381,373 of record NZ_CP088930.1, on the reverse strand, counting down.
CAAATTCTACCGGTTGGCCGTTCTCTACCAGGATGGCTTTCACCACGCCGGATTTGTCCGCTTCGATCTGGTTCATCATTTTCATGGCTTCAACGATGCACAGAGTGTCGCCGGCGTTCACTTTCTGGCCGATTTCGATGAAGGCTTTCGCATCCGGGCTTGGCGTGCGGTAGAAAGTACCGACCATTGGGGAACGAACGATGTGGCCACTCATGGCCGCTGGTGCTGCAGGCGTTTCGGCTGGCGCGCTGGCAACGGCAGTAGCCAGTGCTGGCTGCGGCTGTGCCGGCATTGCGTATGCCTGTGGCATCATTGGGTAAGCCTGCGCTGGAGCAGCGCGGCTGATGCGAACTGACTCTTCGCCTTCAGAGATTTCCAGTTCAGAAATACCTGATTCTTCAACCAGTTCGATCAGTTTCTTGATTTTACGAATATCCATGAGTGTGATTCCGTACTCTTTTGCGTAGCAATTAGTGGGTTTTCGACAGACGGTTAACCGCTGCCTGTAAAGCAAATGTGTAGCCATCCGCGCCGAGGCCGCAAATCACGCCTACCGCAATATCGGAGAGGTAAGAGTGATGGCGGAAAGGCTCTCGGGCATGCACGTTGGAGAGGTGGATCTCGATAAACGGGATCTGCACCGCCAGCAATGCATCACGCAGCGCCACGCTGGTATGCGTGAACGCGGCAGGGTTAATCAGAATAAAATCTGTGTTGCCGCGCGCCTGGTGTATGCGGTCGATCAGCGCATGTTCGGCGTTAGACTGCAGATGGCTCAGGGTAATATCCAGTGCGGATGCCTGGTTTTCCAATCCGTTAACAATCTCTGTTAACGTCGTGCTGCCGTACTTCTCCGGCTCACGCGTCCCCAGCAGATTCAGATTGGGGCCGTTCAGAAGCAAAATGTGAAACTTATCCGCCATTGTGCTGGTATCTCCGGCAATAAAACCATCATCGTAGAAAATAACCCGACGTCACAGATTTGTCACCTGTTAAGGGGAAAATTCACCCTGAGAACAGGAACAAGGTCGGGCATTATAACGATATCGTAGCAATTCGCAGCTAAATACTGGTCTTATCAGCGAAGATATTCAACCCTAAATCGGTAAACTGGCCAGGGCGATATTGCATTATGAGGGGTAGAACACAGAAAAGTTCCGCCTTTTAACGCCACCAATTGCGGAATTTCTTGTATCGCAGCGCCAGCAGCGCGACGGCCAGCAGGGCATAAATGAAGGGCTGCGGCGAAAAGGTTTTTACCGACCACAGGTAGTGAATCGGTGCCAGGATCGCCACCAGATAGACCAGATTATGCAACCTTTGCCACTTGGCCCCCAGTTTGCGCATTGCCCACAGCGTGGAGGTTGCGGCCAGCGCCAGCAGGATCAGCCAACTGACAATGCCGAGCGTCAGGTAAGGACGGGTGACCAGTTCGCGCCCCAGCAGGCCGATATTGCTCAGCCCCAGCTCCAGCGTCGAATAGCTTATCAGATGCAGCGTGCCCCAGGCAAAACACCACAATCCCACCAGACGACGGCAACGTATCAACAGCGGTTGCCGGGCATAGCGCGCCAGTGGCGTAATCATCAAGGTCGCCAGCAACAGTTTCAACGTCATTCTGCCGGTAAAATGCTGAATGTCTTTGGCCGGATCGGCGCTGAACCACCCCTGGTCCACCGACAGCACCAGCCAGAGAAAAGGCAGAAATGCCACCAGATAAATGGCAACCTTGATCCCTATGATATGGGTCGGTGTTAAGCGCACTTAAAAATTCTCCCGCAGATCCAGGCCGCGATACAGCGACGCCACCTGTTCACCATAGCCGTTAAACAGCAGCGTGGGTTGGCGTTTAACGTCCAGAATGCCGCCGGAGCCGATAAAGCGTTCGGTCGCCTGTGACCAGCGTGGATGATCGACGTTCGGGTTCACGTTGGCATAGAAGCCGTATTCATTCGGCGCAGATTCGTTCCAGGTGGTGGGCGGCTGATCGCGCACCAGACGGATATGGACGATCGACTTGATGCCTTTAAAACCGTATTTCCAGGGGGTAATCAACCGCAGCGGCGCACCGTTTTGCGGCGGCAGCGTTTTGCCGTATACGCCGACGGTCAGCAGGGCCAACGGGTTCATGGCTTCATCGAGACGCAGGCCCTCGACATAGGGGTACTTCAGTCCGCCGCCGATAAAACGGTCTTTCTGTCCCGGCATCTGCTCTGGATCGTACAGCGTTTGGAAAGCGACGTAGCGGGCATTGCTGTTCGGCTCCGCCAGCTTGATCAGCTTACCCAGCTCAAAGCCAATCCAGGGCACCACCATCGACCAGGCTTCCACGCAGCGCATACGGTAAATGCGCTCTTCCAGCGGAAAGCGTTTGATCAAGTCATCAATGTCCAGGGTGATCGGTTTGGCGACCTCGCCGTCGATACGCACTTTCCAGCCTTCGGTCTTCAGACCGCCGGCATTTGCTGCAGGATCGGCTTTATCGAGACCGAATTCGTAGAAGTTGTTGTAACCGGTGACTTTGTCTTCCGGCGTCATGGCCAGTTGAGCCTGCCAGGCTGCCGGTTTGCTGAATTCCAGCGGTTTGCCGGCGGGGGCCTTGGGACGATCGTTGCCTTTGAACCATGACAGCAAATCGGCCTGTGCATTAAGCGGCAAGGCCAGCGACGCGGCGGTGATACCCAACGCCTGCAACACTTTACGCCGCTGATGAAACACGCTCTCGGGCGTGACATCGGCTTCGGTCAATTTAGGGGGCTTTCTCATGGTGTTTTCTCCGCGTTTTATCCCCGCAGCCTTTCAGGTGCGGGCATTCAAACCTGCACCCGTCAGAGTGACTGTAGAGGGCGGCTATCTTTGCCCCGAATAACGCGGGCGCAGCATGCAACGCCCCTACAGTATGCTGGGGTATCATGTGTTGTAAGCATGGCGTGAAATCAGGCTATATGCGAGAGGACGCGGGAAAATATGAAATTTCGCAGGCGGATGTTCCCCCCGTTGCCGGGGGGATAAAACTTAGCGGATTTTCACCAGAGTGCGGCCGGTCACTTGGTGATCCAGCAGCGCGACGGCGGTGGCCGGTGCCTGTTCCAGTGTGATTTCCTGGGTGGCCTGTTGGTAGAAACTGTCCGGCAGAATCCCCGCCAGGCGCTCCCAGGCGGTTTGGCGGCGATGCAGTGGCGTATGCACCGAATCCACACCCTGCAGGCGAACATTGCGCAGGATAAACGGCATCACCGTAGTGGGCAGGTGATAGCCACCGGCCAGGCCACAGGCGGCAACGGTGCCGTTATAATTCATCTGTGCCAGGACTCGCGCCAGCAGCGTGTCGCCGACGGTATCTACTGCCCCGGCCCAGAGCTGCTTTTCCAGCGGACGCGGGGCTTCCAGATAGCCGTCGCGCGACAGGACTTCTTTGGCGCCCAGCGCTTTCAGGTACTCGGTATTGCTCTCGCGCCCGCTGATGGCGGTGACGTGATAGCCCAACGCCGCCAGAATGGCGATGGCCGTACTGCCAACCCCGCCGCTGGCACCGGTAACCAAAATATCGCCGTCGTCCGGGCGCACGCCACCTTCTTCCAGCGCCATTACGCACAGCATGGCGGTAAAGCCGGCCGTCCCCAGGATCATCGCTTTGCGTTCATCCAGCCCGTTCGGCAGCGGCACCAGCCATTCGCCGGAAACCCTCGCCTGTTCGGCCAGGCCGCCCCAGTGGTTTTCACCCACGCCCCAACCGGTAAGCACCACGCTTTGGCCTTCTTTAAAACGATCGTCGCGGCTTTCGCGTACCGTACCGGCGAAATCGATGCCTGGCACCATCGGGAAGTTACGCACGATCTTGCCTTTGCCGGTGATCGCCAACGCATCTTTATAGTTAAGGCTGGACCAGTTGACGTCTACCCTGACATCGCCGTCTGGCAGCATATCGCTGCTGATATCCTTGATGTGAGCCAGAGTTTGATCGCCTTGTTGTTCCAATAACAGTGCACGCATGTCACTCTTCCTCTTGTTTACATTTTTGCCATGGATGGCTGAATCAGATTTAATTGACTATATGCATATAAGAAATTTATGTCCTGATAAAAGACAAAAAAGGGTGATTGAAGGTTTTCTTCGTTGTCGAGGCTTGGTAGCTTGGGTTGCGTGAACCGACAATGGGTATCGCCGGAGCGGTGCCGCTATTCATTAAAAAAATCAGGATATTGTGTTGGATTCATTTGAGCGGATTCGGGGCCTTTATACTTCCAAAGGTGAAAACTCACGTAACCATACCGGACAAGGCACAGGGATGCGATTCACCACCAAACTCTCTGCATTGATCACCTTGCTTGTTGCTTTGGCGATGTTTTTGATGCTGATGGGCTGCTCATACAGCTTCTTTTACGTCACTCAGGAGCGTCTGGAGCGCCGCTTCGAGTCGCTGATGACCTCGCTCGATCAGGCGATGCTGCGTGAATCCCCAGAGGAGCAGAAACGCTGGTTGCCGTTGGTGATGCGCCCACTGGGTATTGTGGCAGTCAGCGTGGATACCAGCCACAGCAACCTCCTTTCCTATAAATTGCCGACGCTCAAGCAGCCCTGGGATCCCCTCAACGGCTACAAGCAGGTGGCTCTGCCGCTGATGCAACACCCCGGCGCGGCACTGCAAATTACTTATATTGACCCCTTCGCCAGCGACGTACGCTCGTTGCAATCTACCGCTGCCGTGACGCTTTCGATCGTGGTGATGGTGATGATTTTGCTGTTTAGCCTGCGCTGGCTTCGCGATCAGGCCGACGGAGAGGACCGGCTGGAACGCCGTGCACGACGCATCCTCAACGGCGAAAGAGAGAGCGTGATGCAGGGCGACATGCGCGAATGGCCGGCGAACGTCAGCGGCGCGCTCGATCGCTTGCTGGCAGATTTGGCGGAAGCGCGCGAGGAACGCAATCGGGTCGATACCTTGATCCGCGCCTTTGCCGCTCAGGATGCCAAAACCGGCCTTAATAACCGACTGTTCTTCGACAATCAGCTAACCACCCAGTTGGAAGAAGAGGGCTCGCACGGCATTGTGATGATGGTACGACTGCCCGATTTTGACACGCTGCGGGAAATTCACGGAAACAGCGCGGTGCAGGAACTGATGTACTCGCTGGTCAATCTGCTGTCGACCTTCGTGATGCGCTATCCGGCGGCGCTGCTGGCGCGTTATTTCCACAGCGACTTCACCGTCCTGCTGCCGCACCGTACGCTGAAAGAGGCGGATGGCATTGCTTCACAGCTGGTGCACGCGATTGACGCCTTGCCTTCAACGGTGCTGGTCGATCGCGAAGCATTTTTGCACATTGGTATCGTGGCGTACCGCAGCGGGCAAACCACCGAGCAGGTGATCGATTACGCGGAGCAGGCAACGCGCCATGCTACGTTGCAAGGCGAGAACGGCTGGTATGTTTATGACAGCCAGGTGCCGGAAAAAGGGCGCGGCAGCGTCAAGTGGCGCACCCTGCTGGAACAGGTGCTGGCACGAGGCGGCCCGCGTTTGTATCAGAAACCGGCGGTGACGGTGGAAGGGGAAGTGCACCACCGTGAGATCATGAGCCGGATCTACGATGGCACCCAGGAACTGCTGCCATCGGAGTATATGCCTCTGGTGCGGCAGTTAGGGCTGGCGGAAAGCTACGATCGTCAACATCTGAGCCGTATTCTTCCTTTACTGACGCTGTGGCCCGAAGAAACGTTGGCCTTCACGCTGAGCGTAGACTCACTATTACAGCGCAGTTTCCAACGTTGGCTGCGTGATAGCCTGTTACAGTGTGAAAAAAGTCATCGTCGGCGAATTCTGATTGAACTTGCAGAGGCAGACGTGTGTCAACATATCGACCGTTTACGTCCGGTACTGAAGTTACTGTCAGGCTTGGGCTGTCGTCTGGCGGTGTCCCAGGCCGGGTTAACCGTGGTAAGTACCTCCTATATCAAGTCCTTACCGGTGGAGTTGGTTAAGCTCCATCCAGGTCTGGTGCGGAGTATTGATAAGCGTGATGAAAATCAGCTGTTCGTTCAGAGCCTGACCGGCGCCTGCGAAGGCACCAGCACTCAGGTTTTCGCCGCCAGCGTGCGGACGCGTAATGAATGGCAGACGCTGAAAGAGCGAGGGATCCTCGGTGGACAGGGCGACTTTTTCGCGTCGCCGGAACCGATAGACGTCGGGCGTAAAAAATATTCGCGTCGTTATCGTGTTTAACCTGAATACCGAACAAAAATTAACGTAGAATGAGCGCCAATTCATCTGGGCTTTTTTCTCTGTCATTTTGGGATCACCCCCAAACTGCCTGCGACAATGACGCCTATTTGATATAGGCTCTTGTCAGTCCTTTTCTGTTGAACGTTGGTAGGTGCTTACCACCAGCGGCAATCAGGGAATATGTTAGATTTTATGAGCTGTGTTACGCCGTTTCGTGCGCTGACAGGGTGGTAAACTGAGCCTTTGTTCAGGGAATTCAGGCCTCATCCAATTTCCGTGCATTCGAGCAGAAACAATACAGACTATTTTTCACCGAAGTAGAACGTTTTTGCGCCTTGTCGCTGCTTCGTGTGGTTGGTAAAGTAGGCGGATTTTATTTTCCGCCCCCAGCTTGCAGGATTATCCTTTAGTTATGTTTAAGAAATTTCGTGGCATGTTTTCCAACGACTTGTCCATCGACTTGGGTACCGCCAATACCCTGATTTATGTTAAAGGGCAAGGCATTGTACTGAACGAACCGTCGGTGGTTGCCATTCGCCAGGATCGTGCCGGTTCACCCAAGAGCGTTGCGGCCGTGGGTCATGAGGCTAAACAAATGCTGGGGCGTACGCCCGGCAATATCGCGGCTATTCGCCCGATGAAAGACGGCGTGATCGCCGATTTCTTCGTGACCGAAAAAATGCTGCAGCACTTTATCAAACAGGTTCACAGCAACAGCTTCATGCGGCCAAGCCCGCGCGTGCTGGTGTGTGTGCCGGTTGGCGCAACTCAGGTTGAGCGCCGCGCCATCCGCGAATCTGCCCAAGGGGCCGGTGCGCGTGAGGTGTTTCTGATTGAAGAACCTATGGCTGCCGCAATCGGCGCCGGCCTGCCGGTTTCTGAAGCAACAGGTTCCATGGTGGTGGATATCGGTGGCGGTACCACAGAAGTGGCCGTGATCTCACTGAACGGTGTGGTCTACTCTTCTTCCGTGCGCATCGGCGGCGACCGTTTCGACGAAGCCATCATTAATTACGTGCGTCGCAACTACGGCTCACTGATCGGTGAAGCGACCGCCGAACGTATCAAGCACGGCATCGGTTCCGCTTATCCGGGCGATGAAGTGCATGAAATCGAAGTTCGCGGCCGTAACCTGGCTGAGGGCGTGCCACGCGGCTTTACCCTGAATTCCAATGAAATCCTCGAAGCGCTGCAGGAGCCGTTGACCGGCATCGTCAGTGCGGTGATGGTGGCGCTGGAGCAGTGTCCGCCAGAGCTGGCTTCCGACATTTCCGAACGCGGTATGGTGTTGACCGGCGGCGGCGCATTGCTGCGCAACCTGGATCGCCTGCTGATGGAAGAAACCGGGATTCCGGTAGTCGTGGCAGAAGATCCGCTGACCTGCGTAGCACGCGGCGGTGGCAAGGCGTTGGAAATGATCGACATGCATGGCGGCGATTTGTTCAGCGAAGAATAGTCAGCCCCAAGAAGGAGGAATCGTATCGGGTGAATGCGCAAAGCGAAAATCAGGTACGGTTCCTCTTTCTGTTGTCGAGGAACACGCATAATTTATGAAGCCGATTTTTAGCAGGGGGCCTTCCCTGCAACTACGACTTTTTTTGGCAGTGATCGTGGCCATTGGCCTGATCGTTGCCGATAGCCGTCTCGGTACGTTCGTGAAAATACGTAACTACATGGACACGGCCGTCAGCCCTTTCTATTTTTTGGCCAATGGGCCACGTAAAGTTTTGGACAGCGTTTCAGAAACGCTGGCTACCCGCCAACAGCTGGAGCTGGAAAACCGGGCTCTGCGGCAGGAACTGCTGCTGAAAAACAGCGATATTCTTCTTCTTGGCCAATTCAAGCAGGAAAACGCCCGCTTGCGTGAGCTGTTAGGTTCACCGCTGCGCCAGGACGAACACAAAATGGTCACTCAGGTGATCTCGACCGGCTCGGATCCTTACAGCGATCAGGTGGTGATCGACAAAGGATCGGATAACGGCGTTTATGAAGGCCAGCCGGTCATCAGTGATAAAGGCGTCGTGGGCCAGGTGGTGGCGGTGGCTAAAGTCACCAGCCGCGTGCTGCTGATCTGCGATGCTTCACACGCACTGCCCATCCAGGTGCTGCGCAACGATATTCGGGTGATCGCCGCAGGCAGCGGTTGTGCCGACGATTTACAGCTCGAACATCTGCCGAACAATACTGATATCCGCGTGGGCGATGTGCTGGTCACTTCCGGCCTTGGTGGCCGCTTCCCGGAAGGTTATCCGGTGGCGGTGGTATCCTCGGTCAAAGTGGATAATCAGCGTGCCTATACCGTGATCCAGGCACGGCCTACTGCGGGGCTACAGCGCTTGCGCTATTTGCTGCTGCTGTGGGGGGCCGATCGTAACGGCGACATGCCGTTGCCGCCTGATGAAGTTCATCGCGTCGCCAATGAGCGTCTGATGCAGATGATGCCGCAGGTTCTGCCGCCGGCCGATGCGGTTGGGCCGCAATTGCCTCTGCCTGCTCCGGCAACCGGGGCCGCAGTACAAACCGCTGCTCCTGCCGCGGGAGTCACGCAATGAATCGTTACCGCAGCAACGGGCGCTGGATAATCTGGCTGTCATTCCTGGTGGCGCTGGTGCTGCAAATCATGCCGTGGCCGGAACAGATCTACATGTTCCGTCCCTCCTGGCTGGCTTTGATCCTGATCTACTGGGTGATGGCGCTGCCTCATCGGGTTAACGTCGGCACCGGCTTCGTGCTGGGGCTGATTATGGATCTGATCCTCGGTTCCACGCTGGGCGTGCGCGCACTGGCGTTAGGCATCATTGCCTATCTGGTGGCGTTCAAATTCCAACTGTTCCGCAATATGGCGCTCTGGCAACAGGCGCTGATCGTCGTGCTGCTGTCACTGGCGATGGACGTTGTGGTGTTCTGGGCCGAGTTTTTAGTGATCAACGTTTCTTTCCGCCCAGAGGTGTTCTGGAGTAGTGTGGTAAACGGCATCCTGTGGCCGTGGTTATTCCTGCTGATGCGCAAAATTCGCCGTCAGTTCGCCGTACAGTAAGGGTATATCAATGACTTCGCTTTATCTGGCCTCCGGATCTCCCCGTCGACATGAATTACTGGCCCTATTGGGCGTTCCCTTTGAAGTTATCCTGACGGATACCGAAGAGCAGCGGCAGGAAGGGGAAGCCGCGGAAGCCTACGTGCGCCGTTTGGCGCAGGATAAGGCTAAAGCCGGCGTGGCGCTGGCACCGCAGGCGTGGCCGGTGCTGGGTGCCGATACCATTGTGGTGCTCAATGGCCGGGTGTTGGAAAAACCCCAGGACGAGACGCACGCGGCTAAAATGCTGGCGGCGCTGTCGGGTAAACAGCATCAGGTGATGACCGCGGTGGCGATCGCCGATCGCCATGACGTTCTGTGCCAACTGGTGGTGACAGACGTGACATTCCGCAACCTGTCACAGCAGGATATCTGCGACTATATTGCTACGGGCGAGCCGATGGATAAAGCGGGCGCCTACGGAATTCAAGGAAAGGGTGGTTGTTTCGTCAGAACGATAACCGGGAGTTATCATGCGGTGATGGGTCTGCCGTTAGTCGAAACACATGAGCTGCTCAGTAATTTTGTCGCATTACGTGATGTAAGAACCGGTTGATGGGCGCTGCCATTATCGACCGGCTCTGAGGAGAAGGCATGACAGCTGAGCTACTGGTTAATATCACACCGTCTGAAACGCGGGTTGCCTATATTGATGGCGGCATCCTGCAAGAGATCCATATCGAGCGCGAATCCAAGCGCGGCATCGTCGGCAATATTTATAAAGGGCGCGTAAGCCGCGTGTTGCCGGGCATGCAGGCGGCATTCGTCGATATCGGTCTGGATAAAGCGGCCTTCCTGCACGCTTCCGATATCATGCCGCACACGGAATGCGTCGCCGGCGATGAGCAGAAAAATTTCCACGTGCGTGACATTGCCGAACTGGTGCGCCAGGGGCAGGATCTGATGGTGCAGGTGGTGAAAGATCCGCTCGGTACCAAGGGCGCACGCCTGACCACCGACATCACTTTGCCTTCGCGTTACCTGGTGTTTATGCCGGGGGCGGCGCACGTTGGCGTTTCCCAGCGTATAGAAAGTGAAGCCGAGCGCGATCGCCTGAAAAAAGCGGTGGCCGGTTACTGTGATGAGCTGGGCGGTTTTATCATCCGCACCGCGGCGGAAGGCATTGGCGAAGAAGAGCTGGCGCAGGACGCCGCCTTCCTCAAACGCCTGTGGACCAAGGTAATGGAGCGTAAAAAACGCAACCAGACCAAATACAAACTGTACGGTGAGCTGGCACTGGCGCAACGCATTCTGCGTGATTTCGCCGGCGCGGCGCTGGACCGGATCCGCGTCGATTCCCGCCTGACCCACGACCTGCTGGTGGAATTTACCGGTGAGTACATCCCGGATATTACCGCCAAGCTGGAGCTGTACACCGGCAGCCAGCCGATCTTCGATCTGTACGACGTCGAAAACGAGATACAGCGTGCGCTGGAGCGCAAGGTAGAGCTGAAGTCCGGCGGTTACCTGATCATCGATCAGACCGAGGCGATGACCACCGTGGATATCAATACCGGTGCCTTTGTCGGTCATCGCAACCTCGACGAAACCATCTTCAACACCAATATCGAAGCGACCCAGGCCATTGCCCGCCAGCTACGGCTGCGCAACTTGGGCGGCATTATCATCATTGACTTCATTGACATGAACAATGAGGAGCATCGTCGTCGGGTGCTGCATTCGCTGGAGTTGGCGCTGAGTAAAGATCGAGTAAAAACCACGATCAACGGCTTCTCTCAGCTAGGCTTAGTGGAAATGACGCGTAAACGTACACGGGAAAGCATTGAACATGTGCTGTGTAACGATTGTCCTACCTGTCATGGACGCGGCACGCTGAAAACAGTGGAAACCGTGTGCTACGAAATTTTGCGTGAAATTGTGCGCGTACACCATGCTTATGATTCAGATCGTTTCCTGGTTTACGCTTCTGCGGCGGTGGGCGAGGCGCTGAAAAGCGAAGAGTCCCATGCGCTGGCCGAAGTGGAAATCTTTGTGGGCAAGCAGGTGAAGGTACAAATCGAACCTTTATACAGCCAGGAACAATTTGACGTTGTCATGATGTAGTCCGCCGGGCGGCGGCCAAAGACCGACATGGGTGGGGCTCAGCGTGCTGAGCCCCACCGTGCATAGAGATTCCCGTTGCCAGGCAGCGGAAGCAAGGAGAACTGCGTGAGGCGACTGCCTGGGATTTTGTTAGCTACAGGCGCCACTCTGATTGTCATCGTGGCGTTGCTGATCAGCGGGCTGCGTCTGGCGCTGCCTGAACTGAACAACTACCGCCCTCAATTGCTGGCCAAGGTTGAAAGCCTCTCCGGCGTGCCCGTACAGGTCGATTTCATGCAGGGCAGTTGGGAAACTTTTGGCCCACAGCTTGAAATGCGCAACGTGCGCGCCGCGCTGCCTAAAAGTAACCTGCATATTGAACGCGTTACGCTGGCGCTGGACGTGTGGCAATCGCTGCTGCATTGGCGCTGGCAGTTCCGCGATCTTACCTTCCACCAACTCCAGTTCGATCTTAACACCACGCTGGGCGGCGATGAGCACCAGGGCAGCACTATCGAACCGGGTAAAATCACCGATTTGCTGCTGCATCAGCTGGATCATTTCGACCTGCGCGACAGCCGCATCTCATTCCTGACGCCCGCTGGCGCGCGTGCCGAATTCGAAATCCCGCAGTTGACCTGGTTGAACGGCCGCGATCGTCACCGGGCAGAAGGGCAGATCAGCCTGTCGACGCTGAACGGTCAGCATGGCGTGGTGCAACTGCGTATGGATCTGCGCGATAACCAGGGGCTATTGAATACCGGCACTGTCTATATGCAGGCCGACAATATCGACATGAAGCCCTGGTTCACCCGTTGGCTGCGTACCAATACCGGGCTCGAAAGCGCAGATTTCAGTCTGGCGGCCTGGCTGCAGATCCAAAATGGTGAAATCGCCACCGGCAGCGCATTACTGAAACAGGGGGCGGCCAACTGGAACGTGGGGACTCAAGCTCACCGGCTGGACGTGGACAACCTGGCGCTGACGCTCAGCCGTCAGGGCACTGGCTGGCAGGTGGACGTCCCGCAGTTGAACCTGGCCACCGACGGTCAGGCCTGGCCACAGGGCAAGCTGTCTGCACTTTGGTTGCCGGAAAATACCGAGTTCCTGGGCCCAGGGCAAACCGAAGAGCTGCGCGTACGCGCCACTGATATTCAGCTTGAGCGCCTGGCCGCGTTACTGCCGACCTTCTCTTTCCTCAGCCCGGACGTGCTGGACCGTTGGAACGACCTGCAACCGCAAGGCAAGGTCAACGCGCTGGCGTTGGATATCCCACTGAAACAACCGGAGAAAACGCGTTTCCAGGCCCTCTGGCAGGACGTCAGCTGGCAGCACTGGAAACTGTTGCCCGGGGTGAATCACTTCTCCGGCGCACTGAGTGGCGGTGTGGAGAATGGCCGTCTGCAACTTGATCTCAACAACAGCACCTTGCCGTATGGCGACATGTTCCGGGCCCCTCTGGAAATCAGCAGCGCACGTGGGGCTCTGACCTGGCAGAACAACGAGCAGGGCTGGGAACTGGCGAGCAAAAACCTGGATGTGAAAGCCAAATCGCTGTGGGTTAACGGCGACTTCCGCTATCAACAGCCGGCCAAAGGCGACCCGTGGCTGAATATTCTGGCAGGCATTCGTCTGTATGACGGTGCGGACGCCTGGCGCTACTTCCCTGAGCCCCTGATGGGCAAGCATCTGGTGGATTACCTCAGCGGTGCCATCCAGGGCGGGCAGGTGGATAACGCCACACTGCTCTACAACGGCGATCCGCAGCATTTCCCGTACCGCAAAAACGAAGGTCAGTTTGAGGTGTTTGTCCCGCTGCGCCATTCTACCTTCCAGTTCCAACCGGATTGGCCGGCGTTGACCGATCTGGCTATCGATCTCGACTTTGCCAATGAGGGGCTGTGGATGAACGCTCCGCAAACCAAATTGGGTAAAGTCGATGGCAAAAATGTCAGCGCCGTCATTCCGGACTACCTGAAAGAGCGTTTGTTGGTGGATGCGGAGGTCGCGGGCCAGGGGGCTGAGATCCATGATTATTTCAAACAGACTCCGCTGCACGATTCACTGGGCTCTGCCCTGGACGAACTGCAGATTGGTGGTAATGTCAGTGGGCGCTTACACCTAGATATCCCCTTGAACGGCGAGCTGGTTCGCGCCACCGGAGAGGTTGCGCTGAACAATAACTCACTGTTGGTTAAGCCGATCGAGAGTGAGCTGCAAAAGGTCAGCGGCAAGTTCCGTTTTGATAACGGTAACCTGAGCAGCGATACCCTGTCTGCCAACTGGTTTGGGCAGCCGGTGGCGGTGAATTTCAACACGTTGGAAGGGAAAAGCGACTACAAGGTCAACGTTGGCCTCAAGGCTGACTGGCTGCCGGGAAAATTCCCGGGCATACCGAAAGAAGTGAGCGATGCATTAAGCGGCAGCGCGCCCTGGCAAGGTCAGGTGGCTATCGTCTTGCCTCATCAGGGCTCGGCCAGCTATGACATCGGCGTTGATGCGGACCTTAAGAAAGTAAGCAGTCACTTACCTTCGCCGTTAGATAAACCAGCGGGTGAGCCATTGCCGCTGAGCGTAAAAGTGAAAGGCGGCCTGAACGGATTCATGCTGACCGGTAGTGCTGGCAAACAAAACCATTTCAACAGCGAATGGATCTTCGCCAAACAGCAGGTCACCTTAGCCCGCGCGGCATGGCAGACGGCGGGCAACGGAACCCCGCCGTTACCGAGCGGAAAATCGCTGACGCTTAACCTGCCGCCGCTGGACGGTGAGAAGTGGCTGGGCCTGATGGCGCCGGCGCTGAAACAAAGTGACGGCATGGGAAAAGTGGGTGGATTTAACTTCCCGACCACGGTTGCGCTGAAAACGCCGCAGCTGTTGTTAGGGGGCCAGGCCTGGCACAAGCTGACGCTGTCGGCAGAGAAACAGCTGGGCGGCACGCTGGTCAGCGCCAAGGGCGATGAAGTGGACGGCAACCTGCGGGTAGCAGACCGGGGGCCGTGGCGCGCCGATATCAATTATCTCTATTACAACCCGCAGTTTGACGCCGGTAAGGGGACTTCGACGGCAGCCACCGCTGCGCAGGCGGCCACAGACAAGGTGTCCTTCCGCGACTGGCCGTCGCTGATGCTGCGCTGTAAGTCTTGCTGGGTCATGGGGCAAAACCTCGGCAAGGTTGAGGCGGATTTGACCAATCAGGGCGATACCCTCCTGCTGACGCACGGGTTGGTCGATACCGGCAAAGGGCGCATGACCGCCAGCGGTTTATGGAAACAGAATGCCCAGGAAGAGCGCAGCTCGCTGAAAGGTAAACTGTTGGGCGCCAAAATTGATGAAACCGCGGCTTTCTTCGGTATCACCACGCCGCTGAAAGGCGCACCTTATGACGTCGATTTCGATCTGTATTGGCGCGGCCAGCCGTGGAAACCGCAGTTGAACACCCTGAGTGGCGCGTTGAAAATCAATATGGGCAAGGGCGAAATCGACAGCATGGGGGGCGGTCGCGCCGGTCAGCTGTTGCGTCTGGTGAGCTTCGATGCCCTGTTACGCAAGCTGCAGTTCGATTTCAGCGATACCTTCGGGAAAGGCTTCTACTTTGACTCCATCCGCAGCACCTCGTGGTTGAAAGATGGCATAATGCATACCGATAACCTTTTGGTTGACGGGCTGGCAGCTGATATTGCCATGAGCGGCCAAATTGACCTGGCGCGTCGGCAGATTGATATGGAAGCGGTGGTGGCGCCGGAAATTTCAGCCACCGTCGGCGTGGCGACGGCCTTCGTGATTAACCCGATTGTCGGTGCCGCGGTGTTTGCCGCGTCCAAAGTGTTGGGGCCGCTGTGGAACAAGATTTCGCTGATTCGTTACCATATCGGCGGCAGCCTGGATCAGCCGAAGATCAATGAGGTGTTGCGTAAGCCAAAGGAGGATAAGGCGTCATGAGAAATGCTAACGTTGCGTTGTTACAGTTGTGCAGTGGCGATCGGGTGCGTGACAACCTGGCTCAGATTGAACAGCAGATTAAGCAGCTCAATGCCGGGGTAAAACTGGTTATGACGCCGGAGAACGCGCTGCTGTTCGCCAACTCTGCGGCCTATCGTGAGCATGCGGAGCAACAGGGCGACGGGCCGTTGCAAAATGCGGTGCGCGAAATGGCGCGACGCTATGGCGTTTGGTTGCTGGTCGGCTCCATGCCGCTGGTCAGCCGCGAAAATCCTGCGCTTATTACTACCAGCAGCCTGCTGTTTGACGATCAGGGTGAAATCCGGGCGCGTTACGACAAGCTGCACATGTTCGACGTGGACATTAACGACTCCCACGGCCATTATCGTGAGTCAGATACCTATCAACATGGCCAGCAGCTCACGGTAGTGGATACCCCTGTCGGTCGGCTTGGCATGACCATCTGCTACGATTTGCGCTTCCCGGCGCTGTTCCAGGCGTTGCGAGCGCAGGGCGCTGAACTGATTTCCGTGCCGGCCGCCTTTACCCGCGTGACCGGCGAAGCGCACTGGGAAATTCTGCTGCGCGCAAGGGCGATTGAAAACCAATGCGTGATCCTGGCGCCGGCGCAGGTCGGCAGCCATGGCCCGACTCGCCGTACCTGGGGCCACTCGCTGGCGGTAGACGGTTGGGGCAAGGTGCTGGCCGAAAACGCGGATGCGGTCTCGGCATTGAAGGTGCGGGTCGACATTACCGGCCTTAAAACCCTTCGCGAACAGATGCCGGTGTTGCAACACAACAGATTCCAGATGTCGCTGACGGCGCCGTTTGAAAAAAACTCCTCCATTAAAGAGTGAAAAAATTATGAGCCTGACGTTTGTCAGTGAGCAGTTACTTGCTGCTAATAAGCTGAGCCACCAAGACCTGTTTTCCGTCCTGGGGCAACTGGCAGAACGCCGCCTTGATTATGCCGATCTCTATTTCCAGTCGAGCTACCATGAAGCCTGGGTGATTGAAGACGGCATTATCAAGGATGGTTCTTACAATATCGATCAAGGGGTCGGGGTGCGCGCCGTCAGCGGCGAGAAAACCGGCTTCGCCTACGCCGATCAGATTACCCTGAATGCTTTGCAGCAAAGCGCCCAGGCGGCGCGCAGCATCGTACGTGACAAGGGTAACGGCCAGGTGCATACCCTGGGCGAAATCAGCCACAAGGCGCTGTATCCGCTGCTTGATCCGCTGCAAAGCCTGCCACGTGAAGAGAAAATTGCCTTGCTGCATCGCGTTGATAAGGTGGCCCGCGCTACCGATAAGCGCGTGCAGGAAGTCAGCGCCAGCATCACCGGCGTGTATGAGCAAATACTGGTCGCGGCCACCGACGGCACCCTGGCGGCGGACGTTCGCCCCCTGGTGCGTTTGTCCGTCAGCGTGCTGGTGGAACAAGACGGCAAGCGTGAGCGCGGTTCCAGCGGCGGCGGCGGTCGTTTTGGCTATGACTATTTCCTGGAAGTCGTCGAGGGCGACGTTCGCGCCGATGCCTATGCCAAAGAGGCGGTACGCATGGCGTTGATTAACCTGTCTGCCGTTGCGGCCCCTGCGGGCAATATGCCGGTAGTGTTAGGCGCCGGCTGGCCAGGCGTGCTGCTGCATGAGGCGGTGGGCCACGGCCTGGAGGGTGACTTCAACCGTCGCGGTACGTCGGTGTTCAGCGGTCAGATGGGCCAGTTGGTGGCTTCCGAGCTTTGCACCGTGGTGGATGACGGTACTCTGCAAGGGCGCCGTGGTTCACTGGCCATCGATGACGAAGGCGTACCGGGCCAGTACAACGTGCTGATTGAGAACGGCATCCTGAAGGGCTACATGCAGGACAAGCTCAATGCGCGCCTGATGGGCGTTGCGCCGACCGGAAACGGCCGCCGCGAGTCTTATGCGCACCTGCCGATGCCGCGCATGACCAATACCTACATGCTGGCGGGTAAGTCGACGCCGGAAGAGATCATCGCCAGCGTTGAGTACGGCCTGTATGCGCCGAATTTCGGCGGTGGTCAGGTGGATATCACTTCGGGCAAGTTCGTGTTCTCCACCACCGAAGCCTATTTGATTGAAAATGGCCGCATTACCAAACCGGTGAAAGGCGCTACGCTGATTGGCTCCGGTATTGAGGCGATGCAGCAGATTTCGATGGTCGGCAACGATCTGGCGCTGGATAAAGGCGTTGGCGTGTGTGGCAAAGAAGGGCAAAGCCTGCCGGTGGGCGTCGGCCAGCCGACCCTGAAGCTGGACACCCTGACCGTTGGCGGTACCGCATAATTGTCTCCTGGGGCCGGATCCCGGCCCCTATCAAACGCCATTTTGCGGCCTGCATCGCATTAACGACAATAGGTTGGCTTCGTTTAAATTAAGAGCGATTCACTGTTTTTCCCAGCCTCAGTAAATCAATAAATTAGATTTAACTATTTGAAGCTATTTTCTGCGGTTTCCCCTAAGAACTTTCTGTTTCGCTCGCCCTGATTACCTCTCCGGCTAATGATTCACAGCTTGTTACATTCTCCCCTCCGTCGTTAAAATGCTGAAAAAACACACGGATGATCTTCTGAATGGATTCAGTGACTCAACGGCTCTCGACAGCTTTGCTGTGCATTTTCTTTTCCTCTGCGGCGGGCGCAAACCTGCTTAGCCCGGCAGATCGTGACACCATTCAACAGCAGCAGCGCGAATTGCTGGAGCAAAACCAGCTGCAGCGGCAGGAACTGCAACGTAGCCTGACGCCGGCCTTGCCGACCCCTGCAAAACCCAACGCCACCGCTGGCGGACCTTGCTTTAGCATCACCCATATCCGGCTGGAAGGCGCGGCTCATCTGCCCGCCAGTGCGCAACGCAAACTCACGCAGCCTTATCTGCAGCAATGCCTGAATCTGGGCCAAATCCAGATGCTGGTGCAGCAGATCTCCGATTGGTATATCAACCGTGGCTATATCACCAGCCGCGCATTCCTGACCGAACAGGATCTGTCGCGCGGCGAGCTGCGGTTGCTGGTGCTGGAGGGCAGGCTGGAGAACGTTCTGCTGGAACAACAAGACGATCGCATGCTGAAAATGGCCTTCCCGGGCCTGCAGGGCAAGATTCTTAATCTGCGTGATATCGAGCAGGGCATGGAACAGATCAACCGTCTGCGTCAGCAGCCGGTGCAGATAGAAATTCTGCCGGGTAGCCGGCCGGGTTACTCGGTGGTCAATCTGAGCGCCAAACCTGAATTTCCTCTGATGCTAGGGGCGGGGTTCGACAACAGCGGGCAAAAAAGCACCGGTACCGGCCAGATCAACGGATCGCTGACCGGCAATAACCTGCTGGGGCTGGCGGATCAATGGTTTGTCGCCGGTGCCCGCAGCAGCGATTTCGCCAACGATCACAATGCGCGCAGCGTGCAGACCGGCGTCAGCCTGCCTTACGGCTACTGGACGCTGGATTACAACTATTCCTACAGCGACTACCTGGCCACCCTCAACAACCGGGGTTTTGACTGGCGTTCCAGCGGTGACAGCCAGACCCACCGGCTGGGCGTTTCGCGGGTGCTGTTCCGTAACGGCGAAATGAAAACCGGCCTGTCGCTGGGGGTCACTCACCGCGTCAATCGCAATTATCTCAATGACACCCGGCTGGAAAGCAGCAGCCGCAAACTGACCAGCGTGACGCTGGGTGCCAGCCACAGCCAAAAGCTGTTGGGCGGTTTCGCCACGCTGAACCCGGCCTATAGCCGCGGGGTGCCCTGGCTAGGTGCGGAGAGCGACAGCGGTAAAATCAAGGAAGCCCCCCGCGCCGAATTTCATAAGCTTTCGCTTTCCGGCAGCTACTACCTGCCGCTGGCACAGGATTGGACTTACCTCACCAGCCTGTACAGCCAGTGGAGCAATCACCGCTTGTACGGCAGCGAGCGTCTGACCATCGGCGGTGAGAGCTCGGTACGTGGTTTCAAGGAGCAGTATCTTTCCGGTGACAAGGGTGGCTACTGGCGTAATGAAGTTAACCGGGCGCTGGTGACCTTGCCGTACGTCGGCAGTATTAACGCCCTGGCGGCGCTGGACGGCGGCTATCTGCACCGTGACGCGCTGGATGCCAATGCCTCGGGGACGCTGTGGGGCGGTGCCCTGGGGCTGGGGAGCCGTAGCCGTTATTTCAGCAGTCAACTGACCGTCGGCTGGCCGCTGGCTTACCCGGATGGAATGAAGCCGGACCGTGTTTCGGTCTATTACCGGATCAATATCGCTATTTAACGCTAACGCACAGGAAGGTTTCAAGGATGAAACATAATAATAATCAAAACCTTAATATTCCCCAGCGCTTACTGAGCTATACCCTGTGCGCATTGCTGGCCGGGCAGCCGTTGTTGCCGGCACTGGCTGAAGGCGTGAACGTAGCCGAAGGCAATACCCGAGTGGATCAGGCCGCCAATGGCGTGCCGGTAATCAATATCGCCACGCCGAACCAGGCCGGTATTTCGCATAATAAATACAACGATTTCAACGTTGGCAAAGAGGGGACGATCCTCAACAACGCCACTGGCCAGCTCAACCAGAGCCAGCTTGGCGGGCTGATTCAGAACAACCCCAACCTGCAGGCCGGCAGGGAAGCGCAGGGCATCATCAATGAGGTGGTGGCACCGAACCCTTCACAGCTGCGCGGTTATCTGGAGGTCGCGGGCAAGCAGGCCAGCGTGATGGTCGCCAACCCCTATGGCATCACCTGCGACGGCTGCGGCTTTATCAATACCCCCAACGCGACGCTGACGACCGGCAAACCGGTGCTGGGAGCAGACGGCCAGCTGCAGGCGCTGGAGGTCACTCAGGGGGCGATCACCATTCAGGGCCAAGGGCTGGACGCTAGCAAGAGCGACAGGTTCGCCTTGATCGCCCGCGCAACCGAAATCAACGCGCAACTGCATGCCAAAGACCTCAGCGTCACGCTCGGGGCCAACCGGGTCGATGCTACCGGCAAGGCCACGGCGATTGCAGGCAGCGGCGACGCGCCCAAGGTGGCGATTGATACCGGCGCGCTTGGCGGCATGTACGCCAACCGTATCCACCTGGTCTCCAGTGAAAAGGGCGTCGGGGTCAATCTCGGCAACCTCAATGCGCGTGAGGGCGATATTCAATTGGATGCCAATGGGCAACTGCGGCTGAATAATGCGCTGGCAGAGGGGAGCCTGAATGCCACGGCGGCAGGAATGACGCTGAGCGGTAACCATAAAGCCGGCCAGGCGATGAGCCTGAACAGCCGGGGCGAACTGGCTCTGGACAAGGCCTCGTTGAACGCCAAAGGCGATATGCAGCTTAGCGCCGCAGGTAAATTACAGGCGGGCAAAGTCAGTACTGACGGCAAACTGCAGTTGACCGCAGGCACCCTGAGCAGCGCCAAAGACAGCAGCCTGAGCGCCGAGGGCGACATCAATATGACGCTTAGTGGTGACGGCGACTGGCTGGGCACCCTGACCGCCGGACGCGATCTGCACCTGCAGGCCAATAACCTCAGCAGCAGCGGCCAATTGGCCGCCAACCGCGACAGCCACATTCAAACACAGCGCCTGAACAACAGCGGACGGATACAGGCACAGGGTGCGCAGACGCTGATCGGCGAACGGCTTGATAACCGGGGGCAGCTGCAAGCGGGCGGTGTACAGCGGATCACCGCCAAAAACGTCGATAACCAGGGGGCCATCGGGGCCAAACAGCACCTTGAGCTGCAGGTGAGCGACAAGCTTAACGTTGCAGGCTCTCTTTCTGCAGATGGCCCCCTGACCGTAAAAGCAGGGGAATTCTTGCTGGCGGGCAGCGCCAGCGGCAAACAGGGCATCACCCTCAACGGCGGCATACTGAGCACAATTGCAGGCTCATCGCTGCTGAGTAATAGCGATATTGTCATCCAGGCTAATGACGTGCGGTTGGGCGGCCTGCTATCCAGCGAACTCGCCCTGACGATGGACAGCCGGAACTTGTCGACCATCGCAGGCGCTCGCACCCAGGCCAAACAGGGCATGGCGTTAAAAATTACGCAAGACGCGCAGTTGGCGGGCGTCTTTAACACCTTGGGGGATTTGAACTTTTCCGCCGCGACGGCGGATAACAGCGGCCAAATCGACGCACTCAACATTGACTGGCGCGGTGATTCACTGCGTCAGCGCGGGCATCTGCAGGCCGATGATGGCTTCACACTGAAGGTAGATCGTCTCGATCAACAAGGCGAGCTGTTGGCCGGCAAACGGCTGACGGTGAATGGCACTACCCTGATCAACAGCGGGCAGATCGGTGCCTCCGGGGTGGAACTGAGCTTTAGTGAAAAGGTGGACAACCAGGGCAAGCTGGTGGCGGACAATACGCTGACGTTAAAGGCTCCAACGTTGAACAATACCGGCACCCTCGCGGCAAACAGCATGAAGCTCACGGCGCAAGACGTGGAGAACAGTGGGCTGATACAGGCCAAGGAGCTGGCGGAGATTACAGCGAAAGATCTGCAAAACCGCCTGGCAGGGCGAGTGCTGGCCGGAGGGACGCTGGCGCTACAGGGGGAACGCTTGAATAACGCCGGTAAGCTACAGGGACAGAATATTGATATCGGCGTACAAGGTTGGGCCAACACCGGCAGCGCCCTGGGGGAAAATGGGCTGACGGCAACGGTAGGACAGACGCTGCACAACAGTGGGCAAGTGCTGAGCCAGGGCCCACTAAAACTGACGGCGGCCACGCTGAATAACCAAGGCAAGGTATTGAGCGAAGGCGCATTGCAACTTTCGGCCGACAGCATCAGCAATCAGGGGGAAGCGCAGGGGGCGGCGACCACCGTCACGGCAAACACGGTGAACAACAGCGGCAATCTGATTGGTTTACGGCAGTTGGCGTTGCAGCTGCAAAAGGATTTGAACAACAGGGTAAGCGGCAAGCTGCTCAGTGAAGGAGAACTGACGGTCGGTGCGGCGACCGTCGATAACGGCGGAGTATGGCAGGGCGAGAGCATCAGGTTGGCGGCTCAGCAGTTGGATCATAAAGGCGTGTTGCAGGCAGGTACGGGAGGGATCCATTTGGATCTCAGCGACAGCCTGAAGACGGAAACCAACAGCAAGATCTTCTCCAGTGGAAAAACGGATCTGACGGCGCAGATCTTGAACAATCAGGGCCATGTACAGGCGGGCGAGCTGACGTTAAAAGCCGCCGAGCTGACCAACACCGGCAGGCTGCAGGGGCAAAAAAACCTGGAGGCCACGCTGAGTGGCATATTCCATAACCTGGCCGGCGGCACGGTGCGCAGCCTGGGAACCCTGCGGGTAGAGGCGGCAGAGCTAAACAACGCTGGGGATCTGCAGGGAGATGGCGGCAGCGTATTGCGGTTGGATCGCCAGTTGATCAACTCAGGCAAAATGATCGTCGGCGGCGCGCTGGATCTTCAAGCCCCTTCGCTGAATAACCTCGGCTGGCTGCAGGCCAATAGCCTGACGTTCAGGGGCACCCGGTTGGATAACAGCGGCACATTGAGCGGCATCGGCGATACCCGGTTTACGCTCGATGTTCTGAATAATCTGGGAACCTTGCAGGGCGGCAATTTAACGCTGCAGACAGGCAGCCTGGATAATGCCGGCACGCTACTGGCGACAAGCCAGATGAGCGTTAACGCGCAGCAGATAGATAACCGCCAGAACGGCAAGCTGTTCAGCGGCGGCGATGCGACATTGGTGAGCAACCTGCTGAATCAGTACGGTCAACTGGCGGCGCTGGGCAATATTACGCTGACGTTAAAGGAAGCCTTCACCCAGAATGGCACCCTGGCGGCAGGTAAAAATCTGACCCTGAGCAGCGACGGTGATGTTGTGCTGCTGGGTACCCTCCAGGGCCAGGGCATCGATGTGCGTAGCGCTGGCCAGTTGATCCATGCCGGTACCCTGCGTGGCGGAAGCGGCGACGTGCGTATCGAAGCCGCCGGCATCACGCAAAACAGCACCGCCAGTCTGCAGTCCGGCGGCTGGGTACAGTTGCTGAGCCATGGCGACATCAACAACAACGGGTTTATCGGTACCGCCGGCAATTTGCTGCTGAGCGCCGCTAACCACCTGCTCAACATCGGCATGTTGTACGGCGGTGGTGATGTGCAACTGTTGGCGGAGCGCATCACTAACCAGCGCGGCGACATCCTGGCAGGCAACAGCCTGTGGATGCAAAAAGACGCGGCCGGCAACGCCAACAGCGAAATCGTCAACACCTCAGGTACCATCGAGACCGAAAATGGCGATATTCAGATCAACACCGCGCATTTGCTCAATCAGCGTGATGGCTGGTCGGTGAGCACTGAAAAGCAGACGACGGCGAAAGATCCGCTGTGGAACGGCCAGACGCTGGTCAAAATGAAACTGGGGGATCTGGCTGAAAGCGAGCTTGGTTATTACATCAAAACGGTGCGCACCGGCGGCAGCATGGGGCATGGCAACGGTTCCGTTGATGATTACTATTATTTAGCGCCCAAAGCGCCAGCCGTAGATAAAAAGATCCTGGTTGAATCATCCAGCGTAACCGTCACGGCAAACGGGGGCGCCGGGCGTATTGCCGCAGGAAAGGACATTGCCGGCACCATTGCGCGTTTTGACAATATTGCCAGCGACATGCTGGCCAACGGTGATATCTCGCTGAGTGGCGGCTCGCTGAACAATGAGAGCACCCAGGCAGGGAGCCAGAATAAATACCTGAATTACCGTTATGACGGCGAAATCGCGCAGTATGATTTCGACAAACACCGCTCGCTGGCTGACTTCAAAAAAAGCGGCAGTTATATCCGTGATAACGTCAATACCCCCATTCAGTACCGCTTAACCGGACAGCCAGAGTACCAGAGCGAAAACACCGCTGTTTATCGCAGCGTGATCCAGGCCGGTGGTGCCGTCAACGTCCGCTTTACCGACGATATCAGCAACAGCATGGTGACACCGAACGCTGGCAGCCTGAGCCATACCCTGGCTAGACCAACGTTGGCCAGCCTGCAGCAGCCGGAGGCTATCAGCGGTGTTCAACAGCAGGATCTGGCAGCGGATCAGAGCGTTGCCTTTGGTTCAGCGGAGTGGAAAGACAACCTGCAGGCGGCCCTGGGCTCGCTGGGTAATAACGCCGTAGCCCTGGCGGACTACCCATTGCCGGGCGGGGATAGCGGCCGTTTTGTCGTTAGCGCGGATCCCAACAGCCCATACCTGATCACCACCAACCCGAAACTGGACGGCCTGGGGCAGTTGGATAGCAGCCTGTTCAACGATCTCTACGCCATGCTGGGCCAACAGCCGGGTGCCGCTCCGCGTGAAAACGACCGCCGTTTTACCGATGAAAAACAGTTTATCGGTTCGGCCTACTTCCTCGATCGGCTGCGGCTCAATCCGGACTACGACTATCGGTTCCTGGGGGATGCGGCGTTCGATACCCGCTATATCAGCAACGCCATGCTCAGCCAGACCGGCAAGCGCTATCTCAACGGTATCGGCTCCGATTTGGCGCAGATGCAGCAGTTGATCGACAACGCCGCACAAGCGCAGAGCGGCCTGAACTTGCAGTTTGGCGTTAGCCTGACGCCGGGCCAGGTTGCGCAGTTGGAGAAAAGCATCGTCTGGTGGGAGAAGGTAACGATCAACGGCCAAACGGTGTTGGCACCCAAACTCTATTTGGCCAAAGGTGACGCCGCCCAGCTCAACGGCAGCGTGATCACCGGCAATATCGTTAACCTGAACGGCGGCAGCATCCGCAATGACGGCAGCTCGCTACAAGGGGGTGAACGGCTGAACGTTAATAGTAAAGCGGGTATCAGCAACCTTAACCAGGGGCTGATCGATGCCGACGGCAATTTGCAGCTCAGCGCCATTGGCGATATCAGCAATATCGGCTCGACCATCAGCGGCAAGCGGGTCGCGATTGAAAGCCTGGATGGCAGCATTATCAATAAAACCCAGGCTCGCCAGTGGGATGCCACGGGGACTCAGGGCGGCCAGACGTTGTCCCTGTCGCGTACCGAAGTTGGCGATACTGCTGTCATCAGCGCAGAAGATGCGTTGATCATGCGTGTCGACAAAAATATCGATGTTATCGGCGCGAGGCTCGCCTCTGACGGCACGATGAACCTGCAGGCGACAGGTGACATCAACCTGCTTGTCAATCGCACAGAATCCATTGATAAAACCAATAATAGCGAGCGCATCAGCAGCGGTGCCGATCGCAGCATCATCACCAGTAGTGGAAATATGACGCTACATGCCGAGCGTGATTTGAACTCGCAGGCAGCGATGTTGGTGAGCGACAGCGACATCCTCCTGAGTGGCAAGCGAGACGTAAATCTCAACAGCGTGGAAAGCCGGGAGTATCAGGCAAGCCATGGCGGCGGCCAGCAGCGAGTGAAAGAGTCCATACGCCAACAGGTCACCGAAATCGCCGGCGGCAGTTTGCGCGTTGATGCCGACCAGGATGTCATCTTCAAGGGGACGCAAGCACAGGTCAGTGGCAATTTGGTGGCTAACGCCGACCGTAATATCGTGGTGGGCAGCGTCACTGAAAGTGACTACAGCTTCTTCGAAGAGACCAGGGTCAAGAAAGGGTTTATGTCCAAAACCACCACCCATACGGTGGAGGAGGACTACGCGACCCATGAGAAAGGAACGGTACTGAGTGGCGACAACGTTTTGCTCAAGGCCACTAACGATCTGACCGTACGTGGCTCGACGGTGGTGGGCGACGGCCAGGTCACATTAAAAGCCGACAATAACATCGGTATTTTTGCCGCCACCGAGGAGCAATCCCGTTACCGGCTGAATGAGAAAAAAACCAGCGGCGTGTTCAGCGGCGGCGGCATCGGCGCGACCCTCGGCAGTAAATCTTCTCGTCATCAATTGAACGAAGATGGCACCACCCAAAGCCAGAGCGTCAGCACCATAGGCTCGACCGGCGGCAGCGTAGATATCGAAGCGCTCGGCAAGGTGCATATCAGTGGCGCAGATGTGATTGTGGATAAGAACCTGTCGATGACGGGGGATAGCGTCCATATCGATTCGGGTAAGGATATTCGTCGTCGTGACGAAGCCTTCGAACAGAAACAGAGTGGCCTGAGTTTGGCGCTGTCCGGTACGGTGGGCAGTGCGATTAATAGTGCGGTGGCAACGGCTCAACAGGCAAAGCAGGAGACCGACGGCCGACTTACTGCTCTGCAGGGGGCCAAAGCGGCATTATCCGGCGTGCAGGCCGCTCAGGCGGGTCGACTGGCAAAAGTCGGCGATACCGATACTGAAGAAGGCAGCATGGTAGGGGTCAGTATTTCTCTTGGCGGCCAGAAATCGTCGTCGAAACAGCATCAGGAACAAACTAACGTCGCCGGTTCAACATTCAGTGTCGGTAATAATCTGCAGGTGACGGCGACCGGCAAGGGCAATACTGCTGACAGCGGTGACATTGTCGTTGTAGGCAGTCAGTTTAAAGTGGCGGGCAACACCACTCTGGGTGCCGAGCGTGACATCTTGCTGTTGGGCGCAGCCAATACTCAGAAGACCGAAGGAAGCAACAAGAGCAGCGGCGGTAATATCGGCGTCAGCATTGGTGTAGGAAAACAGACGGGATTGAGCGTCTTCGCCAATGCCAACAAAAGCCAGGGCAGTGAGCATGGGGATGGAACGTTTTGGACTGAGACGACGATAGACACCGGTGGCGTGATGTCAACGCGCAGTACCCGGAATACTCTTTTGTCAGGGGCACAAATCAGTGGCGAAAGGGTGGAGGTGGATACTGGCGGTAACCTGATAATGCAAAGCCTGCAGGATAGCGACAACTATGACGCCAAACAAAGCAGCGCCAGTGGTGGTGTCAGTGTGGCTATCTTCGGTGCCGGCGGCTCGGCGAGTCTGAGTATGAGCCGTGACAAATTGCACAGCAATTATGACAGCGTGCAGGAGCAAACCGGTATATTTGCCGGCAAGGGCGGCTATGATATTAAGGTTAACCAGCATACGCAGTTGGACGGCGCAGTCATAGCCAGTACTGCCGCACCAGAGAAAAACCGTCTTGATACCGGCACCCTGGGCTTCAGTGATATCCATAACCAGGCGGATTTCAAGGCCGAGCATCAGGGGGGTAGCATCAGCAGCGGCGGCCCGGTGGGGTCAGATTTGCTGACCAATCTGGCGGGTGCGGTTCTTTCCGGCGCGGGCAATAAAGGGCACGCAGAAGGCACGACCAAGGCTGCGTTGTCGGGCGGTAGCGTGGTTATTCGCGATCGGGCCAACCAGCAGCAGGATGTAAATCAGCTGAGTCGGGATACGGATAACGCCAATGGCAGCATCGGGCCGATCTTCGACAAGGAGAAAGAGCAGAACCGGCTGAAGCAGGCGCAGTTGATCGGCGAGATCGCCGGGCAAACGATGGATATTGTTCGTACCCAGGGTGATATCAATGGTTTGCAGAAGGCAAAGGACAAGCACCCGGGGCTGGATGCGAAAGCGTTGCGTAAAACGCCGGAATATCAGGCCGAGATGCAGAAATACGGCACCGGCAGCGATATACAGCGGGCCGCACAAGCCGTAACGGGCGTGCTGCAGGCTCTGGCGGGGAACAATCTGGCCGGCGCCCTGGCGAGCGGAGCGGCACCGTATCTGGCGCGAGAAATCAAGGCGCGGGTCGGTGAAGATAACGTGGCTGCGAACGCAATGGCGCATGCGTTACTGGGGGCGATAACTGCGCAACTGAACAACCAGTCTGCGGTAGCCGGTGCAGTGGGTGCGGGCGGTGGCGAGCTGGCCGCGCGGGTGATAGTAGAGATAAGGTTCCCGGGGCGTGACATAAGCAGCCTGACAGAAGGTGAGAAGCAGGAGGTCAGTGCTTTGAGCCAACTGGCGGCAGGACTGGCAGGGGGGATAGCCTCAGACAGTACGGCAGGGGCGGTAACGGCTTCGCAAGCCGGTAAGAATGCGGTTGAGAATAACTATCTGAGTGCGACACAGTCCCTTGCGTTCGATAAAGAAATGCAGGCGTGTAAAGCTTCTGGTGGAGATTGTTCGGCTGTCCTTAATAAATATAAGAAACTGAGCGATGAGCAAAGTGCGGCTTTGGACAACAAGCTGGAAGACAATCCTTTAGAAGTTCAGGTGTTTGATAAAGAGCAAGTTCAAGGTGGGTTAGAGATGGCAGATCGCCCGGGCTGGGTGGGTAAATTGCCGGGTGTCGATGCAATGACCAGCGAAGAAGCGAAAGCCTATGTTCAGCAGTGGAACTCTCAAGATCTGGCGAATATTGATGTAAACAGCCCTGGCTGGACGAAATTTGCAGCTTTTGCATCAGATCCAGAGAATCAAGCGGTAGTTGCTTCCCTTGGGATGTTGGGCAAAGAACTTGTAACGTTAGCTAAAACAACAGTATCAAATATATCTAAAAGTGGGGTGTCGACGAGCATAAAAAGTATGCAAGTAGGATTACGAGACCCACAGCAAGTAGATCAAATAAAAGGTGATATGCTGAATGGTAATTATAGATTTACTGCACCTGAAGGCCGTATTGCTGGTTACGTAGATAGCAAAGGAAACTATTATATATCGGAAGGTAATCATCGAATGGTTGCAGCTCAAGAGATATATAAAAAGACCGGTGATGCTTCTTATATAGAGAAGTTGTTGAAAAATGGTTCATGGGCTCAGACTAAAAAAGCTCCTGCTGGGGCCAAACCAATGCCATCAAGGAAATGACATTCTTATGAAAAAGAATGAGATATATGTAAAAATGCTGGCACTCTCTCTGCCTTATATAAGGAACGTTCAGTCCCTTGATAAGAAAGTGAAAGGGCGGGATATGTCATGTTACTTTGAGGCTGAGTTGGTACATAACCTTACGCTGACTTTACTCATAAGCGAATTTACTGAGCATGATATATGGTTTTTAAATCATCAGGCAAAATATTATTTTGAAAAATGTAATGATAATATATCTCCAAATTATAATCAGCACCTGGATTATATTAGGAGCTTATTTAAAATCGTACCTGAGGAATTAAAATCAAAACTAGTATGGGCTGGTCCATAAACAATATCCCCGGTCAAAGCCGGGGTTACTGTCTTTAAGCCCTAAATCCTCCCACTTCTCGCCGCCGTAACCGGATCAGTGATGCCGATTATGGTCAGAAAACTCTCAGCAATCACCAGTTACCCGTTCTGCCGTATCTAGTAAGCTCCCAACTAGCTGGCCGCACAGAGTGCCACCCTGCCTGCCGAAGCGGTAATGCCCTTGTTAATCTTTCATTAAATCTTCACGTCCCCAATCCTCTCTAGAGCATCCACCACCAAACCCCAGAATTTTTCCTGATCCAGCGTTACGGCCACCTGCGTATGGCAGTCGGGCGGCGGCGCTGCGCGGAAGTCGGCTACCGTCATGCCCAGCGTCAGGGTGCCGGTGAGTTCGATATCCACCGGGACTTTTCGCACCGTCATCACATCGGGGGCAATAACGTAGGCCACAGCGCATGGATCGTGCACCGGCGGTGCACTGAAACCCTGTGCCTGCTGGTACATTTTGCCAAAGAACTCGAGTAGTTCGCCGACAAACCTGGCCGGCCCGGTGTGGATGGCGGCAATGCGTGCACACACCTCTGGGGTGGCGAGCGCCTGATGGGTCAGATCCAGCCCGACCATGGTCAGCGGCCATTTCTCATTAAAAACGATATGCGCGGCTTCCGGATCTATCTTGATATTGAATTCCGCTACCGCGCTCCAGTTACCCACGTGATAGCCACCCCCCATCAGCACCACTTCCTTCACACGCTCGGCAATCCGCGGTTCTTTACGTACTGCCATGGCGATATTGGTCAGGCCGCCGGTGGGGACCAGCGTCACGCTGCCTGGCGGATGGGCCATGATGGTGTCGATAATCAAATCTACCGCGTGTAGCGTTTCCAGCGTCAGCGTTGGCTCAGGTAAAACCGGGCCGTCCAGGCCGGACTCGCCGTGAATATCGGGTGCGACCTCGATTTGCCGCACCAGCGGCCGCGGGCAGCCGGCGGCGAAGGGCACGCCGGTGATATTGGCGATGCGTGCAACAGCCAGCGCGTTGTGGGTCACCTTATCCAGCGTTTGGTTGCCCACCACGGTGGTGACGGCCAGCAGATCGATCTGCGGATTGCCCCAGGCCAGCAGCATGGCGATAGCATCGTCATGCCCCGGATCGCAGTCCAGTATGATTTTTTTCATTTTTATTCCTGATGCAGGGAGAGGTCTCCGCAGCATAGCGCACCGGCAGCAGGCCAGGTAATGACAGATGATGCTTTTTGCTAGCCACATCAAAGCGTTGCTGCTCTAAGGATGTAATTAAACGTAAATCCCTCTCGCAGCACTTTACCCTGGAGTTTACTCTAGGGTTTACATTGAGCCCTGGCGTAAAGCAGAGAGGGAAAGTGCGATGAGCATGTTGAAAAGGCTTTTGGGACAAGGTGGCTTTGGTGGCGGCCACTCACGTTCGCGGCACGGGGGCGGACACCATGGTAACCGTTATAACCAGCATGGAGATCAGGGCCCGCAGTGCCTGCAATGTCAGGCACCTAACCGGCCCGGTGCCCGTTACTGCCACCGCTGCGGCCAACCTTTCGAAACGGAGTCAGCGTCCTGTCGTGGGTGTTCGGCGCCGCTGCCGCCGGGGAGCCGTTTCTGCCAGCAATGCGGTACGGCGGTCAGCGGAGGGCAACCATGACCAAATCAGGATGGAGTCTGGTCGTCTTGTTGGCGGCCATGGCGTTATGGACGTTGCTGGCTTGGGGAGCTTCCGGCGTGTTGGCCTGGCTGCCGGCGTTGACGGGGCTGGCACAAAGCGGCTCTGCGGAACTGGCACCCCGGTTGACGGGGTTGCTTAGCCTGGTGCCGCCAGCGCTGCTGGACAGTGGGCTGCCTCTGTTGCAGCAACTGGGAGGCTGGCTGGCGAGTTATTTCCCGCTGCTGCTCACCTGGGCGGGATATCTTGTCTGGCTGGTTTGGGGGTTGGGCATGCTGGTTTTGCTGTTGCTTGGCGCTCTGGCACGCCGATTTTGGCTCAGCGATACCCCTGATAGACTTCCGCCACGCGCTTAAAGTAGTCGCTCAGGTAGTTGATGCACACCTGCACCTTCAGCGGCAGCTTATCTTTCTCGGTGTACACCGCGTACACCGGGCGAGGATCCGCATGATAGCTTTTAAACAGGATCTCGATTTCACCACGTTTGATCTCTTCGATCACCCACATCAGTGGCGCATAGGCGATGCCGGCACCGGCTTTCAACCAGCGGATCATGGTCTGTGAATCGTTGGTGACAAAACGTCCCTGCGGCGCAATGCGCGTGCTGATGCCTTCGGGTGCGATCAGTTCGAATTCGCTATCCGGCCGCACGCTGTATTCCAGCCAGGAAAAGTTGACCATGTCGCTGGGCTTCTGCGGCGTGCCGTGCTGGCTGAGATAGCTTTTTGCGGCGCAGACCACCATCGGCATGGATCCCAGGCGTTTGGAAAACAGGCTGGAGTCCTGCAACGCACCGGTGCGGATCACCACGTCCAGCCCGTCAGCAATCAGATCCGGCGCCGGAATACCGGTCACCAGGTTCACCGTCAGGCCAGGATATTCTTTCAGCATATCGGCAGTCATGGTCGCCAGCACGTTTTGCGCCATGGTGGAGGAGCTACCAATGCGCAGCGTACCGGTCGGCGTATTGTTAAACGCGTACAGCTGTTCGTGCACCTCGCTCACTTCCAGCAACATGCGACGACAACCCTGATAATAGATTTTACCGGCTTCCGTCAGGCCAATGCTGCGCGTGCTGCGGTTAAGCAGCTTAACCTGCAGCTCATTCTCCAGTTTGGAGACGGTCTGGCTGATAGACGAAACGCTCATATCGAGTTGGCGCGCCGCCGCAGTAAATGACCCGCATTCAACCACTTTGGCGAATACCGACATCCGTTTTAATCTTTCCATTATTCACTCTGGCTTAAAAGTGATTTAGATCACAGATTGTTGATGAGTTGATAGTAAGCACGCTAATATAACGGGGTCGGGTGGAAAGACCTTACCAACGCGCGAGTGCGATCGGCGCCGACGTCGTGGCCGATCCCTCCGGTATCCTCGCATTCCCTATCGCGGATGTACGTTCCAGAGTTTACCTTTTTTTCAGGTTCGTGGCCTGGACAACCTGTCTGGGGCGGAATTTGTGGTGCGTGTCAGCTAAAATGTAAAGAGAATGTGAATGGAAATGAAGGTTAACGCCCGGTGTAGTGAACAATAAGGAAAAATTGATGAGTTTGCTTCCGGTTATGGTCATTTTCGGACTGTCGTTTCCCCCGGTATTTTTTGAGTTGCTGGTCTCGCTGGCGCTGTTTTTTTTGCTGCGTCGCTTGCTGCAACCTACCGGGATTTACGATTTTGTCTGGCATCCGGCGCTGTTTAATACCGCGCTGTACTGCTGTTTGTTCTATCTGATTTCATGTCTTTTCGTTTGAGGTCGCTGTGAAAAATTTTTCAATAAAAATAACCCGAATCGCGATCACTCTGATTCTGGTCCTGTTGGGGATCGTCGCCGTATTCAAAGCCTGGGTGTTTTACACCGAGTCCCCCTGGACGCGTGATGCCAAGTTTACCGCTGATGTAGTGGCGATAGCGCCGGACGTTACCGGTCTGCTGACCGACGTGCCGCTGGTGGATAACCAGTTGGTCAAGAAAGGACAGGTGCTGTTGGTGATCGACCAGCCGCGCTACCAACAGGCCCTGGCAGAAGCCAACGCCGACGTGGCCTATTACCAGACCCTGGCAGCGGAGAAAAGACGTGAGGCGGGCCGTCGCGTTCGCTTGGGCGTGCAGGCAATGTCGCAGGAAGAGATTGACCAGGCGAATAACGTTTTGCAAACCGTAGAACATCAGTTGGCGAAGGCAGTAGCGACTCGTGAACTGGCGAAGCTGGATTTGGAACGCACCACGGTGCGTGCACCGGCCGATGGCTGGATCACTAACCTGAACGTACATGCCGGTGAGTACATTACCCGCGGTTCTGTCGCTGTGGCGCTGGTGAAGAAAAACAGTTTCTACATTCTGGCCTACCTGGAAGAAACCAAGCTGCATGGCCTGAACAAGGGCGACCGTGCGGAAATCACTCCGCTGGGCAGTAACCGTATCATGCATGGCACCGTCGACAGCGTGGCTGCCGCCGTCAATAACAGCAGCAGCACCGTGAACAGCAAAGGGCTGGCGTCGATCGACAGCAACCTGGAGTGGGTGCGTCTGGCACAGCGCGTGCCGGTGAAAATCCTGCTGGACGACAAAGACCAGTTGCATCCGTACCCGGCAGGCACCACGGCTACCGTGGTGATCACAGGCAAGAACGATCGCGCTACCGATAGCGGCTCGCCTTTTGTGCGTTTGATGCATCGGCTGCGTGAGTTCGGTTAATGAATAACCCAACCTTTATCCGGCTGAGGTTTGCCTTCAAGCTCAGCTTTGCGATTGTGTTTGCCCTGTTCGTCGGCTTCCATCTCAATCTGGAAACCCCACGTTGGTCGGCGATGACCGCCGCCATCGTGGCCGCCGGCCCGGCCTTTGCGGCGGGCGGTGAGCCTTTCTCCGGCGCCATCCGTCACCGCGGCTGGTTGCGTATCATCGGCACCTTTATCGGCTGTTTCGTCGGCCTGGCGATTATCATCACTACCGCGCGTGCGCCGGTCGTGATGCTGTTGCTGTGCTGCATTTGGGCCGGTTTTTGCACCTGGCTTTCCTCGCTGATTAAAGTCGAGAACTCCTATGCCTGGGGGCTGGCCGGCTATACCGCGCTGATCATTATCGTGACGGTCGCCACCAGCGAAGCCCACCTGCTGGAAGCGCCGCAGTTCGCCATTGAGCGCTGCAGCGAGATCGTGCTCGGGATCGTCAGCGCAGTGCTGGCGGATCTGCTGTTCTCGCCGCGTTCGATCAAACAAGATATCGATCGCGCCGTGGATCAACTGCTGGTGGATCAGTACCGGCTGATGCAGATGTGCATCAGCAATGCCGAGAAAGAAGATATCGACCGCGCCTGGAGCAACCTGGTGAAGGGCACCACTGCGCTGAACGGCATGCGCAGCAATCTGATGATGGAGTCTTCGCGCTGGCAAAAGGTGAACCGCCGTGTTCTGGCGTTGCATACGCTGTCGCTGACGCTGATTACCCAGGCCTGCGAGACGTATTTAATCCTGTTGAATCACCCGGATGCGGTGAAAGAAAATATCCGCGAACTGCTGATGGTACCGGCAGACACCCCGCAGGAAATCCATAAACGCATGAAGCTGTTGCGCCAGGTGCTGACCACCAACCGCACTGACGAAACCTTGCTGACCATCACCAGTTGGGTGGGGGCGGCCACGCGTTACCTGCTGTTGGCTAAAGGCGTGCATACCAACAGCAGCATCAGCGCGGTAGAAGAGGGTGTGTTGAGCAGCGAGGTGGTGATCAAACCGACTTCGGCTGAAGGCCACCACGCGATGATTAACGGCCTGCGCACCTTTGTGGCGACGGCCTTTGGCTGCCTGCTGTGGCTGTGGACCGGCTGGACCTCCGGCAGCGGCTTTATGGTGATCATTGCGGTGATCACCTCGCTGGCGATGCGTACCCCCGCGCCGCGCATGGTCGCAATGGACTTTGTGCTGGGCATGCTGGCGGCAATCCCGGTCGGTTCGCTGTTCTTTATGGTGATCCTGCCGGCGACCCAGCAAAGCATTTTACTGCTGTGCCTCAGTCTGGGGCTGCTGGCGTTTTTCATCGGTATCGAAGTGCAGAAAAGACGGCTGGGGTCGCTCGGCCTGCTGGCGGGGACCATCAACATTTTGGTGTTGAGTAACCCGATGGAATTCAACGTCACTCAGTTCCTCGACGGTGCGCTCGGTCAGTTCCTCGGCAGCTGCGTGGGGCTGATGGTACTGCTGCTGATCCGCGATAATTCACGTGAACGTACCGGTCGCACGCTGCTGAACCAGTTTGTCGGCAGCGCGGTCTCGGCGTTGACCACCAAGGCGTCGCTTCGTCGACAAAACCACCTGCCTGCGCTGTATCAGCAACTTAACCAACTGCTGATGATGTTCCCGAACGACATCGCCAAATACCGGCTGGCGCTGAACCTGATCATTGCTCATCAGCGCATGCAGCGGGCAGAGATCCCGGTTAGCGAAGAGCTTTCGGCCTTCCACAAACAGATCCGCAAAACCGCCGACCATGTGGTTTCAGCCAAGAACGACGTGAAGCGTGCCTACTATTACGATCGGCTGCTGGATGAAATGAATGACTATCAGCAAAAGCTGGTGGATTATCAGGCACCGCTCAGCGTTACCGGACCGGTAAAACGTTTGGCCGACATGCTGCACCGCTACCGTCACGCGCTGATCGACTGAGACGCCAAATGCCCCTGCCGGGGCTATACTTGCCTGATAAAGGCCTGTTTCAGAGTTGCACTGAGTGCCAGACGCGCTGCACAATGGCATGATTAGCTTGAACGGGTGTTGCAGGTTGTGGGGCGTGGTTTCCCTGAAGTGAAAACGTTACATGCCAGTCATCTCTGCTTCATCCTCTTCATCTATAAATCCAACTAGCATGGGTGCCAGTGCACCCTTGTAGGCCATAATTCAGGGACAGCAATGAATAAGCGGATCCTCGTGGCGGTAGTCATCGCCGTTGTGATTGCCGGTTTTAGCGCACTGCGTGGTAACGATCGGGCTATTACCAACGTGCCGGCGGTGGCCGAAGGCCAGAGTATTGACCAACTGACGCAGCAGAAAAGGGTGGTGAGCTACCTGCAGCAGCATCAGCGGCTGCCGGAGTATTACATTACCAAGAAGCAGGCGCGTGAGCAGGGTTGGGATGCACGTAACGGCAATCTGTGTTCGGTACTGCCGGGCAAGGCGATTGGCGGCGATCGTTTCTCAAACCGTGAAGGACAACTGCCTACGGCCCGCAGCCGGGTATGGCGCGAGGCGGATATCAATTATCAATGCGGCCGGCGCGGTGCCGATCGCCTGCTGTATTCCAGTGATGGCCTGATTTTTGTCACGCGTGACCATTATAAAAACTTCATTCGGGTGGAGTGAGCTTGATGGCAAAAGTAGAGTTCGATTTTAATCAGATTAATGATTTGCCGGCGTTTTACCGCGACTTCGCGCATAAGTTCGCGCTGGATGAGGCGTTTGGCGCCAATCTTGATGCGCTGTGGGACGTGGTGACGGTGGATATCGGCTTGCCGGTCGAGATTGAGTTTACCCATCTCAATGCCCGCAGCAAACGTCGCTTTGGCGCGATTATCCTGCTGTTTGAAGAGGCGGAAGAAGAGTTGGAAGGCAGCCTGCGTTTCAATATCCGTGAAAGCAGCGGTGAACCTGCACATCACCGGGGATGAATCGGGTTCATCCCGTGGTGACGGCGGCGATTATTCGGCGGTTTCGGCCAGTTCGCGCAGGTATTGGAAAATTTGACGGTAGGCTTTCGGCGGCTTGTTAGCGGCTTTCTCTTTCTGGGCGTTACGCACCAGTGAGCGCAATTGCTGGCGATCGGCTTCCGGATACAGCGCCAGAATCGACGGGATCGCGTCATCACCTTCTTCCACCAGACGGTCACGCAGCGCTTCCAGCTTGTGGAACAGCGAAACCTGTTGGTTATGGCGGTTCTTCAGCTTGTCGAGCGCGGTCTGAATCGGCTCTACATCGCGGGCGCGCAGCATTTTGCCAATCAGCTGCAGCTGACGGCGGCGGCCTTCTTTCTTGATCTTCTGCGCCAGTTCAATTGCGGCACGTAAATCTTCATCCAGCGGGATGCGTTCCAGCGCGTTTTTACCCAGTTCGACCAGTTCGGTCCCCAGGTCTTTCAGGGCTTCGGCATCACGTTTAATTTCACTTTTACTGACCCAGATAATCTCGTCATCGTCCTCGTCCGTGTTCTCCGGGACATCGTCGAGCCAGTCTTCAGGCTGTTTGTTCATGGTAGGCTCCGTTAAAAAGAGGCTAATCCTAACAGGTTGTCCAGCAACCCGCCAATTGCGCGCCAGAGCAGATTGAGTATAGCTGCCGATGCGACAAGAAATAGGCCTTAATTCACCGACAGTTATTTTTTGATTTGTTGTTTTTACCACCACATGTGTATAAAATTTTATACATATGGAGGTGGTGCTCATGGATGATGAGAATGAAAAGGCCATTGACTGGCGTGGCTCCTCGTTGGCAGACCTATTAGCGTTTCCGGTAGACGCACGTAGAGCTGCCGGGTTTGAATTAAGCAAAGTGCAAAAGGGAGTAGAACCCGGCAATTGGAAACCGATGAAGGGGTGTGGCGCCGGTGTTTGTGAAATTCGCTTATATGCCCTTGCAGGGGCTTTTAGAGTGATTTACGTGGCTAAATTCAATGACGTTATTTATGTTTTGCACAGTTTTCAGAAGAAGACGGCGAAAACCAGTCAGCACGATATTCAGATTATCAAAGTGCGTTATGACGCAGTGATAGAAGAGCGGGGTAAGAAAAAATGACCAAGCCAATTGATACCC
Source organism: Serratia liquefaciens (assembly GCF_027594825.1). NCBI lineage: Bacteria > Pseudomonadati > Pseudomonadota > Gammaproteobacteria > Enterobacterales > Yersiniaceae > Serratia > Serratia liquefaciens. The sequence goes on along the minus strand of NZ_CP088930.1, from coordinate 2,343,558 downwards.
ATTCCAGGCATGTTACACCACAAGGTGGCAATGTGTTCGCTGACCTGGGGTTTGCCCCTGACGAGGCCCGGCAGTTGCAGACGCAATCCAATGCAGAGATTGAACACATCATCGCGCTTAAAAGGCAACTGATGGGGGAAATAAGCGCCTGGATAGAGGGGGAAGGCTATCGGCAGGAGGAAGCCGCTCGGTATTTACACACTTCACGACCGCGCGTGTCTGATGTGGTAAACCGGAAAACAGATAAATTTACGCTTGATGCATTGATCAATATGCTCGCCAATATAGGCAAATCGGTAAAATTGGTGATTGAGTGATAAGCCTGCTGTTTTAGCGATCATTCTGTGTCCCCGTACTCGCTTTATGCGAAATTCCACGCGGTTCCTGTTAGACTCAAAAGTATAAATCACATGATTTTTGCGCGTGACTCCGCGCGCAACCACGCCGCCACGGCACTTTTCTCAACGATTTTCTGATTAAGTATGGCAGATTGATGAAAGTAGTCACTCAAGTTGCAGAACAGCGCAAGGCGCTGGAACAGGCCGTTTCACAGGCTTTGGAACTGGCGCGCGCCGGTTCTGATGCGGCAGAAGTTGCCGTGACCAAATCTACCGGTATCAGCGTCAGCACTCGCTTTGGCGAAGTGGAGAACGTTGAGTTCAACAGCGATGGCGCGTTGGGCATTACCGTCTATCACCAGCAACGCAAAGGCAGCGCTTCTTCCACCGATCTCAGTCCGGATGCCATTGCCCGCACCGTGCAGGCGGCGCTGGATATTGCCCGTTATACCTCGGTAGATCCGAACGCCGGCCCGGCGGAAAAGGACCTGTTGGCGTTTGAAGCGCCGGATCTGGATCTGTTCCACCCGGCAGAACTGGACGCCGAACGCGGTATCGAATTGGCTGCTCGCGCAGAGCAGGCTTCGCTGGCGGCTGACAAGCGCATCACCAATACCGAAGGCGGCAGTTTTAACAGCCACTACGGCATCAAGGTGTTTGGCAACAGTCACGGCATGCTGCAAAGCTACTGTTCCAGCCGGCACTCGCTGTCGAGCTGCGTGATTGCCGAGCATGATGGCGATATGGAGCGCGACTACGCCTATACCATCGGCCGTGCGATGGGCGATCTGGAAAGCCCTGAATGGGTGGGACAGGAATGTGCCCGCCGCACGCTGTCGCGCCTGGCCCCGCGCAAGCTGTCCACCATGACCGCTCCGGTGCTGTTCGCCTCCGAAGTGGCGACCGGCCTGTTCGGCCATCTGGTTGGCGCCATCAGCGGCAGCAGCGTTTACCGTAAATCCACCTTCCTGTTGGATTCTTTGGGCAAGCAAATCCTGCCGGAATGGCTGACCATCGAAGAACACCCGCACCTGCTGAAAGGCCTGGCTTCCACGCCGTTCGACAGCGAAGGCGTTCGTACCCAACGACGCGACATCGTTAAAGACGGCGTACTGCAAACCTGGCTGCTGACCAGCTATGCGGCCCGTAAACTCGGGATGCACAGCACCGGGCACGCGGGCGGTATCCACAACTGGCGTATTGCCGGGCAGGGTAATGACTTTGCCGGCATGCTGAAGCAACTGGGCACCGGCCTGGTGGTGACCGAACTGATGGGCCAGGGCGTTAGCGGTATCACCGGTGACTATTCGCGCGGCGCGGCCGGTTTCTGGGTGGAAAACGGTGAGATCCAGTATCCGGTCAGCGAGATCACCATCGCCGGCAACCTGAAGGATATGCTGCGCAACATTGTCAGCGTGGGCAGCGACATCGAAACCCGCAGCAATATTCAGTGCGGCTCCGTTTTGCTGCCGGACATGAAAATAGCCGGTCAATAATGTTCGCCACGGCTGGCCGCTCCGGTTGCCAGCCGTTTCCCTTCTTCCTCTGTTTTAACCTTGCTTACAAATCTCCGGTTTCGGTTTTCTGCTCCCTTGCCTATGGTTAGGCTGTGCTGCGTCATGGCGTGGTCAATGGCGGCGCACGGCCCTGAAAGGGGACCACTAAAACAATAACTGGAAGGTGAGCAAGCATGTCGAACAAACTCAAAGCGCTGATGGCGCTGGCACTGCTGGGCGCCAGTTCACTGGCGGTCGCGGCCGATCTGGCCGACGATATGGATACCATCGCAGGCAATTACAAAACGGTGCTGAGCACCGACTCTACGGATACCCTGAAGCAAAGCCTGCAGAACATGCGCGCTGCTGCGGTGGATGCGAAGCAAAGTACGCCGCCCAAGCTGGAGGATAAAGTTCCCGATAGCCCAGAGATAAAAGATTTCCATCACGGACTGGACACGTTGATCGGTCAGATCGATCAATCACTGGCGCTGGCCAATCAGGGTAAGCTGGCTGAAGCTAAGCAGGTTGCACAGGGCTTCAAGCAAACCCGCGACGCTAACCACAAGAAATTCCGCTAATCCCTTTCGCGCCGTTCTGCGGCCAGATAGCAGAACGGTGCCTGCCTCAGCACGCGGCGAAACCGGGGAATGGGCAATGATCGGCTGCATGCCAGAGTTTATGTGTTGTTGTTGATTGAGGTACTGATTTGCTATCAGCTTGTAGGAGACAGAAAGGGCGGCTGGTCACCGCCCTGAAAACCGCTTAGCGGTGGTATTCACCCGCCGCTTCCGGCTGGTACAACAGTTCCAGCACTTCGATACGTGCTTCTTCACCGTTCGGCAACTGCCAGGTAATCTGGTTGCCGATGTGCATGCCCAGCAGCGCTGCGCCCAGCGGCGCCATCACCGACAGCTGTTCGTGGCTGTCCTTCAGCGAAGCCGGATAAACCAGCGTACGCACGTGTTCTTCTGCCGTATGCAGATCGCGGAAACGTACGCGGCTGTTCATGGTCACTACGTTGGCCGGGATCTGGGACGGCGGCAGAATTTCGGCGCGATCCAGCTCGATGTTCAGCGCAGCCGCGACATCGGTGTTGGCAAAGGCCGGTTGTTCCAATAGCGCATCCAGGCGTTCCGCATCCAGCTCATTAATAGTAATGGTTGGCTTGGTCATTCCACTCTCCAGTCAAATCAAAAGGCGTCGGGTAACGCGCCCATAAATTCGGAAAAACAGCACAAAAGCAAAACCCCCGCGCCAGAGGTACGGGGGTGTTGTTGATGTCGAATTGTCTTACCGATAGTAGGCGGTTAAGCCGGGAAAAGAAAGAGATCCCGATCACGAAGCTTTTCACCGCCCATGGCTCAACTGGAAACCTTTTGTGGCGATATCTTTTTGTAATCTAATTGAATTATCTGGCAGATGCTTATTTTGCGAAATGGATCCCTGACGGTCACTGAATTTCCACTTTCAACTGGAAAAAAACAGAGTACACAGAATATCTCCCCGGGGTTAGGGTAAAGGCATCAGAGAAGGCGGCTTATTCAGGTGATGCGCTGTGCGACTTACGGAATCATGTTTGGATCTAGGGGAACTGAAAAGTGAATGATGGATCTGCTGCGAGAGAAAATAGTGAACAACCTGACGTCAGCACGGCCGGATCGATAACCGAACGGGTGCTGGCTGATATTACCGCCATGCTAAACGCCGAAGACATTTATACCAATGCGGTGCAGCAACAGATGCTGGAGTCGCATATTCGCGCCATGGTGTTGCGCTCAATCACCGGTGAGCCATTACCGGAAGTGGATAAATCACTGTTTGACGAAATCTCGGCGGAATCTATGCAAATGGCGGAACGGGTAGTCGACCAATTCACCACTCTGCCGATTGAAGAAGCCTATTTGCTTTCCGTACATTTTGAAGTGGCAAAAGATAATAACCAATAGTTTTTAGCGAATTAAATTAATCAGGAGAAAATACCATGGGTCAGATTACCGTAGTGATTGGCGATCGTTTGGGTAAAGGTCAGAAAGTGGGTCAGGGCATTGAAAATGCAGGTGGAAAAGCCATCGTGATCCCCGGCGTGGCGGCTGACATGAAGCTGGGCGACGTGATGAAAGCGGAAGGCGCACAGCTGGGGATTTCTTTCTGCGGCAGCGGCGGCGCGGGTGCCATTACCGCACAAACTAAATACGGCTACAAAGCCAAATACGGCATGCGCTCCATTGATGAGGGCGTGACGGCAATAAACGAAGGCTGCACCGTATTGGGTTTTGGTTTTATGGATAAAGAAGAGCTGGGTCAAAGGCTGGTGGAAGCCTACGTCAAAAAACACGGCAACCCGTAATGAAAGAACAATATACAACGTCGGTAAAGGTGGAGGGTAAGGGCGACAGCAAAGCGAAAGCTTTTGCTTCCGCCTTGGCCAATGTGCAGGGCGCGGTATTAAAATCCACCAGTAATATTCTGCTGCGTATTGAACCGCAGGATGTCAGCGTATTAAAAGCAGAAGAGAAAATAACAAAAGAAAAGTTTCTGTTTTTCTTTCTGCCGCGCGAAAGAAAAAGCTACTCCGTGGCTCTGGAAATAACCGTGAACGTGACAATGATCAATACAGAAAAAGTTGTCTTCGTCGCGAAATAAAAACGTTAGCATAAATCAAAGGGTATACTGATGTTTTTAATCATCTTATTTAAGTCGCTTATTATCGGCGGACTGGTGGGGGTTGGCGTAGGGGCCGGCGCTGCACGTATGTTCCATGCTCCGACGACACAGGGCATGGGGGCTTTCCGCACCCTGGGCGAGCTGAACTCCTGCGAGGGCGATCCGGCTTCCCACTTCTCATTCGGTCTGGGCTTCTTCTTCAACGCCTGGGCGTCTTCAGTGGCGGCAGGGGCCTTCACGCAGGACGTTGACCACCGCATTATTCCACACTGGGGCGCGGCTGCGTTGATGGTTAAAAATCGCAACCTGGCGCAAACGCTGCACGATCCGAAAAAAATGGCTATCGCCTGCGGCATCATCGGCATGCTGGTTGTGGCCTTCCTGAATACCACGGCTTCCGCCGTGCCTGCCGCATTGCAGGTGACGGCGATCAAGGTGCTGGTGCCGGCAGCGAACTTGCTGGTGAATACCGTGATGCCGGTGATCTTCTGGCTGGCGGCGATCGACGCCGGACGCCGTTCCGGCTTCTGGGGCACCATCTTCGGCGGCCTGGCGCAGCTGATCATGGGCAACGCCGTACCGGGTCTGGTGCTGGGCATCCTGATCGGTAAAGGCGTGGAAGAGAGCGGCTGGAACAAAATCACCAAGATCATGATGGCGGTGATCGTGCTGCTGTTCGTGCTGAGCGGGTTCTTCCGCGGCTTTGACATGAAAGTCCTCGAGTCCTTCAGCCTCGGCGTGCCGGGTTGGTTGGACGCCATTCACAACACCCTGAGCGGTAAATAAGGAGCTGGAAAATGGAAGAACAAACCCAAAAAGGCTTCTGGTATGCCGACTGGTCATTCCCGATTTTTGTTGGCCTGCTCTCCTCCGGCGTGTTCGCCGGGACGCACATGTACTACCTGTATGGCATTGGCGCGTTTAACGAAGTCGCCTTCGTTTCCATGCTGCGTGCGGGAATGGACACCGGCGTTTACGGTGCCGTGGCGGCCTTCGGCGCCAGCTTCCTGTTTGCGCGCATCATTGAAGGTTCGCTGGTGGGGATCCTGGACATCGGCGGTGCGATCCAGACCGGCGTGGGGCTGGGGGTTCCGGCGCTGCTGCTGGGGGCGGGGATCATCTTCCCGGTCGCTAACTTCGCCGCCTCGCTGGTGACCGGCCTGGTGATTGGCCTGGCGATTGGCTACCTGATCATTTTGGCGCGTAAATTTACCATCAATCAGAGCAACTCCACCTACGGGGCGGACGTGATGATGGGCGCCGGTAACTCTTCGGGGCGTTTCCTGGGGCCGTTGATCATCTTGTCGGCGATGACCGCTTCCATTCCGATCGGTATCGGCTCGCTGCTTGGCGCCTTGCTGTTCTATATCTGGAATAAGCCGATTACCGGTGGGGCGATCCTCGGTGCGATGCTGTTAGGGGCCATTTTCCCGGTAGCTATCGTTTAATCACGAGCGTGATTGCTGAGGACGGTACGCGGTGCCGTCCTCAGGCAGGAAAAGGAGTAATGCGGTATGTATGACTTAGTAATCAGACGCGCCAGGCTGGCGGATGATCGGCTGGTGGATCTGGCGGTCAAGGACGGCAAGATTGCCGAGGTGGGGCAGTTGGCCGACGACGTCCACGCCCATCGGAACCTGGATCTGGCGGGCAACTGCCGCCTGAGCGCCGGCTGGATCGACTCCCACGTGCACTGCTACCCCTCTTCGCCGATTTACCATGACGAACCGGACTTGGTCGGCACGGCCTGTGGCGTCACCACGGTGGTGGATGCCGGCAGTACCGGCACCGACGACGTGGATGCGTTTTATACGCTGACGCGCAGCACCAAAACCAACGTTTTCGCCTTCCTGAATATTTCGCGCATTGGCCTGCTGCGTCAGAACGAACTGGCTGATTTGGCAGACATCGATAAGCAGAAAGTCAGCCGGGCGATCGACAAACATGCCGGTTTTGTCATCGGCATCAAGGCGCGCATGAGCAGCAGCGTGGTCGGCCAGAACGGCATTCGACCGCTGGTATTGGCCAAAGAGATCCAGCAAGAAAATAACCTGTTGCCACTGATGGTGCATATCGGTAATAACCCGCCGGATCTGGATGAAATCGCCGATCTGCTGACCCGTGGCGACATTATCACTCACTGCTACAACGGTAAACCGAATCGCATTCTGACACCGGCGGGCACACTGCGTGAGTCTATCCAGCGCGCGCTAAAGCGCGGCGTCTTGCTGGATGTTGGCCACGGCACCGCCAGCTTCAGCTTCGAGGTGGCACGGCAGGCGATAGCGCTCGGCATTTTGCCGCATACCATCAGCTCCGATATCTACTGTCGCAACCGAATGGCCGGGCCGGTACACAGCCTGGCGACGGTGATGTCCAAATTCTTCAGCGTGGGGCTGTCGCTGCCGCAGGTGATTGCCTGCGTGACGGAAAATGCCGCCTCGGCGCTGCACCTGTCCCATAAGGGGCGGCTGGAACCGGGTTGCGATGCCGATTTCACGCTGTTCGAGCTCCGTCAGGGGCCACAGGTGTTCGCCGATTCAGAAGGGCAGTCGGCCGAGGGTCAACAATTGCTGGTTCCGTTGGCTGCCGTGGTGGCCGGGGAAATCCTATTAACCGATGAAGGGAAAGCCGCTCATGTCTTCGATTTATGAAAAATATAATTTAAAACAGGTCATCAACACTTCAGGTCGCATGACTGCACTCGGCGTGTCCACGCCGCGCCAGGACGTTATCGACGCCGTGGATTACGGCATGAACCACTACTTCGAAATCAAGGATCTGGTCGACAAGACCGGCGCTTACATCGCCAACCTGCTGAATGTCGAAAACGCGGTGGTAGTTTCCTGCGCCTCGGCGGGCATCGCCCAGTCAGTGGCGGCGCTGATCGTCAGAGACAACGCCAACCTGTTGGTGAACCTGCACTCCGCGCCTATTACCGTTCCACGCGAAATCGTGTTGCCGCGTGGCCATAATGTCAACTTTGGTGCCCCGGTCGATACCATGGTGGCGCTGGGCGGGGGGAAGGTGGTTGAAGCCGGTTACGCCAACGAGTGTTCTGCCGAGCAGCTAGAGGCCTGCATAACGCCGCAAACGGCGGCGATTCTCTATATCAAGTCACACCACTGCGTGCAGAAAAGCATACTTTCCGTTGAGCAGGCGGTGGTGGTGGCGCGCAAACATAACCTGCCGCTGATCGTCGATGCCGCGGCGGAAGAAGATCTGCTGTGCTACTACCAGATGGGAGCCGATCTGGTGGTTTACAGCGGCGCCAAGGCCATCGAAGGCCCCACCAGCGGTCTGGTGATTGGCAGGAAACAGTACGTTGAATGGGTGAAGCTGCAAACCGGCGGTATTGGCCGGGCGATGAAGGTCGGTAAAGAGGGCATCCTCGGCCTGACGCAGGCGATCGAAAGCTACCTGCGGCTGGAGAAAACCACCGGACAGCAGATGGTGGAAAGAATGACGCCGTTTATCGACAGTCTGAACACCCTGGCCGGTATCAGCGCCAAAACCGTCTGGGACAGCGCCGGGCGTGATATTGCACGGGCAGAAATCACGTTCGACGAAGCGGTGCTGGGATGGTCGACCTACGACATCGTGCAGGCGCTGAAAACCGGCGAGATCGCCATCTACTTCCGCGGTTATAAAGCTAACGAAGGCAAGATTGAAGTGGACGTGCGCAGCGTTGACCAGCAACAGCTGATGACCGTTTTCACCTGCATTAAAAATCTGTTCAAGGAGAAACAAGCATGAAGCTGCAACCTAACTACTATCGCGACCGCGTGTGTCTCAACGTGTTGGCCGGTTCGAAAGACAACGCGCAGGAGATTTATGCCGCGGCAGAAGGGCATGTGCTGGTGGGGGTGCTTTCCAAGAACTACCCGGACGTCGACAGTGCAGTTGCGGATATGCAGCGCTATGCGCGACTGATTGAGAATGCGTTGTCGGTGGGGCTGGGCGCAGGCGATCCTAAACAATCGGCGATGGTCAGTCTGATTTCCCAGAAAGTGCAGCCGCAGCACGTCAATCAGGTGTTTACCGGTGTGGGTGCCAGCCGTGCGCTGCTGGGCCAGAATGACAGCGTGGTGAACGGTCTGGTGTCGCCAACCGGCCGTGTTGGCTGGGTGAAGATTTCGACGGGGCCGCTGAGCGCTGCCGCGCCGGACGGCATTGTGCCGGTGGAAACCGCCATCGCCTTGTTGAAAGACATGGGCGGCAGCTCAATCAAATATTTCCCGATGGGCGGACTGGCATGCAGAGAAGAATACGAGTATGTCGCCAAAGCCTGTGCCGAGCATGACTTTATGCTGGAACCTACCGGCGGTATCGATCTGGAAAACTTCGAGCCGATCGTCGAGATCGCATTGGCTGCCGGCGTGAAGCGCGTGATCCCGCACATCTACAGTTCAATCATCGATTCCGCCACCGGCAACACCCGCCCACAGGACGTGAAAGCCCTGCTGGCGACCACCAAAAAGCTGGTGGGGTAAAGCGCATTATCGGATGACGTAAGGCAGGGAGGCGCAGGCTCTGTATCCCCAGGCGCGGGCACACCGCGCCACTATCTTTCCCCTCTGGCTTTCAAATTGCAGCTAGGCGGCCAGCTTATTCATCCCCAGGCGTTTACTTTTGGGGGGAGTGAGTGCAGATAACAACGCTGTGGCTTGAAAGACGACGGGTATACCATCAGGATAACTATGCGAAACTGGCAAACTTCTTCCACCCTGCGAACTGCAGTCACTCTGGCGCTGCTGGCAATGGCTAGCCCGGCGCTTCATGCTGAGGATGCAATGAAATCTACGTCATCTCATTTTGCTTATATCGGTACTTACAACCCTAACGGCGAAGGCGTTTACCGGGTGCAGGTCGATCCGGTCAGTGGTGCACTGAGCGCCAGGACGTTGGCCAGCAGCCAGCCGAATCCGGCGCAGCTTACCGTGGATGCCAAAGGCCAGACGCTGTATGTCGCCAGTGAAGTGGCGGACTTTAACGGGACTCAACACGGCGGCATTATCGCTTACCGCATCCAACCAAAGGACGGCAGCCTGACCCAGCTCAATCAGGTTGATTCGCAGGGGGCGGGGCCGGTTTATCTTTTCCTGACGCCAAACGGGCGCCACCTGCTGGTGGCAAACTATGTCAGCGGCACCGTAGCGGTTTTCCCGGTTGAGGGCGACGGCAAGCTGGGTAAGGCCAGTTCGGTGCAGCAACAGCAAGGGCCGGCAGGGGCCGGCAAGCCGGAGGCGGCGGTGGAGGGGAGTTTTGCCATCAGCGATCACAATGGCCCGCATGCGCATATGATCGCCAGCGATCCGAGCGGCAAGTTTGTATTCTCTACCGATCTGGGGCTGGATCGTATTTATCAATGGCGCTTTGACGACGCCAGCGGCCAGTTAACGCCGAACGATCCGCCGTGGATCGCGGCATCTTCTGCCGGCGCCGGGCCGCGTCATTTCGTGTTCCATCCGGACGGGAAAACCGTGCTGCTGGTGAATGAAGAGGCTTCCACGCTGACCAGCTACCGTTTTGATAATCAAAAAGGTACTCTGAAACAGTTGCACGTGGTCTCTTCGCTGCCTGCCGATTATAAAGGCACCAACTTCGCCGCCGGCCTGGTCCTGAGCGAGGATGGCAAAAACCTGTACGTGGCCAATCGGCTGCACAACAGCATTGCGCAGTTTAGCGTGGGCAGCGGCGGCGAGCTGCATTCGGTGGCGGAAACCTGGACGCGCGGAGATTACCCGCGATCGCTTACGCTGAGCCCGGACGGGCGTTATCTGTATGCGATGAATCAACGCAGCGATAACGTCACCCGCTTCAGCGTGGATAAGGCCAGTGGCAAACTCAGCTTTGTTGAAGGCTATACGCCAGTGGGCAGCCCCTCGCAAATGGTGTTCTTGCCGCTTGCCAAGTAACTTGTTGCCCGCCGGAGCCTCCTGGCGGGCACTCTAATTGACGGAAAGAGAATGGTGCGATTTCCCTACCCGCGTTTGGCCTATCTGTTTGATGCTTTGCAGTCCGAAACCTTGCCTCAGGATGAGTTGGCGAAGCGCTTCGCTGTGTCCACCCGAACCGTACGCGCTGACATCACCGCGCTGAACGATATTTTGGAAAAGTATGGTGCGCACTTTGTGCATAGCCGCGGGGCGGGCTATCGCCTGCAGGTGGATGACGCCAGGTTGTTCAGCGCCCTGCAGCATCAGGAGCGTAAAAAGCACGCTACGCCGCGCAGCGCACAGGAGCGGGTGCACTATCTGCTGGTTCGTTTTTTGACCTCAGCCTTTTCTCTGAAGCTGGAAGATTTAGCCGACGAATGGTTTGTCAGCCGCGGCACGCTGCAAAACGACATGGCTGAGGTGAGGGAGCGCCTGGCGCACTATCAGTTGACCATCGAGACCAAGCCGCGCTACGGCATGAAGCTGTTCGGTTCGGAGATGGCGATCCGTGCCTGTCTGACCGACTTGTTATTCCAACTGCATTTGGCCGACGCCGAGAACCCGTTGCTTAACAATGAGATCCTGCGGCAACCGCAGGTGGCGACCTTTGCCGGGCTGCTGCATCCGCTGCTGTCGCAATACGCTATTCGTCTGACCGACGAGGGTGAGCAGTACCTGATTTTCTACTGTGCGGTGGCACTGCGGCGCATTACCGACGGCTATCCGCTGCCGGACTTTGACGTTGAGGACGGTGATGACGCGGTGCGCAAGGCCTCTACCTGGTTAGCCGGGGAGTTACGCAAAGCCAGCGGCAAAGAGGTCTCGGTGGCGGAGGAGGCTTATCTGCGGGTCAATATCGCCGCGCGTCGCGTGCAGGAGGTGCAGCCGACCGAGATCAACGCCGACGATGAAGAGGCGCTGGTGGATTACATCCTGTCGTATATCAATTCGCACTATAACTACAACCTGCAGGGGGACAAACAGCTGCGGGCCGATCTGCTCACCCACATCAAAACCATGATCACCCGGGTGAAATACCAGATTAATATCCCCAATCCCCTGTTGGCGAACATCAAGCAGCACTACCCGATGGCCTACGACGTAACGCTGGCGGCCGTATCGAGCTGGGGAAAATACACGCCTTACACCCTGAGTGAAAACGAGATCGGCTATTTGGTGCTGCACATTGGCGTTGGCCTGGAGCGGCATTACAACATCGGCTACGAACGCCACCCGCAGGTGATGTTGGTCTGCGATACCGGCAACTCGACGGTCCGGATGATCCAGGCGCAAATTGCGCGCAAATACCCGCAGTTGGTGATGACGCGCATCGTTTCGCTACGCGATTACGAGGTACTCAATCATATCGACGAAGACTTTGTCATTTCCAACGCGCGGGTCAGCGAAAAGAACAAACCGGTGGTGGTGATGTCGCCGTTCCCGACCGAATACCAGCTCGAACAGCTGGGTAAGCTGGTGCTGGTGGATCGCACCAAGCCCTACATGCTGGAGAAATTTTTCGACGCCGAGCATTTTATGGTGGTGAACGAGCCGCTGACTCAGGCGCAATTGTTCCAGAAAGTGTGCAGCCAACTGGAGAGTGAAGGCTACGTTGGCGATGATTTCTATCCATCGGTTGTGGAACGTGAGGCGATTGTTTCCACGTTGCTGGGAGAAGGGATTGCACTGCCGCACTCGCTGGGCCTGTTGGCGAAGAAAACCGTGGTGGTGACGCTGCTGGCGCCGCAGGGCGTGGTCTGGGGAGAGGGAGAAATCGCCCACGTGATCTTCCTGTTGGCGATCAGCAAAAGTGATTACGAAGAAGCGATGGCAATTTACGAACTGTTCGTCACCTTTGTACGTGAACGCTCAATGAGCCGCCTGTTGGGCAGCGACAACTTCGACAGCTTCAAGGCGGTGGCGCTGGACTGCTTGAGCCGGATCTAGGACTGGGATCCCTCCCTAACGGGTTTCTGGCAAGAACAAGGCCGGCGGCAGGTTGAAACGTTTTGCCAGCGCCATGATATGGGGGATGGTCAGCGATCGCTTTCCGCTTAGAATTTGGCTCACCAGTGACTTTTTGCCGATCTCGTTTTCGAAGTCGCTTTGGCTGAGACCGTATTGCTCCATCAGTACGCTGAGCGCGGCTACGCCTTGCGGTAGCTGTGCGATGCGCTGATTGAACTCCGCAAAATCAGGGCTGTTATCTTCATACTCGGCGATCTTGGCTGCCAGAACGTCAATCAGCGGGTGGCGCTCGTCGGTTTCAAGCAGGTGTTCCACTAACGCCAGAGCATCACGGTAATCCTGCGGCGAGGTGCTGCCACCTAATAAGGGAATGGCGCGCAACAGCTCATGGGTGGCCTTAAGCGCATCGGTGATCATTTTGGGTTCCTCCGGTACTGCTGCAGTAATCTGTCGTACTCTGCGTGAGTCACTATCTGTTTAACAAATATTTTCTGGGTATCAAAGTTGGCAAAGAATAAGATCCTGAGATGATTTCCTCCGACATCAATGACCCACCATTTTGCTTTGTACTTCATTCGGTCCAGGCTAGGGAAAAGGGATTTTAATTCTTCCGGTGTATGGAACGTCCCTCGGCGCAGCGTTTTGTAGATTGTGTTGAGAGAGGCTGCTTCGTTGGGGTAGCGGAGAGCGGCCTCGTTGAACGGTTCCCTTGAAATTATATGCATCGCTCCCTCATTCATGCCCTGTCATCATTGTAGCGGCTGAGCTATTAGTTCACAAATTGTAAACTTCATTTTTTGTCTCTGCGGCGAACGGCGGCGTAATATGTCGGTGTTTTGCTGTTGAGAAGTCACTGTAGATTTATTATTAAATAATAAAATCAGTTTGTTATGGTCGTTACAATCGTTGGGATCGGTTTTGCAGAGAGGCAAGATGTTTCCATTTGGCATGCACGGGGAATTGGGGGATGTCTCACAAATGTTGAACGCGCCTTGATGGGCGCGTTCTTGATACTGGCTTCTTCGCTGCGGGGAAACTAGTCTTCGTCAAAACCGGAATTAATCAGCTCAACCACTGCGGCCAGCGCTTTTACCTCATCCGGGCCGGTGGCTTCCACCTCGATATGGCGCCCCTGCGCGGAGTCCAGCATCAGCAGTGCAATCACGCTGCTAGCTTCGGCCTCGGTGCCGCTGTCGTTACGCAGCATCACTTCGGCGTCAAAACTCTGCACCAGCTCGAACAGCTTCATCGCCGGGCGGGCGTGCATGCCCAGTTTGTTTTTGATTTCAACCGTTTGCTTGACCGTCATTGTTTACGTTTTTCCAGCGTGCGGTGTCGCGATTGCACGTTCTTGCCGCGTGAACGGAAGTAGTCGGCCAACTGTTCTGCCACGTAGACGGAACGGTGCTTACCGCCGGTACAGCCAATGGCCACCGTCAGGTAACTGCGGTTGTTGGTTTCCAGCATCGGCAGCCACTGTTCCAGATAGCTGCGGGTCTGGTAGATAAAGTTGTGCACTTCAGTGTGGCGATCGAGGAATGAGGCGACGGGTTTATCCAGGCCGGTCATCGGGCGAAGTTTAGGATCCCAGTGTGGGTTCGGCAGGAATCGCACGTCGAACACGTAATCGGCGTCGATCGGGATGCCGTGTTTAAAGCCGAAGGATTCAAACACCATGGTCAGTTCGCGCTCGCGTTTGCCCAGTAAACGGGTACGCAGCATTTCGGCCAGTTCATGCACCGACATTTCCGAGGTGTCGATGATCAGATCGGCCCGTGAACGCAGCGGCTCAAGCAGATCGCTTTCTTCGTCGATGGCGCTTTCCAGCGACAGGTTCTTGCTGGACAGCGGGTGTAAGCGGCGAGTATCACTGTAACGGCGGATCAGTGTGTTACGATCGGCGTCGAGGAACAGCAACTGCGGCGAAAAGCTGTCAGGCAGTTGGGTCATCGCATATTCAAACACTTCCGGCGATTCCGGCATGTTACGCACGTCGATGCTTACCGCCGCGGAGCTGTTGCGTTCCGCCAGCGTATTGGCAAGCTGCGGCAGCAGTACCACGGGCAGGTTATCAACGCAGTAAAAACCCATGTCTTCCAGCGCCCGCAAGGCGACGGATTTCCCTGAACCGGAACGGCCGCTGACAATCATCAGCACCATGTGGCAACTCCCCCTGGCATCTCGGCGGCGTCTATCGCCACCGTTAGAAACTTTATTATTCCGGCCTGAACCGGAATCCATCATGGCTAAACAGTATCGTTATCCGGGCTGGAAGTCACGCCAGCCGGGCGTTACTCGGTGATGATTTGGTAAAGCTCTTCGTCACTTTGGGCCGCGCGCAGGCGACGGCATACTGTTTTGTCGGCCAGACGCTTGGCGACCAGAGACAGGGTATGCAAATGGGTTTTACATTGGTCGGCCGGCACCAGCAGGGCGAACAGCAGATCGACCGGCTGGTTATCAATGGCGTCGAAGGCGATAGGTTGGTCGAGACGAATAAATACGCCAACGGCCCGCAGTGTGTCCTCTTCCAGTTTGCCATGGGGAATGGCGATACCGTTGCCGATACCGGTGCTGCCCATGCGCTCGCGGGTGAGAACCGCGTCAAACACCACCTGGGGTGGCAGGTTGAGCTGTTTGGCGGCCAGTTCGCTAATAATTTCCAAAGCCCGTTTCTTGCTGGTGCAATGTACAGAGCTTCTGGTGCACTCGATATTTAATACCGAGCTTAACTGCATTGTTTCGTTGTTCATCTCATCTTCACTTAAAACCACACCAGCAAGCAGGCTTGTGAGGTGATTTTTCGCCTTGTTTAACCCTGATGGCTTATCGGCGCGTACCCAAACAGGTAACGCGCCGATGGCCGAGGCTACGTTTGAGCCGTACCCGCTGACGGAAACGGCCCAGAATGTCAGTGTTGTTTCAGTTTGTCTTTATGTTTGTTCAATTGACGCGCCAGTTTGTCGATCAGGGTATCAATTGCCGCATACATGTTCTCGTCTTCCGAGGTGGCGTGCAACTCGCCTCCATTCACGTGCACCGTCGCTTCCGCAATCTGCTGCACTTTTTCCACACTAAGCACGACATACACCTGATTTATGCGGTCAAAATACTGTTCGAGTTTGGCGAACTTGGTGTTCACGAACTCACGCAAGGGTTCGGTGATTTCGATGTGGTGTCCGGTAATGTTGAGCTGCATAGTGTCTTCCTTCTCAATAGAGGTCAAACCAACTGTTTACGCTGGTTGGACGGCGGGATGGACAAAGACTCTCGGTACTTGGCGACGGTACGCCGCGCCACGATGATCCCCTGATCGGAGAGCAGGGTGGCCAGCTTGCTGTCGCTGAGCGGTTTGGCGGGGTTTTCCGCCGCAATCAATTTCTTCACCACCGCACGGATCGCCGTAGAGGAAGCTTCGCCTCCGCTGTCGGTATTCACGTGGCTTGAGAAGAAATACTTCAATTCGAAAATGCCGCGCGGACTGTGCAAAAACTTCTGCGTGGTCACGCGTGAAATTGTCGATTCATGCATCTCCACGGCCTGAGCGATATCCGCCAGCACCATGGGCTTCATAAATTCCGCGCCTTGCTCAAAGAACGCCTGTTGCTGCTCGACGATGCAGCGCGAAACTTTCAGCAGGGTGTCGTTGCGGCTTTCCAGGCTCTTGATCAGCCATTTCGCTTCCTGCAGATTGCTGCGGATGTACTGACCGTCGCTGTCGTTACGCGCAGTGTTGCCCAGTGCGGCATACTGCTGATTGATCTTCAGCCTTGGGATGCTGTCGCTGTTGAGCTCGACCGTCCACACATCCTGCACTTTGCGTACCAGCACGTCCGGGATCACGTACTCAGATTCGCCGGTGTTGATCGACTGGCCTGGACGCGGATCGAGTGACTGGATCAGCAGCATCGCTTCTTTCAGTGTATCTTCTTTTGAGCGGGTTGTTCGCATCAGGCTGCGAAAGTCGTGGTTCGCCAACAGGTCCAGATGTTCGCTGATGATCAGGCGTGCTTCTGCGAGGTAAGGGGTGTCTTTGGCGTACTGGGAAAGCTGAACCAGCAGACAATCGCGCAGGTCGCGCGCCGCGACGCCAACCGGATCAAACCGCTGCACGCGCTTTAAAACCGCTTCGACTTCGTCCATTGTCACATTATCGTCACCCATGCTCTCCAGAATGTCTTCCAGCGGCACGGTGAGATAGCCGGTGTCATCGACGGCGTCGACGATTGAGGTGGCGATGGCGGCATCGGTATCGGAAAACGGCGTCAGATCCACCTGCCACATCAGGTAATCCTGCAGGGTTTGGGTGGTTTCGCCCTGATACACCGGCAGTTCATCGTCACTGTAATCGGTGCGGGTCCCTGACGGAGTGCCGGCGGTATAGATCTCGTCCCAGGTGGCGTCCAGCGGCAGCTCTTCGGGCATGTCCTTTTGCTCCAGCGCCTCCCGGGTATCCAAACCTTCGGTTTCGGTGGTCTCTTTAGCGTCGATTTCTTCGTGCAAATCGGTTTGTTCAAGCAGTGGATTGCTCTCTAACGCCAGCTGTATCTCCTGCTGGAGCTCAAGCGTGGACAACTGCAGCAGGCGTATGGCCTGCTGGAGCTGGGGGGTCATGGCCAGTTGTTGGCTAAACCTGAGTTGCAAACCTTGCTTCATATTCTTCAGTCTACTTCCGTTAACAGTCGCCCATCAGGACGCGCCGGCACTCAGAGGCGGAATTCTTCGCCCAGATAAACGCGTTTTACCTGCTCATCGGCCAGAATAGCATCCGGCGTGCCGTGAGCAATCAGTTTGCCCTGGCTGACGATATAGGCGCGTTCACACACGTCCAGCGTTTCGCGCACGTTGTGGTCGGTGATCAGCACGCCCAGGCCGCTGTCACGCAAGTGCTCGATAATTTTTTTAATGTCGATAACGGAAATCGGGTCAACCCCGGCGAAGGGTTCATCCAGCAGGATGAATTTCGGGTTAGCCGCCAGCGCACGGGCGATCTCCACGCGGCGACGTTCGCCACCGGACAGCGCCTGGCCCAGGTTGTCGCGCAGGTGGGAGATATGGAACTCTTCCATCAGCTCTACCGCACGGTCCGCCCGCTGTTCGCTGCTGAGATCGTCACGGATTTCCAGCACTGCCATCAGGTTGTCGTAAACGCTCAGACGGCGGAAGATCGAGGCTTCCTGCGGCAGATAGCCGATGCCACGACGCGCACGGGCGTGCAGCGGCAGCAGGCTGATGTCTTCTTCGTCAATCACGATACGCCCGGCGTCACGCTGAACGATACCGACCACCATGTAGAAAGTGGTGGTCTTGCCGGCGCCGTTTGGCCCCAGCAGGCCGACGATCTCGCCGGATTTCACTTTCAGGCTGACGTCTTCAACGACTTTGCGGCCCTTGTAGGCTTTCGCCAGGTTTTCTGCGATGAGTGTAGCCATAAGTGATTAGTTACTCTTGTTTTGCCCGTTTTTGTCTTGCAACTGCGACGGTACCAGAACCGTAGTCACGCGTTTGCCTTTATCGCTAAACGCCTGCATTTGCTGCTGTTGCACCAGGTAGGTGATGCGATCGCCCTTGACGTTGCTGTCGAGCTGTTCCAGATAGGCGTTCCCGGTCAGGGTCACCAACTGAGACGCCACATCGTAACGCACCTTCTGAGCGTGGCCTTTCACCGGCTTGCCACTGTCTTGCATCTGATAGAAGGTGACCGGGTTGCCAAAGGCTTCAATATAGGTTTTGTTCTGATCGCCGCCCGGGCGGGTGACCACGACTTTGTCCGCTTTGATATCGATGGTGCCTTGTTTGATCACCACGTTATCAGTAAAGGTGCTGACGTTGCTCTGCATGTCCAGAGACTGTTTCAGCGAGTCGATGCTCACCGGCTGATTGGAGTCGGACTTCAGCGCCCATGCGGGGGCGCTGGCGGCCAAAATCAAGCTGCCGATTAACAGATTACGGCTTGGTTTGTTGGTTTTGAATTTCATAGTTGGTCTTAACCTTATCAATCAGCTCAGCGGTCTTGGCCCGCAGGTTCCCACGCATTTTCATGCCGTTAGAGGTGAAGTTCGTCCCGTAGAGCGTCACTTCGTCATCCGAAGCCACATCCTGGGTCACCAGGTTCACCTGAGCATTGTCTGTTTTAATTTTTTCCAGCTGCGACGTGGTGGTCAGGCTGTTCACCTCGACGTGGCCGTAAAGATACAGCATCCGGTCTTTAGTCAGTTTGGCGCGGTCGGCGCGAACTGACCAGGTGGCCACCGCGTTTTCATCAAACAGCGTCATCACCGGCTGGGTGAACCAGCTTAATTCATCGGCGGTATAGTACTTCACGTCTTCCGCCACCAGCTTGTAACTCAGCTTGCCGGTCGGATTGTACACTATGGTGACCGTATGCTGGCTCTGATAAGTCGGGTCCTGGCTGTTCACCGGCCCCGGAGCCGTATCATCACTGAAATCCGTCATGTTCCAGCCAATCAGCGCCAGTGCGATCACCGCCAGCAGCACGGTGATCCAAAGTTTGGTTTTACTCATATCGATAGCCCTTTGGCGTCTTCCAGCTTGTTTTGAGCCAAAAGAATAATGTCGCACAGCTCACGTACCGCACCGCGGCCGCCGGCAATGCGGGTAACATAATGTGCCCGTGGCGTCAGCAGCGGGTGCGCATCTGCCACCGCGACCGCCAGGCCAACCTGCGCCATCACCGGCCAGTCGATCAGGTCGTCGCCGATATAGGCGACCTGATCCGCCGTCAGCGACAGTGTATCCAACAGTTCGCGGAAGGCCAAAAGCTTATCGGATTGCCCCTGATAAAGGTGCGTGATGCCGAGCGTTTTAGCCCGGTCTTCCAACAGCTTGGCGGAGCGACCGGTAATGATTGCCACTTCGATATCCGAGGTTTTCAGGCAGCGGATGCCGTAACCGTCGCGTACGTTAAACGCTTTTAATTCTTCACCATTGTTGCCCATGAAAATCAGGCCGTCTGACAGCACGCCGTCGACATCACAAATCAGCAGGCGGATTTTGCCGGCACGCGCCATGACCTCTTGCTCTACAGGCCCGTAGCAGGTTTCAACCAGACTCATTGAGTTCTCTTCCATAGTTAAACGACGCCGGCGCGCAGCATGTCATGCATATGTACCACACCCAGCAATTGGTCGCCATCGGCAACCAGCAGCGCGGTGATGTGACGTTGCTGCATCAGATTCAGCGCGTCGACCGCCAGCAGGTTCGGACGTACCCGCACGCCGCCGAGCGTCATGACATCGACGATGCGGGCCTCGTTGAGATTGATGCCCATATCGAAAATCCGGCGCAGGTCACCGTCGGTGAAGATACCGGCGATTTTCATCAAATCATCGCAGATAACCGTCATGCCCAGATTTTTTCGGGTAATTTCCAGCAGCGCGTCGCGCAGCGATGCATCGGCGCTGACGTGAGGAATTTCATCGCCGCTGTGCATGATGTCGCATACGCGCAGCAGCAGGCGGCGGCCCAGAGCGCCCCCTGGGTGCGATAACGCAAAATCTTCCGGCGTGAAACCGCGAGCTTTTAACAGTGCGACGGCCAACGCATCGCCCATCACCAACGTGGCGGTGGTGCTGGTGGTCGGCGCCAGGCCGAGTGGGCAGGCTTCCTGTGGCACCTTGATGCACAGGTGAATATCCGCCGCCTTGCCCATCGAACTTTCCGGGTTGTTGGTCATGCAGATCAGCGGGATACGCTGACGTTTCAACACCGGGATCAGCGCCTGTATTTCGTTGGACTCACCCGAATTGGAAATGGCGAGCACGATATCCTGTGCGGTGACCATGCCGAGATCGCCATGGCTGGCCTCGGCCGGATGAACAAAGAACGACGGCGTTCCGGTGCTGGCGAAGGTGGCGGCAATCTTGCAGCCGATGTGCCCGGATTTACCCATGCCCATCACAACCACTTTGCCGCTGCATTCGGCGATCAACTCGCAGGCGCGGGTAAAGTCTGCATTGATGTATTGATCGAGCTGGGCCAGCCCGTCACGCTCAATCTGCAGCACTTCTTTGCCTGCCTGCTGAAAATCAAAGCCCGGTTGCAACTGAATGTTCGACATGCTCATTCCCATCGGTCATACCCGTCATCTCTCAAATTACAGCGCCGTATCCACTCATCCCGGTGACTTACCTGAGCAGGCACCTGGGGATGAGTGAGTTTGCCGCCTGGCTGCAACTTGAAAGCTAGAGGCTATAGCTAAATGAATTGAAAGGGTTAAAAAACAGCACCGCAAGGTACGCAATAAAACCACATAATAACAGAGCGCCGGCCAGATGACCGATGCGATGTTTGCGCCCGATGCACAGGGCGCTGAGCACAATGCTGACGGCCAGCATGACCCAGTAATCGCGATGGAAGGCGGCACCATCGACGGTCCCCGGAGACAGCAGGGCGGGCACGCCCAGCACGATCACCGTGTTGAAAATGTTGGAGCCGATGATATTGCCAATCGCCATATCATCTTCGCCCTTGAGTGCGCCGGCGATCGACGTGGCCAGCTCCGGCAGGCTGGTGCCGATGGCAATGACGGTCAGGCCCACCACCAACTCACTCATACCGAAATAGTGCGCGATGACCGTGGCGTTATCGACCACCATTTTGGAAGACAGCGGCAGAATGATAAACGCCAGCACCAGCCACAACACCGCCACGGTGTTGCTGCTGTCCTGCGGCAGTTCGGCGAGTTGCTCCACGGTCAGGCTGTCGCTGCCTTCACGCTGCGCCAACCGGGCAATTTTCAACATCAACAGAATAAATACCGCGGCGGCGGCCAACAGCAGCACGCCATCCAGTCGGCTAAGCGTGCCGTCCATCAGCACGAAACCGCACAATACTGTGACCGCCAACATCAGCGGCAGTTCGCGCCGCAACACTTCGGATCGCGCCGCCAGCGGGTGTATCAGCGCGGCAACGCCGAGGATCAGCAAAATATTCGTGATGTTGGAACCTAATACGTTCCCCACGGCCATATCGATTTGCCCGTTCAATGCCGCAGTGGTCGACACAAACAGCTCCGGCAGTGAAGTGCCGATGCCGACGATGGTCATACCGATAATCAGCGGTGGCACGCCGAGTGAACGGGAAATTACCGCAGCACCGTAAACTAAGCGGTCTGCACCATATACCAGTAAAAATAAACCAACGATTAATAAAGCTATCGCGAGAAACATGCAGGGTCCTTTGTTGGGTATCATCCCGGTTCGTTGGTTAAAAGCCGTAATTCGGCTATCTTGCTTTGCCCTCCGTTGCGCAGGTTAAAGCCACAGCAACGGGTTTTCCCGGCTAATATATGAACACTTTCGTTTTTTTTCGTTATGGCGCCAATTTTGACCGGGTGGCGCGTAAAAGTAAAACCTATGGCACCATTGGTAGCGAAATGGCGGTAAGTTTTTGTAAAGATGAGACGCATTGCGCCCGTTGCTTTAACATCGTGGGTAGATTTGGCAAAAATGACCCGTAAAGGATCAATTAACATGCACCAGAAGGCAGAGAATCTGGTCGAAGTTCGCGACATGACGTTCTCGCGTGGCGATCGACTGATATTCGAAGATATCAACCTGACGGTTCCCCGTGGCAAGGTCACGGCGATCATGGGGCCGTCCGGTATTGGCAAAACGACGCTGCTGCGTCTGATCGGCGGCCAACTGGCACCGGACAGCGGTGAAATCTGGTTTGATGGCGATAACATTCCCGCATTGTCTCGCCATCAACTGTATGAAGCGCGCAAGAAAATGAGCATGCTGTTTCAGTCTGGCGCGCTGTTTACCGATCTGACGGTGTTCGAAAACGTGGCTTACCCGCTGCGCGAACATAGCCGTTTGCCGGAGCCCATTCTGCGCAGCACGGTGATGATGAAGCTGGAAGCGGTGGGGCTGCGGGGAGCGGCCGATCTGATGCCGAATGAATTGTCAGGCGGCATGGCGCGGCGAGCTGCGCTGGCACGTGCGATTGCGCTCGATCCGGAGATGATCATGTTCGACGAGCCTTTCGTCGGCCAGGATCCCATCACCATGGGCGTACTGGTCAAGCTGATCGATGAGCTGAATCACGCGCTGGGCATCACCTGCATCGTGGTTTCGCACGACGTGCCGGAAGTGCTGAGCATCGCCGACTACGCTTACATTGTGGCCGATCATCGGGTGATAGCCGAAGGCACGGCGCAGCAATTACAGAACAATCCTGATGCACGCGTGCGCCAGTTCCTGGATGGTATTGCCGATGGGCCGGTACCCTTCCGTTATCCGGCCGGCGATTACCAGGCCGAGCTGTTAGGTTTAGGGAGTAAATAAGCTGATGTTATTACGGGCGTTAGCGTCGTTAGGACGCCGTGGCATCAACACCAGCGCCAGCTTTGGGCGCGCCGGGTTGATGCTGTTCAACGCGCTGGTCGGGCGGCCTGAGCCGCGCAGGCAGTGGCCACTGTTGCTCAAGCAGTTGCACAGCGTTGGCGTGCAGTCGCTGCTGATCATCGTGGTTTCCGGGTTGTTTATCGGTATGGTGCTGGGGTTGCAGGGCTATCTGGTGCTCACCACTTACAGCGCTGAAGCCAGCCTGGGCATGATGGTGGCGTTATCGCTGCTGCGTGAACTGGGTCCGGTGGTCACCGCGCTGCTGTTTGCCGGACGTGCAGGCTCTGCATTGACGGCCGAAATTGGCCTGATGAAGGCAACGGAACAAATCTCCAGTCTGGAAATGATGGCCGTCGATCCGCTGCGGCGTATCGTTGCGCCGCGCTTCTGGGCCGGTTTGATCAGCATGCCATTGCTGACGATGATTTTTGTCGCTATCGGCATCTGGGGCGGCTCGGTGGTTGGCGTAGACTGGAAGGGCATTGACAGCGGTTTCTTCTGGTCGGCCATGCAGGGCGCTGTTGAGTGGAAAAAAGACCTGCTCAACTGCCTGATCAAGAGCGTGGTATTTGCCATCACCGTGACCTGGATTGCCATCTTCAACGGGTATGATGCCGTACCGACCTCTGAAGGGATAAGCCGGGCAACGACCCGTACCGTGGTACATTCGTCACTGGCGGTGTTGGGATTGGATTTCGTGCTGACAGCACTGATGTTTGGGAATTGATTCGATGCAAACGAAGAAGAGTGAAATCTGGGTTGGGGCATTTATGCTGATTGCGCTGTGCGCCATCGTGTTTCTGTGCCTGCAAGTGGCCAACATTAAGTCGATCGGTAACGAGCCGACATACCGCATCTATGCGACCTTCGATAACATCGGCGGTCTGAAAGCGCGTTCTCCGGTGAAAATCGGCGGTGTGATGATTGGCCGAGTGGCTGATATCACGCTCGATCCTAAAACCTATACGCCGCGCGTAGCCCTGGATATCCAGGATAAATACGACCAGATCCCGGACACCAGTTCGCTGGCGATCCGCACCTCCGGCCTGTTGGGGGAACAATATCTGGCGCTGAACGTCGGTTTTGAAGATCCGGACATGGGCACGGCCATTTTGAAAGACGGCGGCACGATTCAGGACACCAAATCAGCCATGGTTCTGGAAGATCTGATCGGCCAGTTCCTGTATAAGAGCGGCGGTCAGGATGATGCAGCCAAAACGGGAGACGCGGCTGCTCAGCCGGCTGCCGGCGCTGCCCCACAAGCCGCTGCCCCTATTCATTAAGAGAGGAAACCTGCATGTTTAAACGTTTACTTATGGTTGCCCTGCTGGTGGTCGCACCGCTGGCGAATGCGGTCGATCAGACCAATCCTTACAGCCTGATGCAAGACGCGGCTGAGAAGACCTTCACCCGTCTGAAAACCGAACAGCCGAAAATCAAGCAGGACCCGAACTACCTGCGTTCAGTGGTGCATCAGGAACTGATGCCGTTTGTGCAGGTCAAATACGCCGGTGCGCTGGTGCTGGGCCGTTTTTACAAAGAAGCGACGCCGGCGCAGCGTGAAGCCTACTTCACCGCATTCCAGGCCTATCTGGAACAGGCTTACGGCCAGGCGCTGGCCATGTACCACGGCCAAACTTATCAGATTGAACCCGAGAAGCCGCTGGGCGACGCCAGCATTGTGGCGATCCGCGTGACCATCATCGACAACGGCGGTCGCCCGCCGGTGCGTCTGGACTTCCAGTGGCGCAAAAACACCAAAACCGGTCACTGGCAGGCCTATGACATGATCGCCGAAGGCGTCAGCATGATTACCACCAAGCAGAACGAGTGGGCTTCTACGCTGCGTACCCAGGGGATCGACGGCCTGACCAAGCAACTGCAAGCGGCGGCGGCTCAGCCGATTACGCTGGATCAGAAAAACTGATGTCAGCGGCACTCAGCTTTGAATCGCAGCAACAGACCCTGATCCTGCGCGGTGCACTGGATCGGGAAACGCTGCTGCCGCTGTGGGAACAGCGGGAAACGTTGCTGGCGGATAAAACCGTTATCGACGTGACTCAACTGCAGCGGGTGGACTCGTCCGGGCTGGCACTGCTGGTGCATCTGCGCGAACAGCAGCGCCAACATGGCGTGGAATTAAAAATTTCTGGCGCCGGCGATCGCTTGAAAACGCTGATCGCACTGTACAATCTGCAAGCAATAATGCCTGTCGATACCGCTGGTTAGCCCGATTTTCAACTGGATGAAGACGTTTTCTCCCCAGAAAGCCCCTGTACAACAGGGGCTTTTTCTTTAGTTTAAGAAAACGTCGTATTCCACTAAGATATCAGGCTGATTATGATCCTTTTGATACAGAACTGGATACTATGGAAAATAGCGAGATTAAAGATGTGCTGATGCGCGCATTGGCACTGGAAGAAGCACATGTTACCGGCGACGGCAGCCATTTTCAGGTGATCGTGGTCGGTGAGCTGTTTGCCGCCATGAGCCGCGTCAAGAAACAACAGACGGTCTATGCGCCGCTGATGGAATACATTGCGGACAACCGTATTCACGCCTTGTCGATTAAGGCGTACACCCCTGAAGAGTGGCAGCGAGATCGCAAACTCAACGGATTTTAAGGCTGTTTGCCCAGCGGGGCGGGCAGCGTCAGTTTAGATAACAGAGAGTAGTCAAATGGATAAATTTCGTGTGCAGGGCCGGACCCGCCTCAGCGGTGAAGTGGCTATTTCCGGGGCTAAAAACGCCGCCCTGCCGATCCTGTTCGCCGCATTGTTAGCGGAAGAGCCGGTCGAGTTGCAGAATGTCCCGAAGCTGAAGGACATCGACACCACCATTAAGCTACTCAGCCAATTAGGCACCAAGATTGAACGCAACGGCTCCGTATTCGTTGACGCCAGCGGCGTGAACGAGTTCTGTGCGCCCTACGATCTGGTGAAAACCATGCGCGCCTCTATCTGGGCGTTGGGGCCGTTGGTTGCCCGTTTCGGTCGTGGTCAGGTTTCTCTGCCGGGCGGCTGCGCCATCGGTGCGCGTCCGGTCGATCTGCACATTACGGGTCTGGAACAGCTCGGTGCAGAGATCAAACTGGAAGAAGGCTATGTTAAAGCTTCCGTCGATGGCCGCCTGAAGGGCGCGCACATCGTTATGGACAAGGTCAGCGTGGGCGCTACCGTGACCATCATGAGTGCTGCCACCCTGGCGACCGGTACCACCGTGATTGAGAATGCGGCGCGCGAACCGGAAATTGTCGATACCGCCAACTTCCTCAACACGCTGGGTGCAAAAATCACCGGTGCCGGCAGTGACCGCATTACCATCGAGGGCGTTGAACGTCTGGGTGGCGGCGTTTACCGCGTTCTGCCGGATCGCATCGAGACCGGCACTTTCCTGATTGCTGCAGCCGTTTCCGGCGGCAAGGTGATGTGTCGCGACACCCGTCCTGATACGCTGGATGCCGTGTTGGCCAAGCTGCGCGAAGCCGGTGCGGATATCGAAGTGGGCGAAGACTGGATCAGCCTGGATATGCATGGCAAACGCCCTAAAGCGGTGACCGTGCGTACTGCGCCACACCCGGGGTTCCCGACCGATATGCAGGCTCAGTTCAGCCTGCTGAACCTGGTTGCGGAAGGCACCGGCGTGATCACCGAAACCATCTTTGAAAACCGCTTCATGCATGTGCCTGAGCTGATCCGCATGGGCGCACACGCTGAGATCGAGAGCAACACCGTGATTTGCCACGGCGTTGAGCAACTGTCGGGTGCTCAGGTGATGGCGACCGATCTGCGTGCTTCTGCCAGCCTGGTATTGGCCGGTTGCATCGCCGACGGCGTGACCGTGGTCGATCGTATCTATCACATCGACCGTGGTTATGAGCGTATTGAAGACAAGCTGCGCGCGCTGGGTGCTAATATCGAGCGTGTGAAAGGCGAGTAATTTGTCTGACGCCGGGGCCTGGCTCCGGCGTAGTCAATGCAGTATTGAGGGCTCGGCATTGCCGGGCCTTTTTAATTATTGTCTTCCGGGAATTCACCCACGGTCATCTTCAGCGTGATGCGTTTGCCTTCGCGCAGGACCACCACCGGAATTTCCGTACCCGGGCGTATCTCGGCCACCTGATCCATGGTCTCCAACACCGATACCGCAGGCTTGTTGTCCACGTTAATGATCACGTCGTTAATATGGAAACCGGCGTTGCCTGCCGGCCCGCCCTGGGTAATTTCAGTCACGATAATGCCCTGCAGGCGATCGATACCGGAATTGGACGAGCGCAGCGGAATAATCTCTTTGCCCTGAATACCAAAATAACCCCGAATGACGCGGCCGTCGCGGATCAGCTTGTCCATAATCTTGGTGGCCAGTTCGATGGGAATGGCGAAGCCCAGGCCTTCCGGCGTTTCACCGTCGGTGATTTTATCGTAGGTCAGGGTATTGATGCCGATTAACTCGCCCAGGGAGTTGACCAAAGCACCGCCCGAGTTGCCGCGGTTAATCGAGGCATCGGTCTGCAGGAAGGTCTGGCGCCCGGTGGTGCTCATACTGATACGGCCTGTGGCGCTGAGGATCCCCTGAGTCACGGTCTGGCCGAGGTTATAAGGGTTGCCAATCGCCAGCACGACGTCACCCACGTGCGCGGTGCGCGCGTTATTAATCGGGATCACCGGCAGGTTGCCCTGATCTATTTTCAGCACCGCCAGATCGGTCAGGCTGTCCGAGCCGACCAGCAGCGCCTCATAGCGGCGACCGTCCTGCACGACCACGGTAATTTGTTGCGCATCCTTGATCACGTGTCGATTGGTCAGGATATAGCCGCGTTCATTCATGATCACGCCAGAACCCAGCGACAGCACGTTGGCGGTGCCGTTCATGTTGCGGTTGTAGATATTGACTACGGCAGGCGCGGCACGTCGCACCGCCTTGTTGTAACTGACGGGCGTTTCATCACGGGTATTATCATGTTTTTCTGCGAACAAAGCATTGGAAGAACGTAGCACGGGCAAAGCAACCAGCAGCAGGCCGGCAACGATTAGACCAATAACGACGGAGCGCAAGAGCTTAGCAAACATGGAGTTTTAGTACGTGAGATGAAAGATACCGGGAGGATAACATGAGAATACCGGGCGCAGTATGTCACCGCGCCCGGTTTTTAAACAAATATACGATCAGCGCAGCAGCAGATAAATGGTTTCGCCGCCGCGCACGATGTTCAGCGCCATGACCGGTGGTTTGGCCTCAAGCACCTTGCGCAACGCCGTGATGTTCTCAATTCGCTGGCGGTTGACGCCAATGATCACATCGTCTTTTTGCAGCCCGATTTGTGCAGCCGCAGAGCCTTTATCCACTTTATCGATCTTCACGCCTTTTTCACCGCTTGGGATCGCCCCGTTGCTCAGTGAAACCCCCTGCAGGGCTGGGGAAAGCGTTTCGGCATTGGTTGAGGCGCTTTCGCTGTTATCCAGCGTAACGGAAACTTCCTGCGGTTTGCCGTCGCGCAGCAGGCCGACCTTGATGGTTTTCCCCGGTGCGGTGGTACCGACCTTGGCGCGCAGTTCGGCGAAACTGCTGACGGGCTTGCCGTCGACCGAAACCAGGATGTCGCCGGCCTTGATGCCCGCCTTGGCCGCGGCGGATTTCGGCAGCACTTCACTGACGAATGCCCCGCGTTGCGCGTCGGTATTAAAGGCTTTGGCCATATCAGCCGTCATTTCACTGCCTTTAATGCCCAGCAGCCCGCGTTTCACTTCGCCAAACTCGATTAACTGCTGGCTGAGGTTCTGCGCCATGTTGCTCGGAATGGCAAAACCGATACCGACGTTGCCGCCGCTTGGCGCCAAAATGGCGGTGTTGATGCCGATCAGCTCACCATTGAGGTTAACCAGTGCGCCGCCGGAGTTACCGCGGTTGATGGACGCATCGGTCTGAATAAAGTTTTCCAACCCTTCCAGGTTCAGGCCGCTGCGGCCCAAGGCGGAAATGATGCCGGAAGTGGCGGTTTGGCCCAGGCCAAACGGGTTGCCGACGGCCACGGCGAAATCGCCGACCCGCAGTTTATCGGAGTCCGCTATTTTTATAGCGGTCAGGTTTTTCACGTCGTTGAGCTGCAGCAGGGCGATATCGGACTGTTCGTCACGGCCTACCAGCTTGGCGTCCACTTCACGGCCATCGTTCAACTGCACGCTGATTTTATCGGCGTTGTTGATCACGTGGTTGTTGGTCAGTACATAGCCCTTGGCGGCGTCGATGATGACGCCGGAACCCAAGCCTTCAAACGGGCGCGAGCTTTGTTGTTGCCCAGGGCCGCCTGGGCCAAAGAAGCGTCTGAACTCCTCCGGAACTTGCTGGCGCTGTACCTGGGTTCCTTCAACATGCACGCTGACCACTGCGGGCAAGACCTTCTCCAGCATCGGCGCCAGGCTTGGCAGCGGTTGCCCCTGAACGGCGATGGGCATCGCGGCGGTGGCAGCCGGTACGGAGGTCAGTGTGAGGCCAATACTCATTGCCAATGCACTAAGAATTAACGACTTTTTCTTCATTGATAATAGCTCTCTCAATACCTGCCGGTGGAATAGTGATGATAAAGCAGCAGCAATACCATAGTGAAGGGTAAGACCGTGAATTTGCGTGAAAAGTTCACTCAATCGTCAGCGTTAAGGATAGCTCAGTGCAGGGGAATAAGTATGAGGGGGATCAAAAACCCGTGGGGCTGGCCCACGGGCGAAGAACGGCGTTTAGTCGCGACGTGGACGTTCGCCACGCAGCAGGCCTGATGCGCCTTCGGAGTAGTCGCGCGGCATTTCTACCGGCGCCTGGTCGTTATCCGCTTCGGCTTCGGTCAGGCGATAGCGGAACGGATTTTCCTGCATCGGCAGATCCGGCAGCAGGTTGTTGGAGCTTTTCGCCATATGCTGATACAGCTGGCGATAATCGCGTGCCATGTTGTCCAGCAGCTCGGCGCTGCGGGCAAAGTGACCGACCAACTCCTGACGATACTCTTCCAGCTCGGTTTTGCTCTTATCCA
Source organism: Serratia liquefaciens (assembly GCF_027594825.1). Classification (NCBI taxonomy): domain Bacteria; kingdom Pseudomonadati; phylum Pseudomonadota; class Gammaproteobacteria; order Enterobacterales; family Yersiniaceae; genus Serratia; species Serratia liquefaciens. The sequence continues at coordinate 2,313,759 of NZ_CP088930.1, read as the reverse complement.
ACTCGTTCTGCAAAACTTGTTGTTGACGTAATTTACGGTTACCAAAACGCATCGCTACCGCACCAATGACGATACCGACCACCAAACCAATCAGCGCATACTCCCAGGTCATGATGACTCCTATTTTGACTTCGTTGTTCCGCAGGGATTTTTCACTTAATAATATCCACTATAACCGTTAACCTTGTCCGAGTGGAATCCTGATGAGCTTTGACCTGATTTTTGCAGGGTTTTCAGCGCCGCTCAGAGTGGGCATTTGTGGCGATATGAGGGCTAACCGGCCGTAATATGTCGCGAAAATGGGCTAAATAATTTCTAAGCGTTCTTAGGGAACATCGAACAGATGCAGGCACAATCACCGTTATCACGCTACCAGCGGCTGCTTGCTGCGGGGGAATACCAGGCCGATGAGGTTCAACGCCAGGCCGTGACTCAGCTGGATCATATCTATCAGGCCTTGCAGCAAATACCGGTTGCCAGTGCCCCGGTCGGCGGTCTGCGCGGCAAGCTGAGCCGTCTGCTGGGTAAAAGCAGCGAAACGGCAAAACAGCGCCCGGTACAGGGCTTATATATGTGGGGCGGGGTCGGGCGTGGCAAAACCTGGCTGATGGATATGTTCTTCCACAGCCTGCCGGGTGAGCGCAAGCTACGGCTGCATTTCCACCGATTCATGCTGCGGGTGCACGAAGAGCTGACCGAATTACAGGGGCAGGAAAACCCACTGGAAATCATCGCTGATGGGTTCAAGGCGCAAACCGATGTGCTGTGTTTCGACGAGTTCTTTGTTTCAGACATCACCGACGCCATGCTGCTGGCGACGCTGTTACAGGCGTTGTTTGCCCGTGGCATCACGCTGGTCGCTACCTCCAATATTCCGCCGGACGATTTGTATCGCAACGGTCTGCAGCGCGCGCGCTTCCTGCCGGCGATCGATTTGATTAACGAATATTGCGATGTGATGAACGTTGACGCCGGCATTGATTATCGTCTGCGCACCCTGACTCAGGCGCACCTGTATCTGACGCCGCTGGATGAACAAACCCGACAGGCGATGGATCAGATGTTCGTGAAACTGGCCGGCAAGAAAGGCGAGGCGGCACCGGTATTGCAGATCAATCACCGGCCGCTGCAGGTTATCCACGCGGTAGACGGCGTGCTGGCCGTAGATTTTCACACCTTGTGTGAGGAAGCACGCAGCCAGCTTGATTACATCGCCTTATCGCGCTTCTACCACAGCGTTATCCTGTATAATGTGCGCGTGATGGGGCCGCTAAAGGAAAATACCGCACGCCGCTTCCTGGCGTTGGTGGATGAATTCTACGAGCGCCACGTCAAGTTGGTGATCGCCGCCGAAGCCTCGATGTTCGAGATTTACCAGGGCGAGCGGCTGAAGTTCGAGTACCAGCGCTGCCTGTCACGCCTGCAGGAGATGCAAAGCGAGGAATATCTCAAGTTGCCGCATCTGCCGTGATTGCCCGGGGGCGTTACTGCTGGCGCCCCGATTTTCCGCTGCTGGCGATTAATTGCGTTTCCATTCAAAAAGCGTTCGATCTTTGTGAGCGACTTCTCTATAATCTTGCGACCCCACGTTACAACAAAGTTTTTTTCCCAAAAACTTTATAGTGCCGGCAATGGCTATTCGAAGGGGTAGGTTTGCTGGACTTGTATGGTCGTGTGAGCCTCAACTGTTTTCGAGCGTTTGGGTGTTCACCAACGTGTAACTAATTATTGGGTAAGCTTTCTAATGAAAACTTTTACAGCTAAACCAGAGAGCGTTCAACGCGACTGGTACGTTGTTGATGCAGATGGTAAAACTTTAGGCCGTCTCGCTACTGAACTGGCTCGTCGTCTGCGCGGCAAGCATAAAGCGGAATACACCCCGCACGTTGATACCGGTGACTACATCATCGTTCTGAACGCAGAAAAAGTTGCTGTAACCGGCAACAAGCGTACAGACAAGGTGTATTACCACCACACCGGCCACATCGGTGGTATCAAGCAAGCGACCTTTGAAGAGATGATTGCCCGCCGTCCTGAGCGCGTGATTGAAATCGCGGTTAAAGGCATGCTGCCAAAGGGTCCGTTGGGTCGTGCAATGTTCCGTAAACTGAAAGTTTACGCGGGCAACGAGCACACTCATGCGGCACAGCAACCGCAAGTTCTTGACATCTAATCGGGATTATAGGCAATGGCTGAAAATCAATACTACGGCACTGGTCGCCGCAAAAGCTCCGCCGCTCGCGTTTTCATCAAGCCGGGCAGTGGTAACATCGTAATTAACCAGCGCAGCCTGGAACAGTACTTCGGTCGCGAAACTGCCCGCATGGTAGTTCGTCAACCGCTGGAACTGACTGACATGGTTGGTAAATTTGACCTGTACATCACCGTTAAAGGTGGTGGTATCTCTGGTCAAGCTGGTGCTATCCGTCACGGTATCACCCGTGCACTGATGGAGTACGACGAGACTCTGCGTGCAGAATTGCGTAAAGCTGGCTTCGTCACTCGTGACGCCCGTCAGGTTGAACGTAAGAAAGTCGGTCTGCGTAAAGCACGTCGCCGTCCGCAGTTCTCCAAGCGTTAATTTTTTACTGCTTCGGCAGTGGAATTTACGCCAAAAACCCGGTGCTTCACCGGGTTTTTTTATGCCTGAAAATCACGTTACTGCTACTAAAATCTTTGGTATATCAGACAATTCAATACGAATTCGCCGCACAGCCCCCACAAAACAAGCAAAATCTGGTAAACTATCATCCACTTTTGCGCCTGTTCGCCATGCAGCAGTTATCAGTTTACCTCCGAGGCCGGTTTTATGACCTAAGGTTTAGCTGCGAGTTGCTGGCCTGCGGTCAAGATCATTCAGGATAGCAGCCTGTCAGTGGGCTATTCGCAGTATTTTCTAGATAACTTGGAGGTTTTCATGGCTGTCGCTGCCAACAAACGTTCGGTAATGACGCTGTTCTCTGGCCCGACCGACATTTTTAGCCATCAAGTACGTATCGTACTGGCGGAGAAAGGTGTCAGCGTCGAGATTGAGCAGGTTGAGTTGGATAACCTGCCGCAGGATCTGATTGACCTCAATCCGTACCAGACGGTGCCTACGCTGGTCGATCGCGAACTGACCCTGTATGAATCCCGTATCATCATGGAATACCTTGATGAACGCTTCCCGCACCCGCCGTTGATGCCGGTTTATCCGGTCGCGCGTGGCGAGAGCCGCCTGATGATGCTGCGTATCGAGAAAAACTGGTATTCGCTGATGTACAAAATCGAGCAGAGCAACGGTCAGGAAGCTGAATCAGCTCGCCGTCAACTGCGCGAAGAGCTGCTGGCGATTGCCCCTATCTTTGGTCAGACGCCGTATTTCATGAGCGAAGAGTTCAGCCTGGTGGATTGCTACCTGGCGCCGCTGCTGTGGCGTTTGCCGCAGTTAGGCATTGAACTGAGCGGTGCCGGCTCCAAAGAGCTGAAAGGCTACATGACTCGCGTGTTCGAACGCGATGCCTTCCTGGCCTCCCTGACCGAAGCCGAGCGCGAAATGCGCCTGCAGACTCGGGGCTAAGCGTCATGGATATGTCTCAGATGACTCCACGCCGTCCGTACTTGCTGCGGGCGTTCTATGACTGGTTGCTGGACAATCAGCTAACACCGCATCTGGTGGTAGATGTGACGCGTCCTGATGTGCAAGTGCCGATGGAATTCGCCCGCGATGGACAGATTGTTCTGAACATTGCGCCGCGTGCGGTGGGCAATCTGGAACTGGGCAACGACGAAGTGCATTTCAACGCACGTTTCGGCGGTGTGCCGCGTCAGGTTTCTGTGCCAATGGCAGCCGTACTGGCGATCTATGCGCGTGAGAACGGTGCAGGTACCATGTTTGAACCGGAAGCCGCTTATGAAGCGGAAGGCGCGTTTGAAGGCCTGGATAATGAGACGATCCCATCGGAAAGCCTGATGTCGGTGATTGATGGCGATCGGCCGGATCTGAGTGAAGATAACGATTCGGACGATGAACCGCCTCCGCCGCCACGTGGTGGCCGCCCGGCACTGCGCGTGGTGAAATAATCCCGCAGTGGTGCAAGCTCAAAGGTCGCTTCGGCGACCTTTTTTATTGCCTGCGATCCAGCTTGGCTTAGCTTTTCAATGAGGCGATACAGGCGTCACGCGGTGCACTGAGGTCGCCGATACGCACGGTGGTGAGTGCATGGGTGGCGCGCTGCTTGAACGTGGTGATAGCGGTATCGCCTTGCACTTCCGGCGGTGCGGTACAGATATCGTTGATCGGTAAGTTATTGCCTTTATCGAGGGCATGCAGCACCGCTGCAGGGTTATAGACCAACGCGGAAGACAGGGCTGACTTCACGCCGGCGGTAAAGGAGGCGTTGCCGCCGTTGGCCAGTTTAGGGGCCAGAGCGATCCAGTTATCGTCGCCCAGTTTGATGTTTTTTTCTACCGCGGCAAGCTGGCCTGCTTTAGCCAATTGAGCGACCACCGACGCCGCACCGCGTGCCTCAATGTTGTAACCCACTTCCTGAGAGTCGAGCGACATGGCCAGTGAATTGAAGCTGACAACCAGCAGTGCGCCGGTCAGTAAGGGAAAGGAGAATTTCATGGTTAGCTATCCTTATCAAGATATCAGACGCAGCAGCGCCCCTGAGTGATGCTAACTCAATACTATAGCGCGTTGGGTTAAAGGGGGTGTTACAAAGCGTGTGGGCAGCAGTGAAAAAACAAAGGCCCGGCAGTTTTGGCTGCGGGCCCTTGGGGGGAGGTCAGCGGAAGATTACACTTCCAGATAGCTCATGATGCCATCGGCGGCTTTACGCCCCTCAGCAATCGCCGTGACCACCAGGTCAGAACCGCGCACCGCATCGCCACCGGCGAAGATTTTCGGGTTGCTGGTTTGGAAGGCATTATCCGTGCTCTCCGGTGCCACGATGCGGCCTTGCTTGTCGAGCTCGACGTCGTGGGCAGCCAGCCAGTCCATCTGGTGCGGACGGAAACCAAACGCCATGACCACAGCATCGGCATCGATGACGTGCTCGGAGCCTGGCACCTGTTCTGCAACCTGACGACCATTGGCGTCTGGCGCACCCAGTTGGGTACGAACCATTTTCACACCGGCGACGCGGCCGGCGCTGTTCAGTTCGATGCTCAGCGGCTGCAGGTTGAATTTGAAATCAACCCCTTCCTCACGCGCGTTTTTCACTTCGCGCTTGGAGCCTGGCATGTTGGCTTCATCACGACGGTAGGCGCAGATAACCTCGGTGGCGCCCTGGCGGATAGAGGTGCGTACGCAGTCCATTGCGGTATCACCACCGCCCAGCACCACGACGCGCTTGCCTTCCATGCTGACATACGGCTCATGCTGCTCGGCTTGATAACCCATCAGCTGCTTGGTGTTGGCAATCAGGAACGGCAATGCGTCGTAGACCCCCGGCGCGTCTTCATTCTCCAGGCCACCGCGCATCGATTGATAGGTACCGACACCGAGGAACACCGCGTCAAACTCACTCAGCAGCGTTTCCATGGCGATGTCTTTGCCCACTTCAGTGTTGAGCTGGAATTCAATGCCCATCTCGCTGAAGATGCCACGGCGCTTCACCATCACTTCTTTTTCCAGCTTGAAGGCCGGAATGCCGAAGGTCAGCAGGCCACCGATCTCGGGATGGCGATCGTAAACCACCGCTTTCACACCGTTACGGGTCAGCACATCTGCACAGGCCAAGCCGGCAGGACCGGCACCGATAACCGCTACGCGCTTGCCGGTAGGCAGCACATGGGACATGTCGGGTTTCCAGCCCATTTCGATCGCTTTATCGCTGATATAGCGCTCGATATTACCGATGGTCACCGCACCGAACTCATCGTTGAGGGTACAAGAGCCTTCACACAGGCGATCCTGTGGGCAAACGCGGCCGCAGACTTCCGGCAGGCTGTTGGTCTGGTGCGCCAGATCCGCCGCCTCCATGATGCGGCCTTCATTCGCCAGCTTCAGCCAGTTCGGGATGTAGTTGTGAACCGGGCATTTCCATTCGCAATAAGGGTTACCGCAAGACAGGCAGCGGTCCGCCTGCGCTTTCGCCTGAGTTTCCGAAAACGGCTCGTAAATCTCTACAAACTCAATTTTACGGATCTTCAGCGGTTTCTTTGGCGGATCAACGCGCTGCAGGTCGATAAATTGATAAACATTCTGACTCATTTAATGACCTCTTACTGCGCCTGAACCCGCAGCTCGGCTGCGGAACGACTACGGTGACCCAACAATGCTTTGACATCACTGGACTTCGGCTTGACCAGAGCAAACTTCGGTGCCCATTCCGGCCAGTTGGCCAGGATCTCTTCCGCACGCGAAGAACCGGTCGCCTGCACGTGCTCGGTAATCAATCCGCGCAGGTGCTCTTCATGAATTGCCAGTTGGTCGACATCCAACACTTCCACCAGTTCCGGGTTCACACGTTTACGGAACTCGCCGTCTTCATCCAGCACGTAGGCGAAGCCGCCGGTCATGCCCGCACCAAAGTTGATGCCGGTTTTGCCCAACACGCAGACGATGCCGCCGGTCATGTATTCACAACCGTTGTCGCCGATGCCTTCTACCACGGTGATGGCACCGGAGTTGCGTACGGCGAAGCGCTCACCCGCACGGCCCGCAGCGAACAGCTTGCCGCCGGTAGCGCCGTACAGGCAGGTGTTGCCGATGATGCTGGCTTCATGACTGCGGAACGCGGAGCCAATCGGTGGACGCACGGCGATACGGCCGCCAGCCATGCCTTTGCCGACGTAGTCGTTGGCGTCGCCGGTCAGGGTCAGTTCTACGCCGCCCGCATTCCATACGCCGAAGCTCTGGCCGGCGGTACCGGAGAAGTAGGCCTTGATCGGATCGGCCGCCATGCCCTGGTCGCCGTGCACGGTAGCGATGGCTCCGGACAGGGTAGCGCCGACAGAGCGGTCGGTGTTGCGGATATCGAAGTAGAAGGCTTTGCTGCTTTTCGCTTCAATATGCGGTTCCGCCTGCGCCAGCAGATCCTTGTTCATCAACCCTTGGTCGAACGGTGGGTTGCTGCTTTCGGTGCAATGCAGCGCCTTGCCCGGATGCGGCGTGGCAGTTTTCAGCAACGGCGACAGATCCAGCTTGTTCTGCTTGGCGGAGATACCGTCCAGCTCGGTCAGGAAATCGGTACGACCAATCAGATCCACCAGTTGGCTGACCCCTAATTGCGCCATGATCTCGCGGGTTTCGCGCGCGATAAACTGGAAGTAATTGGTCACGCGTTCCGGCAGGCCGTGGTAATGATCGCGGCGCAGTTTTTCATCCTGAGTTGCCACGCCGGTTGCGCAGTTGTTCAGGTGACAGATACGCAGGTACTTACAACCCAGCGCCACCATAGGGCCGGTGCCGAAGCCGAAGCTTTCTGCGCCCAGAATTGCTGCTTTAACGATATCCACGCCGGTTTTCAGGCCACCGTCCACCTGCAGGCGAATTTTATGGCGCAGGCCGTTGGCTACCAACGCTTGCTGGGTTTCCACCAGGCCCAATTCCCACGGACAGCCGGCGTATTTCACTGAAGACAGTGGGCTGGCGCCGGTACCGCCGTCGTAGCCGGCAATGGTGATCAGATCCGCATAGGCTTTTGCCACGCCGGTCGCGATGGTGCCCACGCCCGGTTCGGAAACCAGCTTCACCGAGATCATGGCCTTCGGGTTGACCTGTTTCAGGTCGAAGATCAGCTGTGCCAGATCTTCAATCGAGTAGATGTCGTGGTGCGGTGGCGGCGAGATCAGCGTCACGCCCGGTACCGAATAACGCAGCTTGGCGATATAAGGGGTAACCTTATCCCCCGGCAACTGGCCGCCTTCACCCGGCTTGGCTCCTTGCGCCACTTTAATTTGGATCACATCGGCATTCACCAGATAAGCCGGCGTCACGCCGAAACGGCCGGATGCCACCTGCTTGATGCGCGACACCTTATTGGTGCCGTAACGGGCCGGATCTTCACCGCCTTCGCCGGAGTTGGAGAAACCGCCGAGGCTGTTCATGGCAATGGCCAACGACTCGTGCGCTTCAGGGCTCAGGGCACCGATAGACATCGCCGCGGTATCGAAACGTTTGAACAGCGATTCAGCAGGCTCAACCTGATCAACCGGAATTGGCGTGCCCTTCGGCGTGATGGCCAACAGGTCGCGCAGCATGGCCACCGGACGCTCGTTCACCAGCTTGGCATAAGTCTGATAGTCGCTGTACTTGCCGCTGTGCACTGCCGTTTGCAACGTGCTCACCACGTCAGGGTTGTACGCATGGTACTCGCCGTCGTGGACGAACTTCAGCAGGCCGCCCTGTTCCAGCGGTTTACGTTTCAACCACGCACGCTTGGACAGGTTCTGCAGATCCTGTTGGATGTCGCTGAAGCTGGCGCCGCCGATGCGGCTGACCACGCCCTGGAAACACAAATCGGACAGATCGCGGTGCAGGCCGACGGCCTCGAACAGTTTGGCGCAGCGGTAAGAGGCGATAGTAGATATGCCCATTTTGGACATGATCTTGTACAAGCCCTTATTGATGCCGTTGCGGTAGTTCAGCATCACGTCGCGGTATTTCTTGTCGATTGCCTGGGTATCTACCAACTTGGCCAGCGTTTCGTAAGCCAGGTAGGGGTAGACCGCCGTCGCACCAAAGCCTAACAGTACGGCGAAATGGTGTGGATCGCGGGCACTGGCGGTTTCAACAATGATGTTGGCATCGCAGCGCAGGCTTTTCTCGACCAGACGGGTCTGGATCGCACCGACGGCCATTGGCGCAGGCACCGGCAGGCGTTGGGGGGTGATGGCACGGTCTGACAGCACCAGCAGCACGGCCCCGTCGCGGACTTTACGTTCCGCTTCGTCGCACAGCGAACGGATGGTCTGCTCCAGATCCTGCTCCGCCGGATCAAAGGTCAGATCGAGCGTGTCGGCCCGATAGTATTCGCCTTCCAGCGTAGTGAGCTGTTTGAAATCGGAGTAAAGCAGGATCGGCGATTTAAAGCTTAAACGGTGCGCCTGGCCTTCGGCCTCGCAAAACACGTTCATTTCACGGCCGATACTGGTGGCCAGCGACATGACGTGCGCTTCGCGCAGCGGATCGATAGGCGGGTTGGTCACCTGAGCGAACTGCTGACGGAAATAGTCATAGATGATGCGTGGGCGGCTGGACAGCACGGCAAACGGGGTATCGTCACCCATTGAGCCGGTAGCTTCCTGGCCAATCTCGCCCAGCACACGGATCACCTGATCCAGTTCTTCGCTGCTGTAGCCGAACTGTTTCTGGTAAGTCTCGAGCTGCGAGTCGTCAAGCTCACGACTGCCGACCTGATCGGCCGGCAGGTCTTCGAACGGCACCAGCCGCTTGACGTTCTTTTCCATCCACTCCTTATACGGGTGGCGGCTTTTGAGATCGTCGTCGGTTTCGGCAGAGTGCAGGATCTTGCCGCTGCGGGTATCGATCACCATCAGCTCGCCGGGGCCCACGCGGCCTTTCTCTACCACTTCATCCGGCTGGTAATCCCAGATGCCGACTTCAGAAGCACAGGTAATCAGCTTGTCTTTGGTGATGACGTAGCGTGCCGGACGCAGACCGTTACGGTCCAGGTTACAGGCGGCGTAGCGGCCATCGGACATCACAATACCCGCAGGGCCGTCCCACGGCTCCATGTGCATCGAGTTGAAGTCGAAGAAGGCGCGCAGATCGGTGTCCATATCCGGGTTGTTCTGCCAGGCTGGCGGAACCAGCAGGCGCATGGCGCGGATCAAATCCATACCGCCAGCCAGCAACAGCTCCAGCATGTTATCCAGCGAGCTGGAGTCGGAACCGGTTTCGTTAACGAACGGCGCTGCCGTTTGCAGATCCGGGATCAGCGGCGTCTGGAATTTATAAGTACGGGCGCGCGCCCATTGGCGGTTGCCGGTGATGGTGTTGATTTCGCCGTTGTGCGCCAGATAGCGGAACGGCTGCGCCAGCGGCCAGCGCGGTACGGTATTGGTGGAAAAACGCTGGTGGAACAGGCAGATGGCCGACTCCAGACGCAGGTCCGCCAAATCAAGATAGAAACGGGGCAGATCCGCAGGCATGCACAGGCCTTTATAGATCGTCACCAGATTCGAAAAGCTGCAAACATAGAAGCTGTCGTCCTGGACGCGCTTCTCGATACGGCGACGCGCGATAAACAGGCGGCGTTCCATATCGCGTGGACGCCAACCGGCCGGGGCGTTAACGAAAATCTGTTCAATACGCGGCAGGGAGGAGAGGGCGATTTCACCCAAAACGTCCGGGTTGGTCGGCACTTCACGCCAGCCAACAACCGACAGCGTTTCGTTCTGCAGCTCTTCTTCTACAATGCGGCGGCTGGCACGGGCTTCCTCTTCGTTCTGGCTGAGGAACATCATGCCAACGGCGTAGTTCTTGGCTAAGCGCCAGCTGCGCTCTTCCGCCACCATGCGGAAAAAGCGGTCGGGCTTTTGTAATAACAGGCCGCAACCGTCGCCAGTCTTGCCGTCAGCAAGGATTGCGCCACGGTGCTGCATGCGGGCCAGTGCGTGAATAGCGGTACGCACGACCTTATGGCTAGGTTCGCCTTCTATGTGGGCGATCAGGCCGAAACCACAGTTGTCCCGCTCTTGGGATTTATCGTACAACATATCAGTGAACCTCCCCAGGCTCTGCGTGACTCTCACAACCGACTCACGAGCGGGCTTCTCAACGTCAGGCAGAAGTCCAATCAGCAAGCTGAATATCGCCGATCTGCTTTTCCGCCCTCCGTCAATGGCCTCTCGTGATGGTGCTCACAAGTGGTAAATGACTTGTTTTAAGAGGGAGTCTTAAATTACTGCATAAATATGACGAGACGTTTGCCCGTCCAGAAAGCTTCCAGCGGACTTCCAACTTAGCGAGAAAGAATACGCAGGTCAAATATAGGCCTAAGGGGGTTTTCTAATGAAATAATTGTATTTAATTATTTGATATTAATTGTTTTTTGGCGTTTTTTGAGCTTGCGCAGAGGAGCGTCGCCCCCCGAAGAAATGTGAGCTGTCTCACTATAGTGCAACGCCTGAATCTCTGCACCATGCTAGTGCGGGTGGGAATGTCAGAGTTTTATTCTAATAACTTATTCTTTTTTGTTGTTTGCAACTATTTTTCATCGCAATGTCATACTGGCGTTAACGGTTGCGTAGAAATAAGAAAAATTCATCTCGGTCAGGATGATTTTATTTGCATTTATAATGAATAGTTATGCTTGGTGAAGCCTTGCGGAGAAAGCGTTGATCTCTGTCATCGCGGGAAAAGCCGTTTTTTATTAGCATCACGGGCTTTGAGCACAGAGACCCCCAAGATTATGCAGTTGCCGCAATTAGTCAATATGTTTGGTGCCGACCTTCAGCGGCGATACGGCGAAAAGATCCATAAACTCACGCTGCACGGCGGGTTCAGTTGCCCGAACCGCGACGGCACGCTGGGGCGCGGTGGCTGTACCTTCTGCAATGTCGCTTCATTTGCCGATGAACAGATGCAGCATCAAAGCATCGCCGAACAGTTGGCGCTGCAGGCCGGCAGGGTGAATCGCGCAAAACGCTACCTGGCCTATTTCCAGGCCTATACCAGTACTTATGCAGAAGTGAATCTGCTGGCGGAAATGTATCGCCAGGCGTTGGGCCAGGCGGATATGGTCGGCATTTGTGTCGGAACCCGGCCGGACTGCGTACCACCTGCCGCCCTGGATCTGCTGGCGAGTTACCGCGAAAAAGGCTACGAAGTGTGGCTGGAGCTCGGGTTGCAGACGGCGCACGATAAAACGCTAAAGCGCATCAACCGCGGCCATAATTTCTCCTGTTATCAGCACACCGCCCAACGGGCACGCGAGCGCGGGCTGAAGGTATGCAGCCATCTGATTGTCGGGCTGCCGGGGGAAACCGCAGCCGACCACTTGACCACCTTACAACGGGTGGTGGACAGCGGTGTGGATGGCATCAAGCTGCATCCGCTGCACATCGTGATTGGCAGCACGCTGGCGCGGGCCTGGCAGGCGGGCCGGCTGCCTGAACTGTCGCTTGAGGCCTATGCCGCCAGCGCCGGGGAGATGATTCGCCATACGCCGCAGGAGGTGGTATATCACCGTATTTCCGCCAGCGCGCGTCGGCCGACGCTGCTGGCACCGTTATGGTGCGAAAACCGCTGGAACGGCATGCAGGCGGTCGGCGGCTATTTGCAGCGCCATGGCGGGCAGGGCAGCCGATTGGATGAAAAGCAGCAATATCGCCCTTGATCGCTGTTTTGATTTGCAATCTTTCCCACACTTCGGCGTTTGCTTCCTTATCTCCTCGGTGTTTTACGGTATGATTTAGACGATTCTGTCTGATGGGAGCGGCTATGAAGCAAATCCGGGTGTTAGCCCAGTACTACGTTGATTTAATGGTAAAACTGGGGCTGGTACGCTTTTCGCTGCTGTTGGCGTCGGCGCTGGTGGTGCTGGCGATGGTGGTGCAGATGGCGGTGACCATGCTGCTGCGCGGCGAAGTGGAAAGCATCGACGTGGTGCGCTCAATCTTCTTCGGCCTGTTGATTACGCCCTGGGCAGTCTACTTTCTGTCGGTGGTGGTCGAACAGCTTGAAGAATCACGCCAGCGCCTGGCGCGGCTGGTGGATAAGCTGGAAGAAATGCGCCACCGCGACCTGGAGCTGAACCAGCAGCTTAAAGATAACATCAGCCAGCTGAATCAGGAAATTGCCGACCGTATCAAGGCGGAAGAAGAGCGCCAGCAGGTGATGGACAAGCTGACGGAAGAGATGGAACAGCGTGAACTGGCGCAAATCGAACTGGGCCAGCAGTCGGCGCTGTTGCGTTCTTTCCTCGATGCCTCACCGGACCTGGTGTATTACCGCAACGAAGACAAAGAATTCTCCGGCTGTAACCGGGCGATGGAGCTGCTGACCGGCAAAAGCGAAAAACAGCTGATTGGCCTGACGCCGTACGACGTTTACGGCCAGGAAATCGCCGAAAAGGTGATAGAAACCGATGAGAAAGTGTTCCGCCACAACGTTTCGCTGACCTATGAACAGTGGCTGGTCTATCCGGACGGGCGCAAGGCCTGTTTTGAGCTGCGCAAAGTGCCGTTTTACGACCGCGTTGGCAAACGGCATGGGCTGATGGGCTTTGGCCGCGATATAACCGAGCGTAAGCGCTATCAGGACGCGTTGGAGAACGCCAGCAGGGACAAGACCACCTTCATCTCCACGATCAGCCACGAGCTTCGTACGCCGCTTAACGGCATTGTCGGGCTGAGCCGCATTCTGCTCGATACCGAGTTAAACGACGAACAGCTGAAATACCTCAAAACCATCCATGTCAGCGCCATTACCCTGGGCAATATCTTCAACGACATTATCGAGATGGACAAGCTTGAGCGGCGCAAGGTGCAGCTCGACAATCAACCGGTAGATTTTACCGGCTTCCTGGCGGACCTGGAAAACCTCTCCGGCCTGTTGGCTCAGCCGAAAGGCCTGCAGTTTGTGATGGAGCCGCAGCCACCGCTGCCGCAGCAAATCATTACCGATGGTACCCGCCTGCGTCAGATCCTATGGAACCTGATCGGCAATGCGGTGAAATTCACACCGCAGGGGCAAATTGTGGTCCGCGTGCGGCGTGAGGAGCAGGATCGGCTGGTGTTTGAGGTGGAAGACTCCGGCATGGGCATTCCGCAGGATGAACAGGACAAGATCTTCGCCATGTATTATCAGGTCAAGGACCAGCACGGCGGTCGTCCGGCAACCGGCACCGGCATTGGGCTGGCGGTTTCCAAGCGCCTGGCGCAGAGCATGGGCGGCGATATCACCGTCAACAGCGTGCAAGGGCACGGTTCTTGCTTCACTTTGACCATCCAGGCGCCGGCGGTGCAGGAAGCGGAAAGTGAAACGCAGGCGGAAGAGGCCTTGCCATTACCGGCGCTGCATATCCTGCTGGTCGAAGATATCGAGCTGAACGTGATTGTGGCGCGTTCGGTGCTGGAGAAGCTGGGCAACAGCGTCGAAGTGGCGATGAACGGCAAGGATGCGCTGGCGATGTTTGATCCGGACGAGTTCGATCTGGTGTTGCTGGATATCCAATTGCCGGATATGACCGGGCTGGATATCGCCCGGGTGCTGCGAGAGCGCTATGCCGGGCAGGCGTTGCCGCCGCTGGTTGCATTGACCGCCAACGTGCTGAAAGACAAGAAAGAGTATCTCGACGCGGGGATGGACGACGTGCTGAGCAAGCCGCTGTCGGTGCCGGCGCTGACCAAGGTGATTAAACATTACTGGGATCATCAACCCTCTCACACCACAAAGAAAATGGAGCAAAAGACGATGCAAATTAATGAGTCTTTACTGGATACCACCATGCTGGAACAGTACATGGACCTGGTGGGGCCGCAGTTGATCCATCAGAGCCTGGAGATGTTTGAGCAAATGATGCCGGGCTATCTGGCGGTGCTGGATTCCAATATGACCGCGCGCGACCAGAAAGGCATCACGGAAGAAGGGCACAAGATTAAAGGCGCTGCGGGTTCGGTGGGGCTGCGCCATCTGCAACAGCTGGCACAGCAAATTCAAACCCCGACGTTGCCGGCATGGTGGGATAACGTGCAGGACTGGGTGGATGAGCTGAAGCAGGAGTGGCGTAACGATGTGCAGGTACTGCGAGCGTGGGTAGCGGAAGCTGAAAAAAAATGACCCCGACCTAGGCCGGGGTGCGCGAATATTGCGCCAACACCAGGGAAATTGTGAACCTGCGTATTGGATTTAGTGTTCTGGTCGAGCAGGTTGTAGAGAATTCCTAAACATCATACAGCCAACAACATACCAAATGTAAGCGCTCTTGTTAGAAGATTCATTAAAATGTGTGATGTAGATTAGTGTTTGTCTACTCCGAGCACTAACCAGTTGACAGTATCAACAGGAGGAAGGGTGATGAAAAACGTGGGCGTAGTGCTGAGCGGCTGTGGGGTTTATGACGGTACGGAGATCCATGAGGCCGTCCTGACGCTGCTGGCGTTGGACCGGGCAGGCGCGCAGGCGGTGTGCTTTGCCCCTGATAAACCTCAACTTCATGTTATTAATCACTTATCTGGCGATGAAATGCCGGAGGCGCGCAATGTTTTGCTGGAGTCCGCACGCATTGCGAGAGGCAAGATCCAGCCGCTTTCACAGGCCGATGCCGACCAACTGGACGCCCTGATCGTCCCCGGCGGGTTTGGTGCGGCAAAGAACCTCAGCAGTTTTGCCAGCGAAGGGGCGGAATGCTGGATTGATAAAGATTTGGCGAAGCTAACGCAAGAAATGCATAAGGCAAATAAACCAATCGGTTTTATGTGCATTGCGCCGGCGCTGCTGCCAAAGCTGCTGGATCAACAAGTGCGGCTGACCATTGGCAACGATCCTGACCTCGGTGAAGTGATTGATGCCATGGGCGGTGAGCCGGTCATTTGTCCGGTTGACGATATCGTGGTGGATATTGAGAACAAAGTGGTGACCACGCCGGCCTATATGTTGGCGAAATCAATCGGTGAGGCTGCCCGCGGGATTGATAAGCTGGTTTCACGGGTGCTGGACTTGGCTGAATGAGAAAGTCTGTGGGCAAATCGATGCTATCCCGGCCATGGTTTTGGTTGAAACGCGCCGCGATCGCGGTGGTCGGGGTATGGCTGCTGGGCATCGTGGCCTTCGCTTTTTTGCCGGTGCCTTTTTCGGCGGTGATGGTAGAGCGGCAGATCGGCGCCTGGCTGAGGGGCGATTTTGGCTATGTGGCGCATTCCGACTGGGTGTCGATGGACGAGATTTCCCCGCAGATGGCGCTGGCGGTGATGGCGGCGGAAGATCAGAAGTTCCCGGATCACTGGGGTTTTGACGTGGCGGCGATAGAAAAAGCGTTCAGCCACAATGAACGTCGACCTACGCGCATTCGCGGCGCTTCGACGCTGTCGCAGCAAACCGCGAAGAACCTGTTTCTGTGGGATGGCCGCAGCTGGTTGCGCAAAGGATTGGAGGCCGGTTTGACCTCCGGCATTGAGCTGGTGTGGACCAAGCGTCGGATCCTGACGGTATACCTGAATATCGTGGAGTTCGGTGACGGCGTGTTCGGCGTAGAGGAAGCGTCACGGCGCTACTTCAATAAACCGGCCAAGCGCCTGACCGCCTCGGAGGCCGCGTTGCTGGCAGCCGTGCTGCCCAATCCGCATCGCTTCAAGGCCAATGCGCCTTCCGGCTATGTCATACAGCGACAGCAGTGGATCATGCGCCAGATGCGTCAGTTGGGTGGGGAAGGTTTCCTGAAAGAGAATAAGCTGGATTAACCAAGAGATACCCTGCTTTCGGGCAAGGTATCTCTCTCTTCAGCGGCTAGTCCGCATCAGGGCTTATTGCTGATAAATGCGCTTAAGTCCGCATGCATCTTTTTGAGCGATGGCTCATCCACGTACGGCATATGCCCGGTGTCATACCAATAGAAACGGATATTGTCGCGTAATTTGGGCGACACGGGCAGATGGCTCATCTCATATTTGGCGACGAAGTAAGGAGTGGCCAGATCGTAAACTCCGCCTATCACCATCACTTTCATTGCCGGGTTCATTTTCATCACCCGTGACAGGCTCGGCAACACGTTAAATGATCTGTCCCGGCTGTTGCTGGACATGTTCCAGTCATATGTCTCATCGGAAAATGCGCGATAGTTTTGATCGGCGCTAAAATGCAGCGTTTTGCCAAGATAATCGTGGAATTGCGCGACGTAGGCGGAAGTAATTGCACTGATGTTGGGATCGTAATTGGACGTTTCAGCGATATTATCCAGCGACGGTCCACGATAGCGGGTATCGATTCTGCCAATGGTCTCATCCTGACGGCTCAACAGTTGCTTGGCGAAAACCGGCCCACTCAGGCGCAGATTGGCCTTGAGCCAATAATCGGCCGGAATGCCGGTAAATTGGTAAAGCTGCTCGGCGAGCGTTTGGCGATCTTTTTCAGGCAGATTGGCGCCTTGCAGCAATGCTTGAGCATAAGTCCCCAGCGCAAACTGCTCGGCCTGGTCTAGCAAGGTTTGCAGGCTCTGGTGTTTGCCCGGCAGCCGCTGGTGGTACCATGCGCTGGCTGCGTAGGTTGGTAGCGCCAGATAGTAAGGCTGATCGACGCCGGGGTTTTGATTGGGATCGTCGACATTATTGTCGTAGTTCAGAAACTGCGACATCAGGATAATGCCGTTAAGATCGATATTCTGATTTTTTAGCGTCTCGGCCAATACCACCGAGCGGGTAGTGCCGTAGCTTTCACCCAATAAATATTTAGGTGAGTTCCAGCGTTGGTAATGCGTTAGAAACTGAACGATAAATTGAGAAAAAGCCTGAGCATCGCCGTTGACGCCATAAACGTTGCTGGCACTCTGTGATTTTTGCTGCGCTCTCTCTGGCTGGCTGGCGGCACTGCTGGAAAAGCGGCTGTAACCCGTCCCGGGGGCATCGATAAACACCAGATCGCTGACGTTGAGCAGGCTGTACTGGTTATCGGTTAGTGGGTAAGGCGCCAGCTGTGTTTTTTCTGGCTGAGTAGCGATAACCCGTTTAGGCCCCAGAGCTCCCATATGCAGCCAAAGCGAGGCAGAGCCCGGCCCGCCGTTGTAGATAAAGGTAATCGGCCTGCTCTCGCTCTTATTCTCATTCTTTTTGAAATACGCGACATAGAACATGCCGGTCACGGGATCTTCCGGGTCGTCTTTACTCAATTCCAGCACCCCGGTTTGCGCCTGATAATTGATTTTTACCTGGTTGACCGTGATCGCGCCTTCAGTGGTAACGGTTTGATCGGCCATCGAAGCCGGGGCATGCTCGGCACGGGGAACTTCCTGTGGGGGATTGGCGGCGGAAACGTCGGCGGTGAATAAAGAAACGGCAGTGAGAAAACCGATTAAAATTCTGTCCATTTGAATTTTATCCGTAATGAAGTGAGAGGTTACTTTAAACGCGACTCATTAAACCAGGGTAAAACAGCGGGGAGCGTGCAGAAAAGCGGCAAGGGGAAGACCCCTTGCCTGAAGGATTATTTCACGAAGGTAAAGGCGGTGGTGACGTGTTTTACGCCGCTCACCTGGCTGGCGATCTGCGCCGCAGACTGGCCTTCCTGTTGGGTGACCAGGCCCAGCAAGAACACTTCGCCATTTTCAGTGGTCACTTTCACGTTGGATGACTTCACCGTATCGCTGGTGAGCAGCTGTGAACGGACCTTGGTGGTGATCCAGGTATCGGAAGAGGCGGTGCTCAGGCTAACCGGCGTCCCCTGACGGATCTCGTTATACACTTCGGTGGTGCCTTCAACACCCATGGCAATCTGCTTGGCACGGGCCGCCAGATCGGTGCTTGGCGATTGGCCGGTCAGCAGGACTTTACCCTGATAGGCGGTTGCAACCACCCGGGCTTCTTTCTTCAACTGCTGATCTTTGCTCAGGGCATTTTCAACCCGGGCTTCCAGCGTCCCATCGTCTACCTGAGTCCCCACGCTGCGTGGGTCGGTGGCCGTTTTAGTGGCGACGGCGGCGCTGCCAACGACAACGCCTGCAATACAACCTTGTAACAGCAGGGCGCTGGACAGCACTGCAAATGTGGCTTTTAGCTTCATCTCAGTTCCTTAATCGTCCTGGTGGGGAAACAACGTATTATCTATCAGGTCGCATAGGCAATTTACAGTCAGCATATGCATTTCCTGAATGCGTGCACTGCGGTGGGAAGGGATACGGATCTCGACATCCTGTTGGCCAAGCAAGCCGGCCAGCTCCCCACCGTCGTAACCGGTAAGTGCGACAATCGTCATGTCACGCGTCACGGCAGCTTCGACCGCTTTCACAATATCACGGCTGTTGCCGCGGGTGGAAATTGCCAGCAGCACGTCGCCGGCGTGGCCGAGCGCGCGAACCTGTTTGGCATAGACTTCATCGTGCAGGCGATCGTTGGTGATCGCGGTCAGCACCACGTTATCGGCATTCAGTGCAATGGCCGGCAGGCTTGGGCGCTCGGTTTCAAAGCGGTTGATCATGCTGGCGGCGAAATGCTGCGCATTGGCTGCCGAGGTGCCGTTACCGCAGCACAGAATTTTATTGCCGTTGAGTAAGGATTGAACCAGCGTCATTGCTGCACGCGAGATGGCGTCGGGCAAAGCTTCCGCCGCCGCAATCTGGGTTTGGATGCTTTCGGTAAAACAGGCTTTAATTCTATCCAGCACGTTGTATTAATCCACTAAGTCAAAGGGCCGGTCTGCACCGGTAAACCGCGTTTAATCCGCATTGAAGGCATTGGGTATCCATTCTAACTGGTTACCGGTAATGGCCAAAACATCAAAACGGCAAGACGATGTGTCAAAACTGGCTCCGCGCCCCGCCAGCCAAACGGCGGCGGCATGCAGCAACCGCTGTTGCTTGCGATAGGTAACGCTGGCGGCGGCACCGCCAAACGCATCGCTGCGTCGGTAGCGTACTTCAACGAACACCCAGGTTTGGCCATCGCGCATGATGAGGTCGAGCTCACCGCCGCGCAGCGTAACATTGGCGGCGAAGAAGGTGAGCCCGGCGCGTTCCAGATAGTGGCGGGCTTGTAATTCATAGCCCGCCCCTGTAGCGCGTTGACTCAAGAGACCGGGACGACCATGCCCTGGCGGTATTGCAGCCAAGGCAGTTTTCTGTTGATGACGCAACCCGGTGAGGCGGTCAGCATGCCCGTGGTGCCGGAGACCTGGAAGCCGGGCAACTGGCGCATTTCAGCAAAGTGGTTGGACAATGTCCAGGCATCCATCCCCATGGCGTACAGGCGCACCAGCGAGTAGTCGTTGCGGAACTGGCTGCTTGCCTGCTGCAACAGCTGCGGGTTGGCACCGGCCAGCAACGGGATATCGCTGAACTGCAGGCCTTCCATTTCCAGGCGGAAATCCGGACCGGCCCCGGCCTGGTAGCTGCGCGAACTGGCGTACATCGCCGGCTTGCTGCGCGAGTTGGTGGCCATGTCGATCATCGGTTTAATCAACGTCAGCTGGGACTGGGTCGCGACGATATAGACCGAATCTACGCTGCCGCCGCTGGCTGCTGGCGTATCACTCGGTGGCGCAGGAATGGTCAGCCCGGCAATGGTGACCGCCTGCGGTGCCGGTGCGGTGGAGATTGGCGTGCCCGACATGCGAATGCCGCCGCTGTTCACCATTT
Organism: Serratia liquefaciens; assembly: GCF_027594825.1. Taxonomy (NCBI): domain Bacteria; kingdom Pseudomonadati; phylum Pseudomonadota; class Gammaproteobacteria; order Enterobacterales; family Yersiniaceae; genus Serratia; species Serratia liquefaciens. The sequence goes on along the minus strand of NZ_CP088930.1, from coordinate 2,293,522 downwards.
GGCGCAGTTCACCGGCGGAGCCGATATTTTGCTGCAGCACCGTTTGGCCGCCCAGTTTCTGCCACTCCTGATTAAAGGCTTTGGCAACGCGATCGCCGAAGGCACCGCGCGGGATCAACAGCAGCGGTTGCCGTTTCTGCTGTTCCCAAATGTGGCGGGCAGCATCGCGGGCTTCATCTTCCGGTGAAAGCGCGAAGTAGCAAATGTTCGGATTGTCTTTCGGCGTTTCCGGCTGGTTGAGCGCCAAGACGTTCAGGGTGGTGGTGCTGCCGGCCAGTTGATCGACATTTTCTTTCAGCAGCGGGCCGACCACCAAGGTGGCTCCATCCTGCTGGGCCTGCGTCAGCAGCGCGGCCAGTGGCTGGCTGGAGGTATCATACACTTTAATCTGCGCGTTAGCGGCCTGCGGCGGCGTAATCGGCGCGGTGGATGGGGCTGAAGGCTGAGCGGCCGTTACCGGGGCAGCATCTGCTGACGGCGCTGACGTGCTTACTGCGCCGTTGGCATTGGGATCCGTCGAAGCAGGAGCCTGCACCGGCTCGCTGGTAGGCTGTTGCTGCTGTTGTTGCACCGGAGCGGAAGGCGTCACGCCGTTTTTTGCCGCTTCAAACCCTTTTTGGATCGCATCGGCGAACACTTTTGCCTGGCCGTTCAACGGCAGCAGCAGCGCGATTTTTGAAGTGGAAGCCTGGGTAAAGTTCAACACCTGGTTCAACTGAGTAGGCAGGGTTTTCGCCGCTGGGTTCTGCGGGTAGCGATTCTGCCAATCTTTAATGCCGGCCTTCAGCAGATCGGGATCCTGCTTGTTGTCCTGATAAACGCGCAGCAGATCCAACCAGCCTTGCAGTACATTCTCATTGGCGTTGATCACCAGACTGTTCATGTCCTGCGACGTCAGCTGCAGCAGGGACAGCCAGGTTTGGTCCAGATTGGTTTGATGCGCTTTGCCGGTCACCAGCGGTTCTTGCTCGATATAAGCACGGATCAGCGGCAGCGAAGGTTTACCCTGATTGGCAGCAATCTGTGCCTGGTAGAAGCGCACTCGTTGGTTGGTCGACAACGAGCCGGTATCCAGATGGCTCAGCGTAGTGCGGGCCGCGACATAGCTATTGTTCGCCACCTGCAGCTCGGCGCTCAATAACTGGCGCTCCACCAGTTGAACGCTGCTGAGGTTTTTCGGCAGCTGGTTCAGTTGTTCACTGGCCTGCGGCAGTTTCCCTTCGCGCAGCAACGCGCGAATAGCAAGTAATTGCCAGTCAGCCTTGTTATCATTGCTGCTTTGCTGCAGCTGCTGCAGATAGTAATCGGAACTGGCGCTCGCTTCGTCCTGTATATTAGCGGGCGGCGTCTGCGGGGCCTGACTCGGGCAGCCTGCAAGGAAAAGGGCTGCCGCGATAACTGCGGTAAGTCGGACAGGCTTTGAACGCCCTGCTTTGGTACGAACGAATGTTGAGGAAAGCATACTGTATCCAGTGATGTTTTTTTCAAGATGCTTAATATTAAATCGGCAATCCGGATGAAACAATGAATCAACACCAACAATCAGTCATTTCTGCATCAACGCTGTATGTGGTGCCCACCCCAATCGGCAATTTAGGGGATATTACCCACCGTGCGTTAGAGGTACTGAAAAGCGTTGATCTGATTGCGGCGGAGGACACGCGCCATACCGGGTTGCTGTTGCAACACTTTGCGATTAGCGCGCGGTTGTTTGCGTTGCATGACCATAACGAACAGCAAAAGGCAGATCAACTGCTGGCGAAATTGCAGGAAGGCCAGAGCATTGCGCTGGTTTCCGACGCCGGTACGCCCTTGATTAACGATCCCGGCTACCACCTGGTGCGCCGCTGCCGCGAAGCCGGTATCCGCGTGGTACCGCTGCCGGGCGCCTGTGCGGCAACCACCGCGCTGTGCGCTGCCGGTCTGGCTTCAGACCGCTTCTGTTACGAAGGGTTCCTGCCGGCGAAAACCAAGGGGCGTAAGGATACGCTGATGGCGCTGGCAGAGGAACCGCGCACGCTGATTTTCTACGAATCAACCCACCGTCTGCTGGAAAGTTTGCAAGACATGGTGACCGTGTGGGGGCCGCAGCGTTACGTGGTGCTGGCGCGTGAGCTGACCAAAACCTGGGAATCCATTACCGGTGCGCCGGTCGGCGAATTGCTGGCCTGGGTGCAGGAAGACGAAGTGCGTCGTCGCGGCGAGATGGTGCTGATCGTTGAAGGCCACAAAGCACAGGAAGATGCACTGCCGCTGGAGGCGTTGCGGACCCTGGCGCTGCTGCAAAAAGAATTACCGTTGAAAAAGGCGGCCGCGCTGGCGGCGGAGATCCACGGCGTGAAGAAAAATGCGTTGTATAAATACGCATTGGAGCAACAAGAACAGTAAAGCGGTTGACCTGCCGTGAGCGCAACGCTACTATCCGCGCCGGAGTTGACCAGACAGTCGCCGCTTCATTGCCGTCCCTTTCGGGGGAGACAGATGGAGGGGAGGAAAGTCCGGGCTCCATAGGGCAGGGTGCCAGGTAACGCCTGGGAGGCGCAAGCCTACGACTAGTGCAACAGAGAGCAAACCGCCGATGGCCCGCGCAAGCGGGATCAGGTAAGGGTGAAAGGGTGCGGTAAGAGCGCACCGCGCGACTGGCAACAGTTCGTGGCACGGTAAACTCCACCCGGAGCAAGGCCAAATAGGGGTTCACATGGTACGGCCCGTACTGAACCCGGGTAGGCTGCTTGAGCCAGTGAGCGATTGCTGGCCTAGAGGAATGACTGTCCACGACAGAACCCGGCTTACCGGTCAACTCCCTCTATAAAGAAAACCCCGCGTAACGCAAGTTACGCGGGGTTTTTTCCTTTCAGGATGTGACTCAGACCGGCAGATCGATCAGCAACGCGCGCAGTGGCGTTTTGGCGCGGATCGTCAGACGGTTCTCCTCGTGGATAAATGCTCCATCACCGCACGTCAGGCTCTGGCCATCGTGGTTATTGCCTTGGGCTTCGATGGTGCCGTGAATCGACTGCAGGTACGCACGGGGTCCGTTCAACGCCAGCGTCTGCTGCTCACCGGCCTGTAAATCCAGATGGTGGATCCACACCTGTTGGCGCAGTTGCAGGCTCCCCTGAGCACCGTCCGGCGAGGCCAGCAGCGTCACGCCGCTGGTCGGCAGTACCAGGTGTTGCACACGCTCGTTATTGGTGTCTGGGCAGGCATCCAACCACAGTTGCAGACGGGTCAGCGGCGTGTCGTTGCTGGCGTTCTGTTCGCTGTAACTCAGCCCTGGCTGGGTGGCCAGCAGCAAAGCCTCGCCGGCCTTGGCGCTCACTGTGTTGCCCTCGCTGTCGCGGTATTCCGCCTGGCCCTGCAGGATCAGATTCAGAATGTCCACGCTCGGATAAGTGCGCGGCTGCAAGGCTGCGCCCGGCGCCAGGACTTCCTGATTGAGCACCCGCAGCGAGGCGTAACCCATCAGCTTGGGATCGAAGTAATGTCCAAAAGAAAAGGTGTAGCGAGCCTGCAGCCAACCAAAGTCAGCTTGCCCGCATTGTTTTGCTGTTCTGCATGTAATCATGGCAATCGGCTCTCTAAATTCATTATCTAAATGGTAAGCATCTGGACGCCGGATTGTTAGCCAGTTAATCTGGTCGGCATATTCAAATTTCCTGACAGAGAGATTCGATGGCCAGAGATCGGGCGTTAACGCTTGAGGCGTTAAGGGTTATGGATGCGATCGACCGACGTGGCAGCTTTGCTGCGGCAGCCGATGAGCTGGGGCGCGTACCCTCGGCGCTCAGCTACACCATGCAAAAATTGGAAGAAGAATTGGACGTGGTGCTGTTCGACCGCTCCGGCCACCGAACCAAATTCACCAATGTCGGCCGCATGCTGCTGGATCGTGGACGAGTGCTGCTGGAGGCGGCGGATAAGTTGACCACCGACGCCGAGGCACTGGCGCGCGGCTGGGAAACGCATCTGACTATCGTCAGCGAAGCGTTGTCGCCGCCAAGCAAGCTGTTTCCGCTGGTCGATAAGCTGGCGCTGAAAGCCAATACCCAGGTGTCTATCTTCACTGAGGTGCTGGCCGGGGCCTGGGAGCGGTTGGAGCAGGGGCGCGCCGATATCGTTATCGCCCCGGACATGCACTTTCGTGCCTCGTCAGAAATCAACACTCGTAAATTGTACAAAGTGACGAGCATGTACGTAGCCGCGCCGGACCATCCGATCCATCTGGAGCCGGAGCCGCTGGCCGAAGCTACGCGGGTGAAATACCGTGGCATTGCGGTAGCGGATACCGCCAGGGAACGCCCGGTATTGACCGTACAATTACTGGATAAGCAGCAGCGTCTGACGGTGAGCACCATTGAAGACAAACGTTTGGCGCTGTTGGCCGGTCTGGGCGTGGCGACCATGCCTTACCCGATGGTCGAGAAAGATATCGAAGAAGGGCGCTTGCGAGTGGTGGGGCCGGAATACAGCCGTGAAGTTGACATTATCATGGCCTGGCGGCGCGACAGCATGGGCGAAGCGAAGGCCTGGTTCCTGCGCGAGATCCCAAGGCTGTTCACCCAATTGGAGCGTCAGTAAGCGCTCCCCCTTGCCGCAGGCAAAGGGGAGCTTGTCGTTAACCGAAACGCGTGTCGCGACCGTGTGGTTCATCGAGATCCTGCGCCGGCCCAATCGAAATGATGCCGTGCGGATTGATGGTGGCGTGGCTGCGATAATAGTGATTGCGGATGTGCGGCAAACTGACCGTTTCGGCCATGCCTGGCATCTGGTAGATATCACGCAGGAAGCCGTACAGGTTGAGGTAATCGCTGATGCGGTGTTTGTCGCACTTAAAGTGGGTAACATACACCGGATCGAAGCGTATCAACGTGGTCCACAGGCGCAGGTCAGCCTCAGTCAGGCGATCGCCCGTCAGATAACGCTGTTGTCCCAGAATTTGCTCCAGCCGCGCCAGGGCGTCGAATACCCCGTGTACCGCTTCGTCATAGGCTTCCTGGCTGGTGGCAAAGCCGGCCTTATACACCCCGTTGTTCACCAGGTCGTAAATCCAGCCGTTCAGCTCATCAATTTTCCCGCGCAGCTCTGCAGGATAATAGTCGCCGGCGCGCGCGCCAACGCCATCGAATGCGCTGTTGAACATGCGAATAATATCGGCGGATTCATTGCTGACGATGGCCTGCTGCTGCTTGTCCCACAGCACCGGTACGGTCACACGGCCGGTGTAATGCGGGTCGGCGCGCAGGTAAAGCTGGTAGAGGAAATCTGAGTGATAGAGGTCATCGCCGGTCGCTTCAGGGAAATCGGTGCCGAAGGTCCAGCCGTTTTCCAGCATCAGCGGATGTACCACAGAAACAGGAACGATCTGCTCCAGCCCTTTCAATTTACGCATCAGCAGAGTGCGATGCGCCCAAGGGCAGGCAAGTGAAACGTACAGGTGATAACGATCTTTCTCCGCTTTAAAACCTCCGACGCCGTGTTCGCCCGGCTGACCGTCGGCGGTCACCCAGTTGCGGAACTGAGAGGTTGAGCGCTTGAAACGGCCTCCGGTGGATGAGGTGTCATACCAGATGTCTTGCCAAACGCCATCGACGAGTTGTCCCATGGGGATCTCCTTCGTGTCCGAGTGAAAAAGCAGAAGGGTCCGGCATGCCGGACCCCTGTGTCGGTATTAAAAGCTTACCACTTTTTGTTCAAAAGACGGTCGATGCTGAAACCGCCCGGGCCGGCAACAGCCAGTACCAGGAAACCACCGGCGATGGTCAGGTTCTTCATGAACATCAGCTGGTTTACGCCTTCAGCAAAGTTAGTATGGAACAGTAACGCGGTCAGCACGGTAAAACCGGCGGTGAACAGCGCCACGGTGCGAGTCAGGAAACCGAACAAGATTGCCAGACCGCCGCCAAATTCCAGCAGGATGGTCAGTGGCAGCAAGAAGCCAGGCACGCCCATCGATTGCATGTACTGTTGGGTTCCGGCATAGGCATCACCCATTTTGCCGTAGCCTGCCACGATAAACAGAATCGGCATCAAAATACGCGCAACCAGCAAACCTGTATCTTCTAATTTTTTCATCATTTACTCCAAAGTGATTTTTGTTTGCCAGTCTTGGCGTTTTCATGTCGATGGGCGGTATGCCGGGTATCTGACCCTGTCCTGCCCGTTTCGTGTCGATGGAATGAATGTTAATCGGGAAGCGCACGCTTTGTTAGCAAGTAAAACTGTCGTATTTTTTCAAAAAAACTGAATCTTTAGCCTGCTAACAAAGAGAGGGGAATCAGAATGTTGCCCAGCCTTCACCGACAGAAACGGGCATTTTCTGTGAAAAGGCGGGCTTAACAACGGAAGAATTGAAGGAACTGCGAAAGGTTATTTGTTGGAAAAGGTTTTCTGGATCAAACGGATAGTGCCAAAAGCACCGAAGGCGCGACGCGACCAGCGGATCAGCTTGCTCGGATGGCGAATACCGTACAGGGCCATCACGCTGGAACCGATCACCAGGTATTTGCGCAGGCCGAAAATCGTTTGCCAGCCGCGGTCAATGCGCTCGGTCTTTTCCAGCCACAACGTTTTGTTTTCCGCAAGATCCAGCCTTTGCTGCTGGATCTTGCGGATGAGCTTCTCTTTTCTCCATTCCAGATAGCGGCGACGATTCATTTTTCGTCCTCCAGCTCGGAACGGTCGATTTCCAGCTGTTTGCGCGTAGCACCCAGCAACGTGGAGCGGCGGGCCTTGACCAGTGTCCAAATGGCACCGAATACCGCCAGGAACAACAGCACCCCGGTAGTGGCCCCTAACGCCATCAGACGGTAGATAGGATCGATGGCCCAGAAAATCAGGATCAACAGGCTCATCAGGCCAAACGCGGTGAACAACAGCGTCATGCCGGCCATGATCAGCAACTGAATGAGGTTGGCTTTCTCCTCTTCCAGCTCGACCACTGCCAGACGGACACGGGTTTCCACCATACCGACCAGAATAGTGATGATGCGCTGGCCGACGTCCAGGACCCCCTTGGCGGGGCCCTGTGCACGAACTTGCGGTTGTTGTTCAGCCATAATTAGCGGCGCGCTAACAGAACGCCCAGCACCACACCGACGGCAGCGCCGATACCGATACCGGTCCACGGATTATCACGAACATACTCGTCCGCCTGGCCGGCGATCTGTTTGGTTTGAGAAGCCAGTTTGTCCCCGGCATCGCTCAGGCGAGCACGAGTATCCTTCAGCGCGCCTTCAGCTTTGGAGCGCAGCTTTTCCAGTTCGGCTTTTGGTTTATCGGTGGAAGAGTTCAACACTTCTTCCAGCGTATCGGCTAAGGATTTAAGTTCAGCGCGTAAGTTTTCTGCATTTGAATCATGTGCCATGTGATAATTCCTTGACGTTAACTGAGACAGACTTTTAACATAGCGGATTTTTTCGCCGGAGCAAAGGGCCGATGGGTAGCTGATATCACTAAGCATCTATTTTAAATGCGGTAAAAATCCCGCATGGTGCGGCTCTCAGCGATAAATCCGCTAGTGTAAAAAAATTATTCCGCTTGGGCTTGCTTAAGCTCGGCTTGAGCTTCAGCCAGCTTTTTCTGTTTCTTGGCCACTTTGTCCAGATTGCCGGTCTGCTGAGCTTCTTTCAGCTCCTGCTGACGTTCGGCTACCTTGCTTTGCTTCTCATCGATTTTTTTCTGGCGATCGGCCTGCAGACCGGCTTCGGTGCAATTTGTCTGCACTTCGCTCAGCGCCGTTTTCAACCCGGCGACGCGGTGAGTATTGCCGTGCTGGGTGGCGTAATCGATCTGTTTTTGAATCTCTTGCGCTTTGGCGGCACAGCCGCCCTCAGCCGCAAATGACAGGGCCGGGAAGACGAAGAATGGGAGAGCCAGTAACATAGATTGGCGTAATTTCATGCTATCAATTCCTTGTTATTGGGATGCGTTGGCACGTATCCGCTTTCCTGACTGCCGACAGGGGCAGTGCGACAGGAGTCTTACGTGGCTGACTGACGCTAACCTTGAGCATAGTCATAAATCGTGAAGACCCCAAAGAATCCGCCCCGGTTCAGTGTTGAGTGATGATTAATTGAACAGGGCGATGATATGAAAGGAAACCCCTTCATATGAAAGGGTATTATCCCAGATTAAGGGGGGAGCGCGCAAATTCGCGCACCCAGTGAGTGGGTACTGGGGATTCGCTCAGGGCAATGATGTACCCCGGCGGCAGAATAGTTTGCAAGGCCTCGCGCGCCAGCAACTGCTGTTCCGGCGAGTCCAGGCGGATCACCAGGCCGTCGCCTTCCGGGGTAATGCTTTTGATGCGGATACCGCGCTGATCCAGTCGCTGATAGACATAAAAACCGTCAGGCAGCGAAAGGCCTTGCTGGCCCGCACGGATGCGCAGTTCGCTCTCGGTGCGCACCATGCAGGGCACCAACAGCGTGGCAAGCGCCAACAAGGCGAGCGCAATCAGCAACATGTACTGCCAGCGCGGGCGCTTGATCATCACGCCCCTTTCCCCTGGTCCTGGCTATCGGCGCGTTTCTTGCGCCACAAGACGATCAGCGAGCCGACCAGCCCGACGACCAGCAGCACCAGCGGCAGCAGCATCAGGCAGAACATCAGTTGATCTTCATACTTGCGGAAGACCGGGGTTTTGCCCAGAGCAAAGCCCAGCGAGGTGAGGATCACCACCCACAGCAGGCCGCTCATCCAGTTAAAGAACTGGAAGCGGGCATTGCTCAGACCAGACAGGCCGGCAATGGTCGGCAGCAGGGTGCGGACAAACGCCAGGAAACGACCGACCAGCAGGGCGGAAAGCCCGTGGCGGTGGAACAGCTGGTGCGCCCGTTGATGATAATGAGCCGGCAGGTGCGACAGCCAGCCCTGTACCGTTCGGGTATTGCCGAGCCACTTGCCCTGTATGTAGCTGACCCAGCACCCCAGGCTGGCGGCGACGGTCAGGATCAGGATGGTGAGCGGGAAATTCATGGTGCCTTTGGCGATCAGGACGCCGACCAGGATCAGCAGGCTGTCCCCAGGCAGAAAGGCGGCCGGCAGCAGACCGTTTTCCAAAAACAGGATCATAAACAGCAGCACGTAGAGGGTCCAGACCAGCGAAGGGTTCGCCAGCGTCTCAAAATCCTGCTGCCATAAGGCATGTAACAGTTCTTTAATGATGTCCATCCGGTGTTCCTAAAACGTCATTGTTTGTTTTTATCTCAGCGGCTGATCGGGTGTGGGCCGAAAACGCGCGGGCGATGCTGGCTGCTGATAATGATGAAACGGCGTTGCTTTTTAGTGGATTCTAGTCGGTGCGACACCGGTCATGAGTGGTAAGTCAGCGTGCCACGGTAAAGCATATTACTTTCTTTCCAGCCGCCTAGCCTGTTTTGCTGCTGCGGGGTGTGCAGCGTCCAGTTGACCTGGGCAAGCCGGTTGAGCGCAGGTGAGTTCTGGCGCGGGAGTTTGGTGCGGTGGCCCAGCTCTGCGGCCAGGGTATAGACCGGCGGTAGTTGGGCGCAGGTCGACAGCGAGCCGGAGAAGGAATGCAACCGTGGCAATAACAACGGCAATTTACCCGGTTTTTTTCGCTGCAGCTCTGCCGGTGACCGATAAACCTGGTCGTAAGGGGAAAGCAACGGATCTGAGAGCGAAGGTAAACTGCTCAGCGACGTAGGGGTTGCTTTGGAAGGTGCCGCGCATAGCTTTTGGCCGGAGACCGAATCGGTCCAGCAAAAAAGAGCAATAAGCATGGCAAACAACCAGCGCATGTATTCGCGTCCCGCCCCGTAGCAGAGGGTAAAAAAGTGGCTCAACTTTACCAAAATAGCACGATTGGCAACAGGGAAATCTACGTTGCCAGCGGTGAAATACTACACGGCAAATCGCCGTTCAGGCATCGATTCAGCGGATTTTACAATACCTGACATAACCCGACGATTTTTGACCGCCTGGGCTATTTATTTTCGGCGGCTACCCCATCGAGATGCACTACCGGGTTATCGGCGAACAGGTAGCGGTCGGCGTTATATTCAAAATCGTCGCTGGTGGCGTTGAACAGCATTTGCTTGGTGTTTTCCAGGTGCTGCCACATGGCCAACTTGGCGGCGTAAGGATCTTTACGTATCAATGCCTTGAGGATCTGATCGTGATCGTCGCACCAGCTGGCGATCGAACGATTGTCGATGTGCTCATGCAGCTTGATCCAGTAAGGATTATTCACCCGCTGAACCCACATTTTTTCCACGATGGTAGCCATGGCGGTGTTCTGAGTGGCCAGCGCCACCTGCACGTGGAATTTCAGATCCCACTGAGAGTCGCGGAAGCGATCTTCCTTGCGAGCCTGTTCCTGGATCTCCATCAGTTGGACGATGTCCTGCTTGGTAACCTGGGTCGCGGCGAATTCGGCGATGTTGCTTTCAATCAGCTGGCGCGCCTGCAGCAGCTCGAAGGGCCCGGCGGTGGCAAACTCAATGCTGTCGCCCGGCACCACCAGATGCTTTTGCTGGTTGGACATCACGTGGATCCCGGAGCCTTTGCGTACGTCGACGTAGCCTTCCACTTCCAGCATGATGATCGCTTCGCGCACTACGGTACGGCTGACGTTCATCTCTTCGGCAATGTAGCGCTCGGCCGGCAGTTTATCGCCCACCGGGTATCGGCCGCTTTCGATACGCTGTTTAAGCTCGGCGGCCAGTTGCTGATACAGGCGTCTGGTTTCAGTGAATTCCATAGTGAATGCTCTTTGGATAGGGGGCACATGGCCATGGATTTGTTATACCACTTATCCGGCAGAGCTGCCAGTGGCCTCCGGGGAACGCCCGGCACGGTGGCCGGGCGGTGGGGTTAATGGCGTGCGGGGGAGGGTTCCAATACTTGCTCTTCGGGTTGTGTGGCGGGCTGATTTTGCAGGACGGTCCAGATCACGATGGCGCCGAGAATATCGAATACCGACAGTGCGGCAAACAGCGGGCTGAAGCCCAGGGTGTCCGCCAGGGCGCCGACCACCAGGGCAAACAGGGTGCTGGCGGTCCAGGCCGCCATGCCGGTGAGGCCGTTGGCGGTGGCCACCTCGTTGCGACCGAAGACGTCAGAAGACAGGGTAATCAGTGCGCCAGACAGCGCCTGATGGGCAAAACCGCCGACGCACAGCAGCGCGATAGCTGCATAGGGGCTGGTAAACAGACCTATCATGCCGGGGCCAATCATCAGTACGGCGCCCAGGGTGACCACCAGCTTACGTGAAACAATCAGGTTTACCTTAAAGTGTTTCTGGAAAAACGGCGGCAGGTAACCACCGACGATACAGCCCAGATCGGCGAACAGCATCGGCATCCAGGCGAACATGGCGATCTCTTTCAGGTTGAAGCCGTAGGCTTTGAACATGAATAACGGGATCCAGGCATTGAAGGTGCCCCAGGCCGGCTCTGCCAGAAATCGCGGCAGCGCGATGCCCCAGAACTGGCGGTTACGAACAATCTGCCAAGCGGACATTTTCTTGGCATTACCGGTTTGGTGCTGTGCTTCCTGGCCCCCCAGGATGTAATCGCGCTCTTCGTCGCTGAGTTTCTTCTGGTCTTTCGGATGTTTATAGAAAATCAGCCAGCAGACAGCCCAGATCAGGCTCAGCACGCCGGTGATGATGAACGCCATTTCCCAACTGTGCGCGACGATCGCCCACACCACCAGCGGCGGCGCCAGCATGCCGCCTATCGATGAGCCGACGTTGAAGTAACCGACGGCGATGGAACGCTCTTTGGCCGGGAACCACTCGCTGCTGGCCTTCAGACCGGCGGGGATCATTGCCGCTTCCGCCATGCCCACGGCCCCGCGTGCCAGTGCCAGCCCGCCCCAACTGTTGGCCAGCGCCGTGCCCATGCAAAACAGCGCCCACAGGATGGCGAACATGGCGTATCCGACTTTGGTGCCTAAGACGTCCAGCACATATCCCGCCACCGGTTGCATCAGGGTGTAACAGGCAGAATAGGCCGCGACGATGTAAGAGTACTGTTGCGTAGTGATGTGTAAGGTGTCTTCCAGCGTGGGTGCTGCGACGGCAATGGCGTTACGCGTCAGGTAACCCAGCACGGTGCCGATGGTCACCAGTCCGATCATGTACCAGCGTAACCCTTTAATTTTACGCATCCGAAATATCTCCCAGTCTTGAATAGGCGGCGCCGTGTTGGCGTCAGCGTTTTAAGGGGCTATCCCTTTATCGTTGATTTGCGCCGGCCTGTTCATCACCGGCGTATTCCCGCCGCAAGCACGACTGGGTGGCGAGACAATAACTTGTCATACAGGTTTAAAAGTTGAGTGATATCACAAAAGCCATTTTTCAATTCGGCAATACTGTTTGCCGCATGATGAGGCAATTTAGGCGCGATTTTGCCGCAAAAATGCCGGCAAACGGCTTTTAGAGAGCTATGGTGCCGTAGCTTAAGGCGATATTTCGCTGGACGCCCAATAAAATTGGTGTGATAACTTTGTCGCATTGAACACTGTGTCGAACGGCAAGCAAGGTGAGGAGCCAGTTATGGCGACGTTTTTAAACGAAGATTTCTTGCTGGGCAGCGAATTCGCCCGGCGTTTGTATCATGACTATGCGGCGGAGCAACCGATCTTTGACTATCACTGCCACCTGCCGCCGGAACAGATCGCCGAGAACACCCGTTTCAAAAATTTATACGAAATCTGGCTCAAGGGTGACCACTACAAATGGCGGGCGATGCGGACCAACGGGGTGGCAGAACGGCTGTGCACCGGCGATGCCGGCGATCGTGAAAAATTCGATGCCTGGGCTGCTACCGTACCGCACACCCTGGGTAACCCACTGTATCACTGGACCCACCTGGAGCTGCGTCGTCCGTTCGGTATCACCGACACGCTGCTGTCCCCGGCGACGGCGGACGATATCTGGCAGCGCGGCAATGCCCTGCTGGCGCAGGACGATTTCAGGGCGCGCGGCATCATGCAGCAGATGAATGTGAAGATGGTCGGCACCACTGACGATCCTGTCGACGATCTGCGCCACCATAAAGCCATTGCCGCCGACAGCAGTTTCGCTATCAAGGTGTTGCCAAGCTGGCGACCGGACAAGGCATTCAATATCGACGCACCGGGTTTCAATGATTATCTGCAAAAGCTGGAAGCGGCAGCGGATATTCATATCGGTCGCTTCAGCGCGCTGTGTGACGCGTTGAAAAAGCGCATGGATCATTTTGCCGCCCATGGCTGCAAGGTGGCTGACCATGCGTTGGACGTGGTGGTCTATGGAGAGGCGGATGAAGCTGCATTGGACGCGATTTTAACGGCGCGCCTGAGCGGTAAGTTGCCTGCGCCAGAGCAGAGCGCCCAGTTCAAAAGTGCGGTGCTGTTGTTCCTGGCGGCCGAATATCAACGCCGTGAATGGGTGCAGCAATATCACATCGGCGCGCTGCGCAATAATAACAGCCGCATGCTGGCCAGTGTCGGCCCGGACATCGGCTTCGATTCGATTAATGACCGACCGCTGGCAGAGCCACTTTCACGCCTGCTGGATGCCCAGGCGCGTCAGGGGGGCCTGCCGAAGACCATCCTGTACTGTCTCAACCCGCGTGACAATGAGGTGATCGCCACCATGGTCGGCAACTTCCAGGGGGAAGGCACGCCAGGCAAGATGCAGTTCGGTTCCGGCTGGTGGTTCAACGATCAGAAAGACGGCATGCAACGTCAGATGACGCAATTGGCGCAGCTCGGCTTGTTGAGCCGCTTTGTCGGTATGCTGACCGACAGTCGTAGCTTCCTGTCTTATACCCGCCATGAATACTTCCGCCGCATCCTTTGTCAGATGATGGGACGTTGGGTGGCCGACGGCGAAGCACCGGCAGATATCGCGCTGCTGGGCGAGATGGTGAAAAACATCTGTTTCGACAATGCCAAAAACTATTTCGCCATTGAACTGGCGTAGCCGCTGCCCGAGGTGGGTTTATGCAAAGCATGGTAAAAATTCATTCGCTGGATAATGTCGCGGTGGCACTGCGCGATCTGGCGGCCGATGAAACGTTGATGCTGGACGGCACGGCTATTTGGCTTGCGCAGCCGGTAGCGCGCGGACATAAGTTTGCGCTACGGCCGATAGCCGCCGGTGAGGCAATCATCAAATATGGTCTGCCGATCGGCCATGCGCTAGAGGCTATTGCTTCCGGTGTGCATATTCACTCGCAAAATGCCAAAACCAACCTGAGCGACCTGGATAGCTATCAGTATCAGCCGCAATTTCTCGCATTGCCGCCGCAGGCTGCGGATCGGGAAGTGCAGCTTTATCGCCGTAGCAACGGGGAAGTGGGGATCCGCAACGAGCTGTGGATCATACCGACCGTTGGCTGCGTCAATGGCATTGCCCGACAGATCCAGCAGCGTTTTCTGAAGGAAACTGCGGATGCGCAGGGGATCGACGGCGTGCACCTGTTCAGTCATCCGTTTGGTTGTTCGCAACTGGGGCAAGATCACGAGAACACCCGCACCATGCTGCAAAACATGGTGCGCCATCCGAACGCCGGCGCGGTGTTGGTGATTGGCCTGGGGTGCGAGAACAATCAGGTGGATGTTTTCCGCAGTACGCTGGGGATGACCGATGAACAGCGGGTCCGCTTTATGGTTTGCCAACAGCAGGATGATGAAGTGGAGGCCGGGCTGGAGCAGCTGCACGCGCTGTACCGGGTGATGCGTGACGACCGTCGCCAGCCGGGCAAGCTGAGTGAATTGAAATTTGGGCTGGAGTGCGGCGGGTCTGACGGCCTGTCCGGTATCACCGCCAATCCGCTGCTGGGGCGTTTTTCCGACTATCTGATTGCCAACGGCGGCACGACGGTACTGACTGAAGTGCCGGAGATGTTTGGCGCCGAAAGGATCCTGATGAGCCGTTGCCGCGATCGGGAGACTTTCGAAAAGACCGTCAGCATGGTCAACGATTTCAAACAGTACTTTATCGCCCATAACCAGCCGATTTATGAAAACCCTTCGCCGGGCAACAAAGCCGGCGGGATCACCACGCTGGAGGAGAAATCGCTCGGTTGTACGCAAAAAGCCGGGCACAGCCAGGTGGTGGACGTGCTCAAATATGGCGAACGGCTGCGGCAACCCGGTTTAAACCTGCTGAGTGCGCCAGGCAATGACGCGGTGGCGACCAGCGCGCTGGCCGGCGCCGGCTGCCATATGGTGTTGTTCAGCACCGGGCGCGGTACGCCCTATGGCGGCTTTGTGCCGACGGTGAAGCTGGCGACCAACAGCGAACTGGCGGCGAAGAAACCGCACTGGATCGACTTCGATGCCGGTCGGCTGATCCACGGCACCCCGATGGAAAGTCTGCTGGAACAGTTTGTCGATCTGATCGTGGCGATTGCCAATGGCCAGCCAGCACGCAACGAAACCAATGATTTCCGTGAACTGGCGATTTTTAAGAGCGGAGTGACATTGTAAGGCGACAGTCGTAAAAAAGGCGCCCGATCACGAGCGCCTTCTAGAACATTTTGGGGATTAACGCACTTTCAGCGGGTCTTCATCTGCTAAACGCTGATCTTCCGCCTGACAGGCGGCTGCGGTAAACAGCACGTCGGTCGAGGAGTTCAGCGCGGTTTCGGCGGAATCTTGCAGTACGCCGATGATAAAGCCAACCGCCACCACCTGCATTGCCACGTCGTTCGGAATGCCGAACATGTTGCACGCTAATGGGATCAACAGCAGCGATCCACCAGCCACGCCGGAAGCGCCGCAAGCACAGATAGCCGCGACGACGCTGAGCAGCAGTGCCGTAGGCACATCAACCGGGATCCCCAGAGTATGCACCGCCGCCAGCGTCAGCACGGTAATGGTGATGGCGGCACCGGCCATGTTGATGGTGGCGCCCAGCGGGATGGAAACTGAATAGGTGTCTTCGTTCAGATTCAGCTTTTTGCACAGTTCCATATTCACCGGGATGTTGGCGGCTGAGCTGCGGGTGAAGAAGGCGGTCACGCCGCTTTCGCGCAGGCAGGCAAACACCAGCGGATAAGGGTTGCGACGGATTTTCCAGTAAACGATCAGCGGGTTCAGCACCAGCGCCACCAACAGCATACAGCCGATCAGCACCACCAGCAGTTGGGCATAGCCCCAAAGTACGCCAAAGCCAGTATCCGCCAGCGTCGAGGCCACCAGGCCGAAAATGCCGAGTGGAGCACAACGGATCACCGCGCGTACCACCAGGGTGACCGCATGCGACATATCGTTAATCAGCGATTTGGTGGTTTCAGAGGCGTGGCGCAGCGCCAACCCCAGACCTACGGCCCAGGCCAGAATGCCGATATAGTTGGCGTTAATCAGCGCATGGAACGGGTTGGCGACCACGCTCATCAGCAGGCCTTTCAGCACCTCAATAATGCCGCCCGGCGGATTGATATCCGCATTGCCGGTCACCAGCGCCAGGTTGGACGGGAACATAAAGCTGACCACAACCGCCACCAGCGCCGCGGCGAAGGTCCCCAGCAGATAGAGGAACAGGATCGGACGGATATTGGTTTTTTGCCCGTGCTTGTGGTTGGCGATCGAGGCCATGACCAGCACCAGCACCAATACCGGCGCTACCGCTTTTAGTGCCCCGACGAACAGGGCACCAAGCAGGCCCACCGCAGAAGCCGTCGCCGGTGAGATCAGCGCCACGATAATACCGGCCACCAGGCCGATCATGATTTGTTTAACCAGACTGCCCTGTACGATCCTTTGTAGTAATTTTTGCATAATGCTTTTTTCCCGATGATGTTGCGTACAGACTTTGTCACCTCGGTGGGAACGCCACCGGACAACTTTGTTGGGATCTGTAACCAAGTGTGTTTGCCGAATCAGTATTCAGTAAACCCATAGGGTTGGAAAGGGGAGAGGATGAAATTCTGAGCGCGGATCAACTCTTGATAACATGCTGGTTACATTTGTGTGATCGCAATAACATTTGGCGTTTGGGGGCAATTGCCAAACAATCGCGGGGCGACTAGCGCCCCGGATAACAGATTATGGTGCTTTATTATTGGCCAAACGGTCGTTACGGCGGTTAACCCAGGCGTTGATCACCAGCGTTAACGTCAGGATACCGGCCACCACGCCAAGCGAAACGCCGATCGGGATATGGAAGAAGTCGATAATCAACATCTTGACGCCGATAAACATCAGGATAATCGACAGGCCGTATTTCAGCATCGAGAAGCGTTCTGCCACGTTAGCCAGTAAGAAGTACATGGCGCGCAGGCCCATGATGGCGAACAGGTTGGAGGTCAGGACGATGAACGGATCTGTGGTCACGGCAAAAATTGCCGGGATGCTGTCGACCGCAAAGATCACGTCGCTCAGTTCGACCAGGATCAGCACCAGCACCAGCGGCGTAGCGAACAGCAGGCCGTTGCGGCGCACGAAGAAGCGCTCGCCTTCCAGATTATCGGTCATGCGCAGGTGGCTACGCAGCCATTTCACCAGCGGCTTGTCGCCAATCGCCGAGTCATCTTCCTTCGCCAGCGCCATCTTGATACCGGTAAACAGCAGGAACGCGCCGAACAGGTACAGCAGCCACTGGAATTGAGTTACCAGCCAGCTGCCGGCGAAGATCATGATGGTACGCAGCACAATCGCGCCCAGCACGCCAAAAATCAGCACCCGGCGCTGCAGGTTGGCCGGAACGGCAAAGTAGCTGAACAGCATCAGCCAGACGAAGACGTTATCGACCGCCAGCGCTTTTTCGATCAGATAACCGGTGAGAAAGGCCAGCGCCTGGGTATCGGCGACGGCACGCCCGGCGGTTTGGTTCAGGTAGTACCAGAAGCCCAGGTTGAACAGCAAAGAGAGGCTGACCCACACCAGCGACCAACTGGCGGCCTGCTTCAGCGTCATGGTGTGTGCGCCTTTGCGGCCTTGCAGCAGTAAGTCGATTGCGAGCATCACAACTATGATGGCGGCAAAGCTGCCCCATAACCAAGGTGTGCCAACGGTATTCATCATCAGAGGTATCCTTCAAAAACAAAAACGGCCAACGTCGGAAGACGCTAGCCGCTCTTATGAACGCTGCAAGCAAACCTCGCCTTCCGGCAAGGTCTCACTTACAACGTTGATGAAGGTGCACTGAACGTGCCCGTTACATCATGTTGCCCGGTAACCGGATGCTTGCGCATCGTAATGACGATTGACCGGCAATGAAGTTACTCCCCTTTGCACGGCAGAAAGTAATGCAAAATATGTCAGCGGTCAACGTTTATTAAGTTACCCGGCCAGGGCTTTTTGCGCACCGAGGCTGACGACAAATCCCTGCAGCAGCAGCCGACTGAACGGCGTGTCGCTAACCTGCTGTTGCTTAAGCTGATACGCTGCCTGCTGCTCTGGATACAGCTCACCGAGCCAGCTCAGATACTGGTGCATCACCGCGCCGTTAAATTCCGGATGGAACTGCGTCGTCAGCACGCGATCGCCATAACTGAGGATCTGATAGGCATCCTGTTGCGATCGGGCCAGCGCGACTGCGCCGACGGGGGGCGTCAACACGCTCTGCGAGTGGATCAGATTGGCCTTGAAGCGCGGCGGTAACATCGTCATTCGTCGGTCGTTGGCGGCGGCGGGCAGCAACTCGACGTCCAATGTGCCGACTTCCATGCCCTGCGGGTGATAACCGACTTCACCGCCAAGCGCATAGGCCAGCAGCTGGTGCCCATAGCAGGCGCCGAAGATCGGCAGTTGGATCTGCATCGCCTGGCGCAGCCACTCGGCGGCTAGCTCGCTCCACGGCAGCTGTTCGGTCACCATCGCCGGTGAACCGGTGATCACCACGCCGGCGTAATTGTGCGGCGGCAGCGGTTGCTCGCCTGCGGGAAGGTGCACGATCTGCACGCGATCGGCATCAATGTTCCCCTGTTGCAAGAACATGCCGTCGAAGTTGGCTTTTTCCCGACGGATAACCTCTGGGGCATCGCCGGTTTGCATCAGTAATAAGGGTTTCATGTCACTCTCCGTCGGCAGGGAAGACTACGCCGGTCTGGCGGCGAATTTCGGTCAGCAGGCGGGCGATAATCAGCGAATTCTCCAGCCCCGGGTGTTCTACCTGCCGTTTTTCCACCAGGTCGGCGAACACCTGTGCCTCATACAGCATGGTATTGATGTGCTGAGGCTGGGCCAGATCCTGACGATGGCCGCCGCGCGGGGTCAGCACCACGCCCTGGCACTCAGAAATTTTCTCAATCACCAGCGTCCCTTCTTCGCCCTGGATCTCACTGGGAATGTCCGAGTTGCTGACCTTGGAGTGGGAGAGGGTGACGTCAAAATCGCCGTAGTTGAGGCAAGCGGTACCGTGGGCATCCACACCGGTATCCAGCAACGCCGCGCTGGCAATGACCGATTTCGGTTCGCCGAACAGGGCAACGGCGCTGGCCAGGCAGTAATAGCCGATGTCCATGATTGACCCGTTGGAAAACTGCGGGTTGAAGGTATTCGGATTTTCGCCGGCCAGATAACGCGGGTAGCGTGACGAGTATTGGCAATAGTTGAGGAAGGCTTTGCGCAACCGGCCGATTTGCGGCAGCGCCTGTTGCAGGGCCAGGAAATTCGGCAGATGAGCGCTTTTGAAGGCTTCGAACAGCACCACCTGATTTTCACGCGCGCAGGCCACCAGCTTTTCGGCTTCACGCAGGTTGGACACCAGCGGCTTTTCGCAAATCACATGCTTTTTATGGCTGAGGAACAGTAAAGATTGTTGGCAGTGAAGGGCGTTGGGGCTGGCGATGTAAACTGCATCGATGGCATCGGATTGGGCCAGCGCCTCGAGGGAATCGGAAAACAGGCTGGTGTGGTAGTTGGCGCCAAATTCCTGCGCTTTTTCCAGCTTGCGCGAATAGACGGCGGTCAGTTTCAGCTTGCCGCTTTCGTGCGCGGCGTCAATAAAGCGTTCCGTAATCCAGTTGGTGCCCACAACGGCAAAGCGAATCATAGATATCTCCGGTTCCCATGCGCTATACCCCATGAGTTTCACGTACCGCACAGGGTAGAAAGAACCAGATTATCACGGCATTTACAGAAGGCGAATCTCGCTATGCGTACAGATCGCCAAACACCGAAAGGTGGGTCAGATACAGCCGGGTGTCGAACTCCAGCTGATGGTAATTGGGTTCCATATGGCAGCACAGGCTGTAGAAGGCCTTGTTGTGGTCTTTCTCTTTCAGATGTGCCAACTCATGCACCACGATCATGCGTAGAAACGGCTCCGGCGCCAGCTTGAAGACCGTCGCCACGCGGATTTCCGCCTTGGCCTTCAGTTTGCCGCCCTGCACGCGGGAAATGGCGGTGTGCATGCCCAGTGCGTGTTTCATCACCTGAATTTTACCGTCGTAGGCCACTTTGCTCAGCGGTTGTGCATTACGCAAATACTGGTTTTTCAGATCGACGGTAAACTGATAAAGCGACTTGTCGGTGGTGCAGTCATGCACCTGCGGATAGCGCTGCAACAACACATCCCCCAGGCGTCGTTGGTCGATCAGCTGCTGCACCTGGCTTTGCAGATGTTCAGGGTAGCCCTGCAGGTAGGTCAGTTCGATTTCACGCATGGGTAATATTACGCCCCAATATTTCCATAATCGGACGCAGACGCTTGCGCTGCACATTGGCCTGTCGGGCTTCCCAGCGGTCGTGGGCCGCCTGCAGGTTTAGCCAGAAATCGGCGGTGGTTTCGAACAGATCGGCAAACAAGTTCGCTTCCGCAACGCTAAGACGACGATGCCCATTGCACAAGCGATTTACCGTGGCGCGGGTGACACCCAAGACCTTCGCAAGATCCTCCTGGCCAATACCCAGCGGTGTTAAATACTCTTCTTGCAGCACTTCCCCCACCGTGGTGGGTTTCCGGCTTGTAGTCTCTAACATATGTTCTCCGTTACCTAGGTATCTTGGTGCGGATCCAGATAAATCTGCTCAGCAGCATCGTGGCGCCATTGAAACATTAGTCGCCATTGAAGATTCACCCGCATGCTGGACCAGCCTTGAAAAGGGCCGGACAGGCGTTTGTAATAATTACCGGTCGGGTTATGTAAATCACATTCTTTTTGCGCAGCAGCCAGCATATCGAGTTTTCTGGGCAGCTGGCGCTCAATGATTGAGGGGATCAAACGATCGCGCCGACCCTCCCTATAGAATTGCGCCAGGTATCCGTCTCGGAACGATGAAATCATTTTCATCCCCATTCCATTGGGTGAATGAGTGTAACATTTAAAGTTACATCAGGTCAGGTGAAAAATTGCCCAGTTCGGAATAAGCGGAATGAATGCTATAGCTTTAAGGAGTGAAAAGCGGGATTGGCTTTCCACGATGCGAATTAATGCGCAATTTATCCGAAAAAACATTTTACTGCCGGACGTTTTTAGGGGATAAACAGCCCAAATTTTATCAGTCAGGAGGGGCAATGAGCCAACTCGATCTGGGAACACAGCACCTTGAGCTGGAACGTTATCCCCAACAGGAAGAATCCACCCAATTGCAGGCTTGGGAAGCGGCGGACGAATATCTGCTGCAACAGCTTGAAAATATAACCATTGGCGATCGCCCAGTGCTGATTTTCAACGACAACTTTGGCACGCTGGCCTGCGCACTGCACGCTCATCAGCCTTACAGCATCAGCGACTCCTACATGAGTCAGTTGGCAACGCGCCATAACCTGAAGCTCAATGAACTGGATCCGGAGCAGGTGACGCTGCTGGACAGCCTGGCCGAACTGCCTGCATCACCGGCAGTGGTGCTGATCCGCATTCCTAAAGCGCTGGCACTGCTGGAACAGCAACTGCGCTCGTTGCGCAACGTGGTGGCGCCGGACACGGTTATCATCGCCGGAGCCAAGGCGCGTGACGTTCACACCTCGACCATGCAGCTGTTTGAAAAGGTGCTCGGCCCAACGCGCACCAGCCTGGCATGGAAGAAAGCGCGTCTGATCCACTGCGAAGTGACGGACATTGTGCCGCCGGCGGCCCCGGAAACCACCAACTGGACGCTGGACGGCACGGATTGGCTTATCCACAACCATGCCAACGTGTTCTCGCGCAGCAATCTGGACATCGGCGCGCGCCTGTTCCTGGAGCATCTGCCGAAGGATCTGGAAGGGCATATTGTCGATCTCGGCTGTGGTAACGGCGTGATTGGCCTGACGGCGCTGGCGCAGAACCCGCAGGCTCAGATGACGTTTGTCGATGAGTCTTATATGGCGGTGGCATCCAGCGAGTTGAACGTGGAGCACAACCTGCCGCAGGATCTGGATCGTTGTCAGTTTGAGGTGAACAACTCACTGGCGGGGATTGAGCGTGAAAGCGTGCAGGCGGTACTGTGCAACCCACCGTTCCACCAACAGCATGCGATCACCGATCACACCGCCTGGCAGATGTTCTGCGACGCCAAGCGTTGCCTGCAGGTCGGTGGCGAGTTGCGCATCGTCGGCAACCGTCATCTGGATTACCACCATAAGCTGAAGCGCCTGTTTGGCAACTGCACCGTGGTGGCATCCAACAAGAAGTTTGTGATCCTCAGAGCGGTGAAATCCGGCGCACGTTACTGATTGATTGAGGGGGCGCAGTGAATGCGCCCCTGATTGTAATTACAGCGCCATTGCCAGCCGCGTGCCCTGATCGATAGCGCGGCGGGCATCCAGCTCGGCGGCGACGTCCGCCCCGCCAATCAAATGCACGGTTTTTCCCATCTCCAGCAGCGGTTGCTGCAGCTCGCGTCTGGGTTCCTGTCCGGCGCAGATAATCACCGTATCCACCGGCAGACAGCTTTCCTGTTCGGCGCGTGAAATATGCAGGCCTTCATCATCAATGCGTTGATAGTTCACGCTGTTGAGCATTTTTACACCGCGCATCGCCAGGCTGGTGCGGTGGATCCAACCGGTGGTTTTCCCCAGGCCTTCGCCCACTTTGCTGGTTTTGCGTTGCAGCAGGTAGATCTGCCGAGCAGGGCGACTGACCACCGGCCCCTGCGCCGCCAGCCCACCGCGTTGGCCAAGCTGGTCATCGATACCCCATTCACGGTTAAATTCCGCCGGATCCAGACTGCTCGACACCCCGTGTTGGCTGAGGTATTCGGCGGTATCGAAGCCGATGCCGCCGGCACCGATAATCGCCACGCGCTGGCCGACCGGTTTTTTGTCGCGCAACACATCCAGATAGGTGAGTACCTTGGCGTTGTCGATGCCGGGGATCGCCGGGGTACGCGGCACGATACCGCAGGCAAGGATCACTTCGTCGAACGCCGCCAGATCGGCCGCCGTCACCCAGGCGCCGAGCTTCACTTCGACCTCTTGCAGCGTCAATTGACGACGGAAATAACGCAGCGTTTCATGAAACTCCTCTTTACCGGGGATCTGCTTGGCTATATTGAACTGGCCGCCAATCTGATCGGCGGCATCGAATAGCGTCACCCGGTGGCCGCGGCTGGCAGCGGTGGTCGCAAACGCCAACCCGGCCGGCCCGGCACCAATCACCGCCAGCCTTTTCGGCTTCTCCGCGGCGACCAGCGGCATCTCGGTTTCGCGGCAGGCACGGGGGTTCACCAGGCAGGAGGTCAGCTTGCCTTCAAAAATTTGGTCGAGGCAAGCCTGGTTGCACCCAATGCAGGTATTGATTTCGTCGGCACGCCCTTCGGCGGCTTTCTGCACAAAAGCGGCGTCGGCCAGGAACGGGCGCGCCATTGATACCATGTCGGCGCAGCCGTCGGCCAGGACCTGTTCGGCTACCGCCGGGTCGTTGATGCGGTTGGTGGTGATCAGCGGGATTTGCACTTTACCCATCAGCTTTCGGGTCACCCAGCTGAATCCGGCGCGTGGCACCATGGTGGCAATGGTTGGGATACGCGCTTCATGCCAGCCAATGCCGGTGTTGATAATGGTGGCTCCGGCCTGCTCAACGGCCAGTGCCAACTGCTCGATTTCCTGCCAACTGGAGCCGTCTTCAACCAGATCGAGCATCGAAAGGCGGTAAATCAGGATAAATTCGCGGCCGACCGCCTGGCGTACCGCTCGGACGATCTCCACGGCAAAACGCATGCGGTTGCTGAAGCTGCCGCCCCATTGGTCATCGCGCTGGTTGGTGCGCGCGACCAGAAATTGGTTGATCAAATAGCCTTCGGAGCCCATCACCTCGACGCCGTCGTAGCAGGCCTGCTGGGCCAAAGCCGCACAACGCGCGAAGTCCGCGATGGTCTGCAAGATATCCGCTTCGCTCAGTGCGGTAGGGGCAAAGGGATTGATCGGCGCCTGCAGCGCGGAGGGGGCTACCGGTTGCGGCTGGTAGCTGTAGCGACCGGCATGCAGGATCTGCAGCGCAATTTTACCGCCGGCCTGGTGGACGGCGTCGGTGACGATGCGGTGATGGTCGACCTGCTCCGGGTGGCTAAGGGTTGAGCCGCCGCGATACACCACACCTTTTTCATTGGGGGCGATGCCGCCGGTGACGATTAGCGCTACGCCGGCTGCGGCACGCTCGGCATAGAAAGCGGCCATGCGCTCGGGGCCATTCGGCAGTTCTTCCAGGCCGGTGTGCATCGATCCCATCAGTACCCGGTTTTTCAGGGTGGTGAAGCCGAGATCCAGCGGTGCCAGCAGGTGTGGGTAATTGCTCATTGCAGTCTCCATCGCGTCTTTCATCGTTATTATTATGTGCGACCTCAAGTGGTCGGATGAGATAAATCTAGCCGTTGTCTCTGCCGTTGGGAATCTGCGTTGCGCTGAATGTGATAGATGTCATGAATCTGTGCCCCTGTTTGCATGGTGAACAACAAATGGGTTAGCATTTGCCTGTTATAAATTCCCTCTCTCTGCGGAGCCATCACCGAAAATGAACACACACGCCTGCTGATATCTTGTCCCACGTTGCGCACACCCGTGCCTGGTGGGGATGTTTTGATTTCATTCAGGAGTGCTTATGGCTCATTTTGCGCAGTCCCCTTATTTTGTTTTACATCACCTGATCTGCCAGTTCGCTGACGGCGAAACGCTGTTCGGCCCCTTGGATCTGACTTTTGATCGGCAACGCTGCGGCCTGGTTGGGCGCAATGGCGTCGGCAAAACGCGCTTGCTGCGTTTGATCGCCGGGCAGGATCTTCCCGGTGGCGGGCATGTTGAAGCCCATGGATCTCTGGCTTACGTCGCGCAACAGCCGGAGCTCTCTCCACAGACTACGCTGGCCCAGCTACTGGGCTACGGCGAGATATTTGCCGCATTGGCCCGCCTTGAGCAGGGGCAACCGCAGGCGGACGATCTCGATCTTTTGGAAGGTCAGTGGGATCTGCGCGATCGTCTGCAGGCTGCCTTTGTCGCCGCCGGGTTACCGGCGTTCGATGCGCAACGCCCGGTGAGCGATTTGAGCGGCGGTGAACGAATGCGTGCCGCGCTGTGTGGGGCGATACTGAGCAACGCGGATTTTTTGTTGCTCGACGAACCGACCAACCACCTCGACGGCCGGGGCCGCGACTGGTTGTATCAACAGGTGGAACAGTGGCGCGGCGGCTTGCTGGTGGCCAGCCACGATCGGCAGCTGTTGGCGCGTATGCAGCGCATTGTCGAACTGACGCCGGGCGAACTGCACAGCTACGGCGGCAACTACGATGACTATCGCCGCCAGCGTGATTTGGAGCAGCAGGCCGCACGAGCCGGGCTGGAACACGCGCGCCAGGAACGTCGGCGTACCCGGGCCCGGCAGCAGAAAGAACATGACATCAGCCAACGGCGCTCTGCGCAAACGCTGAAAACCGTCGATACGCTCAATATCGCTTCCTTTGAGCGCGTGGCCTACAAAGCGGCGGCCAAAGAAAGTCTCGGTACGTTGCGCAAACAGCATCAGGACCAGAAGGATGCTCTCGATGCCGCCGTCCGCGATGCCTATCAGCGAGTGGAAGACGATTGTCCGGTGATGCTCACGCTGCCGGGAAGCGCCGTGGTGGCGGGCAAGCAGGTGCTGGTGCTCGAACAGTTGGAACTGCCTTTTATCGCCATGCCGCCGCTGGATTTTCGCATTGATGGCCCGATGCGCGTGGCGCTGACCGGCCCGAACGGCTGCGGGAAATCCACGTTGCTGAAGGTGATCCTGGGGCAGTTGGCGGCCAAAGCGGGGAGTTGTCACTGCCCACTGCCGACGGCTTACCTCGATCAAACCCTTTCACAGCTCGATCTTTCGCTGTCTGTGGTTGAGCATCTGGGGCTGCAGGATTCACCGCTCAATGAGGGTACGGTCCGCAGTCAACTGGCGCAGTTGCAGCTCAACGCCGAACGCGTACTGTTGCCAATGGCAGCGCTGAGCGGCGGCGAACGACTGAAGGCGGCGCTGGCCTGTATGCTGTGGCGTCGGGAGCCGGCGCAGTTGCTGTTGCTGGATGAGCCGACTAACCATTTGGATCTGGCGTCGTCACTGGCGATCGAGGCTTCGCTGGCCAGTTTCCCCGGCGCGATGTTGGTGGTTTCTCACGATGAAAACTTTTTGCAGGCGCTGAAATTGACCCATCGTTTGCAGTGGCGGACGGGAAAATGGCAGCTCCAGACCTTATGAAGTTCGTTCGTGCTCTTGGGGCCGCCTTTTGTTTTCAGGGGTTGATGCACTCCAACAGCAGGGTAAAAGCGGCGGCCATCTGCTCTTCCGGTACGCAGGCAAAACCCATCAGCAGGCCGCGGCGATGGTTGGGCAACATGTAGTAACGCGACAGCGGCCGCACCAGTACGCCGCGCGTATTGGCTGCGGCGGCAATCGCCACATCGTCCGCCTGGTCCGGCAGGTTGAGGATCAGGTGCAGCCCGGCATTGTTATTGAACTCACTCAGCGCCTGTTTACCCAGATGCTGCTCGATCAGAGCGGTGAGGAAGGCGCGTCGCCGGGCGTACAGCAGGCGCATACGGCGGATATGCGCGCTGTAGTGGCCTTCCTGGATAAACTGCGCCAGCGCGGTCTGGATCAGCAAATGGCCGCCGCGATACAGTTCCGCATGGGCGGTTTTCAGCGCCGCCATTAGCGGCTTAGGCAGCACCACATAACCCAGTCGCAGCGCCGGATACAGCGTTTTGCTGAAGGTGCCGATATAGATCACCGGCGCGTCGGCTTCCAACCCCTGCAACGCCGGGATCGGCTGACCGGAAAAGCGAAACTCGCTGTCGTAGTCATCTTCAACAATCCAACTGCCGGCGTTGCGCGCCAAGGCCAATAACCGTTGCCGACGCGCCAGGCTCATTACCGATCCCAGTGGGTATTGGTGCGACGGCGTGACGAAAATTAGCCGCGGCGCCTCGGCAGGCTGTTCCGGTGGCACCATACCGGCTTCATCCACCGCCAACGGGCAGATATTCACGTCGTTCATTCGCAGGATATTGCGGATCCCCCAATAGCCCGGTTCTTCAATCCACGCGTCGTCGCCTGGATTGCACAGTAGGCGCGTCACCAGATCTATCGCCTGATGGATGCCTTCGGTAATCAGAATTTGCTCTGGTGAACAGCGTACCGAGCGCGCTACGCGCAGATAGTCCACCAGCGCATGCTGTAGCTCCGGGCTGCCGCCCTGGTTGCTGTAGGTCAACTTCTGCGGGGCCGGACGACGGCTGATACGCGCCTGGATCTTGCTGAATAACTGGTGTGGGAAAGCATTGACGTCAGGCACGCCGGGGATAAAGGCTCCCCACTGTTTGGGGCTGGCGCTGGCGTGGTGCAGCAGGGTGGCACCGCGCGCCGACAGTTCAATGCGCCGCTGTTCCCCGTCACTGCCTGCCGGGGCGCTGACGGTGGATAAACAGCTGTCCGGGACGGTTTCGGCGACGAATGTGCCGCTTCCGGCACGCGCCAGGACATAGCCTTCCGCCAAGAGTTGTTCATAAACGGTTAATACGGTGTTACGAGAAAGGCTAAGCTCCTGAGCCAAATCCCGTGAGGCGGGCAGACGGCTGGAGGGCGGCAGGCTGCCGTCCAAAATACTGGTGCGGATCGCATTATACAGCCGCTTATGCAGCTTATCATCCGGCTGTTCGCCAAGGCGTTGCAACAGCAGGTCACCACTCAGTGAGCGCAATTGGATCCCTCAATTAATCGTAACTGGCTCTCGATTATAGGGCCACATCCTGTGTAAATAAACGTCATTGTTTCACGAATGTGAACAAACCGTTTAGCTGGCACCGACTACCGACTGGAGAGAACAACATGAAAAACGCAGAATTGAATCAACGTCGTCAGGATGCCACCCCACGTGGGGTCGGCGTGATGTGCGGTTTTTACGCCGAACGCGCCGAGAACGCCACGCTGTGGGATGTCGAAGGGAATGAAGTTATCGATTTTGCCTCCGGTATCGCCGTGCTGAATACCGGACACCGTCACCCGAAGGTGATCGCTGCCATTGAGAAGCAGCTGAAGGCCTTCACCCATACCGCTTACCAGATTGTCCCTTACGAAAGCTACGTTTCGCTGGCCGAACGCATCAACCAGTGTGCGCCGATCGAAGGGCCATGTAAAACCGCGTTCTTCACCACGGGGGCGGAAGCGGTAGAGAACGCCGTCAAAATTGCCCGCGCCCACACTGGTCGTCCGGGTCTGATCACCTTTGGAGGTGGCTTCCACGGCCGCACCTACATGACCATGGCGCTGACCGGCAAAGTGGCACCTTACAAACTGGGCTTCGGACCATTCCCGGGATCGGTGTTCCACGGCCAGTATCCTAATGCGCTGTACGGCGTGACCACCGAAGATGCGATGAACAGCCTGGAGCGCATCTTTAAAGCGGATATCGATCCCAAGCAGGTTGCGGCCATCGTGTTGGAGCCGGTGCAAGGTGAAGGCGGTTTCAACGTCGCACCGGCCGAGTTTATGCAGGCGTTGCGCACCTTGTGCGACGAACACGGCATTTTGCTGATTGCCGACGAAGTGCAAACCGGTTTTGCCCGTACCGGCAAGCTGTTTGCCATGGATCATTACAACATCAAACCCGATCTTATCACCATGGCGAAAAGCCTGGCGGGCGGCATGCCGTTGTCGGCCGTAGCCGGTCGTGCAGCGGTGATGGATGCCCCGGCACCGGGCGGGCTGGGTGGCACCTATGCCGGTAACCCGCTGGCGGTGGCGGCAGCGTTGGCGGTGCTGGATGTGATTGAGGAAGAGCAGCTGTGCCAACGTTCTCAACGCCTGGGCCAGCATCTGGTGGAAGTGTTGCAGCAGGCGCGCCAGACCAGCCCGGCGATTGCGGATATTCGGGCGCAGGGTTCGATGGTGGCGGTGGAGTTCAACGATCCCAAGACCGGCAAACCCTCTGCCGAGATCACCCGCCAGGTGCAGCAGAAAGCGCTGGAAGAAGGCCTGCTGCTGCTGAGCTGTGGCGTTAACGGCAACGTGATCCGCTTCCTGTACCCGCTGACCATTCCTGAAGACCAGTTCACCAAGGCGCTGGGCATTCTTTCCCGCGCGCTGGCTCAATAAGGAGTGACCGGCATGAAATTGAATAACCCCGAGCTGCTGCGCAGCCAGTGCCTGATTAACGGCGAGTGGTGCGATGCGCTGAGCGGCAAACGTGAAGCGGTCATCAATCCGGCGACCGGCGTTGAGCTGGCCAGTATTCCGTTAGTCAGCGGCGAAGAAACTCAACAGGCGATTAACGCTGCGCAGGTTGCGCAGCAAGGCTGGAAACAGCTGACAGCCAAACAGCGTTCCGCTCTGATGCTGACCTGGGCCGACAAGGTGCTGGCGGCCCAGGAAGATCTGGCGCAGTTGATGACCGCGGAGCAGGGCAAATCGCTGGCGGAAGCGCGCGGTGAAGTGGCCTACGCCGCCTCGTTTATCACCTGGTTTGCCGAAGAGGCCAAGCGAGTGGACGGCGCGGTGCTGCAAGCGCCGCAGGCCTCACAACGACTGGTGGTGGTGAAGCAGCCCATCGGCGTTTGCGCGGCGATCACCCCGTGGAACTTCCCGGCGGCGATGATCACCCGCAAGGTGGCGCCGGCGCTGGCGGCAGGTTGCGCAATTATCGTTAAACCGGCCGAACAAACGCCGCTGACCGCGCTGGCGTTGGGCAAGCTGGCGCAGGACGCCGGTATCCCGGCAGGGGTGTTGCAGGTGGTGACCGGCGACGCCGCTCAGGTGGGCAAAGTACTGTGTGACAGCCCGGTGGTGCGCAAATTGAGCTTTACCGGTTCGACCGAGGTTGGCCGCATTCTGATGGCACAGTGCGCGCCAACCATCAAAAAGCTGTCGCTGGAGCTGGGCGGCAATGCGCCGGTGATCGTTTTCGACGACGCCAACCTGGACGCGGCCGTGGCAGGCATTATGGCCTCCAAATTCCGCAATAGCGGCCAGACCTGCGTCTGCGCCAACCGCATCTACGTGCAGGACGGCATCTATGACCGCCTGGTGGATAAGCTGGTGGCGGCGGTTGAGCAACTGAAGGTCGGTGACGGCAGTCAGGAGGGCACCACTCAGGGCCCGTTGATTGACCAGGATGCGGTGGAAAAAGTGCAGAGCCATATCGACGATGCCTTGATCAAAGGCGCGCAGATCGCTACCGGCGGTCAGCCGCACGAACTGGGTCGCACCTTCTTCCAGCCTACGGTGGTGACCGGCGTGACGCAGAAAATGCGCTTCGCCAAAGAGGAAACTTTTGGCCCGGTGGCACCGCTGTTCCGTTTCCATGACGAGGCGGAAGCTATCGCCATGGCCAACGATACCGAGTTCGGTTTGGCCGCCTACCTGTTCACGCAGAACGCCTCGCGTCAATGGCGAGTGCCTGAGGCGTTGGAATACGGCATGGTCGGCATCAATACCGGGCTGATATCCAATGAAGTGGCACCTTTTGGCGGCGTGAAGCAGTCAGGACTCGGGCGTGAAGGATCGCGTTACGGGATTGAAGAATATCTGGAGCTGAAATACCTGTGTATCGATGTGAGCTGTTAACCCCTGGGAAATTAACCAACCCCGGTGGCCAGCGCCGCCGGGAGCCAAAGGATGCTGCATGTCTTCTGAAAACATCTCTATTTCTCCGGCGCTTGCCGCCGGGGTGCGAACGCCTGCACCCGCCAAATCACTGAGTTTCCTCGAAGGGGTGGCGATGATTGTCGGCACCAACATTGGCGCCGGCGTGCTGTCCATCGCCTACGCCTCCAGCAAGGCCGGCTTCCTGCCGCTGTTGTTCTGGCTGGTGCTGGTGGGCAGCCTGACCACCATCACTATGCTGTACGTCGCTGAATCTACCCTGCGCACCCGTGCCCATCTGCAATTGAGCGGATTGGCGAAACGCTATGTCGGCGGTATCGGTGCCTGGCTGATGTTTGCTTCGGTTTGCGTTAACAGCATTGGGGCGTTGACCGCCTACATGAGCGGCAGCGGCAAGCTATTACAGTCCCTGTTCGGCATTTCCCCGGCAATAGGCAGCCTGCTGTTTTTCGTGCCTGCTGCAGGGGTCTTGTACCTGGGGTTAAAGGCGATTGGCCGCGGGGAGAAGTTTATCAGCATCGGCATGGTGGCCATGCTGAGTGCGCTGGTGGCGGCCACGCTGCTCAAAGACACCACCCAGATGCGCAACCTGCTGGACGGTGACTGGCGCTTTATGGTGCCGGTATTCAACGTGGTGGTGTTCTGCTTCTCTGCGCAGTATATCGTGCCGGAAATGGCGCGCGGCTTTTCGGACAAGCCAGAACAACTGCCCAAGGCGATTATGGTCGGAATGGCCGTGACCTTTGTGCTGCTGGCGGCGGTGCCGATGTCGGTGATTGCACTCAGCGGGCTGAATAACATTTCTGACGTGGCGACCATTTCATGGGGCCAGGCGTTAGGGCAGTGGGCCTTCTTCTCCGCCAATATTTTTGCCCTGTGCGCGATGCTGACCTCTTACTGGGGCCTCGGCGGCAGCTTCCTGACCAATATTTTCGACCAGTTCAGGCTGGGCAACGACGAACAGCCGCTGCGCCGTTTCGGCGTGCTGCTGCTGGTGGTGCTGCCGCCGTTCGCGCTGGCCTACAGCGGGTTGGTGTCATTCGTTAACGCGCTCTATTTCGCCGGGGTTTTCAGCGGGGTGATTTTGTCGATTATGCCAATGCTGATCCTGCGTGGGGCGCGCAAGCATGGCGACCAGACACCGCGTTGGCAGTGTAACTGGATCACCCACCCGCTGTTGCAGATCAGCATCGTGTTACTGTATCTGGCCAGTGCGGTGTATGCCATCGCGTCGCTGTTAGGCTATCTGCCCGCGGGATGGTGATTTGCCTTCCCTCAAGAAGTGATGTTATTTCTCAGTTGAGAACGGCGGCGTCGTGGCCGCCGATTTTTTATCACCCGCGCATTTTTTCCGGCAGCGCCAACCAGGCCTGCACAGAAGGGCGTTGCCACTGCTTGTGTGCGTAGTGGCGAATGTTTTCCGGCACCGGATCGCCATGTATTACCAGCCTGTTCAGCATCAAAGCCAGATCGGTATCGGCAATACACCATTCCCTGAACAAATTATCCTGGCCGTGGCTCAGCAGCTTTTCAACGGCGGCAATCAACTTGTTGGCGGCCCCCTGCGCGGCATTGGACAGCGGAGGAAACTTGCCGTTAATGAACACCGCCTCGGTGGGCCGCTCGGCACGGAGTTGCAACAGATCGCTGCGCAGCCATGCCTGAACTTCGCGAGCTTTGGCACGGTGTTTAACATCGCGTGGGTACACCGGATGGGCAGGGTGGATCTCATCCAGGTACTCATCAATCGCCGAAGACTCCGAAAGTTGAAACTCACCGACCACCAGCGTCGGCACCCGGCGCGTCAATGACAGGGCCGCGTAGGCCGGCTCATGGTTTTTCCCCTGCGACAAATCGACCGGCTTTACGGTGAAGGGAATGCCTTTTTCCGTCAGGGTAACAAACGCCGACATGGCATAAGGACTGAAAAATTCGGCGTCGGTATAGAGTTCGGCAATCGGCTGAGACATTGGGGTTTTCCTCAAGGCAAAGGGAGGCGAACTTTGATAATTGACGAGGAGTGGCTAAAGATCAATCTGTTAGCCGAAAGTTATTTTCCCAGTGAAAAGCGCGGCGAGCGGTGACGCCTGGCGTTGTGATATATTTGTTGCCATTAAGTTGAATTTGGCAGCACGAAGTAACATGAAAATGCCGTTGTTGGAAAGAGTAAAAGTAGGGTGCGCACGTTTGTGGCCGCATCCATTGGCGGTGGGCAAAAAAGAGATTTTGCTTTCCAGCGTCGGTGCCGGGCTGGGGCTGATGATTGCCGGCTGGATCAGCCATTTTGTTTTGGGCGAGGTGAACCTGTGGTTTATCGCCCCGATGGGGGCCTCGGCCGTATTGCTGTTTGGCGTGCCGAACAGCCCGTTGGCGCAGCCCTGGTCGATTGTAGGCGGCAATATGTCGGCTGCGGCAGTGGGGGTCAGCACCAGTTTGCTGATTGCCGACCCTGGGCTGGCTTGCGGCGTGGCGGCCGCACTGGCGATTGGCTTGATGTTTAAGCTGCGTTGCCTGCACCCGCCCGGCGGCGCTGTGGCGCTGACCGCGATTCTCGGTGGCCCGGGTATTCATCAACTGGGCTATAGCTTTGTGCTGTACCCGGTGTTGCTGAACTCGGTGCTACTGGCGCTGCTGGCGATCGTCTTCAATAACCTGGCCGGGCGACGCTACCCGCACCCTTTGGCACCGACCGAGGCGAAGCCGGCCAATCTGCCGATTGATGCGGTGTCTATCACCCGCGCCGATCTGCACGAGGCGCTGATGCAGGGCGAACTGTTTGATATCGACGAGGACGATCTGCAGGAAATTCTGCTGCGTGCCGAACAGTTGGCGCATCAACGGCAGAGCGGTGGAGGCTGATCACGCGGGCGGATGGAAATAAAAAAGCCACCTTTGGGAAGGTGGCTTTTTTGGCTGTGAAAACAGCGAGATTTGGTGGCCCCTACTGGACTTGAACCAGTGACCAAGCGATTATGAGTCGCGTGCTCTAACCAACTGAGCTAAGGGGCCAAGCGGCGAGATTATACGGCAATCCTTCGACGCAGGTCTACAGTTAACCATCCGTATGTTGCTTTTATGCGCAGTTCTAGCCTGTTGTAATTACTGGCGGATTTTGCGATAACCGCTGTAAATCCCCTTTAATGGACTCCCGAACCCTATGGAACTCCTGGCGCCAAACCTGCGGGTGGTGTTTTGCGGCATCAACCCCGGCCTCTCCTCCGCCCACCAAGGCTACCCTTTTGCCAACGGCAGCAACCGCTTCTGGAAGGTGGTGCATCAGGCCGGCTTTACCGAACGTCAACTGGTACCCGAGCAGTGGCAACAGCTACAGGATACCGGCTGCGGCATCACCGCGCTGGTGGCGCGGCCAACGGTAGCAGCCAGCGAAGTGACGCGTGAGGAATTGCTCAGCGGCGGCGAGGCGTTAAAAGAAAAAATCTTGCGCTATCAGCCGCGCGCATTGGCGATTCTGGGCAAGCAGGCGTTCAGCAGCGCCTTTGGGGTGAAAAATGCGGCCTGGGGCCGTCAGGAGATGACGATCGGTAAAACTGAGGTTTGGGTATTGCCTAACCCCAGCGGATTGAATCGCGCCACGCTGGAGCAGCTTACAGAGAGTTATCGTGAGCTGTTTCTGGCATTGAAATAATCTGAGAGGGAGTTGCGAGATGAAAGCGATGATTAAAGCGGGGTTGGTCGCTCTGCT
Source organism: Serratia liquefaciens (assembly GCF_027594825.1). NCBI lineage: Bacteria > Pseudomonadati > Pseudomonadota > Gammaproteobacteria > Enterobacterales > Yersiniaceae > Serratia > Serratia liquefaciens. The sequence continues at coordinate 2,258,875 of NZ_CP088930.1, read as the reverse complement.
GTTGGCGACCGGCGCTGCCCATGCGGGCAACAGCGCGCAGGAACTGAAGAACAAAAATAACGTGCTGGAGTTTTATCAGCAGGGGCTGAATAACAAAGATTTTGCGGCGGCGCGGCCCTTTCTGGGCGACGAGTACAAACAGCACAATCCCAATGCGCAGGATGGGGTGGAAGGGTTCCGCAAGTTTGTCGAGTTGCTCAAAGCTCGTTACCCCGATTCTCACAGTGAAATCAAACAGGCGTTTGTCGACGGCAACTATGTGATTTTGCACGTAGAGACCAGCGGGCGTGAAAAGGGTAAGACGGCCGCGATTATCGATATTTTCCGGCTTGATGACGCAGGCAAAATCGTGGAGCACTGGGACGTGACCCAACCGGTGCCGGAGAAAACCGCCAGCGGCAACAGCATGTTTTAGGCAATAAAAAACCCCGGCAAGCCGGGGTTTTTTGCGAACAGCTGAGCCTTAGTCGTCCAGGAAGCTGCGCAGCACTTCGGAACGGCTTGGGTGGCGCAGTTTACGCAGTGCTTTGGCTTCGATCTGACGAATACGCTCACGGGTAACGTCGAACTGTTTGCCCACTTCTTCCAAAGTGTGGTCAGTGTTCATATCGATGCCGAAACGCATACGCAGCACTTTCGCTTCACGGGCGGTCAGGCCGGCCAATACGTCGTGCGTTGCGGAGCGCAGGCTTTCCGAGGTGGCAGAATCCAGCGGCAGCTCGAGGGTGGTATCCTCGATGAAATCGCCCAGATGTGAATCTTCATCATCACCGATCGGCGTTTCCATGGAGATCGGCTCTTTGGCGATCTTCAGCACTTTGCGGATTTTGTCTTCCGGCATCAGCATGCGTTCAGCCAGCTCTTCCGGCGTCGGTTCGCGGCCCATCTCTTGCAGCATCTGGCGCGAAATACGGTTGAGCTTGTTGATGGTCTCAATCATATGCACCGGAATACGGATGGTACGCGCCTGGTCAGCGATAGAACGGGTGATAGCCTGACGGATCCACCAGGTGGCGTAAGTCGAGAACTTATAACCACGACGGTATTCAAACTTGTCTACCGCTTTCATCAGACCGATGTTGCCTTCCTGGATCAGATCCAGGAACTGCAGGCCGCGGTTGGTGTATTTCTTGGCGATAGAAATAACCAGACGCAAGTTCGCTTCAACCATCTCTTTCTTCGCACGGCGGGCTTTCGCTTCACCGATAGACATGCGGCGGTTGATGTCCTTCACCTGCTCGATGGTCAAGCCGGTCTCTTCTTCGATCTGACGCAGTTTCTGCAGGCTGCGTTGCACATCTTCGGCGACGTCTTTCAGCTTCTCTGACCATGGCTTGGCCATTGCCAGCGCGGCTTCGAACCAGGTGGTGCTGGTTTCGTTGCCGGCGAACAGAGTCACGAAGTTTTTCTTCGGCATTTTGCACTGTTCAACGCACAGCTTCATGATGATACGTTCTTGAGTACGAACGCGGTCCATCATGGTACGCATGCTGTTGACCAGGAAGTCGAACTGTTTCGGCACCAGGCGGAACTGCTTGAACACTTCAGACAGCTTCAGAATTTCTTCTGCTGCGCTGGCGTGGCTGCGGCCGTTCTTTTTGATGACGACACGAGTCGCTTCGTACTGATCGCGCAGGTCGGCGAATTTCTGACGGGCCAGCTCAGGATCGATGCTGTTGTCGTCTTCTTCTTCGTCTTCATCTTCTTCTTCGTCGTCGTCATTCTGCTCTTCGGTAGACAGCTCAGAACCCACGTGGGTAGCGGTAGGGGCGATGTCCTCTTCCGCATTAGGATCGACGAAGCCGGTGATCAGATCGGACAGACGGGCTTCGCCCGCTTCGACGCGATCGTACTGTTCCAGCAAATAGGTAATGGCTTCCGGGTACTCGGCAACCGAGCACTGCACCTGGTTGATGCCGTCTTCAATGCGCTTGGCGATGTCGATTTCGCCTTCGCGCGTCAGCAGTTCAACGGTCCCCATTTCGCGCATGTACATGCGCACCGGGTCGGTGGTACGGCCGATTTCAGACTCAACGCTGGACAATACCTGAGCGGCAGCTTCTTCCGCATCTTCGTCTGTGCTGTTTGAGTTTTCAGCAAGCAACAGGTCGTCGGCGTCCGGCGCTTCTTCCAGAACCTGGATGCCCATGTCGTTAATCATCTGGATGATGTCTTCGATCTGGTCGGAGTCGACGATATCTTCCGGCAGATGGTCATTGACCTCAGCATAGGTCAGATAGCCTTGCTCCTTACCACGGGTGACAAGTAGCTTTAGCTGTGACTGCGGGTTTTGCTCCATAAGACGGTATCCACACTTCAGAGTATTTGGGTTGGTGTCGGTCGGCGAAACCGCCAACAATAGCATTTGGGGCGTTTTTGTTGTTGCCGCGGCCCACTGTGGCGGCATATTGCAGGGCTCTGCCCTCGCATTTATCGGCACTTAAGCCGTTTGGTATTCAGTTTTTCTTCGCCAGCACCTGATTCAAAGAACGGACTTCTTCACGTTCTTCCGGGCTGAGGCCATGGGTTCTGGCCTGTGCGATCAATGTCTCCAGCCGTTGTTCCAGTACCGAGTCGTACAGGCTGGCTAAAGTATCCAAAAAAGTCTGTTCAACCATATCCTCAACGATCATATGGTTCCATGTTGCCAAGGTTTCAAGCTGTTGGCTCAATTTGTTGTCGCGATACTGCTCCAACAGCTGGCCGGTCGTCAGCCCCGGCTGAGCCAGGCAGGTCTGCACCAGCTCGACAAACAGCGGCAAACCCGCCTGTTTGGTCTGCTCCAATCCCTCTAGCGAAGGGATAAGTGTAGCCAGCTGCGGATTTTGTACCAGTAACCCTATCAGTATACGCATGGTTGTGCGTTTTAGCTGGGGCGCCTGATAAGTATTCGCATTTTCGGCTTGCTTGGGCATCAGCTTGTCGAGCTGGCTGTCGTCCAGCAAACCCAGCTTGCTGCCGAGCTGTTGGCGCAGGTACAAGCGCAACGTTTCGCCCGGTACCTGAGTAATCAGCGGCAGTGCCAGTGTGCTCAGCTTGGCGCGGCCGTCCGGGCTGCTCAGGTCTACCTGCGGCATCAGGGTTTCGAACAGGAAAGTGGAAAGCGGCTGCGCCAGCTCCATTCGCTGTTCGAAGGCCTCTTTGCCTTCTTTGCGTACCAATGTGTCCGGGTCTTCGCCGTCGGGCAAAAACATAAACCGCAGCTGACGCCCGTCATTGAGATAGGGCAGCGCGGTTTCCAGTGCGCGCCAGGCCGCTTCGCGACCGGCTCTGTCACCGTCATAGCAACAGACGACGTTGTCGGTGGCGCGGAACAGCAGCTGAATATGTTCGGCCGTTGTCGAGGTGCCAAGCGAGGCGACGGCATAATCGATGCCGTATTGCGCCAGCGCCACCACGTCCATATAGCCTTCCACTACCAGCAAGCGCTGCGGGGTAGGGTGGCTCTGTTGCGCTTCATACAGGCCGTACAACTGACGACCCTTGTGGAAGACTTCGGTTTCCGGTGAGTTCAGGTATTTCGGCATGCCGTCACCCAACACACGTCCGCCAAAGGCGATTACTCGCCCGCGCTTGTCGCGGATAGGGAACATTACGCGCTCACGGAAACGATCGTACGAGCGTCCTTGATCGTTAGTCACCAGCATGCCTGCATCGTTCAATGCCAGGCGTGACTCGGCGTCGCGACCAAAACGCTTTAAGGCGTTATCCCAACCGGCAGGTGCAAAGCCGATGGCGAAATGGCGGATAACATCGTCACTCAGTCCGCGCTGTTGCAGATAATTGCGTGCCGGCGTGCCGGAGGACTGATGCAGTGACTGTTGATAGAACGCGCTGAGCTGTTCCATCAGTTGATACAGGCTTTGACGCTGATGGCGTTCGATTTGCGTCGGCCCGGAACCCGCCTCGTAAGGCACTTCCAGTCCGTGCATGGTTGCCAGCTCTTCGATGGTTTCGACAAACTCGAGCCTGTCGTAATTCATCAGAAAGTCGACGGCGTTACCGTGCGCACCACAACCAAAACAGTGGTAAAACTGCTTTTCGCCATTAACCGTAAATGAAGGCGTTTTTTCGTGGTGGAACGGACAGCACGCGTGATAGTTCTTGCCCTGCTTTTTGAGCTTTACCCGGGCATCGATCAGATCGACGATGTCGGTGCGAGCCAGCAAGTCATTGATAAATACGCGCGGAATTCGTCCAGCCATAAGCCCTTACTTTACTAGCCTATAAACGAGAACAAGCCGCGCATTCCTTTCGGAAAGCACGGCCTTCGTATGCAACTACTCGGTCTGCGCGATTTTTAAAATCAGAAATTCACGCGGCGGGGTTACCCCCGAAGAATTAATACAGACGAGTGCGGCGTGCGTTTTCGCGAGCCAGTTTCTTCGCGTGACGTTTCACAGCAGAAGCTTTAGCGCGCTTACGTTCGGTAGTCGGTTTTTCATAGAACTCACGACGACGAACTTCAGCCAGAACGCCCGCTTTTTCGCAAGAGCGTTTGAAACGACGCAGAGCAACGTCAAATGGCTCGTTTTCACGTACTTTAATTACAGGCATGTGCCTCTCACCTCAATAAAATTCGGTTTGCTGCTGGCCAAGCGCCAGCAATTTCAAAATGGTGCGGAATTTTACTTCAACGGATGCTGCTTTGTAAAGCACCACAGCAAATTGAAACCTGCGGCCACCCTGGTAAAACATGCGCAATTTTGCATCGGGCGCTGATTATAGACTAATCAGAAAAAAATGCTCGTTTTTAATCAAATCGGCATTTGTGGCTGTAATCATCAACATAGCCCAATAATGGTGACAAGCGTGCGCCACGCTGGCGGTAAACCGGCTCGATTGTGCTAAACTGGCGGCCGCACGTGAATGATGGGAAATGTAATGCGAGTACTGGGCATAGAAACCTCCTGCGATGAAACCGGAATTGCAGTGTATGACGATCAGGCCGGTTTATTAGCCAACCAATTGTACAGCCAGGTGAAGCTGCATGCCGACTACGGCGGCGTGGTACCGGAGCTGGCCTCCCGCGATCACGTGCGCAAAACCGTGCCGTTGATTCAGGCGGCATTGAAGGAAGCGAACCTGACCGCAGCGGATATCGACGGCGTTGCCTACACCGCCGGGCCGGGCCTGGTGGGCGCGCTGCTGGTCGGGGCGACCATTGGCCGCGCACTGGCGTTTGCCTGGAATGTGCCGGCGGTGCCGGTGCATCATATGGAAGGCCACCTGCTGGCGCCGATGCTGGAAGATAACCCGCCGGCGTTCCCGTTTGTCGCGCTGCTGGTGTCTGGCGGGCATACGCAGCTGATCAGCGTGACCGGTATCGGCGAATATGAACTGCTGGGCGAATCGGTCGACGATGCGGCCGGTGAGGCTTTCGATAAAACCGCCAAGCTGCTTGGGCTGGACTACCCCGGTGGGCCGATGCTGTCGAAGATGGCGCAACAGGGTACGGCGGGGCGTTTTACCTTCCCGCGTCCGATGACTGACCGCCCAGGGCTGGATTTCAGCTTCTCCGGGCTGAAGACCTTTGCCGCCAATACCATTCGCTCCAACGGCAATGACGATCAGACGCGTGCTGACATTGCCCGGGCGTTTGAAGATGCGGTGGTGGATACGCTGGCGATCAAATGCAAACGCGCGCTGGAACAAACCGGCTTTAAACGTCTGGTGATGGCCGGTGGCGTCAGCGCCAACCGTACGCTGCGAACCAAGCTGGCAGAAATGATGCATAAGCGCGGCGGTGAAGTGTTTTACGCCCGACCGGAGTTCTGTACCGATAATGGCGCGATGATCGCCTACGCAGGCATGGTGCGGCTGAAAAGCGGTGCTAATCCGGAACTGAGCGTTTCGGTACGGCCGCGCTGGCCGTTGGCTGAGCTGCCTGCCGTCTAATTGGCCCGGACAGTGCCATAGCCAGACAAAAGGCTCCCTCGTGGGAGCCTTTTCAGTTTTCAGTCAGGCAATACGCCAACCTTTGGTCCGCTGCCGCTGAGTCAGGAAGTGTGCGTAGCGTCCCCCCAGGGCTTCAAGCTGGGCGTGGGTGCCGCGTTCAGCAATTTCGCCGTCTTGCAGCACCAGGATTTGATCGGCCATCGCTACCGTCGACAGCTGGTGCGCAATGACAATCAACGTCTTTTTGCCACGCAGCCGTGCAAGGGTGTCGGCGATGATCGCTTGATTCTCGGGATCCAGTGCCGCAGTCGCTTCATCAACCAGCAGAACAGGGGCGTCTTTAATCAGCGCACGGGCGATAGAAATACGCTGGCGCTCGCCGCCGGAAAGCCGAGCGCCGCCTTCCCCAACCGGGGTATCCAGCCCCTGGGGCAGCCGTTCGATGATTTCCGCCGCCCCGGCCTGTTCGATGGCCATCAACACTTCCTCATCGCTGGCCGTCGGCTTACCCAGACGGATGTTTTCGCCAATGCTGCCCTGGAACAGATAGGTATTTTGGAAAATCTGGCTGATCTGATCCGTCAATTGTTCGTTAGGGATCTGGCGTACGTCGGCTCCGCCAATCATCACTGCCCCGCCCGTGACGTCAAAGAAACGCGCAATCAAACGAACCAAACTGGTTTTACCCGAGCCGGATGCGCCAACCAGTGCGGTCATTGTGCCGGGTTCAACCTTAAAGCTGACCCCGCGCAGTACGGCAGCCTGTTCTGGCGAATAGCTGAACGAAACATCGCGCAACTCCAGCGAAGCGTCGTTCGGCTGCTGAGCCTGCTGTGGTTCCGGCAAGGGGGTAATGGCTAAAATTTCGCTGACGGCATTTAACTGGCCACGAGCGTTTCTCAGGGCTTCGCCATAGCTGGCAACGTCCAGCAACGGGTCGATAAAGCGGCTAACCAGCATCAGGGCGATCACCGTTCCCACCGCGTTACCGATAGCCGGCAGGCTCCCCTGGGTGTGACTCAGTAGCGTTGCCCCGGTGACCAACAGGGTGGCAAACACCAGTTGCACTACCCAGGAGTTGAACACCACAGAGGCGGTGGAGATATAAATAAGCCGCTTGCCTGACTGATACTGCCGATCGATGGCCTGTTCGAGGAAACGGGTCCCGCTGCCTTCACCGTTGAAGGCGCGCAGTACTGACTGTGCCTGCGCAAACTCCACCATACGTTGGCTGGTGTGGGCGGATGCCTGATGGAAGGCTTCGTCAGCCTGAGTACCGAGCCGGGCCGAGAGCAGGAAAATACCGGCAATCAGGGGCAGGGCCGCCAGCGCCAGCAGCCCCATTTGCCACTGCAAGGTGCAAAGCGCTATCACCAGTACCAGCGGCGTGACAACACCGCTGACAATTGGTGTAAAAAGGTGCGCCGGGAGTTGCGCCACATCCATCATCCCCTGAGAAACCACATGGCTGAGTCGCGCCGTATTATCAGGAGTGAACCAGCCGATAGGCAAGGTAGCCACATGGTCGCCAATGCGTTGACGGGCCGTCAGTAACAGCGATGAGCCTACGTTCATGCCGGCAAAATCGACGCGTCTGCGCAACAGCCAGCTCAAAAGTACGCCGGCGAAAAGCGCCATCAGCCAACCGGCCGCCGTGTAGACTTCACCTTGCAGCAGGTTGCCGACAACAGGTACCAAGGTGGTGACCGTCAGGCCGCAACACACACCGTAAAGCGCGGCCATGCCGATATAACGACGGAATATGGGAGCATCGTTGCCGAGCAACTGCATAAATGTTTTTAACATGGTTGATCCGCCTGTTTCGTCATGTTTTCGTAACCCCCCGCAGCCCAGAGACGAGCATAACGGCCTTGGCCGGCCAACAACTCGGCATGGTTGCCTTGTTCGCGGATCGTGCCGTCCTCAAGCACAACGATATGGTCGGCGTGCATGATGGTGTCTAACCTGTGGGCAATCACCAGCAACGTGCGATTTTTGGCAAAGTTGGAAAGGGCTTCCTGAATCAGGTATTCGTTCTCCGCGTCAGCGGCGGCGGTGGCTTCATCCAGCACCAAAATCGGTGGGTTCAACAACACGGCGCGCGCGATGCTTACGCGCTGCTGTTCACCCCCGGAGAGTTTTGCATCCTCTCCGACTACCGAGTCGTAACCTCGTGGCAAGCTCAGGATATGATCGTGAATATTGGCTGCCATGGCAGCGGCTTCGATTTCCTGCATGCTGGCATTGGGGCGACCCAACGCAATGTTTTCTCGCAGGCTGGCGTGGATCAGCTTCACTTCCTGCAGCACGAAACCAATGTGTTGATAAAGCAGGGTAGAGCTCAATTCGCGCAGATCGACACCGCCGAGCGTAATGCGTCCTTGGGTCGGGTCGAAGAAACGTAACAGCAAGCGCGCCAGGGTGGATTTACCCGCGCCGGATGGGCCGACGATGGCGGTTACGCTGCCGGGTTTCAGGCTGAGGTTGATGTCTGCCAGCACGTGACCGTCACTATTGTAGGAATAGCCCGTTTGCTCGAAACGGATCTCCGCATCTTGCAGCACGGGTTGCCTCTCTGGCTGCGTGAGGATTGGCGTATCCAGCAGCGATTGTATGCGTTCCGCCGCCCCTGTGGCATTACGCAGGCCGTGGGTAATAAAGCCCATTAACAGCAGCGGGGCGGAAATACCCGGCGCGACCAGGGCGAACGGCAAGACGTTAAGCGGTTCAAGCCAGCCCAGTGCTACAAACAAGGTACCGAAAACCAACACCACACCCAATACGGTCACCGGAGCAACGATGGCATTCGCCAGCGCTATGGTCTTGATCACCGGGCTCATGGTACGGGTGAATACCTGAGTAAAGGAGGCGATCGCTTTACGGTAGCTGCTGTGCGCTTTGCCGCCGCCGCTGAAGGTTTTGATCACCGGGATGCCGTTAACGAATTCGGCCACGGCATTATTGATACGGCCTAACCCCTTAACAAACTCGCCCATATGGGGCGCGCCGGCTTTTTGAGCCTTGCCGAAAATGAAGAAGAACAGGAAGAAAGGAATAATCGAGACGATCGCCATCCGCCAGTCCATGATGAACATGTAGATAACCGAGATCAGCATCGCGCCGATTGTGCGTCCCAGGGTGGTGAAAAAGTGGGCGGTGAGATCGTGCAGGGTGCCAATATCGTCCTGCATCGCCTGTTTCACTTCGCCTGAAGCACGGTCGCTAAACCACCCCAGGGGCACCTGCGCCAGGCGTCGGGCCGCCGTAATGCGCAGGCCGTGGGTAATGCGGTTATCGGCCAGGTGTGCGAGCACTTCGGCCAGGGTGACAATGATTAAGCCGACAAACAGGCTGACCAGGCAGACGACGACGCTGTCGCCAATCCCACCCGCCGCCAGAAACGGAGTAGCGGCTCCTGTTTGTTCCTGATGACCCAAAACAATGACGGCAATATGGGCAATGCCCGCCAACGGCACCAGCGTGAATATTGTGCCGATAGCTGCCAGTACCCCGGCGACAATAAGGCTCCCACGTATAGGCCGCAGCAGTCGCCCGATAGGACCAGGCTTACCGGCCCCCGTTTGATGACTACTCATAATAACTCCCCTGAGGAATATAAATAAGGTTTCTTGGCCAAGATTGACCAAGAAATAAAATGGCGAAAATTAAACGCCATCGCTAAGGCACGACAAATAGCTCAATGTAATTTGAAAAGAATAATTCTGTAATCGAGTGTTATTACCAATGTAGCGTTAACGTGGTGAGGATTTGCCGTTCTGCACCCCATGAACAGGTATTATTGGTAAAGCAAGAGGAAACATAGTGTTTATCAAAAAGATTGTTTACGTTTAAAGCAATTTCTGCGTTTTCCAGTCCGGGAATATTGTCCAGTTGATATTTTATGGCGGTGTCAAAAACCGTATAGCTCGGGACTTTGAAATTATTGCCGTCGTCACCTGGGGTGCTGGACACATAACGTGCGCCGCCGCCGAGGCTCAGCCCATTTAACCAGCCTTGATTAAAGGTGTAATCGGTCCACAAATTAGCCATATGTTTAGGCACCATGGCGGGAGTATGGCCATTATTACCGGAGTTATCGCGGAACTCAGCATTAGTATAGGTATAGCTTGCGATTAAATTAAGGTTATAGGTGAGTGCGGCCTTGCCTTCAATTTCAATGCCGCGAGAGCGAATTTTACCCTCTTGCACATTGTAATAAGGGTTAAGGGCATCCCGGCGCAAATTATTGTCTTTGGTCAGTTGGAATGCGGCGATAGAAGCAGAAACCGGTGCGTTATCAGGGATGAATTTAATTCCGGCTTCATATTGCTTCCCACGGGAAGGCTTGAAAGCCTGGCCTGATAAACTGTTGCCGCTATTGGGTTCAAATGATTCGCTATAGCTCACGTAAGGTGCGATGCCGTTATTGAAGACATAATTAACGCCGCCACGCCAGGTGAATTCATTATCCGTGATGCTGGATGAGGATCCTGCGCCGGTTATATTACTGCTTTCGTGGGTTTTTACGACGCTGTGGTCAAAGCGGCCGCCCAGCGTGAATACCCAGTTCTGCCATTCGGCCTGATCCTGCAGATAAGTGCCTAACTGGTGGTTTTTGTTAATCGTATGGGTGTCGCCAAAATAAAGCACATCATGGTTACCATACTGCGGGTTTACCAGATTGAGCGGCGCGGCAGAGCCCATCTTGTTTTGCAGATCGTTACGCAGCTGCGAATAGTCGATCCCCATCAACAGGGTGTGGCGCCAACTGCCGGCGTTCAGTTTCCCTTCCAGCCGGGTATCGGTGGTTAACCCATTCAATCTCTCGTCGCTGACTATCGCTGCGCGGGACAATGTGGTGCCATACTGCTGAGGAGCAACCCCCATGCAGGTCATTGGGTTGCAAAGGCCGTTGCCATAGATGCTGCGCCAGTTGACCTTGGTATGCTGATAGCGGACGGCCTGATGGAAGGACCAGGTATCGTTGAAGGCATGATCGAGCTGATAGCCCACCATACGCTGCTGGCGTTCGAAACGGTTAAAGCTGGGCTCGCCCTCGTTAAACGAAGGGGAGAATTTGCCGAATTCACCGGAAGTTAAAGTTCCTTCACTCGGTAGCCAGCCGTAATAACCGGTGCGTGGCTCGTTTTGCAAAGACAGCTGGAATAACAGTGATGTTTTTTCTGAAGGTTGCCAAAGCAAAGAAGGCGCAATGGCATAGCGTTTTTCCCGCTCCCCTTTTTGCTGGCTATGCGCTTCGTAATAATTACCGGTTAAGCGGTAAGCCAAGGCTTCTTCATCATCAAGAGCGTCGCTGAAATCGAATTGGGTTTTCCATTCATGATGATTGCCGGCCTGCAGTTGTAATTCATGTAATGGCTGTTTTTGTGGACGCTTGCTGACGCTGGAAATAACACCGCCGGGATTGCTTTTGCCATACAGCACCGAGGCCGGACCACGCAAAACTTCTACCCGCTGTAAAAAATACGGATCCACTTTGCTGTCGGCATACATATCCCCCTGTAATTTCAAACCGTCCAAATAGATATTCTGGCTGACATTATTGAAACCACGGATCATGACGCTATCAAATATGCTCGAACTGCCGCTATTGCCTGTAACTACACCCGGCGTGTAGTTGAGCGCATTTTTAATGGTGGCGGGGCGTTTGGTTTGTAATTCTTCTTCCGTAATAACGGAAATAGACTGGGGAGTTTTGATTAATGGCGTGCTGGTTTTGGTTGCCGTAACGCTTTGTTTTGCGGCATAGGTCCCATTGGACCCTATGGCTTCTTCTGCCGTATTTCCCTCGTCGTAAACGGTAATGACACTTTCGTTTTCTCCCGCGGCATAAGCCAATGAACTGGTACATATTCCTGCCAGCAGCATAAAAAGGTTAGGCTGTTTTATTATCAGGCGCCGAATAGTCTTCATAGGCATGTTATTGATGATCCATCTTAGGGAATGACAATATTTAATTGTCGCTAATGATAATCATTAGCGATGGGGTGATTTGGCAATTCATGCGATTTTGAACGAGAGGTATTATTGCCGCAGAAACGTCACCCAGGCGGGAGAACGCAATATATTCACAACGATAGAGTGATAACTCAAAAAACCGGGCACCGTGGGGAACAGAACCCGGGCTAATTCGGGGCAGGCTGACCTGCCTCAGGCGTTATGAATCACTCTTCTTTTTTGGTTTCCTGCTCAACCGTTTCAGGCTTTTTCTTGCGGAATTTGCCCCAAATTTTGCCTTCCTGGCCACGCCAAAGGCGCTGAATGTTGTCGTGGTGCCGCATCAGGATCAGGCATGACAGCATGGCTACCGGGAAGGTGAACTGCGGTTTGAACCACCAAACGTAGAAGGGGGCAATCAGCGCGCTGACAATCGCGCCCAGCGAAGAGTAACCGCTGAGCAACACGGTCAGCAACCAGGTGCCGGTCATCAGACCGGTCAGATCCCAGCCTATCGGCGCTATGGCGCCAAATGCCGTTGCCACGCCCTTGCCGCCGCGGAAATGGAAGAACACCGGATAGATGTGCCCGACGCAGGCGGCAATCGCCGTCAGCCCCAGGTACAGCGGCGGGACATTAAGCTTGTATGCCAGCCACACCGGCAGCATTCCTTTGAGAATATCGAAAACCAGCACCGCCGCCGCCGCCAGGCGACCGCCGATGCGCAGGACGTTGGTAGCCCCTGGATTCCCTGAGCCATGTTCACGCGGATCGGGCAGCCTGGCGATCCGACAAACCAGGATCGCACTGGAAATCGAGCCACACAGATACGCGAAGATAATCATGCCAAGCGCGGTAGCACTCATAACGCGGTTCCGTTTAATAAGGGTCGTTTTACTCGCAACATAAAGGGATAATACGCATATTCCGCTGGAAGTGGTATCCGGCAAGGCCAAAAACAGAGAATGACGTGATGGATATCGTATTTATAGAAGAACTTACCGTAATCACCACCATTGGCGTTTATGACTGGGAACAAAACATTCGCCAGAAGCTGGTGTTCGATATCGAAATGGGTTGGGACAACCGCCAGGCGGCTGCCAGCGACGATGTGAACGACTGTCTTAGCTATGCCGATATCAGTGAAGCCATCATCCAGCACGTAGAGCCGAACCGCTTTGCGCTGGTGGAGCGGGTGGCAGAGGAAATATCTGAAATATTGCTCCAGCGCTTCAATTCCCCCTGGGTCCGTATTAAGGTCAGCAAACCGGGCGCCGTTGCACATGCCAGCCGGGTTGGGGTGATTATTGAGCGTGGTACCCGTCCGGTGTGATGTTCTGTCATACAGGTGCAACTAAAGACCGTTAACCTGGTCTGAACCTGAGAATTGTTTTAGCGGCAATGTATTGAACACTGCCGCTTTTTTATGTTTATAGCCGTAAATTTATAGGGTGATCGAAGCACATGGCGGACATGCATTCACTGTTTATTGCGTTTGTTCTTGGGGTGGTTGAAGGGTTAACTGAATTTTTGCCGGTGTCTTCTACCGGGCATATGATCATTGTAGGCGAGTGGCTGGGGTTCACCGGCGATAAGGCCAAAACCTTTGAGGTGATCATTCAACTGGGGTCGATTCTGGCAGTTGTGGTGATGTTCTGGCGCCGCCTGTTCGGGCTGATCGGCATTCATTTCGGCGGCAAGCCGGTTGAACACGAAGGCAAAACGGCAGGCCGGTTGAAACTGGGCCACATCCTGCTGGCGATGATCCCCGCGGTGGTGCTGGGGCTGTTGTTCCATGATTTCATCAAATCGCTGTTCGCACCGAAAAACGTGATGTATGCGTTGGTGGTCGGCGGTTTCCTGTTGCTGGCGGCAGAATGGCTGAAGCCGAAAAAACCGAGCGCGGAAGGGCTGGATGACATCACCTACCGCCAGGCGTTTATGATTGGTTGCTTCCAGTGTCTGGCGCTGTGGCCGGGCTTTTCCCGTTCAGGTTCGACCATTGCCGGCGGTATGCTGGTGGGCGTGAACCGTTATGCGGCCTCCGAGTTCTCCTTCATTCTGGCGGTGCCGATGATGATCGGTGCCAGCGGCCTGGACTTGTACAAGAGCCTGCACTTCCTGACGATGAGCGATGTACCGATGTTCGCCGTCGGTTTTGCTACCGCCTTCGTTGTGGCGCTGATCGCGATCAAGACCTTCCTGTCGCTGATCAAACGCATCTCGTTTGTGCCGTTCGCTATCTACCGCTTTATCGTTGCCGCCGTGGTTTACATGGTCTTCATGTAAGCGGCACAGCAATGAAAAACCCCGCGCTGCGGGGTTTTTTTATGCCTGTTGGTTCACACTATCCTGGGTTTGTTTCCAGTCGGCCAACGCCTGCTGGCGGCGGCGTTTGAGCTCATCGCGGATCGCCAGCCCTTGCAGGCCGCTGGCCACCACCTCTTTTACCGAGACGGCATTCGCCACCTGAAACGCCTGGCGCAGATAGTCACCCTGCGGGTAGGGATTGTTTTCAAATCCGGTACGGCCGCGAGCATCGGCTTCGCTGGTGAGGATCATCTGTTCCAACCGCTGAGGCTTGCGCCACACATCGACCGCATCAAACAGTTTCAGCAGGGTCTCCGGGCGCAGTTTGTTCACGGTGTGGATCAGATCGTGATACTCGGCTACCAGTTTGGCCAGGTCGCGCACCGGGTTGGGCACGCGCAACCGCTGACACAAGGCGTCGACCAACACGACCCCTGCCGGCCCGTGGCCGTGGTGGTGAGGCCACAGCTCTTTTGGCGTCTGCCCTTTACCCAGATCATGGCACAGCGCCGAGAAGCGAACGTCGACCTCGGGGCTGAGTTGGGCGGCGATAGCCAGCGTCATCAGCGTGTGAATGCCGGTGTCGATCTCCGGATGCCATTTGGCGGGGGCCGGTACGCCGAACAAAGCGTCGATCTCCGGGAACAGCACGTTTAGCGCCTCGCAGTCGCGCAGCACCTGGAAATAGACCTGCGGGCTTTGGCTCTGCAGCGCCTTCTCGGTTTCTTTCCAGACCCGTTCTGGGGTCAGCGCCGCCAGTTCGCCGCTGTTCGCCATCTGGCGCATCAACTCCGCGGTTTCCGGGGCGACGGTAAAACCCAGATGGGCGAAGCGGGCGGCAAAGCGCGCCACGCGCAGCACGCGCAACGGATCTTCACCAAAAGCTTCAGATACGTGGCGCAACACCCGCGCTTGCAGGTCTGCCACGCCGTTGAAAGGGTCGATTAACTCCCCGTCGGCGCTGCGGGCGATGGCGTTAATGGTCAGATCCCGGCGCTGCAGATCCTGTTCCAACGTCACGTCCGGCGCGGCGTAGCAAGTAAAGCCGGTGTAGCCCTGGCCGGATTTCCGCTCGGTGCGCGCCAGCGCATATTCTTCATGGGTCTTGGGGTTAAGAAACACCGGGAAGTCTTTACCGACCTGTTGATATCCCAGCGCGATCAGTTCTGACGGCGCGGCGCCCACCACCACCCAGTCGCGGTCGAATACCGGTATCTCAAGCAGGCTGTCGCGGACGGCGCCGCCGACCAGGTAAGTCTTCACTGTTAACTCCTGAATTTACTTTAAGGCTCTGCTGACCAGATTACCTCAATTAGCCGGGCGGTGCCGCAGCCAATAAAAAGGGCGCCCCGCAGGCGCCCGATCTCAAACAGAAGGAGACTGAAATCAGTTCATCCAGCGGTTGTTGCTTTTGCGACGTGGGATCAGGTGTGGCAACAGCAAGCCAAGCAGCAGGCCTACGCCGGCTACGCCACCGCCGTACATGAACCACTGCAGAATAATGGTGCGCTGCTTGTCGTCGAGCTGCAGATTAACCGCGTTAACCTTTTTCTGTGCGACCACCAGCTGATTTTTCAGATCCTGGTTTTCCTGCTGCAGACCGCTGATGGTGCTGTCGCTGCCGGCCACTTTCTGCTGCATTTCTGCCGTGCGCTGGTTCCAGCTGCTGTCGATGTTGGCCAGCTTGTCGGTCAGGGTTTTTACCTGTTGCTCCAGCGCCGGCACTTGGGTGCGCAGGCTTGGGGTCTGGCTCAGCTGATTGAGCGGGATCCAGGTAGTACGGCCTTTCGCATCGCGGATCTGGCCATAGCTGGTGCTGTCATTTACGCTCAACAGGGTGACTTCTTCACCGGCGTTCAGGGTACCGACGATACGGTACTGATTACCCGGGCCGCTATGGACGTAAGTATTCAATTCATCGGAGATATAGCGCTTATCTTCGGCATGGGCGCCCCAAGTGATGCTGAAGCTCAGCACGGCAAGGCAAATTAGGCGTAATTTCTGCATTAGTTCATCGTTTCTGTGTGAATTTATGGGAACGATAGTAGAGCGTTCAGTCTGACGACGCAACGCAAAAACCGGAATGAGAACTATCTTACTGTGGCAGATTCTGTGAGTTGCGCAGTGTTTTATAACGTAACAGGTTTTTTCTGCAGTTAGCAGGGTTAAGGCGCAGGGAATCGCGGTAAGATAACGGCAACTGTGCGTCATTGGGCAGAGCGCGGCAGGCGAGGCCCGCCGCCGTGAAGGCTGACGCGAATGCGTAACTTATTGGTGTAAAAGACTTATGACCGTTGAAATAGAACTGAAATTTATTGCTACCCCGGATGCGGTTGCCGCTTTGCCGCAGCAGTTGGCTGCCTGGCCTCATCAGCATTCCGCGCCGCAAAAACTGACCAATATCTACTTCGAAACCGCCGATAATTTCCTGCGCAGTCAGGATATGGGGCTGCGTATCCGCGGCTTCGACGACAGTTATGAAATGACCATCAAAACCGCCGGTAAGGTGGTGGCGGGATTGCATCAGCGCCCGGAATATAATGTGGCTATCACCACGCCGGAACTGGCGTTGGAACGGTTCCCGACGGATATCTGGCCGCAAGGCTGTGATGTTGCAGCGCTGCAGCTGGCGTTGCAACCCCTGTTCCGCACCGACTTCGTGCGTGAGAAGTGGGTGGTTACTTACGGTAAGAGCGAGATTGAGGTTGGGCTTGACCAGGGCGAGGTCAGCGCCGGTGAGCTGAGTGAAGCGCTGTGCGAGATTGAACTGGAGCTTAAAACGGGCAATACCGACGATCTGCTGGCGTTGGCCAACGAATTGGCGAAGCACGGCGGCCTGCGCCAGGGCAACCTGAGCAAGGCGGCGCGCGGCTATCATCTGGCGCAGGGCAATGCTCCGCGTGAGCGCCGCCCGCTGACGGTATTGAAGCCTGCGGCCAAATCCAGCGTAGAGCAGGGTATGGTTGCCAGCTTCGAACTGGGCCTGAGCCACTGGCAGTATCACGAAGAGCTGTGGCTGCGCGGTGATACCCAGGCCCGTCGCTCGGTGATGGAGGCGATTGCGCTGATCCGTCAGGCACTGGTGATCTTCGGTGGGTTGGTACCCCGCAAGGCCAGCGCCGATCTGCGCGCCCGCCTGACCGCACTGGAGCCGCTGTTGATTGACAAGAGCACTCAGCCGCAGGTGCTGTGCTACAGCGCAGAATACCTGCAGTGTAAGTTAGCGCTCACATCATGGTTGGTGACCGGTGCCTGGAAACCCTTTATCGACGCCAAGGCGCAAACCAAGCTCGACGGTTCATTCAAACGTTTCAGCGACATTATGCTGGGGCGCAGCGCGGCTGAGTTGAAAGAGGCCTTCACGCGCACCTTGAACGAGGATGAATACGAGGAACAGCTGCCGCGCCTGACCCGTCAAGTGTCGGCATTTATCCTGCTGTCCGGCGCTTATCCCGACGACGAAACCGGTCCTTATATCGAAAGCTGGCGCGAACTGCAGCAGGCGCTGGCCGAACGTCGTCAAGGCTGGTACGAATCCAGCCGCAAGCAGGCCTTATCGCATGCGCCATTCTGGTTAAACGGCGCGCTCCGCTAATAAAGCTGGCCTGCGAGGCGCAGGCCGCAGAACGGATCCTTCACTATGTTGCCACTCTCGAGCAGGTTACAGGTTCAGGCACAGAGCATCGTGCAGCGTTTTCAGGAAACTCAGGGCGCGGACTGCGCGCTCAGCAGCCAGGAACAGCAGGTTTTGGCATCGAGCGATTTTGTCTGTGACATGTTGCTCAGCCAGCCGCAATGGCTGCAGACGTTGCGCAAACAGCCGCCGGTCGCGGACGAGTGGCAACATTACGCCGCCTGGCTGCAAGACACGCTGGAAGATGTGCGCGACGAAGCGCAACTGATGCGCGCGTTGCGTCTGTTCCGTCGCGAGACGCTGGTGAGGATCGCCTGGGCGCAGGCGCAGAACCTGTGCAGCACGCAAGAGACGCTGTTGCAGCTGAGCGGGCTGGCGGAAACGCTGATCGTCAGCGCTCGCGACTGGCTGTATCAAACCTGCTGCCGTGAGTGGGGCACCCCGTGCAACGCCCAGGGCGTACCCCAGCCGTTGCTGATCCTCGGCATGGGGAAACTGGGCGGCGGCGAGCTGAACTTCTCGTCCGATATCGACCTGATTTTTGCCTACCCGGAAAACGGTCAGACTCAGGGAGGCCGGCGCGAGTTGGATAACGCGCAGTTCTTTACGCGCCTGGGGCAGCGGCTGATCAAGGCGCTGGATCAGCAAACCATCGACGGCTTTGTCTACCGCGTGGATATGCGGCTGCGGCCCTTCGGCGACAGTGGCCCGCTGGTCATGAGCTTCGCCGCCCTGGAAGACTATTATCAGGAGCAGGGGCGAGACTGGGAGCGTTACGCGATGGTGAAAGCGCGGTTGATGGGCGGTGCGGAAGACGCCTACAGTGAAGAGTTGCGCAAGACCCTACGGCCGTTCGTTTTTCGCCGCTATATCGATTTCAGTGTGATCCAGTCGCTGCGCAATATGAAAGGCATGATTGCCCGTGAAGTGCGGCGGCGTGGGCTGAAAGACAACATCAAGCTGGGTGCCGGCGGTATCCGCGAAATTGAATTTATCACCCAGGTATTCCAATTGATCCGCGGCGGGCGAGAGCCGGCGCTGCAGGGGCGATCGCTGCTGCCCACGCTGCAGGCGGTCGGGGAACTGGGGTTGCTGGAGCCGCAACAGGTACAGGCGATGAGCGCCAGTTACTTGTTCCTGCGCCGGCTGGAAAACCTGCTGCAGGCGATTGCCGATCAGCAAACCCAAACCCTGCCGCAAGATGAACTCGACCAGGCCCGTCTGGCCTGGGGCATGGGGTTCGATGACTGGTCGACGCTGCTGGCCGCGTTGGATAACCATATGCAGGCGGTCAGAGCGGTATTTGACGACCTGATTGGCGACGATAGCCCCGATGTGGGCGAAGATCCCGATTATCAGCACTACCACAGCCTGTGGCAGGACGCACTGGAAGAACATGAACTGGCGCCGTTGACGCCACACCTGGATGAAGAAGCGCGCAGGCAAATGTTGCGTACCATCGCCGAGTTTCGTCACGACGTCGACAAACGCACCATCGGCCCGCGCGGTCGCGATGTGCTTGATCAACTGATGCCGCGTCTGCTGGCGGAAGTCTGTCCGCGTCAGGATGCGCCAACTGCGCTGCTGCGGTTGACTCAACTGCTGTTGAGCATCGTGACGCGCACCACCTACCTTGAGCTGCTGGTGGAATACCATGCGGCGCTCAGCCATCTGATTCGCCTGTGCGCCGCTTCGCCGATGGTCGCCAACCAGCTGTCGCGCTATCCGCTGCTGTTGGACGAACTGCTGGATCCGGCGACGCTGTATCAGCCTGTGGCGCCGGATGCTTACCGCAGCGAACTGCGCCAGTACCTGTTGCGGGTACCGGAAGACGACGAAGAACAGAAGCTTGAGGCGCTGCGTCAGTTTAAACAGGCCCAGCAGTTGCGTATCGCCGCCGGGGATATTTCCGGCGCGCTGCCGGTGATGAAAGTAAGCGATCACCTCACCTATCTGGCGGAAGCCATTATCGATGCGGTGGTGCAGCAAGCGTGGAACGACATGGTGGCGCGCTATGGCCAGCCGACCCATTTGCAGGAGCGGGAAGGGCGCGGTTTTGCCGTGATTGGCTACGGAAAACTGGGCGGTTGGGAGCTGGGTTACAGCTCCGATCTTGATCTGGTGTTTATCCTGGACTGTCCGCCGGACGTGATGACCGACGGCGATCGCTGCATCGACGGCCGTCAGTTTTATCTGCGTTTGGCGCAGCGCGTTATGCACCTGTTCAGTACCCGCACCTCCTCCGGCATTTTGTACGAGGTGGACGCTCGTCTGCGGCCTTCGGGCGCGGCAGGCATGTTGGTCAGCACGGTTGAAGCCTTTGCCGATTATCAGCAGAACGAGGCCTGGACCTGGGAGCATCAGGCACTGGTGCGGGCGCGTATCGTACATGGCGATCCGGCGCTGCATCAGCAGTTTGACGTGATCCGCCGTGAGATTTTGTGCAAACCCCGCGACGGCGAAACGCTGCAGCTGGAGGTACGCGAGATGCGCGAGAAAATGCGTAATCACCTCGGCAACAAGCAGCGTGAACTCTTTGATATCAAAGCCGACGAAGGCGGGATCACCGATATCGAATTTATTGCCCAGTATCTGGTCTTAGGCTATGCAAGCACCGAGCCCCGTCTGACGCGTTGGTCGGATAACGTGCGCATTTTCGAGCTGATGGCCAATTACGGTATCATGCCGGAAGAAGAGGCGCAGGCGCTCACTCAGGCCTACGTCACCATGCGCGATGAAATTCACCACCTGGCGTTGCAGGAGCATTCCGGCAAGGTCGCCAAGGAGCAGTTCGCCGCCGAGCGTGAGCAAGTCCGCACCAGTTGGGCGAAGTGGCTGGGCTAGGCAGGCCGGTTGCGCAATACGTTTTGCAGCTATTACAGACGTCTGTGGTAATATCTGCGCCACTAAAATTTTGTACTTTTTTGGAGTTATCGGATGAAAGTTACACTGCCTGATTTTCGCCGCGCCGGGGTATTGGTGGTGGGTGACGTCATGTTGGATCGCTATTGGTATGGGCCGACCAGCCGTATTTCACCGGAAGCGCCGGTGCCGGTGGTCAAGGTTGAAACCATTGAAGAGCGTCCTGGCGGTGCGGCAAACGTAGCGATGAACATCGCGTCACTGGGCGCCAACTCTCGCCTGGTGGGCTTGACCGGTATTGATGACGCGGCGCGTGCGCTAAGCGCCAAGCTGAATGAAGTGAACGTACGCTGTGATTTTGTTTCGGTACCGACACATCCGACCATCACCAAGCTGCGCGTGCTGTCGCGCAATCAGCAGCTGATCCGTCTCGATTTCGAAGAAGGTTTCTCCAACGTCGATTCGCAGCCCATGCTGGAACGCATCCAGCAGGCATTGCCGCAAATTGGTGCGCTGGTGCTGTCTGACTACGCCAAAGGCGCGCTGAGCCAGGTGCAGAGCATGATCCAACTGGCGCGGGCCGCCAAGGTGCCGGTGCTGATCGATCCAAAGGGCTCCGATTTTGAGCGTTATCGTGGCGCGACGCTGCTGACGCCAAACCTGTCCGAATTCGAAGCTGTGGTAGGCCACTGCAAGGACGAAGCCGAACTGGTCGAACGCGGCATGAAGCTGGTGGCGGACTTTGAGCTTTCCGCGCTGCTGGTCACCCGTTCCGAGCACGGCATGACGCTGCTGCAACCGGGCTTACCGCCGCTGCACCTGCCTACCCTGGCGCAGGAAGTGTTCGACGTTACCGGTGCCGGCGATACCGTTATTGGCGTGCTGGCCGCCGCTTTGGCTGCCGGCAACACGCTGGAAGAGTCCTGTTTCCTGGCCAATGCCGCTGCCGGCGTGGTGGTGGGCAAGCTGGGGACCTCGACCGTTTCTCCGATCGAACTGGAAAACGCGGTGCGTGGCCGTGCCGAAACCGGCTTTGGCGTCATGAGCGAAGCCCAGTTGAAAAACGCCGTAGCGCAAGCACGTCAGCGTGGTGAAAAAGTGGTGATGACCAACGGCATCTTCGACATTCTGCATGCCGGTCACGTTTCCTATCTGGCGAATGCCCGCAAACTGGGCGATCGCCTGATTGTGGCGGTCAACAGCGACGCTTCAACCAAGCGCCTGAAAGGCGAGACCCGTCCGGTCAACGCGCTGGAAAACCGCATGATCGTACTGGGTGCGTTGGAGGCGGTGGATTGGGTCGTGGCATTCGAAGAAGACACGCCGCAACGCCTGATCGCCGATATCCTGCCGGATCTGCTGGTGAAAGGCGGCGACTATAAGCCGGAAGAGATTGCCGGCAGCGCCGAGGTATGGGCCAACGGCGGCGACGTCAAGGTGCTGAACTTTGAAGACGGCCTGTCGACCACCAATATTATCAAGGCAATCAAAGACGGGCGTGGCTAACAGACTCTTTTTAGCCTAAATAATTCGAGTTGCATCAAGGCGGCAATCGAGCAACTCCCGATGAGCTTACATGAGTCAGCGATCCGGGTGAGCAAGAGCCGCGAACGCGGATGCAACTTGAAGTATGGCGGATAAAACGGCGGTGGCAGTGAGTGGACTGAAGCAGGAACTGAGTTTGGCGCAGGGCGTTGGGCTATTGTCCACTTCATTGCTGGGAACGGGGGTGTTCGCTGTTCCTGCACTGGCGGCCCAGGTGGCTCAGGGCGACAGCCTATGGGCCTGGCCGGTATTGATTGCGCTGGTGTTTCCGATTGCCATCGCTTTTGCGGCTTTGGGTCGGCATTTCCCCAGCGCCGGTGGCGCCGCGCATTTTGTCGGTCTGGCTTTTGGCCCGCGGATGGCGAAAGTGACCGGCTGGCTGTTTTTGTCGGTGATCCCGGTGGGCCTGCCTGCGGCGTTACAGATTGCCGCAGGTTTTTGGCAGGCCGCGTTCGGCTGGAGCGCCAATGGCCTGCTGCTGGTGCAAATAGCCACGCTGATGGTGATTTGGCTGCTGGGCACGCGCAGCGCCGGTTCCAGCGCCAATATTCAAACGCTGATCGCCATGCTGGTGGTGGCGCTGGTCGCCGCAATTTGGTGGCGTGGCGGCATCTCTCCTGCTCAAATCCCATGGCCAGCACTCGACGAAGTATCTCCCCCTAATTTGTTCCACGCGCTGGCGGTGATGTTCTGGTGCTTTGTCGGTTTGGAAGCCTTTGCGCATCTGGCAACCGAGTTTCGTAACCCGGAGCGCGACTTCCCACGTGCCCTGCTGTTTGGCCTGCTGGTCGCCGGGGCGGTGTACTGGGGTTGTACCGTGGCGGTATTGCACTTTCACGCGTACGGTGAACATCAGGCGGCGGCTGCGTCATTGCCGGGCATCGTGGTGCAATTGTTTGGGCAACATGCGTTGTGGGTAGCCTGCGTCATTGGTTACCTGGCCTGCTTTGCCAGCGTGAATATCTATACCCAAAGCTTCGCCCGGCTGGTGTGGTCGCAGGCGCAGGATCGGCCAGCCAGCGCGTTGGCTAAGCTGTCCGCCGGACAGGCACCGGTCAATGCATTAAGCGCGGTGGTGGGCTGTTGCCTGTTGTTCACCCTGTTGATTTATACGCTGAGACTGCCGCTGGATATGCTGTTGGTGTATGCCAATGGCATCTTTGTGCTGATCTACCTGCTGTGTATGCTGGCGGGCTGTCGAATTTTGCACGGACGTTCGCGGCTAATGGCGGCGGTAGGGCTGGTGCTGTGTTTGCTGCTGATGGTCATTATCGGCTGGAAAAGCCTGTATGCACTGGGGATGTTCGCGTTGATTTGGCTGGTGTTGCCGCGCAGGCCGAAGGCGGCGCTAAAACGGCAGTAAGGGCGCGATGCCGCGCCCTTAGCGATAACTATTCTGCGTCTGGCTGTTGCGAAGCGGGTGTGGTGTTCAGCTTGCTTTCCAACTCGTTCATGCGCTGTTCCAGCAACGCCAGCTTTTCACGGGTGCGCAGCAGCACCTGTGTCTGTACGTCGAACTCTTCGCGGTTGACCAAATCCAAACGGGTTAGCTGCGACTGCAGCACCTGACGGATTTTCTTCTCAACGTCTTCCCCGAATTCACGTACGCCTTTAGGCATGGATTCATGCACCTGGCGTGCGATCTGTTCAATTTTTTTCGGGTCAATCATGGCGTATCCCTTTCAGAGTTTAATAGCTGTCGCCTAGTGTAATGCGAGTTGCCCGCCGGATAAACTAATAACCGCATTCCCTGTGATTGGTCGAATTGTGCTTTTGCCAATTGCCCTGATTAATCATTAGCGCTATAGTCGAAACGCTTATTCTCAGGGCGGGGTGCAAGTCCCCACCGGCGGTAAATCACCTTTTACGGTGAAAGCCCGCGAGCGCTCAGCCAGTCTCTTGCAGTTTGGTTAGAGGTCAGCAGATCCGGTGTAATTCCGGGGCCGACGGTTATAGTCCGGATGGGAGAGAGTAACGGTATCTGCCGGGTTTGCGCCCGCTTGCGTTATTTTTTTAGCTATTGCTAGCTACTCCTCAAGATCGCCCTGGTTCTGGTAATCCATAATTTTTTAATGAGGTTTTTTACCATGAATCAGACCCTACTTTCAGATTTCGGCACGCCGGTAGAACGCGTAGAGCGAGCTATTGAAGCATTGCGCAATGGCCGCGGTGTAATGGTGCTCGATGATGAAAATCGTGAAAACGAAGGTGATATGATCTTCGCCGCAGAAACCATGACCGTTGAGCAGATGGCGCTGACCATTCGCCATGGCAGCGGTATTGTGTGTCTGTGTCTCACCGAAGAACGTCGTCAGCAGCTTGAACTGCCGATGATGGTGACCAACAACTCCAGCCAGTTCCAGACGGCCTTCACCGTGACTATCGAAGCGGCGCAGGGCGTGACCACCGGCGTTTCCGCTTCCGATCGCCTGACCACTATCCGTGCGGCCGTGGCCGATAACGCCAAGCCAAGCGATTTGAACCGTCCTGGGCACGTGTTCCCGCTGCGTGCGCAGCCGGGTGGCGTGCTGAGCCGTCGTGGCCACACTGAAGCGACTATCGATCTGGTCTCTATGGCCGGTTTCAAACCTGCCGGTGTACTGTGTGAACTGACTAACGACGATGGCAGCATGGCGCATGCGGCGGAAGTGATCGTGTTTGCCAAGCAGCATGATATGACCGTATTGACCATCGAAGATCTGGTGGCTTACCGCCAGGCTCACGAAAAGAAAGCCAGCTGATAACGGACTGACTTTCTGACGATAAAAAAGCCGCGTAATGCGGCTTTTTTTGTGGCGGAAAATCGTTAACCTATGCCGCCGCTTTGCAACAGCGTCAGGCTGAATCCCATCACCGCCATCCCACACAGCACGCCGTAGCTCGGGTTATTGTGCGGATCGATTTCTTTGGCCAACGGCATCAGTTCATCAACCGACAGCGCCACCATGATGCCGGCAACCGCCGCCATAATCGACGCCATCACCACCGGCGAAATCATCGGGCCAAGCAGCAGGAACGCCAACACGCCGCCGAGAATCTCTGCCATGCCGGAAATACCGGACCACAGCAGGGCTTTGGTCTTGGAACCGGTTGCGGCATACACCGGCCCGGCCACCGCCAGACCTTCAGGAATATTGTGGATAGCCACGGCCAACGCTATCCCCATGCCCAGTTCCAGATCGGCGCTGGCGGTGACGAAGGTGGCGATACCTTCCGGGAAGTTGTGCAGGCTGATGCCCAGCGTCAGCAGCACGGCGGTGCGCTTCAGGTTGTGCGGCTTGAGCGGCTGCTGCATCAGGTCCTGCGGGTGCTGGTGCGGCAGCATGCGGTCCAGCGCGAAATAGCCCAGCAGCCCAAGCATGAACATGCCGTAACCCAGCATGGGCGACATGCCGACGGTGTGCAGCGCCGCGGGCAGCATTTCCATCAGCGATATCAGCAACATAATCCCGGCGGCAAACCCGAGAGCAAAAGCCAGCATTCGGTTGGAAGGCTTCTGGCCAATAATGCCGAACAGGGCGCCGACAAAGGTGGCACCGCCGGCCAGCAAGGTCAGGAGCAGAGGTACGGACATGGTCGTCTCCTTGTATGCTGAAATTATCGTTTATTTTCTGATACTAACAGAGTAAAGGCATAAATCGAGTGGATTTGGCTGATTGTTTCTATCGTTTTAACCGTTCAAATTTATTGAAGATCATCATCACGGTTATCCGGCTGTGTCGCCGTGGCAAACGGCGTAGTCTAGTCCCCATCATGTTTGCGACTGACCAAGGATCTTGTATGAACAGCTCTCGTATGCCTGCACTTTTTCTCGGCCACGGTAGTCCGATGAACGCGCTGGAAGAAAACCGCTATACCCAGGCCTGGCGTCATCTGGGTGAAACGCTGCCGCGCCCGAAGGCCATCATTGCCGTTTCCGCTCACTGGTACACTCGTGGCACCGCAGTGACCGCGATGGAAAACCCAAAAACCATTCATGACTTTGGCGGCTTCCCGCAGGCGCTGTTCGATACCCGGTATCCGGCACCCGGCTCCCCTGAGCTGGCGGCGCAGATCCAGCAAGTGTTGGCGCCGATCGCCGTCACGGCAGACGACAGTGAATGGGGCTTGGATCACGGCACCTGGGGCGTGTTGATTAAAATGTATCCCGAGGCGGATATTCCCATCGTGCAGCTCAGCATCGACGGAACCAAACCGGCGGAATACCATTATGAACTGGGCCGTAAACTGGCGGTGCTGCGTGACCAGGGGGTGATGATCGTCGCCAGCGGCAACGTGGTGCATAACCTGCGGATGGTGAAATGGCAGGGTGACGCTACCCCTTATCCGTGGGCAACGTCGTTTGATCGGTTTGTGCGTGATAACCTGAATTATCAGGGGGATAACCACCCGCTGGTCAATTTTATGCAGCATGAAGGCGCGGCGCTGTCTAACCCTACGCCGGAACACTACCTGCCGCTGTTATACGTACTGGGCAGTTGGGACGGCAAAGAGGCGATAACTCTGCCGGTGGAGGGTATCGAGATGAGCGCACTGAGTATGCTGTCGGTACAGGTCGGTTAAAGGTACTACGCCGGCATCAGGCCGGCGTAGATTGATCGGCAAAGCCGCAGGATTGACGGATCACCAACGAAGGCGGCAGGATGATGCGTTTTGGCGGTTCATCATTGCCCTGAATACGGCTATACAGCAGTTCCCCCGCTTTGCGGCCGATCTCGCGTGAGGCCACCGATACGGTGGTCAAACCCGGCTGCACCAACGACGCTTCGGTAATATCATCAAACCCTATCAGCGCGAAATCACGGCCAATCTGGCGGTCGAGTTTGCGTAATGTCTGCATCACGCCCAACGCGACAATGTCCTGATAGCATAACGCCGCCGTGATTTCCGGATGGGCCATCAACAGCTGTTCCGCGGCCTTGGCGCCGGAGCTTTGGCTGGCTTCGCTGTCCACGATCCATTCTCCCTTGACCATAATGCCCCGTTCCAGCAGTTTGCTGGTGTAACCCCCCAATCGCTGCGCGCGGGTGGTGGAGTTGATGGATCCCCCGATGAAAGCGATATTGCGGTGGCCGAGATCCAACAGATGCTGGGTTGCCAACTGCGTGCCGAGGAAGTTATCGGTGCCGACAAAGTCAAAGTGCGCATCGGCTACCGGCCTGACCACCATGATGGCCGGGATCTTGCGGCGTTTCAGCGTTTCAAAAAACAGGCTCGGCGTCTGACGTGCGGCGCACAGCACCATGCCGCTGGCACTGTTTTGCAGCAGCGAGTCGACAAATTTTTGTTGCCTGTCGGCTGATTCTTCGCTGTTGGCCAGAAACAGCATCAGTTGATGGCGTTCCATCTCCTGGCTTAGCCCGGCGGTCATCTCGGCATAAAAGGGGTTGGTGATGTCGTGCAGCAACAGGCCGACCTGATTGCTGCTGCGATTGCGCAGGTTTGCCGCGGTCTGATTGTAAACGTAGCCCAGATGATCGATGGCGCTCAGCACACGCTTGCGTGTTTCATCCGAAATACGGCCACGGTTGCGCAAGACCATCGAAACCGTGGCGGTGGAGACTTTTGCGTATGCGGCGACATCCGCCAAGGTTATGGTGCTCATTTCATCTCCTGTCGATACTGGCTCTTGCACTAAGGTATATCGATTAACCTTTTTCTGCGCAATTCCGTTAAATAGAGTGTGACGGCGATCGCGATTTATAAGCTTTTTAGCAGATTATTATCAGTTATATGAGGTTAATCTCGTTAATCAGCCTGTTTGTTATGAGGTTAATCGATTAATCTTTTTCTATCTATTCAGTGCATAGGCAGAAGGATATGACAGAGCAACAGCGCAACGCAACAAGCTATGACAAACACCCGGAAGTGGCGGTTCAGGGGTTTGATCATGCCGCCTGGCAAGGTTGGCCGGCGGTGGTCGAGGCTGTCAGCCGCAAGGTTGCCGCCCTCGGATTACGCAAAACCCTGTTAGTGGTGGATTGCTACCCTGGGGTGAATTTGGCAGAGCTGAGCGAGAATTTTATCCATCCGCTGCAGCCAGCCAGCAGTATTAACTCCGAGTTTGCCAAATATGATGAATCGCATATTCACGCGATGATTGAGCGCAACTTAACCGATGATCGTGTTTTTGGCGTGCTGTCATGCCATCAACTGCCTGAGTTTTTTGATGATGAGCGTGTGCAGCAACTGCGCGATCAAATTGCGAGCGTCGAAAGTGGTCTGGTCGTGATTTATGGGCCCGGCGCGGCGTTGATCACCGAGGGCGATGTGCTGGTGTATGCCGACATGGCTCGCTGGGAAATCCAGCAGCGTTTTCGCCGTGGCGAACTGGGCAACTGGGGCGTAACCAATGTGGACGAAGACGTGTTGCGTCGTTACAAGCGGGCCTTTTTTGTGGAATGGCGGGTGTTCGATCGCCATAAAACCCCGTTGTTGCAGCGTGCGGACCTGGTGTTGGACACCAACCAGGCAGGTAAGCCCAAGGCCGTGAGCGGTGAAGCATTCCACGCTGGTTTGCAGCAGGTCACCCAACGTCCGTTCCGCGTCGTGCCCTTTTTTGACCCCGGCATCTGGGGCGGTCAATGGATGAAACAACAGTTCGATCTCGACCCGACGGCAGCCAACTACGCGTGGTGTTTTGACTGCGTGCCCGAGGAAAACAGCCTGCTAATGCGTTTTGGTGACGTTCGGGTCGAGATCCCCTCACAAGATTTGGTGCTGTTATACCCTAGGCCCCTGCTGGGCGATCGGGTGCACGCACGCTTCGGCGCCGAATTCCCGATCCGTTTTGACCTGCTGGACACCGTCGGCGGGCAAAACCTCAGCTTCCAGGTGCACCCGCTGACGGAATACATCCAACAGCATTTCGGTATGCACTACACCCAGGATGAAAGCTATTACATTCTGGCGGCAGAGCAGGATGCCGAAGTGTATCTGGGGATGAAAAACGGCACCGATCCGCAGGCGATGATGACCGATCTGGCCGCCGCCCAAAGAGGCGAAAAGGCGTTCGACGATCGCCGTTTTGTGAACCGCTTCCCGGCGCGCAAACACGACCACTTCCTGATCCCGGCAGGAACGGTGCACTGCTCAGGTGCGGGTACCATGGTGCTGGAGATCAGCGCTACGCCGTACATTTTCACCTTCAAACTGTGGGACTGGGGCCGTGTGGGGTTAGATGGCCTGCCGCGCCCGGTGCATCTGCAGCACGGTGAGCAGGTGATCAACTGGCAATGCGACACCGACTGGGCAACGGAGCATCTGGTCAACCGGATTGAACCGGTTGCTGAAGGGCAAGGCTGGCAGGAAGAGCGAACCGGCCTGCACGAGCGCGAATTTATCGAAACCCGCCGTCACTGGTTCAGTGAACCGGTGTTGCACCATACCGAAGGACGAGTGAACGTGCTGAACCTGGTGGAAGGGGAAGAGGCCGTGGTTGAAAGCCCTGAGGGCCATTTTGCTCCCTTCGTGGTGCATTACGCGGAAACCTTCATCGTCCCGGCTGTGGTAGGGGCGTATCGCATCAGTCCTCATGGCCGCAGCCTGGGTAAAACCCTGGGCACCATCAAAGCCTGGGTAAGGGGATAAACATTATGTTGAGAGTGATTGTGACTTCTCATGGGCCGCTGGCCGAGGCGTTACTGAGCAGCGCGCACATGGTTTACGGCGAATTGCCGGGGACCAGCCATGTCGGTCTGAGTGAAGGCGCCGGTATCGAGGCTTTCAAGCAGGATTTTGCTGACGAACTGCTCCGGGTGAGCGACGGGGCCGATGGCGTGTTGGTGCTGTGCGATATGCTGTGCGGTACGCCGTACAACGTGGCCTGCCGTCACGCCTTTGATCCCAATACGCCAGTGCCGATAGCGGTGGTGACCGGCGTGAATTTCCCGATGTTGCTGATGAGTGCCGAATTGCTGGAAGGAAAGGATGTTCAACTGGCGGCACAGGAGCTGGTGGCGCAGGGCGGTGAGGCGATTGCGCTTGCCCGTCCGGCGGCAACGGCGCAAATGGACGATTTCTGAGGAGAGAGTATGGCTATTTCATTCGTACGTATCGACGACCGGGTCATTCACGGTCAATTGGTGACCCGCTGGGCGAAAGAGCTGCCCTGCGATGGCATCGTGGCGATTGATGATGAGGTCGCTGCGGATCCGTTGTTGTCATCGGTGATGAAAGGGGCAGTGCAGGACACCAAGGTATGGCTGTTCACCGTACAGCAAGCGATAGAAAAATTGCCGAAGGTGATCGCCAGCGACAAGCAGTACTTCGTGATTGGCAAATCGCCGGTCACGCTGCGCCGACTGATGGAGGCAGGGATCGATCTCAGCAATCGCAACAAGAAAATCAACGTCGGCCCGATGTCTGCCCGCAAGGACGCGGTGACTATCGGTCCGAATCAATCCGTGACTGTGACAGAGTCGGAAGCCTTCGATTTTCTGACCGAACACGGCCATGCCATCGAATTCCGTTTAGTCCCGGATGCCAGCCATTTCAGTTGGCTGGACGCAAAAAAGAAACTCAAATAAGCCTGAACGGCAGGAGTGAACTATGTGGTTTGAAGCGACGCTTATCGGGATACTTTGCTATCTCGGCGCGCTGAGCAGCCCCTGGCTGCTGGGACTGACCGGAGGCTGGTATATTCTCAGCCGTCCGCTGGTCTCCGGCATGCTGGTGGGGGCTATCCTCGGCGATGTACAGACCGGCATCATCATCGGTGTGGCGGTACAGGCGGTTTATATCGCCATGGTGACACCGGGCGGATCGATGCCGGCCGACCTCAACTTTGTGGCCTTCCCGGCGATTGCGCTGGGCATTCTTTCCGGTAAAGGGCCCGAGGTGGCCGTCGCCCTGGCGGCAACTATCGGCATCATGGGCACCGTGCTGTTCAATGCCATGATGGTACTCAATTCCTACTGGAACCACCGTGCGGATCTGGCGGTGGAACGCGGGGATGAACAGGGCATTTACCTCAACAGCGCCATCTGGCCACAGGTCACCAACTTCCTGTTGCGCTTTGTGCCGACGTTTATCGCCGTCTTTTTCGGGGCGCGCTATATCAACGCCTTTATGGACAGCTTACCGACGCTGGTGCTGACTACTATGAACGTGGTCGGCGGCATTCTGCCTGCGGTCGGTATCGCCATTCTTCTTAAGCAGATTATTAAAAGCTACAGCATGCTGATTTACTTCCTGGTGGGGTTTATCTGCATTGTTTTCCTCAAGCTGAATATGGTGGCGCTGGTGATTGTCGGCGCGCTGCTGGCATTGATTCACTACAACTATAAGCCAGAGCCGCAGGTGGCTGCCGCACAGGCCGCGCCTCAGGCTGACGATGAGGATGAATTCTGATGGATACGCCAACACCAAAATTGAATAAGCAGGACCTGCGTCGTTGCTGGCGCAGCTGGATGATGTACAACCTGTCATCGATGAGCTTTGAACGTCTGGAATCTTACGGTTTTTGCCTGAGCATGATGCCGGCGCTGAAAAAGCTGTATCCGGAAAAACAACAGCGCATTGAGGCCATTCGCCGCCACACCTCGTTCTATAACACCGAGCCGCAGCTGGGCGCGATTGTTAACGGCATGGTGATCGGGCTGGAGGAGAAACGTGCCAACGGCGAGCCGATCGACGGTGAAACCATCAATACGCTCAAGGTCGGCCTGATGGGGCCGGTGGCCGGTATCGGCGACTCCATGGTGCCGGGCATGCTGTTGCCCATTTTGTTGAGCATCGGTATGGCGCTGGCAGCCGGCGGCAGCGTGATTGGCCCGTTATTCTATATTATGGCGTTCAGTCTGATCGTCATTCCCGGCTCTTACTGGCTGTTTATGAAGGGCTACCATATGGGCTCCGGCTCGGTGGAAATGCTGGTCAGCAGCAAGTCCTCACGTCTGCGGGAAGCGCTTTCCCTGCTGGGAGTGTTCGTTATGGGCGGCGTAGCCGCGAGCTACGTCAAGCTGGGCACCGGCCTGGAGTTCGTCACCAAAGACGGGGTGAATATTCACCTGCAGCAAATGCTGGACGGCATTTTCCCTAACCTGATGCCGCTGATCGTGGTGCTGATGACCTGGTACCTGATGGCCAAGCGGGGGTTGTCACCGGTGAAAGCGATGTTGGGGCTGCTGGCCCTGGCGGCGGCAGGGGTGGCCTGCGGTTTGTTCTCTTAATCTGTCGTTGAATAGAGAAGCGGGGGCGAATGTACCTGTATTCGCCCCCGCTTTTGTTATGGCTCAAACCGCTGCCATTTTTCCGCTACGCTGCCCGGTTTGGAAATGAACTGGAAGCGCGCCGGATCGGCCTCAAACTGCGAGTATAACGGGGCATCACTCAGACCGAATTCATGGTATTGGCGTGGGCCGATGGCGTGCAGCCGGCCGGATTGATAACGCGGGTTCTGTTGCCAGATAATATTGTCGCCCTGCAACAGCGGGTACCACGCCAGTCCTTTGTATTCACGCACGGCATCGTATTCAAAGCCATATTCACGATCGCACCAGGCAGCGAAGGTCAGCGGCTGGTGAGGGTCGGCAGAAATCGTGGCGTGGGCCCAGCCCGGCGGCACCAGCACCTTCTCGCCGGGCCCGGCGTGGACGGCGAAGCAGCGGCCCGGTTCATATTCCACCCGTTCCTGCATGTAAATGATCGCCTTTCCCTGCCAGATTTCATACAGCTCCGGTGGTGACCAACCGCTGTGCGCGCTGATACGGTGCACGTGTCCCTGGCTGCGTATCGGCTCCTGACCCAACTGACCTTTGGCATAGGTGACAATGCCGAACAGCAACATGCGTTTCTTCAATTCGGCCAAATGTTGCTGTTTGGCGACGTCCATTGCGATGGCATACACCTGCTCTGGTCCCTGGCAGTCAGGATCGCGCAGGGAGCGGCGGATTTGCTCCAGCGTGCGGATCTCCGGCAAAGGGCCAATGACGTCATCGCCATAGCCGAACCCCATCGGGCTGTCGCTAATGCGGACATCAAGCCCAAATCGCAGCATCGAGTCACTCATACTGCGCCTCCGCCTTCCAACCTTCGCCGTCGGCAAAGACCCGCAGCTTGAATCCCTGAGGCTGCAACGCATCGTAGTTGTGGCCGGCGACCGTTGGCCAGACCGCCAGCGCAGAGAGCACGTCATTACCGGTGTTGATCAAACGGTGTGCGGTAAAGGAGGGGATATGGTGAACGCTACCGGGGGAAACCTGTTCCAGCGAACAAGCGCCGTCCTGGTGTTGCAGCAACAGCAAGCCTTGACCCCGTAGGCCAAAATAGAACTCGGCCTGTTCTGGCCGCTGGTGGAAATGCCCACGGGTCATAAAGAATTCGTCGCCCACCCGGCCGGGTTGCAGATGAGTGGTGCCGACAAACAGCTCGCCCTCCTGCTGAACGGAAGGCAACATTTCTACCTGATAGACGGCAAGCTCCGCCGACAAGCTTTGCCAGGCCACGGGATCGGCAAAGATCCCTGCCAGGCTGCCCAGCGTCGTGGATTTGCGTTGGATATCAGGTGCGGTAAAGCATCCGTCCGCCAGGTTGACCTGCGGTGGGATCGTGGACGTCAGTTTCATATCTGGTTGCTCCGCCCGAGGAGAACAGACGCTTCGATTATAGGAGGTTAATCGATTAATCACCAGGCGAAAAGCATAAAAAAAGCGCGATAAGATCGCGCTTTTTACTCAAGAACAGAGCCGTTAGCCGAGAATGATATGCGGATAGAAACGCGACAGATCCTGGGTGATCAGTTCACGATCTTCGCGCAGGCCGATCCCGCAGGGTTGATCGTCGACCAGCCAACTGCCGATCAGCGTATAGCTGCCTTCGAACTGGGGCAGCGGGTGGAATTGCTGCACGATCATGCCTTCTTCGCCGTAAGGGCCATCGACGCTCGCGACTTGCTGGCCGTTTTGCACGATCTGGATATTGGCACCTTCGCGTGAGAACAGCGGCTTGGTGACGTAGTGGTCAAGCTGCGGATGCTCGTCTTCAGCAAAGTAGGCCGCCAGTAGATTTGGATGATCCGGGAACATTTCCCACAGCATCGGCAGCAGCGCCTTGTTGGAAATGATGCTTTTCCATGCCGGCTCCAGCCAGCGTACGCCGGCGTCTTCCAGCTTGGTGGAAAACATCTCGCGCAGCATGAATTCCCACGGGTAAAGCTTGAACAGGTTACCGATGACCTGGTTCTGCAGGTCGGTAAACTGACCTTTCTCACCCAGGCCAATCTCTTCCATAAACAGGAATTCGGTCGGCACGCCGGCTTCCAGCGCGCAATCTTGCAAATACTGCACTGTCCCGCGATCTTCTTCGCTGTCCTGGCAGCAGGCCATGTGCAGCAGGCCAAAGCCGTGGTGCGCTTTCAGATCGGCGAAACGCTCGATCAGCTTTTCCTGCAGGCTGTTGTACTGATCGGATTCCGGGCTGAGATTGCCCGCATTGATCTGATCTTCCAGCCACAGCCATTGGAAAAAGGCCGCTTCATACAATGAGGTCGGCGTATCGGCGTTGTTTTCCAGCAGCTTGGGCGGGTTAACGCCGTCGTAGGCCAGATCGAGACGCGAATACAGCGAAGGCTGGTTGGTGTGCCATGAGCTGCGCACGAATTCCCAGGTGTGTTTCGGGATGCGGAACTTGGTCATCAGCGCATCGCTGCTGACCACTTTCTCTACCACCTGCAGGCACATCTGGTGCAATTCGGCGGTGGCGTTTTCAATTTCTTCGATTTGCGCCAGCGTGAATTGGTAATAGGCGTCTTCACACCAGTAGGGTTCGCCGTACATGGTGTGGAAACGGAAGCCGAATTCGGTGGCTTTTTCGCGCCAGTCCGGACGCTCGGTAATCGCAACGCGTTTCATGCATTAACCGCCCATGCTGCGTGAGCCGGAATTGGACGTCGCGCTGCTGCGCTGCATGCTGGTTTGCTTGGCCACGGATTCGCCAAAGCCGCCACGGGTGACGGTATTGGTCACTGCCGGCTTAGGTGCCATCGCGGTTTTCGGCACCGTCATGGTGCGACCGCCGGCGGTCGCGGGACCATAGCTCTTGCCGCTGGCGTCAACGAATTTGCCGTTAGCCGGGCTGGCTGCATTTTTGGAGGTGAACAACGGCTGCTGAGCAAAACCGGAGCCTCCCATCATGCGGCCCATCATGTAACCGGCCATCAGCGGCATCCAGAAGCTGCCGCTGCTCTGCGACTCTGCGGCCATGCCGGCCTGGGCCGGAGCAGGTGCCTGAGTACACTGAGCTTCGCCGAACTCGGCGACGCAGTCTTCGCGGGTCGCGTATTTCGGCGCCGTTTTCTCGGCTTCTTTCAGGGCGTTGTTATAGGCGGTGGTGCACTGCTCGCTCATGGAAGGGTTGTTGCGCGAACAGTCGTCGGCATTCTGATACATGGAGACAGTTTCATCGCTCTTCTCGCAGCCGGCCAGCATAAAGACTGCGCTGATCGCCAAAGCAACGGGGGCAACACGGTAGTTGCGCCAGGATTTGCGGAACGTCTCTTGGTTGATGTTTTTTGTCCGTTTCATCGTTAGTAATCCCATCAGTCGGGCTGTTTTCGCCCTTTCCCAGTAGTGGCCGTAAGAATAGGGGAAAGATGGTCAAAATTAAAGCTGAAACGCCCACAGAATCCACTCTTTACGCAGTTATACGTTGGGCTGTGCGCCAGCTCGCTTTACTGACGAAAAAAGCGGCGTCAGGGTTTCATTGTGGAACGTCATGGGGAAAGTAATGTTCCATAATGAAACGAAAAATCCCGAGATCGCAAAGCGAGCGGCAAGCCCTATAGTCAGTCCATAACAACGCGGCGGCACAAGACCGACGCAGCATCACCTGATATCTGAACGTTACCATCGCCAATTTCCCTACAAGGATCCGGTTATGTTGAGAATCATCCAGTCTCCAGGCAAGTACATCCAGGGCGCCAACGCATTGGCCGCCGTGGGCGAATACGCAAAAAACCTTGCCGACCATTATTTCGTGATTGCCGACGACTTCGTGATGAAGCTGGCGGGCGATACCCTGATGGGCAGCCTGCAACAGCACGGGGTGAAGCACCATGCCTGCGTGTTCAACGGCGAATGCTGCCATAAGGAAATCGACCGGCTCGGCCAGGAGCTCAAGGCTCACGGCTGTCGCGGTGTGATTGGCATCGGCGGCGGCAAAACGCTGGATACTGCCAAAGCGATTGCGTATTACCAGCACCTGCCGGTGGTGCTGATCCCGACGATTGCCTCTACCGATGCGCCGACCAGCGCGTTGTCGGTGATTTATACCGAACAGGGCGAATTTGCCGAATACCTGATTTATCCGCGCAATCCGGACATGGTGGTGATGGACAGTGCCATTATCGCCAAGGCCCCGGTGCGGCTGCTGGTGGCGGGCATGGGCGATGCGCTGTCGACTTATTTTGAGGCGCAGGCGTGTTTCGATGCGCAGGCCACCAGCATGGCGGGCGGAAAATCGACGCTGGCGGCCCTCAGCCTGGCGCGCCTGTGTTATGAGACGCTGTTGGCGGAGGGCGTCAAGGCCAAGCTGGCGGTCGAGGCCGGGGTAGTGACGGAGGCGGTCGAACGCATTATCGAGGCCAATACCTACCTGAGCGGCATCGGCTTTGAAAGCAGCGGGTTGGCGGGGGCGCATGCCATCCACAACGGCTTTACCGTGCTTGAAGAGTGCCATCATCTGTACCACGGCGAGAAAGTGGCTTTTGGCACGCTGTCGCAGCTGGTGCTGCAAAACAGCAGCATGGAGCAGATCGAAACGGTGCTGGATTTCTGTCAGCAGCTCGGTTTGCCGATCACGCTGGCGCAAATGGGGGTTAGCGGCGATGCGGCAGAGAAAATCATGGCGGTTGCCGAAGCCAGCTGCGCCGCCGGCGAAACAATTCACAACATGCCGTTCAAGGTCACGCCGGCCAGCGTTCAGGCGGCCATTCTGACGGCAGATCGGCTGGGCAAAGCCTGGCTGCAACGACACTCAAGCTGATACCGCAGGGGCGCAGCAGGCTGCGTCCCGTGGACCAAACGAGGAAATAACCGTGAAGAAACTGATTAATAAGGTGGAATCGGTACTGGAAGAGCAACTGCTGGGGCTGGCGGAGGCGCACCCGGAGCTGTTGATGCATCAGGAGCCGGTGTTCGTCACTCGCGCCGACGCGCCGGTCGCGGGCAAAGTGGCGATCCTGTCCGGTGGCGGCAGCGGCCATGAGCCGATGCACTGCGGTTTTGTTGGCGAAGGTATGCTTGACGGCGCCTGCCCGGGCGAAATTTTCACCTCGCCAACGCCGGACAAAATGTACGAGTGCGGCCAGGCGATCGACGGCGGTGCCGGGGTGCTGTTGCTGATTAAAAACTACACCGGCGACGTGCTGAACTTTGAAACCGCCACCGAGCTGCTGCACGACAGCGGCGTCCAGGTGGCGACGGTGCTGGTGGACGATGACGTGGCGGTCAAAGACAGCCTGTTCACCGCCGGACGTCGTGGGGTGGCCAATACCGTGCTGATGGAAAAACTGCTCGGTGCGGCAGCGGCGCGCGGCGACGATCTGGATAGCCTGGTGACGTTGGGTCACAGCATCAATAATCACGGGCATTCGATCGGCATCGCATTGGGGGCCTGTACCGTACCGGCCGCCGGCAAGCCCTCGTTCGTGCTGGCGGAAAACGAGATGGAGTTTGGCGTCGGCATTCATGGCGAGCCGGGCATTGCGCGGCGTCCGTTTACCACCCTCAATGCGGCGGTGGACGACATGTTCCATACCCTGATAGACCATGGCCACTACCAGCGCACCCTCCGCGTCTGGGATCGTCAGCAGGGAGAATGGCGTGATGAAGCGCAAACCAAACAGCCGCTGACGCGTGGCGATCGCGTGATTGCATTGGTGAACAACCTGGGCGCGACGCCCCTGTCCGAGCTGTATGGCGTCTATCACCGTCTGGCGGAACGCTGTGCCGAAGCGGGGATGATCGTCGAACGCAGCCTGATCGGTTCCTACTGCACGTCGCTGGATATGCAAGGGGTTTCAATCACGCTGCTGAAGGTGGATGACGAACTGTTGTCCCTGTGGGATGCGCCGGTGAAAACGCCTGCGCTGCGTTGGGGTTGCTGAGGAGGAATTATGGCGTTAACCAAACAACAAGTGGTCGATTGGCTGATGCGTTGCGGCGAAGTGTTCACTCAGCAGCGCGATTTCTTGACCCGGCTGGATACCGAGATCGGCGACGCCGACCACGGGCTGAACATGAACCGCGGCTTCAACAAGGTGGTGGAGAAACTGCCTTCGGTGGCGGACAAAGACATTGGTTTTATCCTGAAAAACACCGGCATGACGCTGCTTTCCAGCGTGGGCGGCGCCAGCGGTCCGCTGTTTGGCACCTTCTTCATCCGTGCGGCACAGGCGGCCAACGCCAAGCAGAGCCTGGATCTGGCGGAGCTGCATCAACTGATGCAGGAAGGCGTTGACGGCGTAGTGATGCGCGGCAAGGCGGAACCGGGTGATAAAACCATGTGCGACGCCTGGTGGGCGGTGGTGGACAGCCTTGGTCAGTCGGTTGAGCAGCAGCTCAGCGTGGCGGAAGCCCTGCAGCGCGCCAGTGAGCGGGCGGAGCAGGCGGTCGAAAGCACCATCACCATGCAGGCACGCAAAGGGCGAGCCAGCTACCTGGGTGAGCGCAGCATTGGCCATCAGGACCCGGGCGCGACTTCGGTGATGCTGATGATGAAAACGCTGGCAGAGGTCGCCGGCCAATAGCAGGAGGCGAGATGATCAATATCGTTGTAGTTTCACACAGCGCGCAGTTGGCTCGCGGCGTTGAGGAACTGGCATTGCAGATGATGCGAGGCGACGGCTGCAAGCTGGCGCTGGCGGCGGGTGTCGATGACGCGGAACACCCGATTGGCACCGATGCGATCAAGGTGATGGAAGCGATAGAGTCGGTGGCCGAGGGCGCGGGCATTGTTGTGCTGATGGACTTGGGCAGCGCGTTGTTGAGCGCCGAAACCGCCATCGATCTGCTGGATCCGGCGCTGGCCGCCAAAGTCAGGCTGTGTTCGGCACCGTTGGTTGAAGGGACGCTGGCCGCCGTGGTCGCCGCCAATGCCGGCGCGGGGCTGGAACAGGTGCTGGCCGAGGCGCAGGGCGCGCTGCAGGCCAAACAGGCGCAGCTGGGCGAGGCCGTTCCTCCCGTAGTCAAAAACGTTGAATTACCGCTGACGCAGGGGAAAAGCGTCAGTTGGACGGTGCAGAACCCCCATGGGCTGCACGCCCGCCCGGCGGCGCGGCTGGCGGAAACGCTGGCGCCGTTCGATGCCGAACTGGTGCTGGAAAAGCAGGGCCAGTGCGCCAACCCTCGCAGCCTTAACCAGCTGGCATTGTTGCAGGTGCGTCATGGCGACACCATCCGGCTGATTGCCGACGGGGCGCAGGCCGACCAGGCGTTAGCGGCCTTTAGCGTACTGGCGGAGCAACACTTTGGCGAGACGGTCTCTGAGCAAAGCTTGCCTTCGCTGCACGGTATCCCGGTGGCGGAAAGCGTCACCAGCGGCCCGGTGTGGCAGGCGCACAGCTTCTGTCCTAAGGTCATCGAACGCCAGATTGGCGCCGACGACGTTCTGAACGAACAGCAGCGGCTCCGTGAAGCACTGCAACACACCTTGAGTGATTTGAACCGCCTGGCGGAACGCACCGGCTCGTTGATTGGCAAGCCGCAGGCGGCGATCTTCGGCGCACACAGCATGCTTCTGGACGATCCGGACCTGCAGCAGGCGGCCTATACCCGCATTGCCCGTCAGCAATGCAGCGCCGAGCAGGCCTGGCAGCAGGAAATGGAGGCGATAGCCGAGGACTATCGCGCGCTGGACGACGAATATATGCGGGCGCGCGAGTTGGATGTACGCGACATGCTGCGCCGTACCTTGAGCCATCTGCAGCAGCAGCCGTTGCCGTTGATCACGCTGACCGCTCCGTCGATCCTGGTCATGGACGAACTGATGCCGTCTGACGTGGTGATGTTAGATCGCCGCCTGGTGCTGGGCATTTGCCTGAGCGGTGGCAATGCGCTGTCGCACAGCGCGATCCTCGCGAAGGCGATGGGGATCCCGATGGTGATTGGCATGCATGACTGCCTGAGCAAAACCCGCAACGGCCAAAAAGCGATGCTGGATGCGGCGCGCGGGGTATTGCAGCTCAGCCACTGACGGCCGCCTCAGGCGCGCAGCTTAAACTGGCGGATATCAATCTGATACTGTTTGATTTTCCGCCACAGGGTAGTACGACCAATCCCCAGCAGCTGCGCCATTTCATTCAACTGTCCGCGGCTGACGTTGGCCGCGCGAATGATTGCCTGACGCTCCATTTCCGCCAATGTTAATAGCGGCATACCCGGCTGCGGATCGCTCTCCAGTAAGGGCTGTTGACCGAGCAGGTGCTCGGGCAGATCGGCCAGTTGCAGGTGGTGGCCGTGGCACATCATCGCCGTGCGCTCCACCACGCCTTTGAGCTCCAGATCGTTGCCGGGCCACAGATAGAGCCCAAGTTGGGCCATCACCTCGTCATCCACCCGGAATCGGCACTGGAAATGCTGTTCCAGCGTACGCAGATGATGTTTCACCAACAGCGGAATATCGCTCAGGCGCTGGCGTAACGCCGGGATCTGGATCTCGAACGCCTGCAGGCTGTAAAACAGCTGACGACGGAAGCGATTTTGCTGCACCAACAGCGGCAGATTGGCGGCGCTGCTGGCGATCACCCGCACGTCGACCGGGATCACCCGGTTCGAGTTGAGCCGCATTACCACACCGGTTTTCAGCACCTGCAGCAGCGCCGACTGCATTTCTACCGGCAGATACTCGATCTGCTCCAGGTACAGCGTCCCGCCGTTGGCCAGTTCAAACTTGCTGAGCTGGCCCGCTTCTTCTTCGTTGGCGTCGCTGCCCAGCAGCTCACGCAACCCCTGGGCCTCCGGCAATAGCTGGCAGTTGAGGGCGATATAAGGCCCGGCGGCGCGATCGCTGGCATTGTGGATCGCCTGGCTGAGTTGTTCCTTGCCGACGCCTTCTTCGCCACACAGCAAAATGGGATGCTGCCCCTTCGCCGCCTGCTGGCCGTAGCGGATCAGCCGGCGCATTTCCAGCGAGGCGGACGGCATCTGTTCAAAGCTGTGGCTGACGCGCCCCAATTGGCTGCTCACATACTGGCGCAATCTTTCCAGCGGGTGCAGCAGGGCGATAAAGCTGCAGCGTTCGCCGTCGAAGATCGGCTTCAGGGTCAATAGCGTGGCGATAAACTGCCGTTGGCTTTCGAAGGTGACTTCAACGTGCTGCAGCGCCTGACGCTGTACGATGGCTCGGTTGAGCAACGCGGGCAGCGTGAGCAACTGTGTCAGCGGTTTGCCCTGGCTTTGCTGCTCATCCAGTTTCAACAGGGTGGCGGCACGCTGGTTGATGTACTGCAGGTAGCCGCGATGGTCCCAGGCCATGACGCCGTCATCCACGCCGTCGAGCAGGCCGTAAAGCTGATTCAGGTGGCGGTTGGACTCGGCGAGGAGGCCGTCGGCATTCAGCGAATTACCGATTTCGCGTGCCAGCGCCAGCGTCAGGGACAGATCACCGGCGGCGCAGTCGGCCAGCAGGCAGCCCAGCGCAATCGACCCGCGCTGGCGGCCGCTGTTGTCATAGACCGGGGTGGCGCAGAATGACCAGTCGTGCAGCGCCTGACGCACGTGCTCGCTGCCGCGTACCTGTATCGGATGACCCTCCGCCGCCGCCAGCGACGGTGCATTGGTGCCGATATCACCTTCCGCCCAGTAGGCACCGGGGATAAACCCCAACTGTTGCAGACGTTCGCGGGTCAGAGCATCG
The DNA here is from genome assembly GCF_027594825.1 of Serratia liquefaciens. Taxonomy (NCBI): domain Bacteria; kingdom Pseudomonadati; phylum Pseudomonadota; class Gammaproteobacteria; order Enterobacterales; family Yersiniaceae; genus Serratia; species Serratia liquefaciens. The sequence goes on along the minus strand of NZ_CP088930.1, from coordinate 2,216,814 downwards.
CCGCACAGCCACAGCATGCAGCCGCTTTCGTCGAGGATAGCCAACAGGCAGCGGCGCTGCTCCATGTATTCGCAGGCGTCTTCCAGCGCCGCCTGGCCGAGCGTCAGCAGATCGTTCTTACGCTGGCAGATTGACGTGAAAGTGGCGCCCAGCGCGCAGTGGGGCGCTTTCCACACCGCAGGCTGCATCAGGTTGCGACACCGTAGCCAGGAAGCATAGATTGCCGGCGCAGGGCGCTGTGCCGGCGGCAGTTCGCCTTCGATCAGGCGTTGCCAGCTTGAAGTGTTCTCCATCGGATCCCATCCAAACGAGATAAAGCGATAGCCGTGATGATATCACCCCCTCTTCTTTCCGACGGTTTGCCGTTGCCATATTGACGATGAAGATCACATCGCGGTGATTTGCCTCTTTTCTGTCATTTTTATTTCCCATAACCTGTCCTACAGGTTGATAGCTTCTGCCTGAGGGCAGGGTACGAATCCGTAATCGGTTATAAATAAAATTTTTTCTTCAGGAGATAACGTGATGAAACTGGGTTTCGGTCTGTACAAGCACATGCTGGATGATGAGCACTTTGCCTTTGCTCGCCAGTGCGGTGCGACTCATATCGTGGTGCACATGGTGGATTATTTTCATCGAAACGATCGCTTTTCTCGTTCGAATCAGCCCGTGGGCGACACTCAAGGGTGGGGAACGGCACAGGCGGAGATCTGGAGCACGGAAGAGCTGCTCGACATTCGTGCCCGGATGGAGAAATTCGGCCTGACATTTTTTGCCATCGAAAACTTCGATCCCTGCCATTGGGACGACATTCTGTTTGATGGCCCCAAAAAAACTCAGCAGATAGAAACGGTTAAACAAATTATTCGCAACGTGGGCGCCGCGGGTATTCCCGTTTTTGGCTATAACTTCAGCCTGGCCGGCGTCGCCGGTCGAATAGAGGAAAATAAAGCGCGGGGCGGAGCAAAAACCGTTGGGCTGAACGGGGCCAATGAGCAAACAGAAAGCCCGTTACCGGCCAGCATGGCGTGGAATATGGTGGTGGATGAAGAGGCTACGGGGTTGAGAGAGGTGGCGACGACAGAGCAGCTTTGGCAGCGTCTTGAGTGGTTCCTGGCGCAGATTGTCCCGGTGGCGGAAGAGGCTGGCGTCAGGCTGGCAGCGCATCCGGATGATCCGCCGCTCGAGTTTGTAAGAGGTCAGCCACGGTTGGTCAATCAACCGCATTTGTATCAAAAACTGCTGGATTTGCAACCCAGCCGCGCCAATGCCCTGGAATTCTGCCTTGGCACTATCGCCGAAATGTCAGAGGGGGATGTCTACCAGGCGGTGGAGCAGTATGCACAGCAGGATGCCATTGCCTACATCCACTTTCGCAATGTGAAGGGCAAAGTGCCGTACTACCATGAAACCTTTATCGATGAAGGCGACATAGACATGCCGAAGGTGTTGCGAGTGCTAAAAGATTGCAAATTTGACGGCGTATTGATCCCCGATCATTCGCCGCAGATGAGCTGTGAGGCGCCATGGCACTCGGGTATGGCCTATGCGATGGGATACATGAAAGCACTTATGCAGGTTATTTGAGCCCTTTCTCGATCTTCAGCCAGATCTTCAGCCCAAACGCACGGAAGTGTACTCCTGCCATTGGGGCTGAGGATCCAAACCTATAAGCAGAGACAAAAAAAACGGGGCTGGCAGATGCCATACCCCGTTTTCAATGCTGTGCGCGAATCAGTTGCGGAACGGATTGCCGCTGTTGCGAACAGGCGGAGTGGTTGTGCTCACCGGCGCAGATGTCCGGGTAGCGGCAACCGGTGCCGGCGCTGCGCTTTGCTGCGCAGGGGCATTGTCCTGATAACCGTCAGCATAAGCGTCTTGTGCCGCAGTCGGTGGCGCTACCACGTCTTGCGAGGTAGAAATCGGTTTGCCCAATGCGCCGTTCAGCAACAGCAAGTCGTTCTCGTTCAAGGTGCCGAGCGCAGACTTGATGTTCAACTGGTTGATCAGATAGGTATAACGCGCGCTGGAGAGCTGTTGCTTGGCGTTATACAGCGTGGTGGTGGCATCCAACACGTCGACGATGGTACGGGTACCTACCTGATAACCGGCTTCCATCGCATCCAGTGAACTCTGGGCAGATACCACCGCCTGTTTGTAGGCGTTGATGCTGCTGATTGAGGCGTTCACGTTATTGAATGAGGAACGAACGGTCTGTACTACGCTGCGGTGTGCGCTTTCCAACTGCTCGCTGGCACCGACGAAGTTGTACTGCGCCTGCTGCACCTGCGAATTGGTCTGGCCGCCGCTGTACAGTGGCAAGTTAAAGCTGATGCCAACCTTATTCTGACCAGCATCGGAATCGCTGTAACGTGTTGAATTCGCCGGGCCACTAGTAGCGGAACCGTTATATTTGGTATTGCTGATGCCGGTAGATGCGCTGACGTCTATTGTTGGCATATAGCCAGTTTGCGCTGAGCGGATTTGCTCACGAGCCAGATCCTGGCTAAGGCGAGCGGACAACAGGCTCAGGTTGCGGCTTTCCGCTTCTTTCAGCAGGTTATTGACCGCTTCCGGGCGCTGGGTGCTGAAACGGTCGGTATTCAGCGAAGCCAGTTCCGGGTAGAAGGTACCGGTCACCTGACGCAGTTTTTCCAACGCGTTATCCAGGGTGTTGCGGGCGGTCACTTCCGCCGCCAGTACCGTATCGTAGTTGGAACGGGCGTTCTGCACGTCGGTGATCGCTACCAGGCCAACGTTAAAGCGTTGGGTGGTTTGATCCAGGGTGCGATAAACCGCCTGTTTCTGCGCTTGGGTATAGGACAGTGAGTCGATGGCGCTCAACACGTTGAAATAGGCGGTGGCAGTATCGAGGATCAGCTGTTGTGACGAAGTCTGGAAAGTCACGTCGGAAATACCGGCGGTTTTTTCCTGCAGCGTCAGCGCGCGCCATTTGGACATGTCGAAGATGGTCTGGGTCAACGCCAGTGAGCCGCTGGTGACGTTACTGTTTACGCCATTGCTGTCACGATAACCATTGGTGTAATCGTAACCCGCGGTTAACCCCAGCTGTGGCAGCAATGGGCTGCGCGCTTCGTTGATTTTTTCGAATGCGGCGTCACGGTCAGCGGCGGTTTTGCGCAGATCCGGGTTACTTTCCCTGGCCTGTTTGTAGACCTGCAGCAGGTTCTCTGCCTGGCTCATTGCACTGAAGCCGCCCAGGCTCAGTCCGATAAGAAGGGGGAGCAGTTTCTTCATTTGCATTCCTTGTTGTGCAGCAATATTGCTATGTTGTTAGCGCTGACGATAGACGAAATAGTTGCCGATTCTAACAGAGTCTGTTGTACGCATAAGGTGGCGGAATGTGCCATCTTGCGTAACTTTTACCTTTCAGGCCGCCTGTTTACCTTAGTTCAACTGGCTGCGTACGTCACACCTGATATCATGGCTCACAATCTATCATAAAGCCGAGGAAGATTATCCCGCCGTTTCTGTCATCAAAACTGTTTATTTTATCGGCATACTCACGCAGGAGAATTCGCTTATGAGCCACTCGCAGCCATCGCCCGTTACTCTCGATAAAAATGATGTAGAAATTATTGCACGTGAGACACTTTACCGTGGTTTTTTTTCACTCAATTTATATCGCTTTCGTCACCGTTTGTTCAACGGCGACATGAGCCCGGAGATTAAGCGCGAAATTTTCGAGCGTGGGCACGCGGCGGTGCTGTTGCCTTATGACCCGGTGCGTGACGAGGTGGTGCTGATTGAACAACTGCGTATCGCTGCGGTCGATACCAGTAGCTCGCCCTGGCTACTGGAAATGGTGGCGGGTATGATCGAAACCGGCGAGAGCGTTGAAGACGTATGCCGCCGCGAAGCGCAGGAAGAAGCCGGCGTGGTGGTCGGGCGCTGCAAGCCGGTGCTGAGCTATCTGGCGAGCCCCGGCGGCACCAGCGAGCGCTTGTCGATCATGGTCGGCGAGGTGGACGCCACCACGGCGGAAGGCATCCATGGACTGGAAGAAGAGCATGAAGATATCCGTGTCCATGTGGTCAGCCGCGAACAGGCTTACCGCTGGGTTGAAGAGGGCGCGATTGATAACGCGGCATCAGTGATTGCATTGCAGTGGCTGGCGTTGCACCATGAATCGTTGAGAAAAGAGTGGGCCAACTAATGAAACAGCGCTATACCCCTGATTTCCCCGAAATGATGAGATTGTGCGAAACCAACTTCGCGCAATTGCGCCGCTTGCTGCCGCGCAACGATGAAGTGGGTGAAACGGTGACTTATCAGGTGAGTGGCGCCAGTTATCGTCTGACTATTGTGGAATCCACGCGCTATACCTCGCTGGTGCAGATTGAGCAGACCGTCCCGGCGGTCAGCTATTGGAGCCTGCCTGCCATGACGGTGCGCCTGTATCATGACGCGATGGTTGCGGAAGTGTGTTCAAGTCAGCAGATCTATCGCTTTAAAGCGCGTTATGATTATCCCAACAAAAAGTTGCATCAACGCGACGAAAAGCATCAAATTAACCAGTTTCTTGCTGATTGGTTGCGCTACTGTTTGGCGCATGGAGCGATGGCGGTTCCGGTTTGTTAGACAGACTGAGATAACAAAGGACACCATTTGGAAAGCCTGTTTAAACCGACCGTGGCAAGTGGGGCCAGGGTCAGGATTCTGCAAATAACAGATACCCACCTTTTTGCCGGCGAAAACGAGACTTTGCTTGGCATCAATACCTATCGCAGCTATCACGCGGTGTTGGACGCCATTTTGGCGCAGCAGCGGGATTTTGATTTGGTCGTCGCCACCGGCGATTTGGCCCAGGATCATTCATTGGCTGCCTACCGGCATTTTGCCGAAGGTATTGCCCGTCTGCCGGCGCCTTGCGTCTGGTTGCCGGGTAATCATGACTTTCAGCCGGCGATGGTCGACGCATTGGCCGACGCCGGTATCACTCCGTCAAAGCAGGTGCTGGTGGGCGACCACTGGCAGGTGTTGCTGCTGGACAGTCAGGTTTTCGGCGTACCGCACGGCGAACTGAGCGAGTACCAGCTCGAGTGGATGGAGCGCTGCCTGCAGGCCTATCCCGAGCGCTATACCCTGATGCTGTTGCACCATCATCCGCTGCCTTCCGGCTGCACCTGGCTCGATCAGCACAGCCTGCGCAACCCACATATGCTGGGTGCGGTGCTGCTGCGCTACCCGAAAGTGAACACGCTGCTGTGCGGGCATATTCACCAGGAGCTGGATCTGGAGTGGCAGGGGCGTCGTCTGCTGGCGTCGCCGTCGACCTGCGTACAGTTCAAGCCGCACTGCACCAATTTTACCATCGACGATGTTTCGCCCGGCTGGCGCTATCTTGACCTGTTGCCGGACGGCCGTATCGAGACGCAGGTTTTCCGATTGGAAAACGACGACTTCCGCCCCGACATGGATTCGGATGGGTACTGATGCCTTCTACACTGCTCTATCTGCACGGTTTTAACAGTTCGCCGTACTCGGCCAAAGCGACGTCCTTCAAGACGTGGCTGGCCGAGCATCATCCGCACATCGAAATGTTGGTGCCACAGCTGCCGGTTTTCCCGGCCGAAGCCGCCGAAATGATCGAAAATCTGGTGATGGAGCGTGCCGGGCAGACGATGGGCCTGGTCGGTTCCTCGCTGGGGGGCTACTACGCGACCTGGCTTTCGCAGTGTTTTTCACTGCCAGCGGTAGTGGTTAACCCTGCTGTGAAGCCGTTTGAGCTGCTGATTGACTACCTTGGCGAAAACGAGAACCCCTACACCGGCCAGCAATATGTGTTAGAGTCACGACACGTTTACGATCTGAAAACGATGCAGATCGATCCCTTGGAGTCACCGGATTTAATCTGGTTGCTGCAACAAACGGGCGATGAAATTCTCGATTATGGGCAAGCGGTGGCCTATTACACTGCGTGCCGTCAGACGGTGGAATCGGGTGGAAACCACGCTTTCGTCGGTTTCGAGCACTACTTCCCCCAGATTGTGGATTTTTTAGGGCTCAACGCTGTCTGAGCAGGCGGTTCCGGTTCCTTCCTTTAACCACGAAAAATTCAACGATGACTCAATCCAGCTATAACGCTGATGCCATTGAAGTACTCAGCGGTCTAGAACCAGTGCGCCGTCGTCCCGGCATGTATACCGACACGACGCGCCCCAATCACCTCGGCCAAGAGGTGATAGATAACAGTGTCGATGAAGCTTTGGCCGGTCACGCCAAGCGCATCGACGTGATTTTGCACGCCGATCAGTCACTGGAAGTGATCGACGACGGCCGCGGCATGCCGGTGGATATCCACCCTGAAGAAGGCGTACCTGCGGTTGAGTTGATCATGTGTCGTCTGCACGCCGGCGGTAAATTTTCCAATAAAAACTACCAGTTCTCCGGCGGCCTGCATGGCGTGGGGATCTCTGTGGTTAACGCCCTGTCGAAACGGGTGGAAGTCAACGTTAAGCGTGACGGTAACGTCTACAGCATTGCCTTCGAAAACGGCGACAAGGTGCAGGAATTGGCGGTGACCGGCAGCTGCGGCAAACGCAATACCGGCACCAGCATCCACTTCTGGCCTGACGAGCAGTTCTTCGACAGCCCGCGTTTCTCGGTATCGCGCCTCAGCCACCTGCTGAAGGCCAAAGCGGTGCTGTGCCCCGGGGTCGAAATTTACTTCATCGACAAGCTGAACAACACCGAGCAACGCTGGTGCTATCAGGACGGCCTGACCGATTACCTGATGGAAGCGGTCAACGGCCTGATCACCCTGCCGGAAGCGGCCTTTGTCGGTAACTTCTCCGGCGATACCGAAGCGGTGGACTGGGCGTTGCTGTGGCTGCCGGAAGGCGGTGAGCTGCTGACCGAAAGCTACGTCAACCTGATCCCGACCATGCAGGGCGGTACCCACGTCAACGGCCTGCGTCAGGGTCTGCTGGACGCGATGCGTGAGTTCTGCGAATTCCGCAACATTCTGCCGCGCGGCGTTAAGTTGTCTGCCGAAGATATCTGGGACCGTTGCGCCTACGTGCTGTCGGTCAAGATGCAGGATCCGCAGTTCGCCGGCCAGACTAAAGAACGTTTGTCATCGCGCCAGTGTGCGGCCTTCGTTTCCGGCGTGGTGAAAGACGCCTTCAGCCTGTGGCTGAACCAGAACGTTCAGGCGGCGGAACAGCTGGCCGAGTTGGCGATCTCCAGTGCCCAGCGTCGTTTGCGTGCCGCCAAAAAAGTGGTGCGCAAGAAGCTGACCAGCGGGCCGGCGCTGCCAGGCAAACTGGCCGATTGTACGTCGCAGGATCTGAACATGACCGAACTGTTCCTGGTAGAAGGGGATTCGGCGGGCGGTTCAGCCAAGCAGGCGCGCGATCGCGAATATCAGGCGATCATGCCGCTGAAAGGCAAAATCCTCAACACCTGGGAAGTCTCCTCGGACGAAGTGCTGGCCTCGCAGGAAGTGCACGACATCTCCGTGGCGATCGGCATTGACCCGGACAGCGAAGATCTTAGCCAGCTGCGTTACGGTAAAATCTGTATCCTGGCGGATGCGGACTCCGACGGTTTGCACATCGCCACGCTGCTGTGCGCGCTGTTCGTACGTCACTTCCGTTCGCTGGTGAAGGGCGGTCACGTGTATGTGGCGATGCCGCCTCTGTACCGCATCGACCTCGGCAAAGAGGTGTACTACGCGCTGGACGAAGAAGAGAAAGCCGGCGTGCTGGAACAGCTGAAGCGCAAAAAAGGCAAGCCGAACGTTCAGCGCTTTAAAGGGCTGGGCGAGATGAACCCATTGCAGCTGCGTGAAACCACGCTCGATCCGAATACCCGCCGTCTGGTCCAATTGACGGTGAGTGACGACGATGTGGATCAGACGCTGGCAATGATGGACATGCTGCTGGCCAAGAAGCGTTCAGAAGACCGCCGTAACTGGCTGCAGGACAAAGGCGATATGGCCGAGCTTTCTGTCTGACTGTCAGGCCCGGCTTCCCCGCCGGGCCTTCTTTCCGCAGGGGCGCTGCGTACGGCACCCGACCACTCTGGGCGGCATGCATGAAAATCACCCTCGAAGAATTACTGGCCTTTACCACCGTCGTTGACAGTGGCTCCATCACTGCCGCAGCCGAACAGCTCGGTCAGACCACCTCCGGCATCAGCCGCGCACTCAGCCGGTTGGAAAAAAAACTCGATACGACCCTGATGCGCCGCACCACGCGTAGACTTGAGCTGACCGAAGAAGGTCAGAACTTTCTCAGCCATGCACGCGAGATTATCCACTCGGTGGAAAATGCCGAAGAGCAAATGGCGCTGCGCAGGTTGATCCCTGCCGGGAAACTGCGGGTCAACGCTGCCGCTCCGTTTATGGAGCATGTGATCGTGCCGCTGGTGGCCGGTTTCCGGCAAAGCTATCCGCAGATTGAGCTGGAGCTGAATACCGATAACCTGATCATCGATCTGCTGGAAAAGCGCACCGATATTGCCATTCGCATTGGTGCGCTGCGGGATTCGACCATTCATGCGCGCCTGTTGGGTTCCAGCCGCTTACGCATTCTCGCCAGCCCGGAATATCTCGCGCGTTATGGTACGCCGGGCAGTGTGGAAGCGCTGCGCGAGCACTGCCTGCTTGGGTTCACCCAGCCGGAGTCGCTCAATCTGTGGCCGTTGCGCTATCAGCAGGCGCAGCATTTTGCCATCACCCCGACAATATCGGCTTCCAGCGGTGAAACTCTGCGTCAGTTGGCGTTGCGGGGGGAAGGGATAGTGCAGTTGGCTGATTTCATGACGCGAGACGATCAGCGTGCGGGGCGACTGATCCCCTTGCTGGAACAGGAAACGCTGGACGTGCGCCAACCGATTAATGCGGTGTATTACCGCAATACCCAGTTGGCGGCGCGTATTACCTGTTTTCTGGACTACGTCAGTGCGCATATTGATGCGCAGACGCTGTAGGAACCGATTGACGGTCCCCACGGGGCTTACAGGGCGTTGCCCAGCACGTGAATGGTCACGCCCAGCACGCTGTCTTTGATGGTGTCGCGATGACGGTGCATGTGAGCGATATCCAGATGCTTTTCCAGATGCGCCTGACTGGCCCATTTCTCCAGCATAAACACCGAGTCCGGCGACAGCTTCTGCCATGGCGCCTGGGTGTGGCTGTCGATCATCGGCGTATATTCGCTACAGCCATCCTCTGCCAGTACCAGCGGAACCAGTTTCTCAATCGCCTTCAGAACCGTTTCACGGTGGCCCGGCTTGGTTTTGATTTCTGCAATTACGGTGATCATCATTACCTCATTGATTGACGTGCATAATGCTAGTTAAGCAAAAATTTCGGTCAGATGCGCGCGATAACGTGCGATGTCGCTGTCGATATCCGGTTGTTTAATCACATCATTACAGATAAAGGTCGGCAGCGCTTCCATTCCCAGGAACTGATTGGCCTTATGGAAATGCAGATACACGCCGTCGACGCCGACGCCATGGAAGAACTGATCCGGGTCGGTAAAGGCTTCCAGCGGGGCGTTCCAGGTCAGGCTCAGCATGTATTTCTTGCCCTGGATCAGGCCGCCGGAGCCGTACTTCTTGCCGGCGTCTGAACGGGTGCGACCGTCGCTGGCGTACAGGCTGCCGTGCCCGGCGGTGAACACTTCATCAATGTATTTTTTCAGGATCCACGGCTCGCCCATCCACCAGCCCGGCATCTGATAAATCACCACGTCGGCCCACAGGTATTTTTGCACCTCGGCATCGATGTCGTAACCGTCGTCGACCACGGTGACCTGCACCTGATGCTTCACATCGCGCAGGAAGCTTTCCGCCACGTCACTCAGGGTTTGGTTGAGTTCGCCGTTGGAATGGCCAAACTGCTTTTTAGCATTGATAATCAGGATATTGCTCATCTTTCACGGCTCCTGTCAGAATTAAAATGTGTGATGTTCTCCGCGTCAGGGGCGGGAAACATTTCGCTGATAAGGAGTGTAATCGTTAGCAATACAGGTAAAAATGCGATCCAGCGCACAACAGTGTTGACTGTGAGTCAATAAATGCGTCGCCGCATAGCGCTATTTTGCATAAAACTGCCTGATACGCTGGCTTCGCCGGATGATTGCTGCGCCATCTGTGACAGCTACCCCGCTGATGGGTTACTATCGCAGGCAGAATCAACCCTTTGTCGTCCAGGGATTGCCAAGCCACGGTCTGAGGATAATTGAGTAATGAGTGATCTGACTCATGACGGTGTAGAGCGTTTACCGCTGCACACATTCACTGAAAACGCCTATCTGAACTATTCCATGTACGTCATCATGGATCGGGCGTTGCCGTACATCGGTGACGGTTTGAAGCCGGTACAGCGCCGCATCATCTACGCCATGTCGGAACTGGGGCTGAGCAACAGCGCCAAATTCAAAAAATCCGCCCGTACCGTAGGTGATGTGCTGGGTAAATACCATCCGCACGGCGATAGCGCCTGTTATGAAGCCATGGTATTGATGGCGCAGCCGTTCTCTTATCGCTATCCGTTGGTGGACGGCCAGGGGAACTGGGGGGCACCGGACGATCCGAAATCTTTCGCCGCGATGCGTTATACCGAGTCGCGCCTGTCCAAGTATGCGGAAGTGTTGCTGGCTGAGCTGGGCCAGGGCACCGTTGACTGGGTGCCGAACTTTGACGGCACGATGCAGGAACCGAAGATGTTGCCGGCACGCCTGCCCAACATTCTGCTGAACGGCACCACCGGCATTGCCGTGGGCATGGCGACCGATATCCCTCCGCACAACGTGCGTGAAGTGGCTGCCGCCGCGGTGGAGCTGCTCGAACGACCGGGAGCTTCGCTTGAAGACCTGCTCGAATTCGTGCAGGGGCCGGACTTCCCGACCGAAGCCGAGATCATCACGCCGCGCGACGAAATTCGCAAAATTTATCAAAATGGCCGCGGTTCAGTACGTATGCGCGCCGTTTGGAAGAAAGAAGACGGCAGCGCGGTGATCACCGCCTTGCCGCACCAGGTTTCCGGCGCCAAGGTGCTGGAGCAGATCGCCAGCCAGATGCGCGCCAAAAAGCTGCCGATGGTTGAAGATCTGCGTGATGAATCCGATCACGAGAACCCAACGCGACTGGTGGTTGTGCCGCGCTCCAACCGCATCGATCTGGATCAGGTGATGAACCACCTGTTCGCAACCACCGATCTGGAACGCAGCTACCGCATCAACATGAACATGATCGGTCTGGACAACCGCCCGCAGGTCAAAGGGCTGGTGGAAATCCTGACCGAGTGGCTGGCGTTCCGTCGCGACACGGTGCGCCGCCGCCTGAATTACCGCCTGGAAAAAGTGCTGAAACGCCTGCACATCCTCGAAGGTTTGCTGGTGGCATTCCTCAATATCGATGAAGTGATCCACATCATCCGCAGTGAGGACGAGCCCAAGCCGGTGCTGATGGCGCGTTTTGGCATTACAGACACTCAGGCCGAAGCGATACTCGAACTGAAACTTCGTCACTTGGCGAAGCTGGAAGAGTTCAAGATCCGCGGTGAACAGGATGAGTTGGCTCAAGAGCGCGATCAGTTGCAGGCGCTGCTGGCCTCCGAGCGTAAGCTTAGCACCCTGATCAAGAAAGAAATCCAGGCCGATGCATTGGCCTACGGCGACGATCGCCGCTCGCCGATTACCGAGCGTGCGGAAGCCAAGGCGATGAGTGAGCACGACTTCGTGCCTTCTGAGCCGGTGACCATTGTGCTGTCTGAAATGGGCTGGGTGCGCAGCGCCAAGGGCCACGATATCGACCCAAGCGGCCTGAGCTATAAGGCCGGCGACAGCTACCGCAGCGCAGCACGCGGCAAGACCAACCAGCCGGTGGTGTTTATCGACTCCACCGGACGCAGCTACGCGCTGGATCCGTTGACGCTGCCTTCGGCACGTGGGCAGGGCGAGCCGCTGACCGGCAAGCTGACGCCACCGCCGGGCGCCACCATTGAGCAGGTGCTGATGGCGGCGGACGACCAAAAACTGCTGATGGCTTCCGACGCCGGTTACGGCTTCGTTTGTACCTTCAACGATTTGGTGGCACGCAACCGTGCCGGTAAGGCGATGATAACCCTGCCGGACAACGCCAAAGTGCTGGCGCCTATGGAAATTCACGGCGACGACGATATGCTGCTGTCGATCACCGCGGCGGGCCGCATGTTGCTGTTCCCGGTTGCCGATCTGCCTCAGCTGTCGAAGGGCAAGGGCAACAAGATTGTCTCTATCCCATCGGCGCAGGCCGCCTCCGGTGAAGACAAGCTGACATGGCTGTTCGTGTTGCCGCCGCAGACTTCCGTGACGCTGCATGTGGGTAAACGCAAGCTGACGCTGCGTCCGGAAGATTTGCAGAAGTTCCGTGCGGAGCGGGGCCGTAAAGGCACCTCACTGCCACGTGGCCTGCAGCGTATCGACCGCGTAGAGATCGACGCCCCTGCGCGAGCGCCGACGGGCGACAGCGAAGAGTAACCCAGAGGGAATAACCAGCGGGCGCAGCATATTGCGCCCGCTTTTTTTCACGTAACCGGCAATTATTTTCAAATAGTTAACATTTCTCTGCATAAAATTATTGTGCGTATCGCCGGCTGGCGGGAAAATAGCAAAAAAATGCAGGGCAGGTTTTCAGCCCCTGCAATCAAAGAATGAGTAAAGGGATCTGCGCAGCGTTTCAGGCTGCGTCGGCAGTGTGCTAATGAGGTTGTTATGTTATTAATTTTGCGTGCCATTCTTGCCACTCTATATTGTATTTTGGTGTGCATCTTCGGTTCTATCTACTGTTTGTTCAGCCCGCGCGATCCTCGCCATGTGGCGACCTTCGGTCACCTGTTTGGCCGCCTTTCCGGGTTATTCGGTTTAAAGGTGGAAGTCCGCGTACCGGCCGATGCGGCCAAGAATGGCAACTGCATTTACATCGCCAACCACCAGAATAACTACGATATGGTGACCGCCGCCAAAGCGGTACAGCCGCGTACCGTGACCGTGGGTAAAAAAAGCCTGCTGTGGGTGCCGTTCTTCGGCCCGCTGTATTGGCTGACCGGTAACCTGCTGATTGACCGTGATAATCGCGCCAAAGCGCACGGCACCATCGCACAGGTCGCCGAACAGTTTAAAAAACGCGACATTTCGATCTGGATGTTTCCAGAAGGCACCCGCAGCCGCGGGCGCGGGCTGATGCCGTTTAAAACCGGCGCATTCCATGCGGCAATCGCCGCCGGGGTGCCGATTGTGCCCATCTGCGTTTCCACCACCAGCGGTAAAATTAATCTTAACCGTTGGAATAATGGTCATGCGATCGTCGAAATGTTGGAGCCGGTCGATATCAGCGGCTATGGTAGAGAAAATGTGCGTGAGCTGGCGGCCCATTGTCATGAGCTGATGCTGGCGAAAATCGCCGAGCTGGATGCGGAAGTCGCCCAGCGCAATGCCGCCGGAAAATAATATTCCTACCGGCTTCAAAGAATGAACTTTTAAACGGCGCCAAATGCCGTTAACGCCGGGGCTCCTGCTAATCTGATTAACAGGGGCCCGGTCTTTGCACACGGTTTAGTCATTGCTTTTCATGGAGAAAATATGTCACTCAGTCGACGTCAGTTTATTCAGGCATCGGGCTTGGCGCTGTGCGCGGGAGCCGTGCCGCTGAGGGCTGAGGCGAGCGGAACGCAGACCCCGTTACCTGTCCCCCCGTTGCTGGAATCCCGCCGTGGCCAACCGCTGTTTTTAACCTTGCAGCGCGCCCACTGGGCATTTATGGATAACCGCAAGGCGTCGGTGTGGGGGATCAACGGCATGTACCTTGGGCCGACGGTGCGGGTTTACAACGGTGATGACGTAAAGCTGATTTACAGCAACCGCCTGCCGGAGCCGGTGGCAATGACCATCAGCGGCCTGCAGGTGCCGGGTACGTTGGTGGGCGGCGCGCCGCGCATGATGTCTCCCAACGTTGACTGGTCGCCGGTGCTGCCGATCCGCCAGAACGCGGCGACGTGCTGGTATCACGCCAGCACCCCCAACCGCATGGCACCCCATGTTTACAATGGCTTGACCGGGCTGTGGCTGGTCGAAGACGAGGTCAGCAAATCACTGCCGTTGCCGAATCACTATGGCGTAGATGATTTCCCGTTGATCATTCAGGACAAGCGGCTCGATAACTTTGGCACACCGGAATACGATCCGCCGTCGCAGGGGGGCTTTGTCGGCGATACGCTGCTGGTTAACGGCGTGCAAAACCCATACATCGAAGTTTCCCGCGGTTGGGTGCGCCTGCGCCTGCTTAACGCTTCCAACTCACGCCGCTACATGCTGCAACTGAGCGACGGCCGACCGCTCAACGTGATCGCCAGCGATCAGGGCTTTTTACCTGCGCCGGTCGCGGTACAGCAGCTTTCACTGGCACCGGGCGAACGCCGCGAAGTCTTGATCGACATGTCAAAAGGCGATGAGGTGACCATCACCGCCGGCGAAGCGGCGGGCATTATGGATCGCCTGCGCGGTCTGTTTGAGCCTTCGAGCATTCTGGTTTCTACCCAGGTGCTGACGTTGAAGCCGACCGGATTATTGCCGCTGGTGACCGATAACCTGCCGATGCGCCTGTTGGCGGATCAGCTGTTGGACGGCAGCGTCAGTCGTACCCGCGAATTCCGTTTGGGCGACAGCCAGGCCGGGATTAACGGGGCGATCTGGGACATGAACCGCATCGATGTGCAAACTCAGCAGGGGAGCTGGGAACGCTGGAACATCCATGCGGATACCCCGCAGGCGTTCCACATTCAGGGCGTACAGTTCCTGGTTAAACGCGTTAACGGTGCGCAACCAATGGCGGAAGATCGCGGTTGGAAAGACACGGTGTGGATCGACGGGGACGTTGAGCTGCTGGTTTACTTCAATCAGTCCACCTCGGAACATTTCCCGTTCCTCTACTACAGCCAGACGCTGGAAATGGCGGATCGCGGCAGCGCAGGCCAGTTTATGGTACAGCCGGCGCTGTAAATTCGCCGGTACGTTGCTAAGTCGCCTTACGCAGCATCGCCAGAAAGGCCTGAACCACTGGTGTTGCGCTGTCGGCGTGATGGATAGCGTACAGATCCGCCGACGGTGCCTGCTGCAGCGGACAGAAACGTACGCCGGGCCACGGAATGCGGCCATAGCTGTCCGGCAACAGCGTGATGCCATAGCCTTCGGCCACCAGTGCCATCAGGGTTTGCGGTTCGTTGACCTGATAGGCGATATCCGGTTTGAAGCCCTGCTGCAGACACAGGTTATGCAGGTACAACCCCAGACTGGCTTCATGAGGCGGCAGTACGATGAATTTTTCATGCCGCAGCGCCGCCAGCGGCAGGCTTTCTGCCTGGGCTAGCGGGTGGTCCTGCGGCAGCACCAGCGCAATGTTCTCCCGTGCCAGCAGTTGGCATGTCAGCCCCGGCAGTATCTGTTCCCTGGCTTCCCGCCAGACGCCAATATCGATATGACGCTTTTGCAACGCGGTGATCTGCTGGCTGGGCGTCAGTTCGTTCAACGCCCAGGTGACGTTGGCCGTTTGTTCGGTAAAGCGCTTCAGCGCCGGTATCAGCCCGCCCCACACCGAAGTGCCGACCATGCCAATCACCATGTGTCCCGCTTCGCCACGCCCCAATTGCTGCACCTGATTGAGTGCATTACCCGCCTGATCCAATAGCATCTCGACGTTGTGAAACAAGGTTCGGCCTGCCAGCGTCAGCGCCATCGAGCGTGTGGTGCGTTTGAACAGCTCGACGCCCAACTGGCTCTCCAGTTCCTTGATGTGCTTGCTGAGCGGGGGCTGAGAGATGTTCAGCCGCAGTGCGGCCTGGGTGAAGTTCATCTCTTCCGCCACCACGCGAAAATAGTGCAGCAGGCGGAAGTTAATCCGGCTGGGATCCGGCAGTTGCTGTGGCTGTTTTAGGTTGATGATGGCCTCCTGATGCGAGCAATTTATAGGTGAATGGAATAAATCAGCCGCCAATAATGTATTGGTCGCCGGTGCGCATCGCTCTCTACTATGGGGATTATTTCACCCTTCCATAGAAGAGAATACTATGTTTAATCAAGAAGATGCTTTTTCCTGTGCTGAAATTGTCCGCGCCCGCATGCCGGGCTTCCAACCGCGAGCGGCTTTGATCCTGGGCTCCGGGCTGGGTGCGCTGGCGGAGGTGATGACCGACACCCTGACCATCGACTACGCCGAACTGCCGGGCTTCCCGGTCAGCAGCGTGGTGGGGCATGCCGGTCAGTTGGTTGCCGGTTGGCTGGAAGGCGTTCCTGTCGTGTGCATGAAAGGGCGTGGTCATTACTACGAAGGGCGCGGTATGCAGGTGATGACCACCGCCGTGCGCACCTTCAAACTGTTGGGCTGCGAATTCCTGCTGGCGACCAACGCCGCCGGTTCGTTGCGCCAGTCGGTACCGCCGGGCAGCCTGGTGGCACTCACCGATCACATCAACTTTATGCCCGAGTCGCCGTTGGTTGGCGATAACGACGAGCGTTTCGGCCCGCGCTTCTTCAGCCTGGCCAATGCCTATGACAGCGAGCTGCGTGGCCAATTGACCCAGGTGGCGCAGAGCGTGGGTATTCCGCTGGCGGAAGGGGTGTTTGCCGCCTACACCGGGCCCAACTTCGAAACCCCGGCAGAAATCCGCATGATGCAAACGCTGGGGGGTGACGTGGTCGGCATGTCTATCGTGCCGGAAGTGCTCTCGGCGCGCCATTGCGGGCTGAAAGTCCTGGTGGTTTCTGCGATGACCAACTACGCCGAAGGGCTGTCCGATACGCCACTGTCCCACGAGCAAACGCTGAGCTGCGCGGCCCTGGCGGCAGAGGACTTTATGCGCCTGATCCGTGAGTTCTTCAAAACGCTGTAACGCTGCAAGCTCCCCCGCGGCGAGGTGCAGGGGCCTGGCCGCGTGAATCATCGTTTTAATCAAAATAATAAGGTGATGGTGATGGCAATAAAAACGCGACTGAAGGTAATGGTTTTTCTGCAGTTTTTTATTTGGGGTGCCTGGCTGGTGACGCTGGGATCTTACATGATTAATACCCTGCATTTCAGCGGGTTGCAGGTGGGCATGGTGTACAGCTCTAAAGGCGTCGCGGCGCTGATTATGCCGGGGTTGGCAGGCATTCTTGCCGATCGCTGGATCCGCGCCAATTACCTGTATGCACTGTGTCATCTGTTCGGTGCGCTTGCGCTGTATTGCGCGGCCCAGGTTGAGCAGCCGATGGTGATGTTCTGGGTCATGTTGTTCAACGCCATGGTGTATATGCCGACGATTTCGCTTTCCAACGCCATTGCCTATTTTTGTCTGGAGAAGCACGGTTACGACACGGTGAAAGATTTTCCCCCGGTGCGGGTGTACGGCACCCTGGGCTTTATTGTGGCGATGTGGCTAATCGGCTTTAGTCGAATTGAGCTGAGCAATATGCAGCTGTATCTGGCTTCTGCCGTGTCACTGTTGCTGGCCTGCTATTCTCTGACGCTGCCGAATTGCCCGACCAGCAAAGTTGAAAAATCGAAAAGCTGGTTCAGCGTACTGGGGCTGGATGCGTTGGTTTTGTTTCGCCAACGGCGTATGGCGCTGTTTTTCCTGTTTGCCATGCTGCTGGGTGCGGCACTGCAGGTTACCAACACCTTTGGCAATCCTTTCCTGCATGATTTTGCGAGCAATCCGCTGTATCAGGACAGCATAAGCGTCAGGTACCCAGCGGTGCTGTTGTCGCTGTCACAAATCTCCGAGGTGTTCTTTATCCTCACCATTCCGTTCTTCCTGCGCCGATATGGCATCAAACAGGTGATGCTGATCAGTATGGCGGCCTGGACGCTGCGCTTCCTGTTCCTGGCCTATGGTACCCCGGTCGGTTTCGGCTTTGTGCTGCTGCTGCTTTCGATGATCGTTTACGGCTGTGCCTTTGATTTCTTTAATATTTCCGGGGCTATCTTCGTTGAGAAAGAGGCCGATAGCCGCATCCGTGCCAGCGCACAGGGGTTATTCATGACCATGGTCAACGGTATCGGCGCGTATCTGGGGGCGATAGCCAGCGGCGAAGTGGTGGATTTCTTCACCCACGACGGCGTAAAAGATTGGCAGAGCATCTGGTTGATCTTCGCGCTGTATACCTTGGTGCTGGGGATCATCTTTGCGCTGACCTTCAACTATCAGCACCGGCCGGAGGAGTACGTTGGGCCGGTCGAGCGAGCGCATTAGAAAAAGGAGAGGGGCACGCAAACCGTGCCCAGTTGGCGTCAAACGCCGGGAAAATGCCGTTGCAGCTGTTGCCAGTCCGGCGCGCTGCTTGCACCCCGACTGGCCACCATGCAGGCGGCCACGCGGTTAGCCAAATCGACCGCCTGCGGCAGCGGCCAACCGGCGGAGAGCCCGGCCAGCAGGCCGGCGCAGTGGGCGTCGCCCGCACCCTGGGTGTCGACGACGTCCACCGGGTGGGTCTTTACCTGGAGCGGCGGGGTATCGCCACGGCATATCCAGACGCCATCGCAATCCAACCGACAGATCAGCGTGATATTGTGCGCGCTGGCAAACTCCTGGGCCAGGGTGAGCGTATCACCTGCGCCGCACAGCGTTACTGTTTCGCTACGGTTCAGCGTCAGCAGGCTATGGCTGTCGCTGAGCATGGCAAAGAAATCTTCATCCAATTGAGCGATGCCCGGGCCGGGATCGATCAGTCGCCACTGGTCGAACGGCAATCTGGTCAGCCATTCGCGTACGGCCTCGCCGCTTTCTCCGGCCAACTGCTCGCCGCTGATGTAAATCAGCGTGTCTTCCGTCAGGGGCAACGTGCCCAACTGGGCTTTATTCCACTGGGTTTCGCAGCCGGGTTCGACCACCGACAGAGACTCACCGTTGGGGTGCATCCGTGTCTGGCGGCGGCCATTGTCCATTTGACCATGGCGCAACAGTACCGGCATATCCAGATGATTCATTTCGGCCTCAACCGCCGCAGCCGATACTCCGTTGCCAACCGGCATGCCGTTGATCACCGGGACCTGCAGGCGTCTGAGCGCCCGCGCGACGTTAAACGCGCAGCCACCTACTTTTTGCTCCTGCGTCAGCGTCACCTCAACGATCGCGCTGCCCAGGGCCAGAATTGGTTTTACTGCTAAAAACTCGCTCATTAATTTCCTCCGCTGTCGGCCGGTGGGCCGAACAGAATGCGCTATGATGACCGCGCAGACGCGTGGAGTCGAGAGGGAAGCCCGAGATGCTGTGGCCAGCGGTGAAATAACCATGCTCTTTTTGTCACTAGTGCGTATAATCGCCGCCCGGCGATTAATTAACCTGTGAAAGAGCACCAGAATGAGCACTACCAGCCTGATCCAACCCGATCGTGAATTGTTTTCCTATAAGCCTTATTGGGCCGAATGTTATGGCACCGCGCCGTTTTTACCGATGTCGCGCGAAGAGATGGATCAACTGGGCTGGGATAGCTGCGATGTGATCATTATCAGTGGTGACGCCTATGTCGACCACCCGAGTTTTGGTATGGCGATCATCGGCCGCATGTTGGAAGCGCAGGGCTTCCGCGTCGGCATCATTGCGCAGCCGGACTGGAGCAATAAAGAAGATTTCATGCGGTTGGGCAAACCGAACCTGTTCTTCGGCATCACCGCCGGTAACATGGATTCGATGATCAACCGTTATACCGCCGATCGCAAACTGCGCCACGATGATGCCTACACCGCCGGCAACGTGGGCGGTAAGCGTCCGGATCGCGCGACGCTGGTTTACAGCCAACGTTGCAAAGAAGCCTATAAAGACGTGCCGATCGTGCTGGGCGGCATTGAAGCCAGCCTGCGTCGCATCGCTCACTACGATTACTGGTCGGATACCGTGCGCCGTTCGGTATTGGTGGATTCCAAAGCCGACATGCTGATTTACGGCAACGGCGAGCGCCCGCTGGTGGAAGTGGCACACCGCCTGGCTGCGGGCGAGAAAATCAGTGAAATCCACGACATCCGCAACACGGCGGTGATGCGCAAAGGCGCGTTGCCGGGCTGGACCGGTGTGGATTCTACCCGTCTGGACAAGCCGGGCCGCATTGAGCCTATCCCCAACCCTTACGGCGACGATCTGCCCTGTGCCGACGGCGGTAAACCGGAGCCGGAAGCCAAACCGGTCACCGTGCGCGCCGCCAAGCCCAAGCCGTGGGAAAAAACCTATGTGCTGCTGCCGTCTTTTGAAAAGGTGAAAGCCGACAAGGTCCTGTATGCCCACACTTCGCGCATTCTGCACCATGAAACCAACCCAGGCTGTGCCCGTGCGCTGATGCAGTCGCACGGCGACCGTTACGTGTGGATCAACCCACCGGCGATCCCACTGACCACGCCGGAAATGGACAGCGTGTTTGCCCTGCCGTACCAGCGTATTCCGCACCCGTCCTACGGCAAGGAAACCATTCCTGCCTATGACATGATCCGCTTCTCGGTCAACATCATGCGCGGTTGCTATGGCGGCTGTTCATTCTGTTCGATCACCGAGCACGAAGGGCGCATCATCCAGAGCCGTTCGGAAGACTCAATTATTCGCGAGATCGAAGAAATTCGTGACAAAGTGCCGGGCTTTACCGGTGTGATCTCCGATCTGGGCGGCCCGACCGCCAACATGTACATGCTGCGCTGCACCAACCCGCGCGCTGAGCAGACCTGCCGCCGCGCCTCGTGCGTGTACCCGGAAATCTGCACCTACATGGACACCAACCACGAACCGACCATCAAGCTGTATCGCCGTGCGCGCTCGCTGGAAGGCATCAAGAAGATCCTGATCGCCTCCGGCGTGCGTTACGATCTGGCGGTAGAAGATCCTCGCTATATCAAAGAGCTGGCTACCCACCACGTTGGCGGCTACCTGAAGATTGCACCGGAGCACACCGAAGAAGGTCCGCTGTCGAAAATGATGAAGCCGGGCATGGGCAGCTACGACCGGTTTAAACAGCTGTTTGACCATTACTCCAAGCTGGCGGGCAAAGAGCAGTATCTGATCCCGTATTTCATCTCTTCGCATCCGGGCACCCGTGATGAGGATATGGTGAATCTGGCGCTGTGGCTGAAGAAAAACCGGTTCCGTCTCGATCAGGTGCAGAACTTCTATCCGTCACCGATGGCGAACTCCACCACCATGTATTACAGCGGCAAAAACCCGTTGAGCAGAGTGGGTTATAAGAGTGAAGATGTCGTGATACCGAAAGGCGATCGTCAGCGTCGTCTGCACAAGGCGTTGCTGCGTTATCACGATCCAGCCAACTGGGCGATGATCCGCACCGCGCTGGAAGACATGGGCATGAAACACCTGATCGGCAGCCGTCGCGAGTGTCTGGTGCCGGCGCCAAGCATTGACGAACAGCGCGAAGCCAAGCGGCTGCAGCGCCATACTCGTCCGGCGCTGACCAAGCACACTGACATCACCCGTCAGCGTACGCCGTCCAATAAGCCGCCGCGCAAGCCGATTCGCAACGGCAAACCATAACGGTCAGGCACTGGCTTAAATGAAAAGGAGAACCCTCGGGTTCTCCTTTTTTGCTTTTGAAAATCAGAGCTGCTCGTAGGCCGCTTCGACTTTCATCAAATGGCGCGGTGCCTGCGGTGCGGGATGGTATTTGCGCACGTGCCAGTTAAAGGCTTCCGGCGACAGATTGTTAATCATCGAGATGGCTTGCTGACGGTTGCTGGAGAAGGTCCGCAGCAGTGCGCCGGTGCCGTTGACGTAGGCGATGATGGTGGCGTAACGCAGCGTGACAGGATCGTCGATGCCTTTAAGCTGCTGCTTTTGCAGCACCGCCAGGTAGGCGGCACCGAGGTCAATATTGGTGTCCGGATCCAGCAGGTCGTCGTCGTCCGGGCAGCCGCGTTTCCCTTTGTAACGGTAGGCGTCACAGCCGGCGGTGTCGGCTTTCAACTGCATCAGGCCGATAGCATTGGAGCGGCTGATTGCCGCCGGATTAAAGCCGGACTCCACCTTGATCATCGCGGCGATCAGTTTTTGATCGACATCGTATTTATCCGCAGCATCTTCGATCGCATCGTCAAAAGCATGAGCATCATAGCTGGTGCGCGGTTTTTTGCTGGAACAACCGGCCAGGATCAGCATCAGGCATATCACGCCTGCGCGCGACCAGAGTCGTAGGGTGGGTTTCATGGTGCTCCGTATTGTTTTTGCTGGGATAAAGTCGGCATCATAGCATCTCCGTCAGTGCCTGTTCGACATACAGATAGCCAATTCCCATCACCTGCTGCGCGCGCGTCAGCTGACCAAAACCGATGTGCGTTGCTTGAGTCTGGATCTGGTCGTGACGATCGAAGGGGTTGAACCCGGTCTGGCTGATGATGGTCTCCAGCCAGGCCTGACCAAAGCCACAGCTGCGGCCATAAAGGTAAATACGGTTAATATTTAAGATATTTAGGAAGTTATACAGACTCAGGCCAATCGCCTGGGCGGCACGCTGCACCAACACCTGCAAGGCTGCATCCCCTTGATGATAACGGGCGATCAATTCGGCGGTGGTGGGAGTTTTAAGCCTTTCGCCTTCGGGCGGCAGTCTGGGGGCGACCTTTAGCTGGATGCGCGCCTTTTTCTTCAGTGCCGACAGCGAGGCGATGGTTTCCAGACAGCCGTAACGGCCACAGGAGCACAGGCTGCCATCGGGATCGACGATGGTGTGGCCAATCTGGCCGCTGCCGAACAGGCTGCCCCGGTAAATCTGCTGGTTAATCACGAACGACGAGCCGATGCCGTAATCGACGTTAATCACGCAGAAGTCCTGCGCATTGGCGTTATTTTGCCACTTTTCCGCCAGCCCCAGCATCACGCAGTCGTTATCCAGCAAGACCTCGGTCTTCAGGCGCTCTTCCAGCAGGTATTTTATCTCCACCGGTCCTTCCCACGGGGCCTGTGGCATACGCTGCGACACGCCGGTCAGCGGGTTGACCTGGCCGTGGATCGACAAGGCTATTTTCAGCGGCATGCCCTGTTGGCGGCTGTGCAGATGATAGATTTGCACCATTTCCTGCAGCATCGCCTGCGGCGTGGTGGCCACGATTGGTTGCGGGGTGAAGGCGCTGCACGGCGTGATCAGGCCATCCACCACGATGCTTTCAATCAGATAGGGCGACACGTTCAGGCACAGGATCCGTTGCCCGGCGGCGGCGATGCGGTAACTGCCGCCCCCCAAGCCGCGACGGTGTAAATTCTGCTGGTCGTGCTCAACCCGCCGTTCTGCCTGCAGTTCATCAAGAATTTTGCCGACGGCGGGAATAGACAGCTGCGAAAGCCGTGCCAGCGTCGATTTACTGGCGATCTTTTCCCGATACAGCAGCGCGCACAGCACCCGTTTATTAAAATTGCGCACCCGTTGGTTATTCAACCCTTGCAATGCCATTCATTAAACCTCGTTTACTGTATTGCGTGATGGTAGCGCAGAAAGCAAGCAATTCTGTCATCTAGACTGCCTGAAACGCAACCTTCAGTATTTTTAGTGAGGAAAACATGCACGGGACAGTCAAGGTTTGGCAAGAGCAGGTTGAATTACCCACTTACGGCACCGGCGAGCAGGATTCGCACCCGATGTTCCTGGAAAATCGGGTCTATCAGGGATCGTCCGGTGCGGTTTATCCCTATGGCGTTATTGACACCCTGAGCGGTGAAAAATCCCTGCGTCGCTATCAGGCGGTGTATCTGGAAAACGACTACCTGCGCGTGATGCTGTTGCCGGAGCTGGGCGGGCGTATTCATCGGGCTTACGACAAAGTGCAGCAGCGTGATTTTGTTTATCACAACGAAGTGGTGAAGCCGGCGCTGGTGGGGTTGCTGGGGCCGTGGATCTCGGGGGGGATCGAGTTCAACTGGCCGCAACACCATCGCCCGACCACCTATATGCCGGTGGACTGCCAGATCCAGCAGCACGATAGCGGTGCGCAGACCGTCTGGCTGGGGGAAGTGGAGCCGATGCGCGGGCTGCAGGTGATGGCCGGTTTCACGCTGTATCCTGACCGCGCGCTGATCGAAATCAGCGCCAGGATCTTCAATGCCAACCCGACGCCGCGCCATTTCCTGTGGTGGGCCAACCCGGCGGTGAAAGGCGGGGACGATCACCAGAGCGTGTTCCCGCCGGATGTGACCGCCGTTTTTGACCATGGCAAGCGTGATGTCTCTTCGTTCCCTATTGCCACCGGCACCTATTACAAGGTGGATTATTCGGCCGGCGTGGATATTTCACGCTACAAGAATATCCCGGTACCGACGTCTTACATGGCGCATAAGTCGGACTATGACTTTGTGGGCGCTTACAGCCACGATGAGCAGGGCGGGTTGCTGCATATCGCCGATCGCCACGTGTCGCCCGGCAAGAAACAGTGGAGCTGGGGCCACGGCGAATTTGGTCAGGCCTGGGATCGCAGCCTGACCGACAATAACGGTCCTTACATTGAGCTGATGACCGGGGTTTACACCGATAACCAACCGGATTTCACCTGGCTCGATGCCTACGAAGAAAAATGCTTCGTGCAGAATTTCCTGCCCTACAACACCCTGGGCATGGTGCAGAACGCCAACACTCGTGCAGCGCTAAAACTGGAAAGCGACGGGCGGCAGCTGGTGTGGGGATTGTATGCGGTCGCGCCACTGGCACAGCACCGCTTGGTGATCCGCAGCGACAGCGACCAGCAGTTGCTGCTCGACCGGCGTGTCGATCTCACCCCAGGTGCGGCGTTGCTGGAGACCATGACCGGCGATTTCTCTGGCCGCCTGACGATTGAATTGCAGGACGCGCAGGGCAGCTGTGTACTCAGCTATCGCCAGCATCAGGCGAGTGAAAGCGCCGAGTTGCCGCAGCCTGCCAGGGCACCGTTGGCGGCAGAGCAGATCGCCAGTGCCGATGAGGCCTGGTTTATCGGCCAGCATCTGGAGCAGTATCACCACGCCAGCCGTTCGGCGTTCGATTACTACCAGCGGGGTCTGGCGTTGGATCCTCTCGATTACCGCTGCAATCTGGCACTGGCCACGTTGGAATATAACCGCGCCAATTTTAAACCTGCCATTGCCTACGCGGATGACGCGCTGGCGCGGGCCCACAACCTTAACCGTAACCCACAGTGCGGGTTAGCCAGTCTGATCCGTGCCTGCGCTCAGGAACAATTGGGCAACGACGATGCCGCCTACGAAGATTTCTACCGTGCCATCTGGAGCGGTAATGGCAAACCGGGCGGTTTCTATGGTCTGGCGCGGATTGCGGCGCGGCGCGGGGAGTATCAGCAGGCGCTGGAGTTTTGTGAAAGTAGCCTGAGCGTGAACGCCAGCCATTATCCGCTGATTGCCCTGAAGGCGCTGCTGTTGCAACGCCTGGGGAAAGGGGCACAGAGCCTGGACTATATCGATGACCAGCTTGTCGCCCGCCCGTTGCATTACAGCCTGTACTACCTGCGCTATGCGCAAACCCGCGCGGAGGCCGATCTGCAACGCCTGAAGGCGGTGACCGGCTGCCGCGGGATCAATGCGTTGACCATCGCCGGCCAACTCGGTGAATGGGGAGCCAAAGAACAGGCGATTGAATTATTGACGCTGCTGGACAGCCAGGAAACCTTGCCGCGCTATATGTTGGCCAGCCTGCGCAAAGGCGCGGTAAGCGACGAGGAATACCACCGATTATTGACGCAAGCGCGAAACAGCTTTGCCCGGCAGGTACGTTTCCCCAATACCCTGAACGAAGTGCAGATGCTCAGCCAACTGCCGGGGTGCGATTTCGCGCAGTATCTGCTGGCCTGTTTCCATTACAGCAAACGCAACTACTCGCAGGCGGTAGCGTTGTGGCAGAGCTGTGTGGAGCGGCAACCGACGTTTGCCGATGCCTGGCGTAATCTGGGGATCTACGCCTTCAATAAGCTCAAACAGCATGATGTGGCGCTGGCTCATCTGCAGCGGGCTTTTGCCCTGCAGCCTGATGACGCTCGCCTGCTGTTCGAACTGGATCAACTGAACAAGCGCCTGGGTACTGCGCCTGATCAACGGCTGGCTATGTTGGAGCAACATTTGCCGGTAGTGGCCCGTCGGGACGACCTGACCGCCGAATTGCTGAGCCTTTACAACCAATGCGGTCGGCTGAGCGATGCGCAGCGGATCCTGCAACAGCGTGAGTTCCACCCGTGGGAAGGCGGCGAAGGCAAAGTGACCGGTCAGTATCTGATCAACCTGCAGCGGCTGGCATTCCAGGCATTGCAACGGGGGGAACCGCAGCAGGCGCATGAGTTGCTGCAGTCGGCATTGCACTACCCGCAGAATCTGGGGGAAGGCCGCCTGGCCGGGCAAAGCGACAACGACATCTACTATTGGCTGGGTATCTGCGCCGCGCGACAAGGCAAGCTCGATGCGGCCGCCGGCTACTGGCAACGGGCCTGCGTCGGGCACAGCGATCTGACGGAGAGCCGCTACTACAACGACCAGCCGGTGGATTATTTGTTCTATCGCGGCATGGCGCAAAAGCAACTCGGGCAGTCGGCGCAGGCCGAACAGCAATTCTGGCAAATGCAGCAATGGGCAAGCCAGCAGTCAGGGGCCGCGCCTGGCGCCGATTTCTTTGCCGTTTCGCTGCCGGATCTGATGGCCTTGGACAATGACCTGCAACAGGCGCATCAGCAGCACTGCCTGTTGGTTACGGCGTTGGCGCAGCTGGGGTTAGGGCAGCTACCGGCGGCGCAGCAGACGTTGAGCGAGTTGCTGGCGATCAATCCTGCGCATGACAAAGCGCGTTTATTCAGCCTGTTGGCCGAAGTTTTGGCCAACTGATGCTGAAAGGGGACGAATGTGACGAATAAACTGAACATGCCCTATGTCTGGACTATCTGCCTGGTCGCCGCTTGCGGTGGCCTGCTGTTCGGCTATGACTGGGTGGTCATCGGCGGAGCCAAACCCTTCTACGAGGCCTATTTTGGCATTACCGATCCCGCCCAGTCCGGCTGGGCGATGAGTTCGGCGCTGGTGGGCTGTATTTTCGGCGCGGTGATCTCGGGCCTGCTGTCAGATCGCTTTGGTCGCAAGTTGCCGCTGGCGCTCGCCGCTTTGACCTTTGTGATCTCGGCCTGGGGCACCGCCGTGGCCACCAGTTTTGACGCCTTTATCATTTACCGCATTGTCGGTGGCGTCGGTATTGGCCTGGCTTCGGCGCTGTCGCCGGTGTATATCGCCGAAATCAGCCCGGCGGCGCAGCGGGGTCGCTTCGTTGCGGTGAACCAACTGACCATTGTGATTGGGGTGCTGGCAGCGCAGTTGATCAACCTGCTGATTGCCGATCCGGTGGCGACCAATGCCGGTCAGGCGGAGCTGTTGACCAGCTGGAACGGTCAGGTTGGCTGGCGCTACATGTTTGGCGCCGAGCTGGTGCCGGCGCTGGCCTTCCTGCTGTTGATGTTGGCGGTGCCGGAGTCGCCGCGCTGGCTGGCGAAGGTCGGTCGCCACGAGCAGGCGCAGAAGGTCTTGCGACGCATCGGCAATGAAGGTTATGCGCAGCAAACGCTGGCGGAAATCCGCCATACGCTGGACAAGGACCGTCGCAAGGTGCCGCTCAGCGCACTGTTGCGCAGCGACGTGCGGCCGGTGCTGGTGATTGGCATTGTGTTGGCGATATTCCAGCAGTGGTGCGGCATCAACGTGATCTTTAACTATGCGCAGGAGATCTTCGCTTCGGCAGGGTTTGATATTAACGACACGCTGAAATCGATCGTCGCCACCGGGTTGATCAATCTGATCTTCACCCTGCTGGCCCTGCCGCTGGTGGATCGCATAGGCCGCCGCCGGCTGATGCTGATCGGTGCCAGCGGATTAACGGTGATCTACCTGCTGATGGCAGCGGCTTATGCCTATGGGCTGTTGGGGTTGCCGGTCTTGCTGTTGGTGTTGGTTGCCATCGCTATTTATGCCGTCACGCTTGCTCCCGTCACCTGGGTGCTGCTGTCTGAAATCTTCCCCAACCGCATTCGCGGCGCGGCGATGGCTGCCGGTACCTTTGCGCTGTGGGTGGCCTGTTTTGTCCTGACCTATAGCTTCCCGTTGCTGAATGCGGCATTGGGCGCGGCGGGCAGTTTCCTGTTGTATGGCGTCATTTGCCTGGCTGGCGCAGGGTTTATTTACGCCAGAGTGCCGGAAACCAAGGGCATCACGCTGGAGGCGCTGGAGGAGCAGCTCAGCGCAGCAGGCGCTACTGCCATCAAGGAGAAAGAGTTTACTTAACCCTGTTTAGTTTAATGCGTGATCCTGTGGCGGTAAGTAATCAGCTTGATCATTTAGTGTAATGAGTCTGTGCTCCGCCAGGGGGCGAACAGCGGTAAAGCTCTCCGGCGGAATAATAAAAATAGGCAGCAAGAGGTTAATGAACATTAACTGGAGAATAACGATGTTGCTAAAAAAAATAAAACACGTGCTGTTAGCCATTACCGGGGGCCTGATTATTTGCAGTGCAGGCGCACAGGCTAAAAACGATAAAACTACCCTTGGCGCTATTTATCTCGATACCCAGGGGTATTACGCCGGCGTCCGCTGGGGCGTGCAAGACGGCGCTGCCAAGGGCGAAGGAAAAATTGAAATCATAGAAACCAATGCGCAGGGGGATGTTTCTAAAGAAAGTTCGTTTATCGATACCATGATTGCGCGCGACGTGAATGCCATCGTGCTTTCCGCCGTATCGGTCAATGGCAGCGTGCGGGCCATCAAGCGCGCCAACGAAGCGAATATTCCGGTGATTTGTTACAACACCTGCATTAATGAGAAAGGCGTAGATAAATATGTTTATGCCTATCTGGTGGGCGATCCTTATGAGTTTGGCAAAAAACTGGGCAATAGCGCCGCTGATTACTTTATTGAAAAGAAAATCACCGAGCCTGCGATTGCGGTTATTAATTGCGAAGCTTTCGAAGTGTGCGTGCAACGGCGTAAAGGGTTTGAAGCGGCGTTAAAAGCGAAAGTGCCGGGCATGAAAATCGTCGCTAATCAGGAAGGCACGGTGCTGGACAAGGCGATCTCGGTCGGCGAGAAGCTGCTGATCTCCTCCGGGAAAGTCGATGCCATTTTCGGCGAGTCCGGCGGCGCTACGCTTGGCGCGGTTAAAGCCGTGCGCAACCAGAACAAGGTAGGCCAAACGGTGGTGTTCGGCTCGGATATGACCACTGAAATCGCGCAGGAACTGGTGAACCGCCAGGTACTGCAGGCGGTGGTGGATATCTCGGGCAAGAAAATGGGCGCTCTGGTCTTTGCTCAGGCGATGAATGCCATCAACCGCCAACCGGTCGGCCAAAAGGTGGTGCAGGTGCCGATCGATCTTTATGCCTCCTCGCAGAGCGCCGCTGATTGGCTGGCGACTCATAAAGATGGCTTGCCTTAATGTCGGTGACCCCCATGAGCGACAGAGCCTTAAACGAATTGGCGCAGCAACCGGTGGTGGCTCGTATTCAATCCGTGCATAAGCGATATCCGGGAGTGGTGGCGCTGCAGGATGTGAATTTTACCCTGCGGTGTGGCGAGGTTCGCGCTTTGCTGGGGAAAAACGGCGCGGGCAAGTCCACCTTGATCCGCATGTTGACCGGCAGTGAGCGGCCGGATACCGGGCAGGTGTTTATCGGCGAGCAGTTGCTGGATGGGCCAGAGGCGCTGTTGACGCGTCGGGCCGGTGAGCTTGGCGTTCGGGCCGTTTATCAGGAACTGAGCCTGGTTCAGGACATGAGCGTGGCGGAAAACCTGTGTCTGGGGGGCTGGCCGCAGCGCGCCGGAGTGATTGACACACAAGGCATGCTGACGCAGGCACGTCTTGCGCTGGCGTTGCTCGGGGTGGATATCGATCCTCAACAATGGGTTCGCGATCTCAGCCCGGCGCAGCAGCAACTGGTGGAGATCGCCCGGGCCTGCCAGGGGGATCCCAAAGTGGTGATCCTCGACGAGCCAACCAGTTCGCTGGCCAACGCCGAGGCGGATCTGGTCGCGGCGGCAGTCATGCGCCTTTCCGCCGCCGGGATTGCAGTGGTGTATGTCAGCCACCGAATGAACGAGATCCGTCGGCTGGCGTCGTCCTGCACCATTATGCGCGACGGCCGCGTGGCGGGTGACGTGGCGCTGGACAACACCTCCACCCAGCAAATTGTCGACCTGATGCTGGGCCATCAGGACCACCATACGCAAACCGTCACGGCCCCGAAGGGCGGGGACAAGGTTTTTGAAGTTAAACAATTATCGCTGTCGCCCAAATTGCACCAGGTCAGTTTTGAGCTGCGGCGTGGCGAAGTGTTGGGTATCGCCGGGTTACTGGGCGCAGGCCGCAGTGAATTGCTGAAAGCCATTGTCGGCCTGACGCCGTTCACCGAAGGCGAGCTGATCCTCGACGGTGAAACCCTGACCTACCCCAATTACGCCCAGATGCTCAAACGCGGTATGGCCTACACGCCGGAAAACCGAAAGGCTGAGGGCATCATGCCGTTGCTGGGCGTGGATGAAAATACCGTGATGACCGACAGCCCTTCAGTCAGCCGCTTTGGCGTGCTGAACTGGCCGAAGATCAAACAGGTTACCTCAGCGATCGTCGGCCGCATGCGGGTGAAAACCGCGGAAACCGGCACGCCGATCATGACGCTCTCCGGTGGTAACCAGCAGAAAGTGGTGATTGGCCGTTGGGTTTACGCCAGAAGCCGGATCCTGTTGCTGGATGAGCCGACGCGCGGGGTGGATGTCGAAGCGAAAAATCAAATCTACCGTATTGCGCGTGAGCTGGCGGCGGAGGGGAAAAGCATTATTTTCGTGTCGAGCGAAGTGGAGGAGTTGCCGCAGGTCTGCGACCGGATCTTATTGTTGCAGCAAGGAAGGATAGTGAAGGAATTTATCTCACCCGTGGATGTTGAACAGCTGATGTCTGAAGTGCTGATGATCCAATAATTCTGCCCGCATTCGAAGGCACCGGAGGTAATGACAATGTCCACATTGGTACCGGAAGTCAATATAGCCAAAACCAGAAAGCTATCAAAGCACGCCAATGAACTTGGCTTACTGGCGATTATTATCGTGCTCTACCTGGTGTTTTCTATTTATGCCACCGGGTTTATTTCACTGAATAACCAAATGAATATTTTACGCGATGCCGCCACTATCGGCATTGCCGCCTGGGCCATGACGCTGATTATTATTTCCGGGGAAATAGACGTCAGCGTTGGCCCGATGGTGGCCTTCATTTCGGTGATCCTGGCTTATTTAATGCAATACGCCATCCCGCTGCCATTAGCGTTGATCCTGGCCTTGTGCCTGGGGGCGGCGTTAGGCTCGGTCGCCGGAGTATTACGTGGCTGGTTCAACGTGCCCAGCTTTGTCGCCACGCTGGGACTTTGGAGTGCTCTACGTGGTATGGGGTTGTTTATGACCAACGCCTTGCCGGTGCCGATCGACGAAAATGCGGTGCTGGACTGGCTGGGCGGACAGGTGTTGGGCCTGCCGGTTTCAGCGGTAATTATGCTGATCCTGTTTGTGATTTTTCAGTTTATCAGCAAGAAAACCGCCTTTGGTCGCTCGGTGTACGCCATTGGCGGTAACGCCAGCGCCGCCCAGCTGTGCGGCATTAACGTCAAGCGTATTCGCGTCCTGTTATTCACCCTGGCCGGCCTGCTGGCTGCCGTCACCGGTATTCTGCTGGCGGCACGTCTGGGCTCCGGCAATGCCGGTGCGGCCAGCGGCCTGGAGTTTGACGTGATCGCAGCCGTGGTGGTGGGCGGTACCGCCTTGTCCGGCGGCCGCGGTTCGATGCTCGGCACGCTGCTCGGCGTGCTGGTGATCACCCTGATTGGCAACGGCCTGGTCTTGCTGGGGATTAACTCCTTTTTCCAACAGGTGGTCAGAGGCGTGATTATCGTACTGGCGGTGCTGGCCAATATTATCGTGATGCAGAAGAACAATAAGCAATAGCCTCATGTACCACTAAAAATAACGCTTTAAATCTGGAAGGAAAATATTATGGGAAAAATGTTGTCGGCTTATTTACCCGGAAACTCCACGGCAGAGCTGCGCGAGTTGGATATTCCGCAGCCGGGTATTGGCCAGGTGTTAATTAAAATGAAATCGTCCGGTATTTGCGGCAGCGATATTCATTATATTTATCATCAGCACCGTGGTACGGCGGCTGCACCGGAGCAGCCCTTGTACCGGGGATTTATTAACGGCCACGAACCTTGTGGGCAGATTGTCGCGTTGGGGGCCGGTTGCCGGCACTTTCGCGAGAGTGACCGCGTGCTGGTGTACCATATTTCCGGCTGCGGTTTTTGCAGCAACTGCCGCCGGGGCTATCCGATTTCCTGTACCGGCGCCGGCAAGGCCGCCTATGGCTGGCAGCGGGATGGCGGCCACGCCGACTACCTGTTGGCGGAGGAAAAAGATTTGATTCATCTGCCTGATTCGCTCAGCTACGAAGACGGGGCTTTTATTTCCTGCGGCGTCGGCACGGCCTATGAAGGCATTGTGCGCGGCGAGGTGTCCGGCAGCGATCACGTGCTGGTGGTGGGGCTGGGCCCGGTCGGCATGATGGCGATGATGCTGGCGAAGGGACGCGGGGCAAAAACGGTGATTGGCGTCGATGTTATCCCGGAGCGTCTGGCGACCGCGAAGCGGCTGGGGCTGATGGATCACGGTTTTCTGACCGGCGAGGGCGTGACCGAACGCATTCGCGAATTGACCGCGGGCGGTGCCAACGTCACCCTCGACTGTTCCGGCAATGCCAAAGGGCGCCTGCTGGCGCTGCAGGCTTCTTCGGACTGGGGAAGGGTTGTCTACATCGGTGAAACCGGCAAGGTGGAATTTGAAGTCAGCGCAGACCTGATGCACCACCAGCGGCGGATCATCGGCTCCTGGGTCACCAGCCTGTACCATATGGAAAAATGCTGCACCGATCTGCACGACTGGAAAATGCATCCGCATCAGGCCATTACCCACCGTTTTAAGCTCGAGCAGGCCGCGCAAGCCTATGCGCTGATGGCTTCCGGACAGTGCGGCAAAGTGGTGATTAACTTCGCCGATTAACGTCAGGAGGCACTATGGCACTGTTTCGTTTGGATAACGGCTGCGTCTCGCTGGTGGTTTCCTCGCTGGGCGGCAGCGTGCTGAAATTCACCGCCCACACACCGGAGGGAGAGATCCCTCTGCTGCGGCCTGCGGCAGTGAGCGACGCCACACCGGCGCTGCAATCGGGGTGTTTTCCGCTGGTCCCCTTCGGCAATCGGGTCAATCAAAACCGCTTCAGCTTCGAACAACAAGACTACCGGCTCAGCGCTAATACCGATTGGGATCGGCATTATCTGCATGGTGATGGCTGGCTGCAGGAATGGCAATGTGTGGAACAAGCTGACGATGCCCTTCACTTGCGCTATAGGCATGAGGATGGCCCTTACCGTTATCAGGTAGAGCAATATTTCACGCTTCATCAGCAGCAACTCAGTATCGAACTGGCGGTAGAGCACCGTGGTGAAAGGCCGATGCCCTATGGTCTGGGTTGGCATCCGTACTTCCCGTTAACGGCGAATACTCGGGTACAGGCATCCGCCGGGGCTTACTGGCGAGAAGCCGAAGACTGGCTGGCGGGCGAGCAGGCGGCGCTGAGCGAAGAAATGGATTTCAACCAGCCGGGGCCATTGCCGCGTCATTGGGTGAACAACGGCTTTAGCGGCTGGAATGGCGAGGCGGAGATCCAGTGGCCGGAGCAGGGAGCTCGGTTACGAATGAACACTCAGCCGGCTTGCCCGGTTTACTTCCTGTTCGTCTCGGATCCGGCGTTCGATCCGGGGTATCAGTTCGATTTCTTCTGCCTGGAACCCATGTCCCATGCGGCCAACGGGCATAACATGGCTGACCTGGGTGGGCTGCGCCGCCTGGCAAAAGGGGAGCGGTTTAGCCAGACAATGTTGCTCAGTTATTCCGCGGTTTAAGCCCGAAAATTAAAATTCGGATCTCCTTCACAGAACCCATTCAAACTCTGCAACCGGTTACTGAAACCGGTTGCGGTTTTTTCGTTTTTGAAACCATACTCATTCTTCAACTGAATCATTTGTACCTATGCCCCCAGGAGAACGGATGAAAAAAATATTTTTATGCTGCGCCGCCGGAATGTCGACCAGTATGGTGGTGAATAAAATGAAAAAGTCTGCCGAACAGCAGGGGATTGAGGTTGATATTATCGCCGTCGGCCTGGAGGAATTTGAATCCACGCTGGCGAATTACCAATGCTGTCTGCTTGGGCCGCAGGTGAAATATAAGCTGGCCGATTTTAAAAAGATTGCCGACAGGGAAAATAAGCCGATAGCGGTGATAAACAGCATGGATTACGGCATGATGCGCGGCGATAAAATTCTCGCCGAAGCCTTACAGATGATCGCACAACACTGATCCCGCCGGGGCGCCGGCAACAGCCTGTTTCCGCCGGGTTCCCGCTTTGTGACCATTGACTCAGAACGTCCCGAGGGTTGAACCATGAGTATCAGCCAGGCCGCATTCAATTTTATTGAAAATCGCATCAGCCCGATAGCCGGGAGATTATCAACTCAGCGACATATTATGGCGATCCGCGACGGTTTTATTTCCGCGATGCCCTTTATGATTGTCGGTTCATTTTTATTGGTCTTTGCCTACCCGCCTTTTTCCGCTGACAGCAGTTGGGGAATTGCCCAATGGTGGCTGGGGGCGGCGGAAAAACATCAGGTCGCTATTCTTACCCCGTTTAATATGACGATGGGCATTATGTCCATCTATATCACTGCCGCCATTGCCTACAACCTGGCGCAAAGTTATAAGCTCGATCCCTTTATGGCGGCGA
Organism: Serratia liquefaciens; assembly: GCF_027594825.1. Taxonomy (NCBI): domain Bacteria; kingdom Pseudomonadati; phylum Pseudomonadota; class Gammaproteobacteria; order Enterobacterales; family Yersiniaceae; genus Serratia; species Serratia liquefaciens. The sequence continues at coordinate 2,181,958 of NZ_CP088930.1, read as the reverse complement.
TGCTGGCCTTGATGTCGTTCTTGCTGGTTGCCGCGCCGCAGAGCGAAAAGATGCTGCCGACGGCGGCACTGGGCGGCGTGGGGATCTTCACCGCCATTCTGGTGGCGATTTATACCACCGAATTGATCCGCTTCCTCAAGGCGCACAATATCGGCATCTCGCTGCCGGAACAGGTGCCGGCCAAGATCAAGCAGTCGTTCGATCTGCTGATCCCGATCCTGGCGGTGGTAATCACCCTGTATCCGCTGAGCCTGCTGGTGCAGCACCAGTTCAACCTGCTGCTGCCGCAGGCGATCATGGCGCTGTTCCAACCCTTGATCTCCGCTGCGGATTCGCTGCCGGCGATCCTGCTGGCGGTGCTGATCGGCCATCTGCTGTGGTTTGCAGGTATCCACGGCGCAGTGATCGTTTCCGGCATGCTGCAGGCCTTCTGGCTCACCAACCTGGGGATCAATCAGGATGCGCTGGCCGCCAACCAACCGATGCCGCACATCTTTATGGAGGCTTTCTGGACCTTCTTTATCGTTATCGGCGGATCCGGCGCCACCTTTGGGTTGGTGCTGCTTTATCTGCGTAGCCGTTCGGCACACCTGCGTTCGATCGGCAAGCTGAGCCTGGTGCCTAGTTGTTTCAACATCAACGAACCGGTGATCTTCGGCACGCCGATCGTGATGAACCCCACCTTCTTTATTCCGTTTATCACCGCGCCGATCGTCAACTCGATCATTGCCTACGCGGCGGTGAAGCTGGATCTGATCGGGCGGGTGATCTCGGTAGTGCCCTGGACTGCTCCGGCGCCGATTGGTGCCGCCTGGGCTACCGGTTGGGATTTCCGCGCTGCGCTGTTGGTGCTGCTGCTGGCGGCGGTTTCGGCGTTGATCTACTACCCGTTCTTCAAAGTCTATGAGCAACAGCTGCTGGATCAGGAAGTGAGCGAAGCGGAGCAGATTGAACAGACACAAGGAGTCACCGAATGATCGACATGGAAACGGCGGTAATGGAGCTGATCATCAACGCCGGAGAGGCGCGCAGCTGTGCCATGCAGGCACTGTATGCGGCGCGAAAGTACCAGTGGGACCAGGTGGATATTCTGCTGGCGGAATCGCGACTGGCGGCGAAGCGCGCCCACGCCACCCAGACCGAGCTGATCGGTTTTGACGAAGGAGAGGGCAAGCTGCCGGTCAACCTGATTATGGTGCACGCGCAGGACCACATCATGAATGCCATGCTGGCGCGCGATCTGGTGGAGGAACTGGTGAGAATTTACCGATTACTGGAGCAAAACGGGGTGAAAAACCAATGAGCGTATTTCCGAAAGATTTTCTCTGGGGAGCCGCGACCGCGTCTTATCAGGTCGAGGGTGGCTATGATGCCGACGGCAAAGGCCTGTCCAACTGGGACCTGTTCTCCCACCTGCCAGGCACCACTTATCAGGGCACTAACGGCGACGTGGCGGTCGATCACTATCATCGCTTCCGTGAAGATGTGGCGCTGATGGCCGAACTGGGTATGCAGACCTACCGATTCTCGATTTCCTGGCCACGGCTGCTGCCACAAGGTCGGGGCGAAGTGAACGAGGCCGGGGTCCAATTCTACAGCGATCTGATCGACGAACTGCTCAAGCACAATATCAAACCGATGATCACCCTTTACCACTGGGATCTGCCGCAGGCGTTGCAGGACGCGTTTGGTGGTTGGGAATCGCGTGAGATCGTCGATGCTTTTGATGAGTATGCGCGGCTGTGTTACTCGCGGTTTGGCGACCGGGTCGAACTCTGGTCCACGTTCAATGAAACCATCGTGTTTATCGGCATGGGCTATTTCACCGGGGCGCACCCACCCAAACTGACCGATCCGAAAAAGGGCATTCAGGCGTGTCACCATGTGTTCCTGGCCAACGCCCGTGCGGTAAAAAGCTTCCGTGAAATGAAGATCAACGGCCAGATCGGCTTCGTCAACGTGCTGCAACCGAACGATCCGATCAGCGATTCACCGCAGGATCGTCGCGCTTGCGAGATCGCCGAAGGGATCTTCACCCACTGGCTGTACGATCCGGTGCTGAAAGGCGAATACCCGTCAGAGCTGCTGGCGATGGCGCAGCAGGCCTTTGGCGTACCGCATTTCGCGCCGGGCGATGAGGCGTTGCTGAAAGAGAATATCGTCGATTTTATCGGCCTGAATTACTACAAGCGTGAAATGGTCGCGCACAACGATGACGTGGACGGCTATGCCATCAACACCAGCGGGCAGAAGGGCAGCGGGCGCGAGCTGGGCTTCAAGGGGCTGTTCAAACAGGTTCGTAACCCGAACGGCGTCTACACCGACTGGGATTGGGAGGTCTATCCGCAGGGGTTGACCGATGCCATTGGCCGTATCGTCAAACGCTACGGCAATATTCCGATCTACATTACCGAGAACGGGCTGGGAGCCAAGGATCCGATCGTCGAAGGTGAGGTGCGCGATCAACCACGAATTGATTATCTGCGCGATCATATCCAGGCGATCGGCGCGGCGATCGAGCAGGGCGCGGATGTTCGTGGTTATTACCCGTGGTCATTTATCGATCTGCTCTCCTGGCTCAACGGCTATCAGAAACAGTACGGCTTTGTGTATGTCGATCACGACAACAATCTGGCACGTAAGAAGAAGCAGAGCTTTGGCTGGTATCAGCAGGTGATCGCCACCAACGGCGAACGGCTGTAGCTCACGCAGGGGTAAGTCTCAGTATGTCCCAGGCTGATAGGTAAAATTTTAGGCTGGGCAGGTACTTATCCCCTTTCTCCGATCTATCCGTCAATCATTCCCTTCTCAAAACTGCCTCTTGCTATTCCATTTCGGCATACCCGTGTTGTGACTATTCATTATTCACCGCCTATAAAAACGCCATATAGTCAAATCATTGCCTTACCGTACCATCACAAACAGGAGGGTGAGATGAGCGATTCCCCGCTTGAACCGCCACATGATTTTCCTCGCCAGCTGGCAGAGCATAAGCATCTGCTACAGTTCCCTTGGGGAACCGCCAAAGCTGGCAGGATCGCCATTCTCCCCCGTATCCCGCTTTCTGCATGATGAGGGAATAACCATGAAAACGATAACGCTGGGCAGCAATACATTCGACTACCAGGATAGCGGCAGCGGGGACACCACGCTGCTGCTGCTTTCCGGCTGGTGCCAGGATCACCGGCTTTTTAAACACTTAACGCCGCTGCTGGCGCAACATTATCGCGTACTTAATATTGATTGGCGTGGGCACAATGCCGAGCGCAGCTACGATGGCGATTTTGGCATCAACGATCTTACGGCCGATCTGGTCCTGTTTCTTGATCGGCTGGATGTTGAGCATTTGATCCCGCTCTCTACATCCCATGGCGGCTGGGCCAACATCGCTTTAAGCCAGCAGTTGGGCCCGTTGCGGGTACCGAAAACCATTGTGGTGGACTGGTTGATGACCGGAGCTTTTACCGATCTGCTGCAGAATTTACAGCAGAGCCAGCGGCCGGAAAGCTGGCAACAGGCTCGAGATGCTCTGTTTGCGGAATGGGTAGCCCATACGGATAACCAGGATGTGATCAACCATGTTCAATAGGAAATGGCCGGGTTCGATCAGGAGATGTGGATCCGTTCTTGTCGGGAAATCGAGTTGGCCTATGGGCAATTTGGTTCGCCCCTGCAACGCCTGGAGCAACTCACTCCGGAGCGTCCGGTAATGCACCTCTATTCACAACCGCATAGCGCCGAGTATGACCAGCTGCAGCGCGAATTCTCCCAACGCCACCGTTGGTTCAACCCGGTGAAAATTGCGGGGGCGAGTCATTTCCCCACTCTGGAATCGCCGGACAAAGTGGTGATGGAAATCCGGTCATTTATTGGCTAGGCAACATCCCGCCGTAGCAACAGCGCTCCTAATGATGAGCAGATTCATAAGAATGTGCGTAGCCGTATTTATGTCGTTCGGCATGTCTGCCGTGATTAAACCACCGACATTGTGCACGCCTGTTTTCCAGTGGGTAATCAGGAGGTAAAACATGAGCATGCAGGTCGATCGTAAGGTGATCACTGGCGGTCATATTATCACCATGGACGCAGAGTATGGGGAATTGCCCCAGGGGGCGCTGCTGATTGAAAATAGCCGGATTGCAGCGCTGGCGGAAAACGCAAAGGCGTTTAGTCATCTGGATGCCGAGGTGATCGATGCGCGTGGTGCGATCGTGTTGCCGGGTATGATCGATAGTCATCGCCACACCTGGATGTCGTTGTTTCGTGGGATCTCCGGCGATATGTCGTTGCCGGAATTTCTGGCAAACACGTTTTATGGACTGGGGGCCCTGGTGACCGCCGAGGATTTGTCCACTGCCACCCTGATGGGAGCGCTCGAGGCCATAGACAGCGGGGTCACAACCATCCTCGACTGCTGTGACTGTGTGAATAGCCCGGATCATGCCGTCGCGGCGATTGAATCACTACAGCAATCCGGTATCCGTGGCGTGTATTCCTATGGATTTCAGGTTTATGATTTTCAGCCCGCCGGTTTTTCCAGCCATCAAGAACGCGTCAATTTTGCCGCTGAATTGCGCGAGCGTTATTTTAGCGACGATCGGGGTTTGCTGCGTATGGGAACCCTGCTCAGCGATTTTGGCACCGTGCCCTTTGCGCAGACTGCGGCAGAGATCCGCATGGCGCAGCAGCAGGATATCCTGATTGCTTCTCATACCGGTGCACTGCCTAACAGTCGGTTATTAAAAGGGTTGCAGGAACTGGACGATCATCAATTGCTGCAGCCCGGCCACCTGCATATTCACTGTTCCGGTCTGACCGATCCTGAATGGCGGCTGTTGGCTAAAACCGGCGCTAAAGTCAGCATTGCCCCCGAAACTGAAATGCAAATGGGCATGGGTTTTCCCCCTATCAGAGCCTGTTTGGATCACGGTATAGCCCCGGCGATCAGCACCGATATTGTCTGTGTGGGGTCTGGCGATCTGTTTTCGCAGATGCGGTTGGGGCTGCAAACCCAGCGCTGCCTGGATAACCATAAGCACCATATCCGTGGCGAAGTTGTTTCTGAACTTTCTCTCTCGGTGGGGGATGCGCTGCGTTGGGCGACCCACGGCAGCGCGGCTGCGCTGGGAATGGAGGCCAGCATCGGTTCACTGACGCCGGGAAAACAGGCCGATGTGATTATGCTTAAACATCAGCGGGCGATGGTGCCTTCTTCTTTCCCGGGAGCGAGCTGCGTGTTGCAGTCCCATGCCGCCGATGTGGATACGGTGATCATCAACGGCCAGATCCGCAAGCGGCATGGCGAACTGGTAGGACAGGATATGGCCGTCATCCGGCAACGCGCCGCTCAGACGCTGGGGCGTATTCAGCAGGCGGCGTTCGGGCGTGCAGAGATCACGGGAGCAGAAGCGGTTGCCTGGCTTAGAGAGGCGGAGCGGCGAGCGTCGGTAAATCTGGCGGAGGCCTATCGCCGATAAGCGTATTTTGGATCATGCTGCGCCCGACCGAAGGCGGGCGCAGGGAGATTACAGAGAGTCCGGATCCGGCCCCAGACGGTTGCCGATATCCAGTTTGGCGATTTCGCCCAGTTCGTCTTTATCCAGTTTGAAGTCGAAGACTTCGAAGTTTTCACGAATTCGCGCTGGCGTGACCGATTTCGGGATCACGATCAGCCCGCTGTCCAGGTGCCAGCGCACCACGATCTGCGCCGGGGTTTTCTCGTATTTTTCCGCCAGCTTTTTGATCACCGCTTGGTCGAACACCCCTTCGCCGCCCTGTGCCAGTGGGCTCCAGGATTCGGTTGCGATATGGTGGGTTGCGTTCCAGGCGCGCAGTTGGCGCTGTTGCAGCAACGGATGCAGCTCAATTTGGTTGATCACCGGTGCGATATTGGTTTCGTCCAGCAGGCGCTGCAGGTGCGGGGTGTGGAAATTGCATACCCCGATGCTTTTGACCAGCCCCTGCTCACGCAGTTTGATCAACCCGCGCCAGGCGTCGACATATTGGTCCTGCTGCGGTTTTGGCCAGTGGATCAGATACAGATCGACGTAATCCAGCTTGAGTTTTTCCAGGCTGGTTTCCAGCGCGCCTTGCGGGTCGCCCTGATCGTCGTTCCACAGTTTGGTGGTGATAAACAGCTCATCACGTGGTACTGAGGTGGATTGCAATGCTGCGCCAACCCCTTCCTCATTCTTGTAGATTGCAGCGGTATCGATCGAGCGATAGCCCACCTCCAGTGCTTTAAGCACCGCCTGGGTGGTTTCTGAAATACTCGCCTGCCAAACGCCGAGACCCAACTGCGGCATCAGATTACCATCGTGGAGTTTGATGATGGGTTGTTGCGTTGTCATGCGTATCTCCTTGTCAACGGATTGCCCAGTGCTGCATGCACCGGAAACGGCTATTAATAAATTCTAGTTGGCAAATTGGGGTGGTGCTGAGTTTGCTAACCAAATTCCAGCGCTGTCGGGACAGGGCGGCTACAGGTCATGTTTTCTCCCATGGGTTAACCAGATGATGTCATGCGAAACGATCGGCAGCGCAGAAAGTGCGCTGAACTGCGCCCGATGATCGGTCGGGCGCAGGAGAGAAGTCGAAACTAAAGCCTAGCAGGAAATACCGGTTTTGCGATTAACGCGCCGCGTTATAAATGCGCTGGCTGACTTCCAGAGTGATGTCCTGGTGCTCGCCCAATGCGGTCATGCCGTGCTGATGCAGCTTATCCAGCAGGGCCGGAATAGAGCTGCCGTCGAGCTGGTAATCCGCCATGCGGGTCGGTACGCCCATTTGTTCGAAGAAGGCACGAGTGGCGGCAATGGCACCGTCGATGCGGCTGTCTTCACTGCCGTCGCGCAGGCCCCAAACGCGGTCGGCGTACTGCAGCAGTTTTTCGCGTTTCTGGGCTTTTTTCTCGATCAGCAGCGCGGGCAGAACAATCGCCAGCGTTTGGGCATGATCCAAACCGTGCATCGCGGTCAACTCGTGGCCCAGCATATGGGTTGCCCAGTCCTGCGGCACGCCGGCGCCGATCAGGCCGTTCAGCGCCATGGTGGCGCTCCACATCACGTTAGCGCGCACCGCATAGTTTTCCGGCTCGGACAGCGCGCGCGGACCATCTTCCAGCAGCGTCAACAGCAGGCCTTCGGCAAAGCGGTCTTGCACCTTGGCGTCGACCGGGTAGGTCAGGTACTGCTCGATGGTGTGGACAAAGGCGTCGACTACGCCATTGGCAATTTGGCGCGGCGGCAGGGAGTAGGTCACTACCGGATCCAGCACCGCGAACAGCGGTTGCACGTGTGGCGAGAAGAAGTGCTGTTTGTCGCCGCTGCTTTTGCGGGTAATCACTGCGCCGCTGTTGGACTCAGAGCCGGTGGCCGGCAGTGTCAGTACGCAGCCCATTGGCACCGCGCCTTTGATTTCACTGCCCACGGTTTTCAGGATGTGCCAGGGATCGGCATCCGCCTGATAGTGGGCCGCTGCGGCAATAAACTTGGTGCCATCAACCACCGAGCCGCCGCCGACCGCCAGCAGGAAATCGATATTTTCTGCACGCACCACCTCGACCGCTTTCATCAGCGTTTCGTAGGTTGGGTTAGGCTCAATGCCGGAAAACTCCTGCACGTTGCGGCCCGCCAGTGCGGCATAAACCTGATCCAGTACGCCGTTTTTCTTCACGCTGCCGCCACCGTAGGTGATCAGAATGCGTGCGTCGGCAGGGATCTGCTGTGCCAGGCCGGCGATTTGGTCTTGGCCGAACAGGATTTTGGTTGGGGTATGGAGAATAAAGTTTTGCATGGGTGATTTCTCTTCTGCATGGGGCCAGCGCCGTCGGCGCAAAATATCTGAGGCGTATTGTCAGTAACTTGGCTCAGCAGCACAATGCACATTCCTGCCCGAGTCTTGCCTATTCCTACAAAGCGTTGTAGAAAAATAGAGTTTTAAACTATTATTTATGCCGAATTATTCTTAATGTAAGAGGGTGTTTCCGTGAGCGAAATCGATGAACTGCGCGGCCGCATGGCGCGCCAGGCGGCCTGCTTTGCCGAGAGCAACGGTTATACGCCTTCGCCGGTACCGCTGGTGAAAATCCTCTATGTTGATCGCCATTGCCCGCGCCAGCCGGTGATGTATGAACCGGGGATCGTGATCATTTTTCAGGGGCATAAGGTCGGATACTGCGGTAACCGGGTCTTTCAGTACGATCCGCGCAATTATCTGTTGATGACGGTGCCGCTGCCGTTTGAGTGTGAGACCTTTGCCAGCCCGGAATTGCCGCTGGTGGGGTTGTCGGTGAATATCGACAGCCAAATGCTGCAGGACCTGTTGATCGACATCGGCGATGACGACTACTTGGTGAAGCCGCGCAGAGAAAGCAGCGGGGTGAACCTGGCCGAGCTGTCGGAAGAGCTGTTGTGCGCTACCGAACGCCTGCTGGATGTGATGGCCAAACCGCTGGATGCACGCGTGCTGGGGCCGCAGATTGTGCGTGAAATTCTCTACCACGTACTGCGCGGAGCCTGTGGCGCCTCATTGCAGGAATTGGTTAATCGCCATACCCACTTCAGCCAAATCGCCAAGGCGCTGCGGCGCATCGAGAACCAATATGCGGACAGCCTCAACGTTGAGCAGTTGGCAGGGGAAGTGAATATGAGCATCTCGGCGTTTCACCATAACTTCAAGGCAGTGACCAACACCTCGCCGCTGCAATATGTGAAATCCTATCGCTTGCACAAGGCGCGTTTGCTGATGGTGCACGACGGTCTGAAGGCCAGTACCGCCGCAATCCGCGTCGGCTATGAAAGCGCTTCGCAGTTCAGCCGCGAATTCAAACGTTTCTTTGGCGTGACGCCGAGTGATGAAGTTGCCCGGTTGCGCGACAACCCCCCTTTAATGATGGAGGGCTAAGCCGGAACCCGCTCCTCTAATGGGCGACGATGGCCGCCCGTCTGGGTATCAGGAAGAGGCTGCGCGTTTTTTACGCCAGATAACCAACATGCCGCCGAGCAGGCCAACCAGCAGCAGCACCAGCGGCAGGATCATCAGCCCGGTCATCACCTGGCTCTCATAGCGTTTCACCAAAGGGATCTGGCTGAAAGCGTAGCCGAGGCCGACCACTGCACCCACCCAAATCACCGCGCTCAACCAGTTAAAGAACTGAAAACGGGTGCTGTTGAGGCCAGAGATACCGGCCATGGTGGGCAAAAGAGTACGAACGAAACCCAGGAAACGGCCGATGACCAGCGCCGTCAGGCCATGGCGGTTAAACAGGTTGTGTGCACGTTGGTGATACTGAGCGGGCAGTTGCAGCAGCCAACCTTTGACCAGATTGGTATGGCCCAACCAGCGGCCCTGCAGGTAGCTCAGCCAGCAGCCCAGGCTGGCGGCGACGGTCAAAATGATCAGCGTCGGCACAAAGGCCATCACGCCCTTGGCGATCAGCGCGCCGGATAACAGCAGCAGGCTGTCGCCGGGTAAGAAGGAAGCTGGCAGTAGTCCGTTTTCTAAAAAAAGAGTGGTGAAAAGTACTGCATAAACCACCCAAATTACGCTGGGATTGGCAAGGGCAATGAAGTCCTGCTGCCAAAGCGCATGAACAATCTCTCGTAATACATCCATTATTTATCCTGTTGCATACCGGTTGCGCCTGGCTTCAGGGTATCCAGGGCACAGTGTTGGCCGTATCTGACAGTTACTCGCCTAGTGTAACGCTAATAGCTTAAGCACACATTAAACAAGGCGAATAAAGTTGCCGATGCAAACAGGCATTCTGTTAGCGCGTATTGGCGATGCGGTCGAACCCGGCGGCGAGATCGGCAATCAGATCCTGCACGTTCTCCAGGCCGATATGCAGACGCACCAGGGTGCCGGAGAAGTCGACGCCGCCCGCTGGGCGAATGGCTTCCAGTTCCTCCGGCTGGTTAGCCAGGATCAGGGATTCAAAGCCGCCCCAGGAATAGGCCATGCTGAAGTGGCTGAAGTTATCCAGATACTCGGCTAACTGCACGTCGCTCAGGCGCTGTTTCAGCACGAAAGAAAACAGGCCGTTGCAGCCGCTGAAATCGCGCAGGTAAAACTCGTGGCCCTTGCAACCGGGCAGCGCCGGGTGATTGACCACCGCCACCGCGGGTCGCTGGGCCAGCCAATGAGCGACTTCGATGCTGCTATGCTGGTGCTGCTTCAGGCGTACGCCCAGGGTGCGCAAACCGCGGCTGGCCATATAAGCGGTATCGGCGTCCACCATTTGGCCCATCAAATAGGAGTATTCACGCAGTTGGTCCCAACAGCGCTCGTTAGCCACGGCGGTGCCGAGCATGTAATCGGAATGGCCAATAATGTATTTGGTGCCGGCCTGAATCGAAATGTCGATATCAAAATCCAGCGCCTTGAACAGCACCCCGGCCGCCCAGGTGTTATCGATCATGATCACCACTTCAGGCGCCGCGGCGCGAATCGCCTGCACCATTGCCGGAATATCCTGGATCTCCATGGTGATCGAACCGGGGGATTCGAGGAACACCACGCGGGTATTGGGCTGAATCAGCCCGGCGATATCGGCGCCGATCAGCGGATCGAAATAGGTGGTTTCCACATTCATGCGGCTCAGAATATGGGTACAAAAGTCCTGCGTCGGCTCATAGACGGAACCGGTCATCAGCAGGTGGTCGCCCGCGCCGACAAAGGACAGAATGGCGTTGGAAACCGCCGCCGCGCCGCAAGGGTAGAGCACGCAGCCTGCGCCGCCCTCCAGTTCGACCATCGCATCCTGCAACGCGAAGTGGGTCAGGGTGCCGCGTCGGCCGTAAAACAGCTCGCCATGAGCACGTTTGGCGGTGGCCTCTTTTTTGGCCGCCACGGAGTCAAATACCAATGAAGAAGCGCGTTGGGTGACGGGGTTGACGGAGCCCTGGGTATAGCGCTTGCTGCGCCCGGCGCCAATCAGGGTAGTTTCGATGTTTTTAGACGTCATAGGAGCGGGCTCACCTTTGCTTGATCTTCACGGGTCATTTGCGATAGCCCTTACGTTAGCATGACGCCTTATAGCCATCCAGACGTTTTAACATCCAAATGTAGAAACGGCTATAATCTTCTGCTCAATCGTGCTCTCGCATGCCATCCTTCTGCCTGACGGCGATAACCAAGCGGGTTTATCGGTGAGTCCGGGATGTAACAGTAAAATGCGACAAATCCCCCGTCTTTGTTGCAGCCCTGTGCGGTAAAAGTGACGAAATAGCCCTATAAAGGGTGCATATAGGCCCGAACAGGCGGCGAATGGGTTAGTGAGAAGGCCTTTAGTGCGCCGCAGGGGCAATTTTCCCGATTATTTGGTAAATAATAATGAGAACTACTATCAATCCCTGATTGGTTTGATATGATCGCACGCTGAATTATTCCTCAATTTTGATCGGTAACGGGTGGAGGCACAGCGTGAAAACGGCTGGCAAGAATTTAAATCAAGGATCGTTCGGTCAGGGCCGGGCGCAATGGGGCCAGGCGTTCGGCCGTGGTCTGTTAGCTTCAATGGTATTGGTGGTAGGTCTGGCCGGCAGTGCTCATGCGGCACCAGCGGCTAATCCGGCCGTTACCGAAAGCGTGGCTCCGGCTGCCACCGCGCCTGCCGCGGCAGCGCCTGAAACTCTCACTCCGGTGAACCCGCAACCGACCATCCAGCCGCCGGAAACCCGCGGTATGGACCTGTCCGTCTGGGGTATGTACCAGCATGCGGACATCGTGGTGAAAATCGTGATGATTGGCCTGGTGCTGGCGTCTATCGTCACCTGGACCATCCTGTTCTCCAAAGGCAGCGAACTGTTCCGCGCCAAGCGCCGTCTGCGCCGCGAACAGCTGGCGTTGGCCAACGTACGCTCGCTGGACGAAGCGTCCGAACTGGCGCAGAGCTTCTCGGACGAGAGCATCAGCGCCGTGTTGCTCAACGATGCGCAAAACGAGCTGGAGCTGTCGGCGGCGTCCAACGACAACAACGGCATCAAGGAACGTACCGGTTTCCGTCTGGAGCGTCGCGTAGCGGGCTACAGCCGTAACATGGGGCGCGGCAATGGCTTCCTGGCGACCATCGGTGCCATTTCGCCGTTTGTCGGTCTGTTCGGTACCGTTTGGGGCATCATGAACAGCTTTATCGGCATCGCCCACTCACAAACCACCAACCTGGCGGTGGTTGCGCCTGGCATCGCAGAAGCGCTGCTGGCTACCGCGCTGGGCCTGGTTGCCGCGATCCCGGCGGTAGTGATTTATAACATCTTTGCCCGTGTGATCAGTGGTCACCGCGCTCAGGTTGGCGACGTAGCGGCACAGGTTCTGCTGTTGCTGGGCCGTGATTTGGATCTGGCCGCCACGGCGGAAGCCAAACGCTCACAGCATTCACACCAACTGCGGGTGGGGTGAGTTATGGCGATGCGCTTAAATGAAGATCTGGACGACAGCGGCGAACTGCATGAAATCAACGTGACGCCGTTTATCGACGTCATGCTGGTGCTGTTGATCATCTTTATGGTGGCCGCGCCGCTGGCAACGGTAGATATCCGTGTCGATCTCCCGGCGTCCTCCGCCAAACCTCAGCCGCGTCCGGAAAAGCCGGTGTTCCTGTCGGTGAAAGCGGACAAACAGCTTTACGTTGGCGAGCAGGCGGTCAGTGCAGATCAACTGACGTCGGTGCTGGATCAACGGACGCAGGCGAACAAAGAGACCACCATCTTCTTCCAGGCGGATAAGAGCGTGGACTACGAAACGCTGATGAGCGTAATGGATACGCTGCGTAAGGCCGGCTACCTGAAAGTGGGGCTGGTGGGGATGGAAGGCACCGCCAAGTAGCGGGCTTGTCATCACCCAGGGTTAGAAGGGCGCTCAGGCGCCCTTTTTTATTGATTGAATTTCGTACCGGGGCTTGACGCATTGCCGACAAATGAAAATACTAATAAATAGTAATTAACACTACTTTCCGGAGTCGGCTATGCCAACCAGCATTGCTTTAAGCCCTCATTTTGAAAAGTTTGTTCATGAGCAAATTGACAGCGGACGTTACGGCAACGTCAGCGAAGTGATACGGGCAGGGCTGCGCCTGCTTGAAGAACATGAGCGCGCGATGAAAATTGAAGAGTTGCAAGTGGCCATTGTACAGGGAGTTGAAAGTGGTGAGGGAGTCCCGGCGGAAGAGGCGTTTGCGCGCTTGCGGGCTAAATACCAACGGATGGTGGATAACGGAAGTGACTGATGGGGCTAACAATATCGCCAGCAGCGATATATGACATTGAAAGTATTGGCGACCATATTGCACAGGATAACCCGGCCCGGGCGCTGAGTTTTATTTCTGAACTGTATAAACAATGCCAGCGTATCGGCGAGTCGCCGGAAGCCAACCAAAAGCGTCCTGAACTTGGCCGGGACGTCAGGATCAGCGCCTACGGAAAATACCTTATCGTTTCCACAGCGATACAACGTAATGTCAGGATCGAGCGAGTACTCCACGGGGCGAGAAATATTTTGCGTCTGTTGGCTCATCGCTAGGTCGTCAGGGCCGCTCAAACCAACCGCGGCCCCGGCGTTGTTTAGCGCTTATTAGCCGCGAGCGTGCGCCGCTGCGCGGGCGATCTGTTCATCGGTAGGGCGTACGCCGGTGTAGAGGACAAACTGTTCCAGCGCCTGCAGCGCAATCACTTCTGCTCCGGTAATCACCTGTTTGCCGTGCTCACGTCCGTAACGGACCAGCGGGGTTTCCGCAGGCAGTGCCACCACATCGAAGACGATTTTCGCCGCATCGACAGTCGCCGGGGAGAAGGCCAACTGCTCGGCTTCTGCGCCACCCGCCATGCCGATTGGCGTTACGTTGATCACCATATCCACCTTTAGCTCATCGACTTCCGCCTGCCACTGATAACCGTATGCACTGGCCAGAGCCTGTCCGGCTTCCGGGTTACGGGCGATGATATGGCCATTTTTGAAACCGGCGTCACGCAGCGCCGCGGTCACCGCTTTTGCCATACCGCCGCTGCCGCGCAGGGCAAAGGAGGTTTCTGTCGGGATTTGGTACTGGGCCAGCAATTTGGCGATGGCGATATAATCCGTGTTATAGGCCCGCAAAAAACCGGCGTCATTGACGATGGTATTGACCGATTCAATCGCCGTTGCGGAAGCGTCCAGCTCATCGAGGAAAGGGATGCAGCTCTCTTTGAACGGCATGGAAACCGCGCAGCCACGGATACCCAAAGCCCTTACGCCGCCCACTGCTGCCTGGATATCCTGGGTAGTGAACGCCTTGTAGATAAAGTTCAGATCCAGTTCCTGATACAGATAGTTATGGAAACGGGTGCCGAAGTTGCCTGGGCGACCGGCCAGCGACATGCACAGCTGGGTCTCTTTGTTAATCTCACGGCTCATGCTGAGCTCCTTAAGCGGGAAAAGAAAAAACTCAAGTCAGGGCTGGCCGAGCAGCGCCTTCGAACCGGCGTGGCGCCAGTGGATGTTGCCCGGCAGGTAAAGCGCGTTCTGTTCCAACGGACGCTCGTCAATCAGCGCGCTGACCATGTCGAAACTTTGTTGGGCCAGGGCGCGACAGTCTTGTGCCACGGTGTCGATTTTCAGCGTCAGGCCATCGAACAGGTAGTGATCGTCGAAACTGCACAAATGCAGATCGCTCTCCATCAACTGGTGCTGATTCAGGTAGCGCAATACCCCTTCCAGCAGGCCGCAGGCGGCGGTAAAGAGCGCCTTGGGCGGACGGCCCAGTTGCGCGCAGAGTTGGGCGAACATCTCGTAGCCGGAGCTGGGGTGATAATTGCCGTTGATGATCCATTCCGGTTTACACACCACGCCGGCGCGCTCAAGGCCGAGCTGAAAACCAGCCAAGCGATCGCGGGTCGGCGAGATTCGCGGTTGTCCGCCAAGGAAATAGAACTCGTCAGGATGCTGGCGTGCGACGTTTTCAATCAGAGTAGCGGTCGAGCTCAGCGAGTCGGTGATCACCAGCGGCAACTCGGAGCCGGTTATCAGGCGGTCCATCTGCACTACCGGCAGGCTGGCGTTAATCTTTTGGTATTCCGCATCGTTGAGCTGGCTGGAGGCGACAATCAGACCGTCGACCTGACGTTGCACCAGGCTGTTCACCGCCATCATTTCCTGCGCCGGGTTTTCGTCGGTACAGGCGATCAGCAATTGCAAACCGGCCTCGCGGCACAGCGTTTCCAGCTCGCGTGAAATCACCGCAAAACCGTAGTTGGTCATTTCCGGCACCACCAGCCCCAGGGTATGGCTGCGGGAGGAACGCAGCGAACGGGCATGGAAACTGGGCTGGTAATGGTGCTCGCCGGCCAGCGCCAGGATGCGATCGCGGGTATCGTCGGACACCCGATACTCCTTGCTGCGGCCATTAAGCACCAGGCTGGCGGTCGATTTCGACACGCCGGCCAGTGCGGCAATATCACTGATGGTTATGCGTTTATTTTTTTTCACTGACGGCATCTGAATTCATCGAAGGATGCGTCATTCTAGCATGCATGGCGTCAGCGACCAGTGCTCGAGCGCCAGCTGCGCTTTACCGCGCAGGTGCAGCAAGGGTTGTGGGTCGGGGAAGTAGCGCGAACTCATGGTCGCTTCGCCGTGATTGATAAAAATCTCCACGCTCGAACGGTCGAACAGTATCTGCAGCTGAGTCAGCTCACCGCGCCAGTAACGGTGTTCCTGCTGCCCGCTGCGCAGGTTGTTGCGCGTCAGCTGCAGCACGGTGCCATCCCAATTCAGGGTCATCGCCCCGCCAAAGTCGGCGTTGAACGTGCCGTTTGGCACCAGCAGCAGCTCCGCGCTGTCGACAGGCCAGCAAGGTGCGTCGTCGGCGGTGCCCTGCCATTGGCGGCTTTCGCCCCGCAGCTGTTGCAGTTCACGTGCCGGACGTTGGCAGAGTTTGCCGTTATGCAACGACAGCTCCCGTGGGCAGGTCAGAATATGGATCCAGCCATACTGCAGAGTCGGGTGGCAATCCTCGTCTTGCTCCGGCACGCCCATCCAGCCAACCAGCAACCGACGGCCATCTTCGGTCAGGGTGGTCTGCGGCGCGTAGAATTCAAACCCGGCATCCAGCTCGTGGAAGTCCTGATGGTCGAAAGTGGCCTGTCGATAATCCAGCCTGCCGGTGAAATAACCCGCCTGGTAAACATTGAGATAGCGTTCGGCTTCCGCCGCCAGCCCTTGTGGACAGCAGATCAGCACCTCGGCACCGTCCAGCGTAAACAGATCCGGGCATTCCCACATATAGCCGAAGTCGCCCATGCCGTTCAGCTGTGAACCTGCGATTTCACCCAACAGCTGCCAATTGCGCAGTTCAGCGGAGCGCAGCAGCAAAACCTCACCGCGATCCTGCAGGTCACGGGCGCCGAGCACCATGTACCAGTTGTCCTGATGGCGCCAGACTTTCGGATCGCGCACGTGACCGCTGTAACCCGGCGGCAGCGGCAACACCGGCCCGAGTTTGTCATAGCCGCCTTGTGCATTCTCCTGTGCCAGGCATTGATAGGCGGTACGCGAGCCGTCGGGATATTTTACGTTGCCGGTATACGCCAGCATGATTTTGCCGTCCGCCACTACCGCCGAGCCGGAGTAACAGCCATGGCTGTCGTAGCAGGCTCCCGGCACCAGCGCCACCGGCTGGTGCTGCCAGTGGACCAGGTCCGTCGACTGCCAGTGGCCCCAGCATTTGTTGCGGTGATCGCAGCCCAGCGGGTTCCACTGATAGAACAGGTGGTAAACCCCGTTATGCTGGATAAAACCGTTGGGATCGTTGAGCAGCCCGACGCTGGGGGCCAGGTGCCACGCCGGTCGGTGCGGATCGCGCAGCGCCTTGGGCATGCCGCTCATGATCGCCTGAACGGCCTGTTTCATCAGGTTCAGTTCTTCCATCATTCACTGTCCGTTTTGTATTTCAGCAACAACGAGAGGGTAAAGGCGCTGCCAAAGGCGATCACCAGACCAATGATATAACTCACCAGCGAACTGGCTTGCACAATCGCCATTCCCGGAATGGCCGTGAGCCCAACGGCGTTCATGCCGACATGATTGGCCACCACCCAGGCTCCACCGAGCGCACCGCCCGCCAGAGCCGCCAAAAACGGCTTCACAAAGCGCAGGTTGATGCCGAACAGCGCCGCTTCGGTAATGCCAAGCATGGCGGAAAAGGCGGAAGGTACCGCAATGGCTTTGATTTTTGCATCACGGGTTTTGAAATACACCGCCAGACAGGCACCACCTTGGGCGATGTTGGCCATTGACCAGATCGGCAGCAGGAAGTTAACGCCGATATTCGGATTCCCTAACAACCCGGCTTCGACGGCATGGAAGCTGTGGTGAATGCCTGTGATCACGATAGCGGAATAGAGGCCGCCGAACAGCAAGCCGGCAAACCAACCGGCGTGGGCAATCAACGTGCTGAGGACAAAGGAGATGCCGTCACCCAGCGCACGCCCGGCGGGCCCGATAAACAGCATGGCGACGAAGCCGGAGATCACCACCGTCAGGAACGGCGTCAGGATCAAATCCAGCGCGTTGGGGATCACTTTACGCAGCTGTTTTTCCAGTACGCTCATAAACCACACCGTCAGCAGCACCGGGAATACCGTGCCCTGATAGCCGATCATGGCGATTTCCAGCCCGAAGAAATCCATGGTGTGGAAACCGCTGGCGACGCCCCAGGCGTTGGTCAGCGCCGGGTGAGTCAGAATGCCGCCGAGCGTGGCGCCCAGATAGGGGTTACCGCCGAACTCGCGCGCCGCGGTGAAACCGATCAGGATCGGTAAAATGATGAACGCCGCCGAACTGAACATGTCCAGCATCACGAACAGGGCGCTGTTGGCATCGGCCCAGCCGTAGGTTTTCACCATACCGAGCAGGCCCATCAGCAGGCCGGAGGCGACGATGGCCGGAATGATCGGCACGAAGATGTTCGACAGCAGGCGGGCGATGCGTTGCAGCGGATTAAGTTTTTTAGCGGCTATGTCGGCGGCTTCCGATTTGCTGGATTCGCTGACGCCGGCCGCTTTGATAAATTCCGCGTGCACCTTGTTGACCAGTCCGGTACCGAAAATCACCTGGATCTGCCCGGCGTTGCTAAAGCAGCCTTTCACCCCGTCCAGCTTGCCGATCGCCACTTTGTCTACCTTGCTGTCATCCACCAGCACCAGACGCAGGCGCGTGGCGCAGTGGGCGGCGCTGGCGATATTTTCTTTGCCGCCGAGCAGTGGCAGTAGCGCGTTGGCGGTTGCGGTTATGTCCATGTTCACTCCCTTCATAAATAAAAATGCCGCCGCGGATTTTCGCGGCGGAAATCAGTTCATCAGCGTCAGAAGAAGTACTTGAATCTGGCACGTACGCCGTAGCGCTGATCGTTATTGGCGTTAGCTATCTTGTTCTCGGCATTGGCCTCCAACATCGAGACGTAGGTGCCGAGGTACAAATTGAAATTCTTCATATTCATGATGTTAGGTATCTGATACGAAGTATGGATTGTGTGGATGTCATACTTGCCCGGTTCGCTGAGCGGGTTGCTGATATCGGCCGTCATTCCGGCCGTGTTGAACTCTTTGATGTTGTTGTGAGCATAGATATAGCCCACTTCAAAGCGACGCCACAGCACGTTGATCCCGGCGGTAAAGTCCTGCTCGCCGGCGGCGTCAAGATAGGCGGTGCTCAGGTTGGCGACCACGCCGTTGTCCGGATGGGTGGCGGTGTTGTTCCAACTGAGGGTCATGCCATAGCCGTTGCGTTTGGACTGGTCGACGAATTGCCCCTGACTGTCACGGTAGCCATAGGCGTTGTTGACCACGTTGCTTTCCATCGCCACCGCCGCGCTGAGCCGATCTTTTTTCCAGGCGATCACCGGCCGCAGATAGGCGACATTCTTTTTGTTATCCAGACTGTTGCCGTGATAGGCGTCGTCCTGGAACAGCGAAGTACCGTCTTCGACCAGCGTATTCAGTTCGAAGTAGAAGTCGCCGGCGTACTTGCTCAGCATCAGGTTACCGCCGCTGCTGCTACGACCGCGGCCTTCTTTCATCATGTAGATATAACCGAAGCCATCGGCGTACAGATCGTTGGCGGTATTGCCGGAATACTGGATGAAGGTGTCCTGATTGAGCGGGAACATGTCATAGGCTTCAAAGCGACCAATCTTGGTTTGCCAGTTCTTTTCGTTGCCGAAGAAGAAGGCGGCGTCGTCGAGGTTCATCTTGCCGGTCATATCCGCCAGCGGTTGCACGCTGAAACCGGAGAAATTGCCGTCCGGGTTGCGGCGATAACCGTCCACGCCGACCAGTATGCGACCGTTGATATCCCACTTTTCTTTGTTGCCGGGCTTCCAGTCCTTGTTGTCGCTGCCTTTCAACGACGTCAACTGGCCGCTGCGGCTGGCCCCGTCCAGGTTGAACTCGACGTCACCGTACAGCTTGAGATCGGTTAAACCGGTGAGCTTCAGGTTGGCGGCCGGCGCGGCCTGAGTTTCCAGCGTTGCAGTGCGCTGCGCCACCTGAACGGTTTGCCGCTCGGTGTTGGCGGTGCGTTGTTCCAACTGCTGGGCCTTGCGCTCCGCCGCCATGGCGCGCGTTTCTGCCTGGCTCGCCCGTTGTTCGGCCTGCTGCAGCCGCTGTTCCAGCGCATTCAGACGCGCTTCGATACTGTCGTTGGCGCCTGTTGCCGCCGCAGAGGTAGAGATGAGAAGCCCTGTAGTGATGGCCAGATAGCTAAGTTTTTTCATGATTTTCTATCATCCGGGAAGGTTGTTATTATTTTTTGCTAAATTGCTAAACCGGTTTTTCAGGATGAAAGATAGTGAGTTGAAGAGCGACTGGCAATCAAGTTTGCTAACCCGATTCAGCTATTGTGATCGAGTCCGCAAATTGTGCCTGAGCAACAAACAGTGAAGTCGGCCCCAATTTCGCCCGCTTAAGCTCGAGTTTTTCGGGGCCCGATGGGCTGAGAACGGCTCAGCGGCGGAGGAAAGCCCGCAGTTCGTCAGCGTGCGGCAGGGCGGTCATTGCACCTTTGGCGGTGGTCGCCAATGCGCCACAGGCCTGGGCCTGAGCGATCACCGCCGGCCATTGTTCCTCCTGCGGCAAGGCGCCGATCTGCGCCAGCGCCGCCAACAGGCCTGCGACAAAAGCGTCACCTGCGCCGGTGGTGTCGATCGGGGTGATCGCAGGGGCACGAAAATGCCGGATCTGCTTGCCGTCATGCACGCATACGCCGTCGCCGCCCAGCGTCACCAGCAACAAACGCAGCGGGTAGCGTTGCATCATCCAGTCAATGGCGCTCTCTAACTCACCGATATTGCTGATAAAACTCAGCTCCTCCCGCGATATTTTCACCACGTCCGCCAGCAGCAGGGCTTTTTGCAGGCAGGTGCGCAGCGCATCCGGTTGACGCCAGACTTCTTCACGAATGTTCGGGTCGAAGCTGACCCAACCGCCGGCCGCCTTGATGTTCTCCATGGCGGTGAACGTGGTGCTGCGGCTGGGCTCTTGCGACAGGGCGATAGAGCAGACGTGCAGCCACTCATCGGCTTTGAAATCAGGCAGATCGCCAGGCTGCAGGAACAGATCGGCGCTGGGGTTGACCATGAAGGTGAAGGAGCGTTCGCCCGACAAATCCAGATCCACCACCACGGTGGAGGTGTGGTGATCGGCGTCCAGCAACATATGGCGAATGTCCACCTGCTCTTCGCTGAGCACCTGTTGCAGAAAGAGACCAAAACTGTCCTGGCCGACCCGGCCGATAAAGGCGCTGTCGCCGCCCAAGCGGGCAATGCCGACCGCCACATTGGCGGGCGCACCACCGGGACACTTTAGGTAACTGTTTGAATTTTCTGGAACCAGGTCGACGACTGCGTCACCCAGAACCCATACGCGATTAACCATGTTCTACCCCTGTTTTCACCCATGTCAGATGGCGAGCTAAAATAGAAGAACCGGTTTAGCATTGCAATGAAAGAATCTGTCGCGCAACGCGAAAGGGCAGCAGGCTGCGAGGTGGCTATGACCTGATGGCGGAATAAGTTATATCGATTGTGAATAAGTAACGCATTGACAAATATAATTAAAAATCAGCATGGCAATTAATCGCGAATTTGATTTCTGGCGAAAACTAATAAAGCGCTCAACCGTATTGGAAATAGGAAGTTTCCTAAAGACCATGGCCTGTTTGGCATTAATCACTCGGTGATGAATAATTGCATTGTTTAGATGCAATTATTCATGAATATGAATGACAATCAAAATAAAATAATAAATATAATGATTTAAAACAATTGGTTGAGTGTTGTTTTTGACTTGGGATTACAGCGGTGGCATTAGCGTCGCAGATCATTCTTATTAAGCATTTTGTTACCCAGCGCCCATTACCGACCAAAATTAAGTTGATCGTGAGCTATTCGTGCGCATAATGTTTGCGCTTTTTTACAATTCTTATCTTTTATTTGTCTTTCGACAGGGAAAAAGTAATGCGCCACTCCGCTTACTCTTCGCTCAGCCTTGCTGTGCGCAAGGGCTGTATTCCATTTGGCTCCGTTGTCTTGCCGCTATTTATATTCAGCCAACCGCTGCTGGCGGCAACATCAAACAGCGAACAGCTGATCATACAGCAGCAGCGGCAAAAGGCGCTGGAGCAACAGCTGACCCCCCCGACGCCTGATGTGCGCCTGTCGCCACCTTCGTCCAGCTTTGGTCGCATTGCTTTCCCAGCAGAAAAACCTTGTTTCCCAATTGATCAGGTCGTGTTGAGCGGCCAGGACAAGCTCCCCCATTGGCTGCCGTTGCAGCGCATCGCCAATCAGGCGCAGGGCCGTTGCCTGGGCGGGCAGGGCATTAACCTGCTGATGAGCACCCTGCAAAACCGGCTGGTGGATCACGGTTATATCACCACCCGCGTATTGGCGCCGACGCAGGATCTGAAAAGCGGCCAACTGCGATTGGTGGTGGTACCAGGCTACGTGCGGCAGGTGAAACTGACGCCGGACAGCGGCCATTACATTCAGCCTTACAGCAGCTTCCCGGCCCATGCGGGCAACCTGCTGGATCTGCGTGATATTGAACAGGGGCTGGAAAACCTGCAGCGCTTGCCGACGGTGCAGGCCAATATGGAAATCATCCCCGGCGAACAGCCCGGCGAAAGCGACATTGCCCTGAGCTGGAAGCAGGAACGCATGTGGCGTATTGGCGCCTCGCTGGATGATTCCGGCACCAAGAGCACCGGGCGTTATCAGGGCGGTTTGACGCTGTCGCTGGATAACCCGTTTTCGCTCAGCGATCTGTTCTATATCTCCGGCTCTAGCGATCTGCAAAACCAGGGCGGCAAGGGATCGAAGAACATCACCGGGCACTATTCGGTGCCGTTCGGTTACTGGATGGCCGGGGTCACCGCCAACAGCTATGACTACCACCAGACCATTGCCGGCCAGAATCAGGATTACCGCTACAGCGGCAAGAGCAAGAACCTGGATTTCCAACTCAGCCGCGTACTGCACCGTAACGGCAGCCAGAAAACCACGCTGACCTATGACGTGCTGGCGCGCGAGTCCAGCAACTACATCAACGATACCGAAGTGGAAGTGCAGCGCCGACGCACCTCGGGCTGGCGCCTGGGGCTGCAGCACCGCCATTACATTCAACAAGCCACGCTGGACGCGGGTGTCAGCTATCAGCGCGGTACCCGTTGGTTCGGCGCATTGCCTGCGCCGGAAGAGACCTTTGGCGAGGCGACGGCGCTCAGCAAAATTGTGCAGCTTAACGCCCAGCTCGACGTGCCATTCAGCCTGTTCAGCCAGAACTTCCGCTACAACGTGCAATACCAGC
Source organism: Serratia liquefaciens (assembly GCF_027594825.1). Lineage (NCBI taxonomy): Bacteria > Pseudomonadati > Pseudomonadota > Gammaproteobacteria > Enterobacterales > Yersiniaceae > Serratia > Serratia liquefaciens. The sequence goes on along the minus strand of NZ_CP088930.1, from coordinate 2,159,123 downwards.
GTCAGATCAGCGATACGCCGCTGACGCCGCAGGATCAGTTCGCTATCGGCAACCGTTGGACGGTGCGCGGCTTTGACGGCGAGCGTACCCTGAACGCCAATCACGGCTGGTTCGTCCGTAACGATCTGGCCTGGCGCACGCCGTTGCAGGGGCAAGAGTTGTATCTCGGTGCCGACTACGGCGAAGTGGGCGGCTACGGTTCCGACTATCTGGTTGGGCAGCACCTGGCCGGTGGCGTAGTGGGCCTGCGCGGCTACGCCTTCAAGGTCGGTTACGATCTGTTCGCCGGCGTGCCTTTCTCCAAACCCGAGGGGTTCAGCACCAGCCCAGTCACCCTGGGCTTTAACCTGAGCTGGAACTACTGAGGGCACGACCATGCGCATAGGCCAATACGATATCAGGGCGCCGATGATCCTCGGCGGTGAAGACAGCGAGGCAGAAGCCTTTGGCGCGGCGGTATGGCTGTGGATGCATTCGCCGATGCACCGCGATGCCCCGTTGCACACCCTGCCGACGCTGCTGCTGCCGATCATCAAGCGACAGCAATATGTGCTGGCGTCGCATCGGAATCAGCCGGTGTTTTTCCTCAGCTGGGCGTGGATGAATCAAGATGCCGAGGCGCGTTATCTGACGCAGCCTGCGGTGAATATGCTGGAAAGTGACTGGAACAGCGGCGATCGCCTGTGGTTCTGCGACTGGATAGCGCCCTTCGGGCATACGCGAGAAATGCGCAATCTGGTCGCGCGGGAAATCTTCCCGCACCTGTGTATGCGGGCGCTGTATCACCGCGGAGAGCAGCGTGGAAAGCGCGTGGTGAACTTTAAAGGCGCGCAGGTTAGCCATCAGCAGGCGCAGCAATGGTGGGCGAGCCACCCGTTAGCCGTCGAGCCGTCAGAAATCCAATAAGGACATTGCCATGAACAAGAACCTGTATCGTATCGTTTTCAACAAAGCGCGTGGCATGCTGATGGTGGTGGCGGATATCGCCCGCTCCGGTCGTGCCGGAGCGGCCCGCTCGTCTGGTCTGGGGCATACCCTGAGCCAGTGCATCGGCAAGATGAACGCCGTCAGCTTTAGCCTGCTGATGGCGCTGGGGGCTATCCAACCGGTGCAGGCGGCGATTATTGCCGACGGCAATGCGCCGGGCGGCCAGCAGCCGACCATCGTCAACAGCGCCAACGGTACGCCACAGGTCAATATCCAGACGCCAAGCGCCGGTGGGGTTTCTCGCAATACCTACAGCCAGTTTGACGTCGACAAACAGGGTGCGATCCTCAACAACTCCCACAAAATGACCCAAACCCAGCAGGGCGGCTGGGTCGACGGTAACCCGTGGCTGGCGAAAGGCGAAGCCAAGGTGATCCTCAACGAGGTCAACTCCCGCGATCCCAGCCGTTTGAACGGTTATATCGAGGTTGCCGGGCAGCGTGCTCAGGTGGTGATCGCCAACCCGTCCGGCATTACCTGTAACGGTTGCGGCTTTATCAACGCCAACCGCGCCACCCTGACCACCGGTCAGGCGCAGATCAACAACGGTAACCTGACCGGCTTTAACGTCGAGCGGGGCGAAGTGGTGGTTGAAGGCGCCGGCATGGACAGTTCGCGCCAGGATTACACCGAAATCATTGCACGTTCGACGAAGATCAATGCCGGACTGTGGGCGAACGATCTCAAAGTCACCACCGGGCGCAACAAGGTGGATGCCGCGCATCAACAAATCGACAAACAAAGCGACGATCCCTCCACCCGCCCGCAGCTGGCGGTGGACGTGGCTAAGCTGGGCGGTATGTACGCCGGTAAGATCCGCATGATCGGCACCGAAACCGGCGTTGGGGTACGTAACGCCGGTAACATCGGTGCGCAGGCCGGCAGCGTGATAGTCACTGCCGATGGCCGTATTGAAAACAGCGGTAAAATCAGCAGCGGCGGCGATACGCAGCTGGCCTCGAAGGGCGGCGTCAGTAACAGCGGCTCACTGTTCGCGGCGGGCCATGCCGACGTCAGCAGCGACGGTGAGGTACAAAACAGCGGCTCTATTGCGGCCCGCAATAATGTGCGTGTCCAGGCAGCCAGTCTGAACAGCAGCAAAGGCAGTACGCTGGCGGCCGGTGTGCAACAGGATGGTCGGCTTGGCGGCAGCGGCGAACTGGCGCTAACCACCAGCGGCAAACTGACTGCACAGGGCCAAAATCTGGCGGCAGGCAACCTGCGTGCCAATGGGCAGGGCGTGGACATCAGCGGCAGCCGTACCGCGGCTACCCAGGTCACGCTGGAAGCCGGGGCCGGCGATTTGACCACGGCCAATGCGCAGGTTGAAGCCACGCAACAGCTGACCGCCAGCAGCGGCAAGCTGTTCAACAATGACGGCGGCAAGCTGGCGGCGAATAAGCTGGCGCTCAACGCGCATGACTTATCCAACCGCAAGGGGGAGATCACCCAGCTTGGCGAAGACAACCTGCGGTTGAACCCGCAGGGCAAACTGGATAACGCCGGCGGCCGTATTGCCAGCAACGGCAATGACTTGACGTTGGAAGCCGGTTCGATCGACAACCAGGACGGGCAAATCGTCCATGCGGGTAAAGGCGCGCTGGCGGTGAATACCGGTCGCTTGCAGGGCGATGGCGGCAAGCTGCTGTCCAACGGCCAGCTTAGCATGCAGGGCGGCGACTATGTGTTGGACGGCGGCACCACTTCGGCGCAGCAGATCGCGTTGGATGCCGGCAGCCTGTCTAACCGCAACGGTCAACTGGTGCAGAGCGGCAAGGGTGAGATGCGCCTCAATACCCGCGAGGGGATTGATAACCAGGGCGGCCAACTGGCGGCCAATGGCAACGTCGCACTTAACGCCGCGCGGTTGAACAACCAGAGCGGCAAAGTGATTGCTGCGCAGGACGGCAGCCTGAAGGCGCAGGTCAGTGGCGCTATCGATAACCGCCAGGGTCAACTGGCGGCCAGTGGCCATACTCAGCTGCGGACGGACAAGTTGGATAACCGCAAAGGGCTGGTTTCCGCCGCGACGGGCGACGCTGAGATCACGGCACGACAGGCGCTGGATAACCGCGGCGGCCGTATCGAGGCCAGACAGGCTCTGCAACTGACCGGGGCCGGGTTGGAGAATCAGGCCGGGCAGGTGGTGGGCGGCGCGCTTTCGCTGGCGCTGGGCAAAGGGGCGCTGAATAACCAACAGGGCGTCATTGCCGCCAGCGGCGATCTGGGCCTGAACAGCGGGGCGCTGAACAATGACGCCGGCCTGCTGCAATCCGCCGGCAACATGAATATCGACACCCAGGGCGCGGCGTTGAGCAACCGCCTGAGCGGTGAAACCGGCGGCATCCTCAGCCAGGGGATGCTGACGATCCACAGCGGTGCGCTGGACAACAGCCAGGGCATGCTGGTGGGCGCCGGAACGACCGATCTGTTCACCGGCGAGCTTGATAACAGCCAGGGCACTCTGGTCGGCAAGCAGAAGCTGAATATCGACAGCCTGGCACTGACCAACGACGGTGGACTGTTGCAGGCGGGCGGCGATGCGCGCATCGATACCCACGGACAGGCGTTGAGCAACCGTGATAGCGGCAAGAATGGCGGTATCAGCAGCCTGGGCAAGCTGGCGATCGCCAGCGGTGACGTGGATAACCAGGCCGGCTTTATCGCCAGTTCGGGCGACCTGCAACTGCATGGCGAGCAACTGGATAACCGCCGCGGCACGCTGGCTTCAGAGAAGCAGCTGTCGGCCACCGCCAGGGCGTTCAATAACCAGGGCGGGGCGATCAAGTCCGGTCAGGATATGACGCTGGATGCCAAAGAATTGCTGGATAACAGCAATCTGGGGGTGATTGGCGCAGGTAAAAAACTGCGGTTGGACAGCGATCAGCTGGTGAACAATCAGGGCACGGTGGTCAGCGCCGATGCGGCGAAGATTAACTTCGGCCTGCTGGAGAACCAGGGCGGCCAATTGGCGGCACAGACGGCGCTGGAGCTGCACGGCAATAGCCTCAATAACAACGACGGCGGCCTGATCCAGAGTGGTGAGGGGTTAGATCTGACCGTTGATCGGCTGACCAACGCCAACAGCGGTGACAAGGGCGGCATCACCAGCCAGGGGACGATGAACCTCACGACCGGCGTGTTCGATAACGGCCAGGGCGTGGTGATTGCCGGTAAAGGCTTGCAGCTCGATGCCGAGGCGCTGCTCAACGGTGGCGGCAAACTGGTGGCGCAGCAGGCATTGGTGCTGAATACCACCGGCGCGGGCGGCCTGAATAACCAGGGTGGATTGGTGCAGTCGGGCGCGGATATGCATGTCGATACCCACGGCCAGCGGCTGGATAACCAGAATGGTACCCTGCACAGCCTGGGTAAATTGCAGCTCGGCAGTGGCGACGTCAATAATCAGGGCGGAACGCTGGGGGCCAAAGGCGACTTTGCCCTGGCGGCGCTGAAATTGGACAACGGTAACGGCGGGCGGATTATTGGCGAACAGGCGGTTCAACTCGCCAGCGCCGGTCTGGATAACCGCAACGGACAAATTCAGGCGGTCGGCAACCTGTTGCTGGACAGCGCGCAGGGGGTTATCGACAACGCCCTGGGGCTGATCCGCAGCGGCGCCACCGTGACGCTCAATGCTCTGCAGTTCATCAACGACGACACCAAGGCGGAAAATAAAGGGCTGGAAGGCCAAGCCGTGGCGCTGAACACCGGCTCGCTGAGCAACCGTGGCGGCAGCATTCTGGCTAACCAACAGCTGACTATCACCAACGGCGGTCAGTTGGATAACAGCGCTGGCCAACTGGCCGCCAGCGAAAATCTGCAGTTGCAGGGCGCGGCGCTTAACCTGCTGAACACCGGCGGTATCGTTAAAGCGGGCAAGCTGCTGGACATCAACGCCGCAGCGGTCGGCGGCGACGGGCAATTGCTGTCGCTGGGCGATATGAACCTGGTCAGCGCGCAGGGCATCAATAACAGCGGTGAGATGATTGCCAACGGCAATTTCAACTTCACCACGCCGGGCGATGTGACCAACAGCGGCAAACTGCTGGCGGGCGCCAAGCTCGATCTGCGCGCCAATAATCTGTTCAATGCCGCCAGCGGCGAGATTAACGCCGGGCAGGATTGGCTGACGGTCAACGGCACCTTGACCAACTATGGCCTGATTGACGGCAAACATACGTTGATCCAGGCCAATACGCTGACCAACATTGGCACCGGCCGTATTTATGGCGATGCTATTGGCGTGCAAACCGTCACCTTTAACAACCTGGCGGAGAACGGCACCGCTGCCACGCTGGCCGGGCGCGAACGGGTGGATATCGGCACCCAAACGCTGAATAACTACGATCATGGGTTGATTTACAGCGGTGGGGACATGGCGATTGGCGGCCAGCTTGACGCCAACCACCTGACCACCGGCCAGGCCGGCATCCTCAATAATCACAGTTCGACCCTTGAATCTGCGGGCAACATGGCTATTTCGGCCGGACAGATCAACAACGTCAACGACCGCTTTACTACCGAACTGGTTACTGTTTCCAACGGAAAAATCACCGAGTATCAGCAATCGGGCGATCCGGTACGCTGGATGGCCGGAGAACCGGGCGTCTTCGTTGACCGCAATTCATCAGACTCGCTGTTGAACCTGAATACCCCCGGGAAAACGGGGCATAACAACGACAGATTTACGCAATACGACTACAACCGTACGGTGCAGGAAACCCAGGTCAAGGAAAGCGATCCGGCCAAAATCATCGCGGGTAGCGATATGGCGATCAACGCCGGGCATCTGCTGAACGACAAGAGCCAGGTGATCGCGGGCGGCACGCTGGCGATTAATGCCGGCAGCGTGGATAACGTGGCGGTGCCGGGCCAGCGCCTGACCACCGACGTCGGCGAAGTGACCAGTTACTACCGCATCAAGAAGAAGGGTAAAGATAAGCAGGGGCACAATGCCACGGCCTATACGCCGCCGACCATCATTCAGACCATTTCGCTGAAGCCGAGCCAACTGATTGACCACGGGCAGGTGGCAGGTAACCCGATCGCCATTGCCCCACTGACGCAGCAGGGCACCAATGCCACTATCGGCGCTGCCGGTGGGGTCAATGCGGTGGTCAGCGGCAGTGATATTTCCGCCGGCCTGCAGACCATTGGCAGCGGCGCGCTGCCGGTGATCCAGGCCGTAGCGTTGCAGCCGGGCCAGCAGTTCGAAGTCGCCAACAAGGTCAATAACCAGCAGGGCGACGCGGCGGACAGCGTGGTGCGCATTGTCGGGTCAGACACCCGTTTGCCGGACAACAGCCTGTTCAAGACCAATCCGGCACCGGGCGGCCAGTATCTGGTAGAGACCGATCCGCGCTTCACCAACCAGAAAGCCTGGTTGGGCTCGGACTACATGATCGCCAAGGCAACCAATAACCCGGACAACGTATTGAAGCGCCTGGGCGACGGTTACTACGAGCAGCGGCTGATCCGCGAACAGGTGATCAACCTGACCGGCCAGCGCTATCTGGACGGTTACAACAACGACGAAGAGCAGTTTAAGGCGCTGATGGATCAGGGGTTGGCCTTCAGCCAGCAATATAACCTGAAGGTGGGCGTGGCGCTGACGGCCGAGCAGATGGGGTTGTTGACCCAAGATATCGTTTGGCTGGTGAACGCCAAAGTCACCTTGCCGGACGGCAGCCAGCAAAACGTCCTGGTGCCGCAAGTGTATGCCCGTATGCAACCGGGCGATCTTGACGGCTCCGGTGCGCTGATCGCCGGGCGTAACGTCAATCTCAATCTGGGCGAAGGCCTGTTCAACAGCGGCCATATCGCCGGGCGTGAAGTGGTGAAACTGAGTGCCGCCAACATCACCAACGTGGCGGGCCACATTCAGGGGGCCGACGTTGGCCTGACTGCCCGCACCGACATTAACAATATCGGCGGAGTGATCCAGGGCAACAACTCGCTGCTGGCCAGCGCCGGGCGTGATATCAACGCCATCAGCACCACCCGGACGGCACAGAGCGTTAACGGTGCCAACAGCTTCGAACGCACCAACATCGACAGCGTGGCAGGCATGTACGTGCAGGGAGCTGACGGCAAGCTGATGCTGCAGGCCGGTCGCGACATCAAGTTGGATGCGGCGCAGGTAGTTAACAGCGGCGAGAATGGCCAAACCCTGCTGAGTGCCGGGCGCGATCTCACCCTGAATACGGTGACCACGGCCAGCCGCGACAACCTGATCTGGAATGGCGACAACAGCCTGAAACAGGGCAATAGCCAGCAGGTCGGCAGCGAAGTGGTGGGCAAAGGGGCCGTAACCCTCAATGCCGGGAACGATATCACTGCCCATGCCGCAACGGTTTCGGCCGGCGATGCGCTGAACCTCAATGCCGGCCATGACATCAATATTCTCAGCGGCGAGAACACCCTCGATCTGGACGAGCGACACAAGGTGACCGGCGGTAACGGCCTGATGTCGAAAACCACTACCACCACCCGCGACACCCTGGATCGCCAGACCGTACAGGGCACTACCCTGAGCGGCGACAGCATTAATGTGTTGGCGGGCAACGATTTACGGGTTCAGGGCAGCAGCGTGGCCGGGACTCAGGACGTGAAACTGCTGGCAGGGAACGATCTTAGCATCACCGGCGCGACCGAAAGCAACAGTGAACTGCACCTCAAGCAGGAGAAAAAATCCGGCCTGATGAGCAGCGGTGGCATCGGCATCAGCTACGGCACCGAAAGCCTGAAAACCACGGATACCGCGCAGGGGCTGACCAATCAGGGCAGCACCGTCGGCAGCGTAAACGGCAACGTCACCCTGGGGGCCGGTAATAACCTGGCGGTGACCGGGTCCGAACTGGTGGCCGGCAAGGACATGGCGCTGAGCGGCAAGAATGTGTCGGTGACACAGGCGCAGGATCAGAACAGCCAGACTCACAAGGTCGAACAGAAGAAATCCGGCCTGACGCTGGCACTGTCCGGCACGGTCGGCAGTGCGCTGAACACTGCGGTAGAAACCTCGCAGCAGGCGAAATCCACCGACGACAGTCGTCTGGCGGCATTACAGGGAACCAAGGCGGCGCTGAGCGGCGTACAGGCGGTGCAGGCGGCGCGTTTGGCGCAGGCGCAGGGCGCCGATCCGGCCAATAACAACATGGTGGGGATCAGCATTTCCTACGGTACCCAGTCTTCCACGTCTACTCAAAACAGCGGGCAGAGCACCGCGCAGGGCAGCAGCCTGACGGCGGGCAACAACCTGAGCATTACCGCCAGCGGCAACGGCGTGAAGGGCCAGGACGGCGACATCCTGGTGCAGGGCAGCCAGTTGCAGGCGGGCAAGGACGTCACCCTGAATGCCAATCGCGACGTTAACCTGCTTTCCGCCGAGAACACCCAGTATCTGGACGGTAAAAACGAGAGCCAGGGCGGTACGCTGGGCGTGGGTATCGGTGTCGGTTCCGGCGGTATTGGGCTGAGCGTTTCCGCCAGCGTCAACAAGGGCAAGGGTAACGAGAAGGGCAACGGCACCAGCCACACCGAAACCACGGTTAACGCCGGTAATCAGGTCAAGATTACCAGCGGGCGCGATACCAACCTGATCGGCGCACAGGTCACCGGCGAATCGGTCAAGGCCGACGTGGGCCGCAATCTGCTGCTGGAAAGCCAGCAGGACAGCGATCGTTACGATTCCAAACAGCAAAACGCCAGCGCCGGTGGCAGCTTCACCTTCGGTTCGATGACCGGTTCGGGCAGCATCAGCCTGAGCAAAGACAAGATGCACAGCAATTACGACAGCGTGCAGGAGCAGACGGGCATCTTCGCCGGCAAGGGCGGCTTTGACCTGACGGTGGGCGAACATACCCAGCTTAACGGTGCGGTGATCGGCAGCACCGCCACCGCCGACAAAAACAAGCTCGATACCGGCACGCTGGGCTTTAAGGACATCCACAATCAGGCTGATTTCGAAGTGGAGCACCAGAGCGTAGGCATCAGCTCCGGCGGCAGCATCGGCAGCCAGTTCGCCGGCAACATGGCCAACGGCCTGCTGGTGGGGGCCAACAACAGCGGACACGACAGCTCAACCACCCATGCGGCGGTGAGCGACGGCACCATCATCATCCGCGATCGGGACAAACAAACGCAGGACGTCAACGACCTGAGCCGCGACGTGGAGCACGCCAACCAGACGTTAAGCCCGATCTTCGACAAAGAGAAAGAGCAGAAACGGCTACAGCAGGCGCAGCTGATCGGCGAGATCGGCAATCAGGCGATGGACATTGCGCGGACCGAGGGGGCGATCGCCGCAACCAAAGCCGCCAACGAGAAAATGAATAACGTTACCGATGCCGATCGCAAGGCCGCGGCAGATAAGCTGGCGAAAGAAAAACCTGGCAAGGTCATCACCGATAAGGATATCAACGAGCAGATTTACCAGACGGCGTATAACCAGGCGTTCAGCGAGTCGGGCTATGGTACGGGCGGTAAGGTTCAACAGGGTATGCAGGCGGCGGTTGCCGCAGTGCAAGGGTTAGCTGGTGGCGATCTACAAGCCGCGATTGCCGGTGGGGCTGCGCCGTATCTGGCTGAACAGATTCATCGTCTGGCACCGAATGAGGAAAGCCGAATTATCGCACATGCCGTGGTGGCTGGCGCACTGGCTGAACTGCAAGGCCAATCGGCCGCAGCGGGAGCTGCGGGCGCTGCGACAGCTGCATTAGGCACCAAAGCGATTGCCGAGGCGATGTTCGGCACCAGTGACTTCAGCAAAATGAGCGAAGAACAGCGCCAGACTGTTTCCGCGTTGGCTACGCTTGCAGGTGGTTTGGCCGGCGGCCTGGCAAGCGGTGATACGGCGGGGGCGGTCGTTGGTGGACAATCCGGGAAGAATACTTCTGAGAATAATGACCAGAATATTACTTTACCACCAGGGTTGATGAGTTATGGCCAAGGAGCGACTACTCTACAAGCAAGTATGATGAACGAAGGAAAATCGTTCGATGAAATTCAAGCTGCAATGAGTCATTACGCCAAGGGAGATATGCCTGAGGGAGCCGATATCGCTAAAGTGATAGTAAATGGTTACGCTGATGGCGCAATGATTGCGGGGGCGATTTACCTTGGGCCAGCAGCATCGATCGGTAAGGTTGCCGTCAGCTCAGTCTTAAGTGGTGGAGCAAATGCTGCATATCAATGGTACGACATGAATAAGCCAGGGAATGAATCCAAAACTTATGATTATTGGAGCACCACGGCGGCGGCAGTCACGGGGGGATTAGCGCCTGGAAGAGGTATCCCAGCGAATATCGGTATTGCTATTGGTGGAACTATCTTTACTGATGGAGCTGATCCTGGTGCTCTATCGGGCAGTGTCGCTGGCTCAGCGTTCGGTGGTGCCATCGGAACTTATGCTCCGACGGTGCTTAAACCTGTATTAGGGCCATCAGCCGGTATGGTTAGCGATATCTTCGGCACCATGGGTGGCGAAGTTATTAGTAATGAATTGAAAAACACGATAAATGGGGTGGGGGATAAAAATGGAAAATAAACCTAAAGTGAAATTGAAAATATTGTTTATTAGCGTTATTTACTGCTTTGTGTGTTTTCTTTTGTTCATTTTGATAGTGAAGGTTGGTATTAATTTTTTAAAGTTTGGTGAGCTGCGCTTTACTCAGCAATCTTTTAAAGACTCTTTGGTGGTTAGTGGTATCGTTGGTGTTGCAGCCGGTGTTGGTTCATGGATTTTTGCAAAGATAGATGAGTATAACGCTAATAAAAAATCATCCTCTAATGAACCACCAAAGGATTGATAAATAAATAGACGTAATGAAAAAGGCTGAGCATGCCCCTTGATAGGGATGCTTAAGATATTTTTAAATCCATATTCTTACATACAATGGAGTGTGATTATTATGGCAATAAAATTAGGTGCAATTTTTGCCGTTTTTTTATCAGTCACTGCTGTTTCTGGCTGTTCCGTGAACTTAACAAAATCTGTCGATGACTACACTGGAACGGATTTTTCCAGGATCAGAGTGAAAAACTACCTGCCACCGTTAACCTTTGAGGTTTATGAGAAATCAGGGCAGTGCTACAAGCTTGTAGATGCCAAGAGCTTAACTGCTGGTGTTAATATCATCGGTATCAAGTCGACCTACAACAAAAAACTGCCGGGCATGCTGCCGCCATCTTCAGAGATGCAGGGGAGGGATGCCATAGAGTATAAGATTAAAGCTAATCAGCATATTATGATTACTTATAAAGAAGAAACCTTTAGATCGCAATATAATCAAGTAATAGAGACGCGCTCATCCAGTTTCATTCCTGAAGTCGGTCACGATTATGACATTTACCCGGTTAATTCTGGTGTAAGGATTGTTGACCTGACCAGTAGCACCCATGCGCCAAAATCCTGGGGCAATGAAGATAAAGAGTGCAGCTATAAAACAGGCTTGTTGGGTGGACGAAATTACTATTGACGCGAAGCAGCTCGCAAGTTACCGGTACGACTAATTAATTATGATACTGAATTTGCTACGCTGTCATTTCATCTATCAATTGGGTTAGATAATGCAAAATTAATGATTTATGCCGCCAGTACGATATGGATAGTTATTTTTTTACCAATGTTGTTCCACTTACGATTAAGGAAGATTGCATGAAAAAGTTAATCATCTCCACTTTGGTTCTTTCCACTCTGGGCTTCGGCATGGCTGCCAATGCCGGGCAAAGTACCATCACTGCCGGTTATGCACAGAGCAAGGTGCAGGACTTCAAGAATATCAACGGCGTGAACGTTAAGTACCGTTACGAGTGGGATTCGCCAATCAGCGTTATCAGCTCATTTACCTATATGAGCGGTGACAAGGACGAGTCTTACAATGTCTATCGCGACAAGGTTAATAATCATGCCGAAGTTAAATATTACTCACTGTCCGTTGGTCCGGCATACCGTTTTAATCAATTTGTCAGCGTTTACGTGCTGCTGGGTTTGAATTATAACAAGGTGGATTACAAGTCCTCCTGGAGTAATTACGCATACAACACTTACGAATATATGGGTGAAGAGAGCGGTAACCAGAAGAAAACCTCCTTTATGTACGGTGTTGGTTTCCAGGTTAACCCGATGGAAAATCTGGCGGTAGATATCGGTTATGAAGGCTCCAAACTGGATGCCGGTGGTAAAAATCGCTCTATCAACGGTTTCAATATCGGCGTTGGCTATCGTTTCTGATAGTTGAACGCTTCCGGCCTCCCGATATCAAGAGGCCGGTAATCTTTACCCCATCTTCGGATAGACCCCCGGACCGATCGGCAGGCCGAGTGCGTACCACGCCAGCAACAGTAAAATCCACACGGCAAAGAACACCAGCGGATACGGCAGGATCAGCACGTAATAGGTGCCGAGCTGGGCGTCTTTGCGGTAACGCTGCAGGAAACCGAGGAACAGCGGCAGGAACGGCGACATCGGTGCCAGCGGCAGCACCGAGGAGTCGGCAATGCGGAAGATCATCTGCGCGAATGCCGGGTGGAAGCCGAGCAGCATAAACATCGGGACAAAGATCGGTGCCAGAATCGACCAGATGGCCGAACCGCTGGCGATAAACATGCACAGGAAGGCGGAGAGGAACATCAGACCGAGGAACGCCGGTGCGCCGCTCATGCCGGCGGCTTCCAGCATGTCGGTCAGGCCGATGGCCATAAACTTGCCCATGTTGCTCCAGTTAAAGAACGCCACGAACTGCGACAGCGGAAACACCATCACGATAAAGCCGGCCATGCTCTTCATCGGCTCTATCAGGTGGTGGGGAATATCGTCTGGCCGTCGGATCTGTTTGGTCACCACGCCGTAGGTAATACCGACGGTGAAAAAGAACAGGATGATGATCGGTACAATGCCTTTGATGAACGGCGAGGGGATCACCGAACCGGTTTTCGGATCGCGCAGCGGGGCGGCTTCCGGTACCACCAGCGCGGCGATAATGGCGATAAACACCAGTGCGGCAATGCCGCTCATCATCAGCCCACGGTTTTGTAGCGGGGTCAGCGCTTCAATTTTGTCTTCCGCGCTGCCGCGCCACTCCGGCAACCTGGGTTCAATAAACTTATCGGTCAGCAGTGCGCCGGCGATGGTCAGCACGATCACCGAGGTGGCCATAAAGTACCAGTTGTCGATCACGCTGACGTGAACGGTGGCGTCTACCGCTTTGGTGGCCTCGGTACTGATACCGGACAGCAGCACGTCGGTGGTGACGATCAGCAGGTTGGCGGTAAAGCCGGAAGCGACCCCGGCGATCGCGGCCAATAGCCCGGCAATGGGATGGCGGCCCACGGCAAGGAACATCAGTGCGCCGAGCGGCGGCATCACCACCAGCGCGGCATCCGATGAAATGTGGCTGAAGAAGGCGATAAACAGCACCATGTAACTGGCATAGCGTGCGCTAACGCGTGAGGCCATTTTATACATCAGCGCCTGCAACAGCCCGACTTTCTCTGCCAGCCCAGCGCCGATGACCAGTGCCAGAATGGCCCCCAGTGGCGCAAAGCTGCTGAAGTTATGGATGATGTTCGGGAAAATCCACTGCATGCCCGCTACGCTCATCAGGTTATTCACCTTGATCAGCTCGCCGGTGGCCGGGTTCTTCACCGCTACGTCCAGCCAGGAGAACAGCGCCGTGGCCAGCATTAAAACAACGATTAAATAGACGAACAGTAAAAATGGATTGGGGATTTTATTCCCGATGCGTTCTACCCAGTAAAAAACGCGACCGGGGCTTTTATTGACTGACGTTGTGGCCTCACTCATTGTCTTACCCTCTGTGTTTGTCCTGTTGTGTTTATTTTTTATTATTTGATTTATTTATAATTATTTTCACAGACCCGTGGGCGGGCCTGCGCAGTTCTGTCTTTATTTTAACGGCGAAGGGTTAACCCCTGGCGGGATTGGGCAACTGTACGGCTGTTCTGTGCGTTGGCGTTCGAACTCGCGGCGGCACTCCGCCAGCAGTGCGCTGTCGCTCAACAGGTCGATGGCGGTGGCCGCCATCACCTTGCCCGCCAGGCACATGCCCTTGTGCGCGATAGAGGTGCGGCCCTGCGCCACCAGTTGCCAGGTGTGCAGCGGAGTGCCGAGCGCAAAGCACGGGCTGAAGCACTGAGCGGTCGGCGTCACCCAACTGACGTCGCCGACGTCGGTGGAGCCGTACAGCAGATCTTCCGAGGCCACATAAGGCGCGACTTCATCCATCAGTACCTTGTCGCCCAGGTTTTGCACCCATTCACGGCCGGCCGCCCCGCCAGTCCGGGCGATGTTCAGCTTGGCATTACGCAGGTCGTCTTTGTTCAGCGTTTGGCGGATCTCGGTGGCGAAGCTGCGCTCCTCCTCGCTGTACTCCGGCAGACCGAAGCCACAGACGTGGCGATACATCACCTGCTCCAGGCTGCGGTTTGGCACATAGTTGGAGCAGGCCTTGTCGAAACGTACCGTCATTTGGGTGTCGGTCATTAGCGCTGCACCCTTGGCGATGTTGATCACTCGCTGGTAAATATCTTGCGCTTGATCGAGCTGCGGCGCGCGGATCAGATACAGCACTTCGGCGTCGGCTTGCACCACATTGGGCGAACTGCCGCCGGTATTGGTAACCGCATAGTGCAATCGCGCTTCCTGCACGATGTGCTCACGCAGGAAGTTGGCACCGGTGTTCATCAATGTCACGGCATCCAGCGCGCTGCGGCCAAGGTGGGGTGAGTTGGCGGCGTGCGCGGCGACCCCTTTGAACTGAAACGCTGCCTGAATATTGGCCAGGGTGCTGGTATTGAACATGCCGCTGAAGCCTTCAGGGTGCCAGGTGAGGGCGGCGTCGACGTCATCGAACAGCCCCTCGCGTACCATAAAGGTTTTGCCGGAACCGCCCTCTTCGCCAGGGCAGCCGTAGAAACGCACGGTGCCGGTCAGGCGCTGTTGCTGCATCCAGGCTTTTACCGCGAAGGCTCCCGCCAATGCGGCGGTGCCCAACAGGTTGTGACCACAGCCGTGGCCGTTCCCGTTTTCGACCAGCGGTTGTGGCGTGGCGCAGCCTGACCGTTGGCTTAATCCGGCAAGGGCGTCGTACTCGCCCAGCAGGGCGATCACCGGCTGGCCGCTGCCATAGCTGGCGATAAATGCGGTTTCAATGCCGCCGACGCCGCGTTCAAGCGTAAAACCTTCTTGCTCCAGCGCATCGGCCAGCAAATTGGCGGAATAGGTTTCGGTAAAGCGTGTTTCCGGGTGATCCCAGATGCTGTCGCTCAGTGCGCTAAAACGCGGCTGGTGTTGGTCAATGTAGTGATGGATAAACTTCAGCAGCTGTGGATGGCTCATGCTTGGCTCCCAAAAGTAGGCAGGTTAAGCGCCAGCGACGCCAGCGTTTTCACTGCCACCGCCATGACCTGTTCGTTAAAATCAAACTTCTCATTGTGGTGCCCGGCGCTCAGCTCGGTGCCGAAGATCACGTACGAGGCCTGTCCACCGTGCGATTTCACCCGTTCCATCATGTAGGTTGCGTCTTCTGAACCGGCGGCCTGCTCGCGGCGGTCGACCACCGAACTCAGTTCGGCAATGCCCTGCGCCTGTCGGTGAATGTAGTCCACCCACGGCTGGGTCGGTTTGCTGCTCTGCGCCGCGCCCATCAGTGCGATATCGCACTCAACGCCGTGCATTTTTGCCGCGCCCTCAATCACGTTAAGCGCCTGCTGGTAGACAAATTCGTTGATGGCATTGGTGGCGCCACGGGTTTCTACTTTCATAAATGCGTGGTCGGCGATCACATTACGACCGGTCCCTGCCTGCAGCACACCGACGTTGATGCGCGAGCTGCCTTCGCTGTGGCGTGGAATGGCGTACAGCCCCAGCGTGGCCTGTGCCGCCGCCAGCAGCGCATTGCGGCCATCTTCCGGTTTGGCCCCCGCATGGGCGGCCACGCCACGGTAGGTGACGTCGAGTTTGCTGGTCGCCATAAAGCTGTCGCTGCCGCACACCAGTTCGCCGGCCGGCACGCCGGTGCCGATATGCACCGCAGTGAAGAAATCAACGTCGTCCACTACGCCGGCTTCCACCATGGATTTTGCGCCACGGGTGCCCTCCTCTGCCGGTTGGAAAATCAGTTTGATGGTGCCGTTGAGCTGAGGCTCCAGGCTTTTGAAAACGTGTGCCAGCCCCAGGCCGATGGTGGTGTGGCCATCGTGACCGCATGCATGCATCATGCCGCTGTTGCAGGAGGCAAAACCTTCGCGAAACGGCAGGTGATCAGGCTGCAGCTTTTCGTTGAGATCGAGAGCGTCCATGTCAACGCGATAGGCGATCACCGGCCCGGGGCGGCCGGTGTCCAGCGTGGCGACAATACCGGCGAAGCCGCCGGAAAAATGTGGCAGCCATTTTTCCAGCGCGCCCTGTTCGCGGGCGCGCTGCTCCTGAGCCTGCAGAGCCTCGGCCGACGGTAACCCCATGCGGGCGTCGGCGTTAATCACTTCACGGCCCAGTTGCAGGCGGTAGCCCAGCCGATCCAGCTCTTCCGCCACCAGGGTAGCGGTACGGAACTCAAACCAGCCGGACTCGGCGTAACGGTGAAAGTCACGCCGCCAGGCCTGCAGCTGCGGGTACAGATCGGTCACCAACATCGAAAGCGGATTATTCATTTTGATATCTCATAAGTTATCGCGCCCAGGTAAATGCCGGGCAGCAGTGGTGCGCTGAACTGAAATCAGACGGTGAAGCTATTTAATGAAAAAAAGGCGTATTTAGTGACTAACTGCCGTGAATAGCGCTTATCGGCGCAGAAAATGCGCTTAATTAAGCGAAATAAGAATTTGGTTATATATTCTATTTTTTTCGAATGTACACAATGGAATCAGGCTAAATAAGATGCCAATATCTTGCTATTGATAAACAACGGTTATCGCCATTTTCCTATGCCAGCCTCAATAAAATTGCACCAATTACGTGCGTTTGTAGAAGTCAGTCGCCAGGGAAGCATCCGCGCCGCCAGCCGCACTTCACGCCTTTCCCAGCCTGCGTTAACCAAGTCTATTCAGGAGTTGGAGCAGGTGCTGGGGGCCAAGCTGTTTATCCGCCGCAGCCAGGGCGTGGTGCTGACCGACTGCGGCGATAACTTTTTCCAGCATGCCAGCCTGATCCTCGAAGAGCTGCGGGTGGCGCAGGAGGATATTCAGCAACGGCTGGGGCTGGCGGGTGGTTCGGTGAATATCGGCGTAGGCGGCAGCATTGCGCGCACCGTCATGCCGCAGGTGATCACCCAGTTTCATCGTGAATACCCGAAGGTCAAAGTACGGATTGTCGAAGGACAGCTGGTATCGATGATCCCGGAGCTGCGCCAGGGCGAACTGGATTTTACCGTCAATACTTATTACCCCAGCAGCCTGGACAATGAATTACAGTACGAACGGCTGATGGAAAAAGAGTACAGAGTGGTGGTGCGCAAGGGGCATCCGATGGAAGGAGCGACGTCCCTGAAACAGCTGCAGCACTGCGACTGGACCATGCCGACGCCCAAAGGCAGCTACTACCGTCTGCTGCACGATTTGTTCGGGGATTTGGGAATGGCGCCGTCAATCAGCGTGACCTGCGAGACGTTTATGGCCTGCACCAGCCTGGTGGCGCAAAGTGATTTCGTCAGTATTTTATCGGTAGATGTGATCTCTGATCCAATACTGGGTAAGCATCTGGTACCGCTGGCACTGGAAGAAAGCTTACCTAAGGCGACGTTTTATCTGATTCAGCGTAAGGACACCACGCTGACGCCGATGGGCGCACACCTGGCGCGCCTGTTTCGTTTGCACTGTCGCTGAGATCAGCGCCCCCCGAAGAGGGCGCTGATGATTAGAACGCCACGGAACCCTGCACGAAGAAGGTGCGCGGTTCACCGACGTATTTGCCGAAGTTGTTGTCGTTAGAGCGGGTGAAGTAGCGCTGATCGAACAGGTTTTTCACCCCGGCACCCAGCGTCAGGTTCGACAGCTGCGGCCCGAAGTTATACTCCCCGCGCATATTCCACACCATATACCCGGCGATGTTGCCAAACTGGCCGTCGGCGCTTTCCTGCGTGATGTAATCCGGCCCGGTGCCCGGCGAGTGCTGCCTGGACTGGGCATAGCTGTCCAGATTCCACACCCAACTGCCGGTGGCGTAGCGGGTGCCGACGGTATACACCTGGCGAGAATAGAACGGCAGATCCTTACCGGCGAAGTCGCCCTTGTCGGTGCTGGCTTTGGTATAGGTGTAGCTGGTGTAGACGCTTACGCCATCCAGCGCGCGGTTCAGTTCGCTGAGATCGTAGCTGAGCGCCAGCTCGATACCCTTGTGCTTGGTGGCGCCCATGCTGGTCCAGCCGACGTCGTTGCTGATGTACTGCAGCTGGTTATCGAAATCGATATAGAACAGCGTGGCTTCGGCTTTGACGATGGTGTCGTCGTAACGGGTACCGAACTCATAGGTATGGGCTTTTTCCGCCGTCAGGCCCGGTGCGGGTTGGTTGCCGTTGCCGCCCTTGGTCAACTGGAAGTACTGCATGCTGCCGAACGAGGTGTTGGCGTTGGCGAACAGCTTCCAGGCGTCGGACATGTGGTACATGACATTCAGTGACGGCAGCGGTTCGCTGTAGCTCTTCTCGCGGCTGATATTGTTGAACGAATCGTCTACATGGGTGCGGATGCTTTCATAGCGCAGGCCCGGCGTAACCGTCCAGTTGCCGACGTTGATGGTGTCGTCTATGTACAGTGCGTGGGCTGCGGTGCCGCCGGAGGTGTGCTGATAGTAATCCGGCGTTTCCGGCGTAGAACCGATATCTGCCGGGTTGTACCAGGCAGAACGGGACGCTTTTTCATCCATGGTTTCGTTCAGGTAGCGGTAACCGAGGGTGATCTCGTGCGCCATGTCCCAGAAACGGAAGACCTGCGAGTAGCTGGGTTCAATCGCCCAGGTGGAGTAGTGGCGTGGGTAAGACACCATACGCTTCATCCCGGCGTTTTTACCGGTGCCTTCCGATTCGATGCTGCTGCCGCGATAGCTGTCGGTGAAATAGGTCAGCACTTCGAACTGCTTGTCGTCTTCCTGGTGCTTATATTTGAACGACATGTCCTTGCGGCGGCCTTCGAACTGATCCCATGGGCGGGTCGACTGGAACGGGTTTTGCGCATACTGCGCGCTGCTCAGCCCGCCCGGCATGCCGGATTTTGCGTCGTAATAGTGGAAATTGGCCAGTAACTCATCGCGATCGGTAAACGCATAGCGCGTTTTCAGCATGAAATCGTCGATGTCGGTATTGTCGTTGTTGTCGCGATAGCCCTGGCCGTGCAGGCCGGAATACAGCAGTTCTGCGCCGAAGCCGTTGTCGGCGGTGCCGCCGAGCGAGGTGCTGGTCAGGGTTTTCAGGCCGCCGTGGCTGGCGCCCTGGGTCTGGACGCTGGCCGCGCCGCCGAAGGTTTTTGGGATGTCCTTGGTGACGAAGTTAATTACGCCGCCGACGTTTTGCGGTCCGTAACGCACCGCGCCACCGCCGCGCACCACGTCAACCGATTGCAGGCTGCCAATCGACAGCGGTGCCATCGACAGCTGCGGCTGGCCGTAAGGCGCGACCGCCAAGGGGACTCCGTCCATTAAAATGGTGGAACGAGGGGAAAGGCGAGAAGTCAGGCCGCGCACGCCGACGTTGAGCGAAATGTCGCTGCCGCCGGTACCGTTGCTGTCGCGCACCTGCACGCCAGGCACGCCGCGCAGGGTATCGGCAATGGTCTGGTCGCCTTGTTCATGCATTTGTTGTTCGGTCACGATGGAACGTGCGCCGGGGTGGTTGAGCAACACCGAACTGGTATCCGGGTTATCCAGCCAGTTGCCGACGACGGTAATAGTGTCGGCAGGCGCATCATTTTGAGATTTATTATCAGCAGCAAGGACTGGCAGCGCCATGGCAACGGAAGCCGCCAACAGCGAAAGACGAAAAAGAATTGACATAATAATGCCTTAAAAGTTTCGAACCCGGATGTGTTTTTTTAGAAACGACAATCTTAATGATAATTATTGGCAAGTAAATAGCTTTGTTGCGGAATAATTCAACCGGTAAGCAAGTGGCGGGGAAAGGTGTCGGAGCCCGGCTGGCGGGCCCCGAGCGGGGGATTATTTTGCGGTGACCCAAAACACGCCGCTGTAATCCAGCGCGGTGAATTTATGGTGCACCATTTCAATATCCGCTTGCGGATCAATATCTTTAAATAAGTCCGGGTGCAGGAGTTTGGCGATGGCCTCGACCGCAATAAAATTCAGCGGCGTGTCATAGAACTGGTGGTAGATCGCCATCACGCGTTTTTCCTTGACCGCCTTCAGCACGTTCAGCCCGGTGCGGTTCATCAATACCGCCAGCTTTTTCTCTGTGATGGCCGTATCGGTGGCATAGCCCAAGGGAACCGCCAATGTACCTTTATGACCTCGGCTCCAGTCGGCGCCGGTCATCAGATAGAAATCCGGGTTGCTGGCGATCATCTGTTCCACGTTCACCTCACCGCCCATTTCCGGGAACAGTTTGCTGCCGATGTTGTTGCCGCCGGCGGTATCGATAAACTGGCCAAAGCTGCCCTTGCCGAAGGTGTTGCAGCACTGCTCGCCTTTCATGCCGGCGCTGCGTTCGATAAACACGCTGGGGCGCTGATCCGGCTTCAGTGTAGCCACCCGCTGACGTACCAGATCCAGACGTTGCTGGTAGAGCTGGATAAAGGCGTCGGCATTTTGCTGCTCGTCAAACACCTTGCCCAACAGTTGCATGCTGGCGACGGTGTTGGTCAGCGGCTGCTGACGAAAGTCGATAATCAGTACCGGGATGCCGATTTTTTCCAACTGGGCCAGCACGCCGCTGTCCTTCAGCTTGCCCAGCAGGCCGATGTCGAAAATGATCAGATCCGGCTTGCGGACAACGGCGCTTTCTACGCTGAAATCGCTGACGTAAGGGTTATCGAAGGTGGGGATCTGCATCACCTGCGGGAATTTTTTCGCGTAGGCCTCCACCAGATCCGGTGCCTTCACCTTCAGCGAGTTATCCCAGGCGATGATATTTTTCAACGGCTCCTGCGGATGCAGGATATTCAGTGCCAGCAGCGCGCGGGCATCGGCCAGGATCACCCGCTGGGCGGGCTGCTGCAGGGTGACTTCTCGACCCGCGACATCGGTCACGACGATCGGTGCGGCCTGTACGGCGCTGACCATCAGCAGGGCGCAGGCGGCCAGCCAACGGCTGGCTTTGGCAATAAGAACGGCAGGCATGGAGATCCTTGGGCATCGGGTGTTGAATAAAGAGGCTAATGATAATCCATATCCTTTCGCTTTTTGAACACCCCCGTGCGGATATCTTAGGCTTTGCCCATCAGCGGATCGCTGACGCTGTGCTCACCGGTCTCCAGCCGTCCTGCCAACCGGCGCTGCCAGTCGCCGGAACCCTGCAATGAAATATCATACCAACCTCCGCTGACCCTGGCGTCAAAGGCGTGCTGGTGGCGTCCTCCCGCCGGCAGCTCAATCGACCAGGGGCCGTTTTGCGTATAAGGGCAGCGGGCGATAGTCACGGTTATAGCCTGGCGGGTGGGGTTAGTGAGCGTTAATGACAGCTGGTCGCCTTGTGGCGTCAGCCGGACTTCCGGCTGCGGTTGCCCAATAGCGCCGCGCAGCTCACGATGGAAGCCGTTCGGGCCCAGCAGCCACAGGTGGTACTCGTCCGCCACGGACCAGTTATCACTGAGCGCTTTGCCGGCCTCGACGGTATAGCGACGTGGGATCTGATTCAGATCCAACCGATCGTAAACGTGAAATACCGCCCCTTGCGCACCGGTGTTGTACAGGTTGAGCGTCAGTAATTGCTGGCTGGGATAGAGGGTTTCTTCAACATGCAATTGGTAAGGCAGGGCGCGTGAAGGGCGTGCCAGCCGCGCCTGATGCGGCAACTGTTGTTTGTCCGCGGCCGGCAGAGGCACCTGCGGCAATTGCTCCTGCCGCTGGCGCAGGCTGTCGGCGGAATGGCGGCTGGTGACGGGCAGGTTGGGCAAGGTTTCCCCGTTGGGATCGACAAAGTTAAAGGCCGAAGTGAGATCGCCACATACCGCGCGTCGCCAGGCGCTGATATTGGGTTCATGCACCTTGAAGCGTTTCTCCAGAAATTGCAGCACCGAAGTGTGGTCGAACACCTGCGAATTGACCCAGCCACCGCGGCTCCAGGGCGACAGCACCAGCATGGGCACTCGGGGGCCGGGGCCGTAGATGCGGCCGTCCGGCGGCGGCTGTTCCTGTGAACCTGGCGGGGCGACATGCTGGAAGATTTCACTGTCGAACGGCACCGTCGATTTACCGGCGAAGCTGCCATCTTCACGCAGCGACGGCGCGGAGGGCGACGGCATATGATCGAAGAAGCCATCATTTTCATCATAATTGACCAGCAGCACGGTTTTGCTCCACACCTCGGGGTTCTCCGTCAGCGCGTTGAGGATCTCCTGGGTAAACCACCCCCCCTGCACCGGGCTGGAAGGCCCAGGGTGTTCCGAGTAGGCCGCCGGGGCGATGACCCAGCTTACCTGCGGTAATTTGCCCTGCTGCACGTCGGCGCGGAAACCGGCCAGCATGGCCTCTAAATCGTTGCCGTCCGCCGCCGGCAGCGTATTGCCATTGCCTTTGTATAACGGCGCTTCGGCGTTCAGCTCGTCGCGGTAGGGGACAAAGGCAGTAAAGTCCTTCGGCGGCTGCGCCGGATTGCCCACTTTCACGCTGGCCGCACGGTACTGACGGAACCCCGCCAAAGGGTTGTCAGTGAAGTTATCCGGTAAAAACTGGTAGACCTTCCAACTGACGCCGCTGGCTTCCAGCCGTTCCGGATAGGTTTGCCATTGGTAACCCACGTCGGATGGGCCTAGGCTGTCCCATTCGTTGACCACTACGGCGACCCCGGCCGCCGTCGGGCCGTTAGTGCCGGTCCAGTGGAACAAGCGATTGGTGTTAGTGCCGGCGTGGATCGAGCAATGATAGGCGTCGCACAGAGTGAAGGTTTCGGCGAGGGCAAACTGGAAGGGCAATTCGTGCCGACGGTAATAGCCCATCGAAGTCGGCGTTTTGTAGGTCGGCCAGGCGCTCATGCGGCCGCTGTCCCAGGCGGATTGCTCATCCACCCACGAGTGCGGCGTACCGCTTACCCGTTGGGCATTGCCGCGTTTGCTGTCCAGGTGGTAAGGCAGCACCAGCCGATCTTCCCCTTGCTGTTGCCAGACGTGACGGTTGTCGGGCAAAGGAATGGTTATGCGATCGCTAAAGCCGCGTACGCCGGGCAGCGTGCCGAAGTAATGATCGAAGGAGCGGTTTTCCTGCATCAGGATCACCACGTGTTCGACATCGTTGATCGTGCCGGTGCGGTTATTGGCTGGGATCGCCAAGGCTTTGCGGATCGAGGCGGGTAACAGTGAAAAAGCCGATCCGATGGCGGCAGCCCGCAGTATTTCTCTGCGCGAAAAGTCAGGCATGCGTCGTTAAACTCCCTGAGGTTTGTTTTGAAGATAGTTGCTAACGACGGTAATGGCGAAAAATAACAAGGAGATGAACAGGGGAAAAATAATGCCCCGCAGGGGGCATTGAGACAGCTGACAAACATATAATGTTTGTCAGCTGGCGTTAAAGGTTTTGAAAATAAATCAGGAAAATCAATTTATTGATTTTCGGCTGGCAACACACAAAGGGGGAAAAACCACGCTTTTATCCCCCTTTGTCAACAACCTGAATGCCCCGCATGGGGGCATTGATGGGGAAGCTTATTGTCGGATCAGACGACCGAGAGTGGGGGCCGTTTCGAAGTCGCTGCGGAACGGGTTGATGTCCAGGCCGCCGCGGCGGGTATAGCGGGCGAAAACGCTGAGCTTTTCCGGTCGGCAGCTTTGCTTGATGTCGTTGAAAATGCGCTCGACACACTGCTCGTGGAACTCGTTATGCTGGCGGAAGGAGATCAGGTAGCGCAGCAGGCGCTCGCGATCGATTTTCCGGCCCTGATAGTGGATCACCACGCTGCCCCAGTCCGGCTGGTTGGTGACCAGACAGTTGGATTTCAGCAGGTTGGACGACAGGGTTTCGGTCACGATGTCCCCCTGTTGGTCTGCCGCGCCGTGCAGATATTCCGGCTTAAAGTCGAAATTATCCACGGCAATGTCCAGATCGTCGATATTGATGCCCGGCAGGCTGTCGATCTGCGGCGAATACCCGTCCAGCCCCGGATAGAGCTTAACCCCAACCTGGCCGTTTGCCGCTTGCGACAGGTCTTTTTGCATCGCGGCACTCACCTGTTCCACGCTGTCGAAGCGCGTCTGGTTAAAGCTGTTGAGATAAAGCTTGAATGACTTGGACTCGATCAGGTTGGTGGAAGAGTGGGGCAGGGTGAATTCGCCAATGCCCACCACCGGCTTGCCTTTGGCGTTGAGCCAGGAAAGCTCGAAAGCGGTCCACAGATCAAAACCGCTGAACGGCAGATTTTGTTCATCTACACCGATCAGATCCCGACCGCGGGAGCGTGGCAGGGCCTCGAGCAATTCGGGAGCGTACTGGTCCGGATAATCGGAGTTTGCGCCAAGATGGGTGATTTTATCTTGTTTTTTGATATGCATATTCATTGCTCCTTGCATGATCGGTATTGATATAGCGGTTAAACAGGCTGCGAGCGGCGTAAATCGGCCCGACACCCACCAGGGCGTAGACCACCTTGATCAAGAACTGTGACAGGATCATGGTCTTGATGATATCCCAGCTCAGGACGTTGTAGAACGCCAGCGTACAAAACACCACGCTGTCGATGGCCGAGGCGACTACGGTACTGGTGATCACGCGCACAAACAGGTAGCGGGAGTTGGTCAGCTCTTTGATTTTGCACAGCAGGTAAGAGTTGACGTTCTCGGAGATTAAATAGGCCGCAGACGACGCCACCAGGACCGCCATGATGCTGTGGACGATGCCGTCATAGGTCTTGCTGAATTCCCACTGCGGAATACTTGGCACCAGCGTGGTGACCCAGACGCCCAGCACGAAAATCAGGTTTGCCATAAACGAGATGATGATGGTGCGCCTGGCCAGCCGCAGCCCGTAAAACTCGTTCAGAATATCCACCAGGATAAAGGTGAGGGGGTAAATAAAAATTGCCGGGGGAGTGATGAGGTTCAATGCGGGAATTTGAATCGGTTTGACGCCACACAGGGTTGAGAAGATATAAATCACGCTGAGTGCGACGGTGATGATCAGGTAGGCGTACCACGATCGTTCATGGCGATCGCTGAGCTCATAGGCGGTTTGCTGCTGATTGTTACCGTAGATTTTGCGGTACAGCGCCTGCAGCTCATGGCGGCTCAGATCTTCCGATATTTCGCTGTCGGCCAGCTCATTGAGCCCCATGGTGATGGTTTTGCCGGTGGCCAATATCATGACATTGGCGGCCAGGGTGCCATGCCGGGTAAAGCCCAATAGCTTGAACTTTTGATTCGGTTCCATTTATAGCCGTTCTCCAAAGATATAACCCAGGAATTGCACGGTATCCTGATGATTTTTTTCCATGCAGTAATCTTCTTTGTCGTTAACCACAAAGAAGCCGTTTTTTCCCGAGTGATACAATAAAGGCGAATCGCAAACCAGCACCGGCGGGCGTTTTATAATAATGACCTCGCCTGGAATAAATGAACCTTTTATTTCGGTCTCTATTTTCATTGCTACCATATTTGACTCATCCCCGAAGAAATAAGTCAAAGGAAACTCCGTCACCAGTTGGCCGACTTTCCAACCGGCAACCGCTAAAAAACGCGACTGAGGAATTACGGGGACTGCGGAAGGGTTTTTATTGCCTTCGGTAGAAAGCGTTTCGTTCAGCAGTTCCAGTTTTGCCAGATCATAATCTTCGATCTCTTCACAGGAAACGCCAAAGAAATCTGAAATCCGGTTGACGGTGGCCTGTTGCACGTTGTTGACCCGGCCGTCGAGAATTTTATAGATGGTGGTACGCGTCAGGCCTGTGCGGTTAGAGAAGGATGCTTTAGTTTCGCCCCGGGTGCGCATCAGATATTCAATATTCTTAATGATGTTGATTTTGCGCTGCGCGTTAGTGGTCTTCATAAGCATTCCTTACAATATTCTGGCCGGCATTACTATATCGCACGCGCCAACATTGTCCAGAACTGACGCTGAGAAGCTGGGGGTAACCGGCTGATTAATCATTGAAAATGGGTTTTTATACGTCATGCATCATGCCAAATGATGCTTTTATCATGATGAGATAAATGTGAAATTAAAGTAATTAAATATAAATCAATTGCTTAGACGAAGAACACTTCAAAAGTGGACACAAAAGTGGGTTTTGTGTCTACTTTTGTGTTGACCGCGGTGGTTTGCGTGAGCTACTGTTCATCCACACTGAAGTGTTTCTTGACGGTCAAAACGGTTAATTAACGATTGTCTGACAACTTCTATAATAAAAAGCTCAGGGAGGGAGGCGTTTCCATTCTCTGGGTATTAAAGGATGTTTTAGCTACCGACACCAGGGATCCCCACTACGTCTTCAGTTTTAGCACCGCAGTAAAAAAACCGCTTTCGTATTGATGCCAGTCGGCTTTTAGCCGACCGATATCAATTTGTTGCGCCTAAAAGAGGCTGCGGCAATATCACCGAACACCCTTCATGTTCCGATTATCCCCACTTCCCAGAGCGGGAGAGCAGGGATATCAATCAGCTTTGCGCCTGCGCCGGCTTCTGGGAACGGCTCATGGCCAACTTGAACACCCAATATAACAGGCTGGCGGCCAGCAGTGAGTTGATGGTCGGCACGCCCCACTCGGTTACCAACCCGACGATGCTGCCGACGATGCTGGCAATGATCGCCGCCCAGCCGATGGTCGGCGTCTGGTCCGGCAATTTCCCTTCCCGGCGGCTCTCGTCGAGAATTTTACGGTGGGTGCGCAGCAGATAATAATCCACCAGCATGACG
Source organism: Serratia liquefaciens (assembly GCF_027594825.1). Lineage (NCBI taxonomy): Bacteria > Pseudomonadati > Pseudomonadota > Gammaproteobacteria > Enterobacterales > Yersiniaceae > Serratia > Serratia liquefaciens. The sequence continues at coordinate 2,132,115 of NZ_CP088930.1, read as the reverse complement.
CCGATAATCGGCGGGAACACCACGCCAAGCACCGTCAGGAAGTCGACGAAGCGGTCCAGGATCCCCAGCACCGACAGCGTGGTGCCCAGTACGCCGATCACCAACGTGGTGGCGGTGTACTTCAGTCTTTTGCCCGTCATGCCTTCGACGGCGTTAACGATGCCGAGCGAGGAGGAATACAGGTTTAGGTCGTTAACCCTGAGGGTGGAGAACACCACCACCAGCAGGCCTGCGCCACCGGCGACCTGTGACATGATGGTGACCACATCCGCCGTGCCCAAGGTTTTGGCGATCAGTATCGCCAGGCCGTTAACCACGAATTCCCCGGCAATAATGGTAAAAATGGTTACGCCGAAAACATGCTTGCCGTTCTTGGAGTAGCGCGTCAAATCGGGGGTCATCAGGCTGGCGACAATCGCACCCCCGACCACGATAGTGATACCGGCGCTGATCGACAGAGGTTCACCCGGCGGTACCAATTGAATAATTTCAGGCAGATTGTGGCCGGTGAGGGTGATGATGGAGATATAGGCCACCAGCATAATAAACATCGGTACCGCAATCCTGGCGGCGATGCGCAGCGCTTTGAAGCCGAAGGCCACCAGAATGGTCAGCAGGGTGCCGGACAGGCCGGCCGCCAGGCCAAAGCCCAGCTTGTTCCCCAGAGCAAAATCCAGCGACTTGGCGAAGATGGCGTTTTGAATGCCAAACCAGCCCAGCAGGCTGACGGCGACCACCACCCCGATCAACACCGAGCCCAGCCGACCAAAGCCGCACCAACGGGCCAGCAGGCTGCCGGAGATCCCTTCACGCATGCCCGCCAGGCCAAGGCCATAGGTCACTACGCCAAAAATCAGGCTGCCGATGAAAATGGCGGTAAATGCATCGAGCAGCGTCATGGAATGGCCCAATACGGCACCCAGCATAAACTGATCCAGTGCGGTCAACATGCCCATATGCACTATGGCCACGCTTAGAAACGAGACTCTTTTATCCTGAGGTACCCGGGTTAACGGGTAGTCTTCGATTTTGATCACGGTGAGGTATTCCTTGCTATTTAAATAAACTGGATGCCTTTAGCTATCAGGCGATCGGGAATGTAGCTGTCCAGCCGCGCATATTTGCAAAACTCCTCAAACTGCTGCTGTGTGTGGACATCAGATTTCTGATAAATGTTATATATTCTATTTTCTATGGTCTTATTGCTGATATTATATATTTTGGCGATTTCTTTCACCGACAGCCGTTGCAGCATTAAAAATATAACGTCAAGCTCAGCCCGGGTAAAAATGGTGCTGTTGGTTTCGGTAGTCAGTACGCTGGGTTTTTGATGGTTGATATAATTAAGCGGGGATAAGGTGTTAAGCGGTTTGGCATTCCACATTACCCCGAAGACTTCTTTCTTATCGTTGTAGATAGGCAGTTTTTCGCTGATAAACGGCGTCAGGCTGTCTTTCCCGTACCAATAATGCGTTTCTATTACGGCAACCCGATCTCGCGAGATTTCGGTCATTTTGTCATGTTCTACAAAATCGGCCGCAGATTCGGCCCAGTCGGCGGGGAACTCGTCGTCTCGCTTACCGGCTATATCAAAGCTCAATGGCGTGTTGGTATAGAGGTAGGCGGCCCGGTTCATGTAAAGATGACGGGATGCCAGGTCCTTAATGCCCCAGGGCTCACTTAAGTGCTCCATCATGGCAATCAGGCCTTTCAAATAGAATTCATTACTTTTATCGGGCGAATCCATTCTGACCTCACCGACTGAAATTGGGTTAAATCTTTTTCGCCAGGTAGTGACGCGTATGCTGTTTGGCATAGTCGCCTAAGTTGCCGTAAACCTGATAGCCCAATTTTTCATAAAAGCCTCGGGCCTGAAAATCGAAAGTATCGACATAAGCCATGTGGCAACCGCGTTTCTTGGCTTCTTCTTCGGCCTGTACCATCAGTTGACGGCCGTAACCGCTTTTACGGTATTGATCGCTGACCCAAAGATACTGCACTTCAAGCCCGCCCCACCAGGTTCTGGCTACCAGGCCGGCGACGATTGCGCCTTCGTCATCGGTCACGGTCAGGAATAAAGGGTGGATGTCCACGGGCTCGATTTTGGCGTTATGGGCCCAAAGACTGTCAATCACAAACTCTTCGTCTTTCGGATTTGGCTGGTCGGTAATATTGATATTCATCGTTATAATATAATTCCCTGTGATAATTATTTGGCAGTGCAATCAAACTGAGGCTGCCCCAACCGGTTTAACTATCACTTTTCATAATGTATTACAAGGGTGGTTTTCACCCGTTCCCGTGATGTGCTCAAGCGTTTATATTAGCTGCGACAGGGCCAGAAAATAACGTAATACGCGGTAATAAATAGCCTTTGGTCCTGCTCAGTCAATCTATTCCTATTGTGCCTCACCAGGGCCCCATCCAGGGAATACATTAGTTATTCAGGCTCCACCGGTAGAGCAAGCTAACTTGCCAAAGGGGAGCCGCCGCGTTTCGCATTCCCCCAACCTCAGCACGTTATTGACCTGCAGCATTGTCTTTGGCTATGCCTTCCAAAGCTGGCTTTATGGCTGCGCTGAGCATAGCCCCATGGTCCAGGCCAGGCCACTCCCGGTAGTCAACCTTAAGCCCGTCGAGAGTTGCCAGCCGTTTGGTCAGGCTCTGAGCCGCGTCTGCGGGTAACTGACTCTGCCTGATAATCGGCGGTGCTTCACGCATTTTTTCCGCTCCGCCGATCCACAGCTGCAGATGGGCAGACAAAGGCGGATGTCGGTCAATAACCCGCTGTGCTTCTTGCAGGATAAACCCTTTCCCCCACCACAGCGAAGGTTCTACGGCGATGTAATTCTGGAATGCGGCTGGCTGAGTTAACAAAGTATGCAAGACGAAGAGGCCGCCGTAAGAGTGACCCCACAGCGTTTGTTGCTGCGGGTTAACAGTAACCTTAGCGGCAACGGCAGGTTTCACCTGGGTTTCGATCAGTTTCAGGAAAGCGTCCGCGCCGCCATTGGGCTGCTTTCCAGCATCCTGCTGCGAAGCCGGCGTGTAGTCGTAACTGCGGCCCCTGGAGTCGATGCGCAGATCGTTGTCATAGCTGAGCAGCACCAGCACCGGCGGCTGTTTTTGTACGGCAAGCTGAGCCAGCAAATGGGCATTCAGCTCCATTAATACCGCGTTACCGTCCAGAAAGTAGATCACCGGATAGCCGGTAGACGGTGGGGCAATGCGTGGCTGCGCTATGCGGATACGGTAACGACGCTGGCCGTCTGCGGAAGTGAGCCGCAGATCGCTGAATTGATAATCAGGTGATGGGCTATCGGCAACGGTAGCGCCAATGGTACGTTCCAGATCGGGCCTGGCCTGTACCAGCACTGGGGTGGCAACGCCGATAATCAGTGCGATAACAAGGGTTAGAAAGCGACGATAAGACGATGGCATGCTGGATTCTGTTTATCGAGAAAAGGCGATATTAGCATTTATGCCGGAAAGCAAAAAACCTGTCTTTCGACCCTATCTTTGCATAGGAAACCGACCTTGGACGGCCGGCGTTAGCGGTGGGTTGTACGATTATCCTGCAACGAGAGGCGCTGGCCGAGGGAAAATATCCTTTAAGGAGTTATGCCCCCGGCCAACGCTGACATCAGTCAAAAGTGCATTTTAGAAAAGATATTTCACGCCAAGCGCAGCCTGGGTGTCGCTGTAGCCTTTATCCCCCATTTGTTGCCCAATGTTTGCCCACAGATTCAGATTGTTACCGAGTTGCCCTTCCACACCCGTTTTTATTTCGCCGATCTGGCGAGTGCCAGCCATTGAGACTCTGGTGTCATCCAGGGTCACGCCGAAGTTTTTACTGTTGTGGAGCCAGCTGGCTTCAACAAAGGGTTGGAATGTCCGATCCTTACCTTCGTCGATAGCGCTGTGCCCTTTAATGTACGCCTTGACACCAAGGCGGGTGCGGATGTTGTTTTGTCCGTCGCCCTGCACGCGAGTGCCATTGGATTCGGTATGTTCCTTCGCTTTCACGCCCATCCAGGTAACCTGAGCCTGAGGTTGTAACCAGAAGGTTCTGATCATTCCCTGGCGGCTCTTGCTTTCACCGAGAAGGAAGCTGTAACCGCTGGCTAATGAGGCGGTAAATCCACGGGATTTATATTTCTCGGCGTCGAGGTTGTCGCCATTCACCTCGTTGTTAAACCACTGGTATTGCAGCCAGCCATCCATATAAAGCCCTGACTTATTTGCCGCATTCGCATACCAGGTGCCGTAAATGCCAGTGGAGTAACCATCAATATTCCCACGTGAGCCATAGCCGGTAACTGATGAGTGCGTATGGCTTTTCTGGTTGGCATAGCCTGACATCACACCGAGGTGGTAACGGTTGAGTCCGTCGCTGGTCCACTGAGCGATATCTGCGCCCAACTGCACCACATAACGGTTGGCCTGAGTCTTGTTCTGACCATCAGCCATCTGGCTGCGTTGATGCCCACCCTGGTTACGTAACCACATGCTGGTCACTTTTTTCTCACCGGTAAGCACGTCGGTGTACTGGGTTTCACCCAAACGGTCGTGCAGCGAGAGAGTAAACAGCGTATTGGCGGCCAGCATATTTGTGGCATAGCTGCCTGTTTCTGGGCGGAAGATATGCTCGGTAGGGCGTGCTGGTTCCAGAGGATTTACTGGGAGGAGTGGCGTTGAAGGATCCGCCGGTATTACAGGCTCTACCGGTGTTACAGGTTGTTCCGACGTCCCTGGGTCGATAGGTGGGATAACAGGTTTTTCTTCCGATATGCCGGGGTCGACAGGGTTTGCCTGCGTGCTGGTCAGATACCAGTTTTTGTTTTTCTTAACCAGGTCGTAATCATAGGCGCCGGCAGCAATACGCCCTGATTTGGTGAAAATGCCTTCAGACTTTCCGCCGACGGAAATCAGCTCGATGCCTTCGACCGTTTGTGCGCCGTTGCCGCCAGCCTTGTTAATCTGAACGTTTGAATTACCCGCCGAGTTGCCGGTGATCACCAGCCTGTCCGTTTGCGACTTATCGTCACCCAGCAGGGTATTGAAAATCAGAGTGCCATTGTTACCGGTGTAGTTTTGAGTGGTGAGTGTCTTAAACTGCCCGCCGGTCGGGGCAGAGAAGGCAAGGGTGCCGGCGTTGCTGACAGACTGTGATACCGATGAATTATCGGTTACCGTCCATACTCCGCCTTGGTCGAGAGCCATATTAGTGGCATTTTTGGCTGCGCCGGTAAGGGTGGCATCTTCCAGCCTTACTGAGACCACGTTTTCTGGGGCGGCAATGATATTGCCGTAGAGGCTGGAGTTTTTTGCAGTGAAATTGACAGCGGCATGCTGACCGGGATCTGCATCAAAGGCGTTAATCAGCAGGCCGCTGCCGGAGCGTGGGGTAATGACATTGTTGAAATTCACATCGATTGCAGCCCCTTTTGAATGAAGCATATTACCCTGAGAGGCCGTTATTGTGCTATCAGTTATACTGACGGTGCTGGTATCATCAGCATTTGATAGATCGTCCCTGTTGGCAAAAATAACAGCGGCATTTCTTCCTTCGGTCTGGATTTGAGTACCGGTGACGCTCAACTGGCCGCCGTTATATACGCCAAGGCCGTGAGCTATTTCGCCGGTTGTTGTGATACTTCCTCCAACCAGAGTAACTTCTCCTTTATTACCAGCTACGGCACCTGCCGAGTTGAGTCCCTTTGTTTCGATGATTGCATTAGTCGCAGATACCGATGAACCCACATCCGCCGCACCTACCCCGTAGCCTCGGGTATTGAACGTTTTTATAGTGCCATCATTGATAATAACCTTACCGCTTTTATAGGCAGCCGCTCCATAAGAGTCTTTGCCGGTTGTTTCGGTATTTACGTTAAACGTCTCAATAACGGCATTATTGTTCTTGGCCAGGAACCCTACGCCTTCTTCTCCGGCGGTTTTTATGCTGCTATCACGAAGAGTGACTTTGGCATTATTCAGAGACACTGCCCCTACAGCGTTGTTCCCGATGGTTTCAATGGTCGTATTGATAACTTCAGCAGATGAGCCCGTATCCGTAGCGGCAATACCGTGGCCGTTAATATCTGCGGTTTTTATAGTGCTGTCGTTAATGATAAGTTTTCCGCTTTGATATGCCGCCACACCATAAGAATCCTGACCTGTTGTTTCTATAATGGTATCGGATACTTCAATGGAGGAATCGGCATCGCTGACATAGACCCCACGACTATTCTCCCCAGTGGTTTTTATACTCCCGCCGCTGACGATGTTTTTCCCACCCTGATAAGCCGCCGCACCATAGGCTTCTTTTCCGCCTGTAGCTATGTCGACATCAGATGCCTTAACGGAACTGCCCGCGCCAAATGCATGGAGCCCATTGCTCATATCACCCGCGGTTTTTATACTGCCGCCTTTAAGGGTTATTATCGCGGCATCCTGAGCCATGGCTCCCTTGGTTCCATCTCCTCTGATATCCAGCGTGGTGCCAGTGGTGCTGATAGTCGAGCCGTTACCAGACGCCACAAGCCCGCCCCCCATCTTGCCAAGGGTGGTAATGCTCCCATCTGTCAGCGATATATGCGATTGGCCAGTAGCAATTGCCCCAGATTTATAATCTGAACTAGTGGTAAGTACAGTTATATTTTTCCCTGTGATATTACTATCCTTGCCGAAGGCAATAAGGCCATCGAATGTTTTGTTTTCTACATCACTTTGCTTGCCGTTAGTGACAATCAGCGTGTCTGCAAAAGCATTAGGTAAACCGGGTAAAAAACACGAAGTGCCTAATATTAGCGCTCCATTAATGGCGTGGGCTATCTTTTTTACTTTGAAGCTGAACATGGTATTAACGTCCCTTATGTTAATTTAAATATGATTGATATTTTATTTGTTTGAGGGAGAGTTGGCCGAGGAATAGGGTGGTAATGCATTAAGTTATTTGAGGCTGATTATTGTCTCTCTCGGTATCTAACATGGCTAAAATAGCTCAACTTCAAATTGGGGTAAAGCTTTAGGTTCTGATTTGTATTGATTATTTAAAGTGGGTTAGCCTATTTGATGTTATTTGTTTTTGTTATGAATTAATATGTGATGCGCTTACTGTTTATGTTTTTTATTTAAAATATATTTTTTTAAATAAAGTCAAGGAGTTGTGATGTTTTTTTGTATTGTGTAAGAGTGGGTTACGGAGGAGGTTAACGTTGAAAACTAAAATATCCTTGTATGTTTTTGATTGGATTAATTATTAATTGGTTTACAAGAAAGTAGAATGCCTTATGTCATACTTTAAACAAATAAGCTTGATGTGTACGACTGCAATGATGATTTTATAGTGTGTGATATATGAGAGATAATATAATCATTTAGACTAGCTATTTAAAAATAGTGATTGTTCCTTCCTGTGGGGGAAATATGCGTGTTCTTCTAAATATGGTGCCCGGACTCGGACAACCGGTGCTTGCGCCGGATTGAACAACGCTTTAGCGTTGGCCCGTAGGGGGAGGCCTTTAGGCCGAATAATCGAACTTGTTCGATGAAGAGTCCAACTCCAGAAAGCAAAAAACCCGCCATAGGCGGGTTCTTCTAAATAGGGTGCCCGGACTCGGACACCCGGTGCTTGCGCCGGATTGAACAACGCTTTAGCGTTGGCCCGCAGGGTGAGGCCTTTAGGCCGAATAATCGAACTTGTTCGATGAAGAGCTCAACTCCAGAAAGCAAAAAAACCGCCATAGGCGGGTTCTTCTAAATATGGTGCCCGGACTCGGACAACCGGTGCTTGCGCCGGATTGAACAACGCTTTAGCGTTGGCCCGCAGGGGGAGGCCTTTAGGCCGAATAATCGAACTTGTTCGATGAAGAGTCCTACCCCAGAAAAGCAAAAACCCAGCCATTGGCTGGGTTCTCTAAATATGGTGCCCGGACTCGGAATCGAACCAAGGACACGGGGATTTTCAATCCCCTGCTCTACCGACTGAGCTATCCGGGCAACGGGGCGCATTTAACCCTATTGGCCGGATATCGTCAATCGCTTTCTGTCACAAAGCCGATCGGTTGCTCTATTTTCATGCAGTGACGATCGAAGCCTGCGGCGTTTTGGGGCATCAACACCCGGTAAGTATGCAAAAAATCCGTGTATTTATACCGTTTTGATTTTTCTGTATTTTATTTTTATTCTTTTTATAACAGTTAGTTACGCTGGTGTGTTCAAGTGGGTGATCAGCATAATAGTTACTTGAACCTCATAAAAAAACATGCAATCATTGCGCAAATTTTAGCACTCTACGTCCCCTAACGGCGTTTCCGCTCATTTAAGTCAGAGGGTTGCAGGCATGACTGGTATGGTTCCTCAAGCGCCACTGCGCACCAGACATCTGATGATGCCGCTACTCCGCCGCTATCTTTCCCGAACGCCGTCCTCCAGAAACGCCCAGCCCAGCATGCGGTAAGGCAACTTCATGCTCGCTGTTAGGCATTATTAAAAATAGAGCTGCGGCTCTGATTTTACTGATGTCTATTGGACGCTGCTGATACCAGTTCCCGATAGTACCCTGATAATCTTAAGATCATCAGCCGGTCACGCATGCGCTCTATGCTGCCACCCCGGACATCAATTTGCCGGGATAACCTTTGTTATCTCATCACCGTGCCTTGTGGCACACCCTCATCCTTAACCGTTTGAGAGTTAGCACTATGAAAGAATTGAAAATAGCTACCAGTGCCAGCCTGGTCGCCGCCATTGAAACGCTGCGCCAGATTGTCCGCGTCGAGCAGACGGATTATACCGACGTTGCGGCGTTGGTGGTGTCGGTTGATGACGTCAATGCCGGTATCCTGGCGCAGCTTAAAGCCACCGGTTTTGAGATCCCGACCTTTGTGGCGGTGGCCGGTGACGAGCATCTCTCCCCGGACTACCTGCCGTTTATCAGCGGCGTTTTTGCGCTGGACGGCGCCAGCAAGGCGTTTTATATGGCGCAGTTGGAAGCCGCGGCGGATGCTTACGAGCAGGCGCTGCTGCCGCCGTTTTTCAAAACCTTGAAAACCTATGTGGAAATGGAGAACTCGACCTTTGCCTGTCCGGGGCATCAGGGCGGGGAATTTTTCCGCAAGCACCCGGCGGGCCGCAAGTTTTTCGAGTTTTACGGTGAAACGCTTTTTCGTTCCGACATGTGCAACGCCGACGTCAAACTGGGCGATTTGCTGATCCACGAAGGTTCGGCCAAGGACGCTCAAAAGCATGCGGCACGGGTGTTCAACGCCGATAAAACCTATTTTGTGCTCAACGGCACCTCGGCCGCCAACAAGGTGGTCACCAACGCGCTGCTGACCCGTGGCGATCTGGTGCTGTTCGACCGTAACAACCATAAGTCCAACCACCATGGTGCGTTGATCCAGGCTGGTGCGACGCCGGTGTATCTGGAAACCGCGCGCAATCCCTTTGGCTTTATCGGCGGAATAGATTCCCGCTGCTTTGACGAGCGTTATCTGCGCGAACAAATTCGTCAGGTAGCGCCGGAGAAAGCCGAGGCAGCGCGTCCTTTCCGCCTGGCAATCATTCAGCTCGGCACCTACGACGGCACTATTTATAATGCGCGTCAGGTGATCGACACCATCGGTCACATGTGCGACTACATCTTGTTTGACTCGGCATGGGTGGGCTACGAAGGTTTTATCCCGATGCTGAAAGAGTGTTCACCGCTGCTGTTGGAGCTGGATGAGCTTGACCCGGGCATCTTTGTTACCCAGTCGGTGCACAAGCAGCAGGCCGGTTTCTCGCAAACCTCGCAGATCCACAAGAAAGACGACCATATCAAGGGCCAGAAGCGCCACTGCAACCACAAGCACCTGAACAACGCTTTCATGCTGCACGCCTCTACCAGTCCGTTCTATCCGCTGTTTGCGGCGCTGGATGTCAACGCCAAGATGCATGCCGGGGCCGCCGGTCGCCGTATGTGGATGGACTGCGTGAAGCTTGGCATCGAGACGCGCAAGCAACTGCTGGAACGTTGTTCGCAGCTCAGGCCGTTCGTGCCGCTGCAGGTTGCGGGCAAAAATTGGCAGGATCACGACACCGATTTGATCGCCAACGATGCCCGTTTCTTCAACTTTGTTCCGGATGAGAAATGGCACGGTTTCGAAGGCTATGCGCAGGACCAGTATTTGGTCGATCCGTGCAAGCTGCTGCTGACCACGCCGGGTATTGATGCAGCCACCGGCCAGTACACCGAGTTTGGCGTGCCGGCCACCATTCTGGCCAACTTCCTGCGCGAAAATGGCATCGTGCCGGAGAAGTGCGATCTTAACTCGATCCTGTTCCTGCTGACCCCGGCGGAAAACCCGGCCAAGATGGAACAGCTGGTGGATATGCTGGTGCAGTTCGAACGTTACGTGGAAGAGGACGCGCCGCTGAGCCTGGTGCTGCCAACGGTGTATCGCAAGAACGAGCAGCGTTATCGTGGCTATACCCTTCGCCAGCTGTGCCAGGAAATGCACGATTTGTACGTTAGCTTCGACGTTAAACAGCTGCAAAAAGAGATGTTCCGTCAGCGTCATTTCCCGCAGGTGATGATGAATCCGCAGGACGCCAACGTGGAGTTTATTCGCGACAACGTCGAACTGGTGCCGATCGGGCAGGCCGAAGGGCGCATTGCGGCAGAGGGCGCGTTACCTTACCCACCGGGCGTGCTGTGCGTGGTGCCGGGTGAAGTCTGGAGCGGGGCGGTACAGCGTTATTTCCTGGCGCTGGAAGAGGGCATCAACCGGCTGCCGGGCTTCTCACCGGAGCTGCAGGGCGTGTATATCGAGAAAAAGGATCACGGCTGGAAACGCATTTTCGGCTATATGATCAAGCAATAGAAAATAAGGGCCGGTTTGTACCTTGCACCGGCCCTTTTCATTGATAACGCCACCGCAAATTATCTTCTGCGGTAACTCTTCTGGGCGTTGTTCACCTTCACCAGGTAACGGCGAGATTCGCCGGCCGGATGCTTGGTGGTCAGCGTCTGATAGACGTCGCCCGGCTGCATGCCGTTGATGATGCTCACCGCACGGCTCCTGTCGCTCGAGAACACGCGCAGCACGCTGCCGGCGCCACCGTTATAGGCGGTGATAACCGCGTAGCGGCGTGAGGTAGGGTTTTGAATCCCGCCCAAATAGTTGTTCTGCAAAATGGCCAGATAAGCCGTACCGGTATCGATGTTGTTTTCCGGATCGAACAGGTAACTGCGGCTTGGTTTGCCCCATTTCCCACGCATCTGGAACACGTCCTTACCGGCGGTGTGCTGCACCACCTGCATCAGGCCCAACGCATCTGAACCGCTCACCGCATAGGGGTTAAAGCTCGATTCAGTCTGCATGATCGCCAGGATCAGCGACTCTTCCACGCCGTATTTTTCCGATGCCTTGCGCACCATCGGCAGGTATTTGTGGGCACGTTTGTCCAGGTGGTTTGGCACCAGTTGAATAGTGACCGAGTAAATCACGTGCAGGCCGGAGGTGCGTTTTTGCAGCTTGGTCTGCAACAGATAGTCGGCAAAGTGCGCCGCTCGCCATTCCCAACGGATAGGGGCGCCTTTGTTATCCAGTACCTGGCCGTAAAGGAACGGCTCTTTACTGATCTGGATATCGTTGACGTCGGAATAGAGATCGATGGAACCCGGATCGTCCCCCATCAGCAAGGTGCTGATAATCGCCTGGCGCAGATGCGCGGCGGGATCGGTGGTGGCGATGGTTTCTATAGTGATGGCACCAGAATCAAAGTTGATGTGGCTACGGGTTTGATACTGGTCGGTGTATTTGACGTAATCTTTCGGCCCGGCGATCAGAACTTCGTTCAGACCCCAGATATTCTCGATGTTGTGGGCGAACTGACCCATCAGGATTTCGAAGCCGTTGGTGTCTTTGACCCAGGCTTCGTTGACTTCGGTGCTTTTTTTGCCGGAACAGGAAATCAGCAGGGGCGCTATCACTAGCAAAGCTAAAATTTTCTTCATCTGCAAGCCGTATACGAGAAGTATTGGAAGGGCCAGCGCCTGGCCCCAACAGCATTATTCGCTTGGTGGCGTATAGCCTTCGATATGGACGTCATGCCCTTCGAACAGGAATTTGATCATTTCCGCTTCCAGCAATTTGCGGTCGTCGACGTTCATCATGTTCAGTTTTTTCTCGTTGATCAGCATGGTTTGTTTTTTCATCCATTCTGCCCAGGCTTCTTTCGAGATCTCGTTATAGATGCGTTTGCCGACTTCCCCAGGATAAAGCTGGAAGTCCTGCCCTTCGGCGTCACGCTGCAGGAAGGTACAAAAAATGGTTCTGCTCATGCTAATTCCTCATCAATGGCGCTATCGCCAAATAAACCCTGTTGGCGCGGGGACTGTTTTGCCAACTGTTGCAACAGGCGGTCAACCGGCGCGGCCAGGCCGACCGATGGCGGCTGCGCTAAGTTATACCAGAGACCGGCGCCCTCATCCATGCTGCTGCCTGTAGCGTCCATTTCCAGCCATATTGGCACGATATCGAGATGGAAATGACTGAAAGTATGACGAAATGCGGTCAGTTGCTCCCGGCGATTGTTTTTCAGACCGCGCTGTTGCAGCCAGAGTTCCATCTCTCCACGTTCGCTGAACTGCGGGAAGCAGAACAGACCGCCCCACAGACCGACGGCGGGGCGTTGTTCCAGCCAGGCTCGTTCGCCGTGCTGCAGCAATAAGAAGTAGGCGGTTTTTTCCGGCAGGGTCTGCTTGGGCTTTTTACCGGGGTATTTTGCCCAACTGTGGTGGGCGTGGGCGATGCAGCCCAGGCTGAGCGGGCACAGTTCGCATTTCGGTTTGGAGCGGGTGCAGACCATCGCCCCCAGATCCATCATCGCCTGATTGAACTGGCCAACACCCTTGGCCGGAGTGACGTTTTCGCTGATTTCCCACAGTCGGTTTTCCACCTCTTTCTTGCCCGGCCAGCCTTCGACGGCATAGCAGCGGGCCAGTACGCGTTTTACGTTACCGTCGAGGATGGGGTAGTGTTGTCCGAGCGCGAGCGACAGCACTGCGCCTGCCGTTGAACGGCCAATGCCGGGCAGGGCGTGGATTTCTTCAAAGGTTGTCGGGAACTCGCCGCCGTGCTGTGCGACAATAGCCTGCGCCGCCTTATGCAGATTGCGCGCACGGGCGTAGTAGCCCAGGCCGGTCCACAGGTGCAGCACTTCGTCCAGCGGCGCTTCAGCCAGCGCACGCACGTTGGGAAAACGTGCCATAAAGCGCTGGAAGTAAGGGATCACGGTGGCAACCTGAGTTTGTTGCAACATGACCTCAGAGAGCCATACTTGATAGGCGGTCTTATCAAGCTGCCACGGCAGAGTTTTACGGCCGTAACGCTGGTACCAGTCAAGCACCACCTGTGCGAACTGCTGTGCTTGCATCATAAGCTGATTCGATATCCGGCAGAAAATGAAGCGCGATTGCAGCATAGAGTCATGATGCTGTAAACCGGAACTTTCCGACGTCGCACGGCAGGTACATTAGATGAATACTTGCTAAACCAATGTATCTTTGCATAATGCGCGTTTCCCTAATTGGCAGCCAAACAGACAGAAAGCACTATGATTAATGACGTCATCTCCCCGGAATTTGATGAGAACGGCCGCGCGATGCGCCGTATCCGCAGTTTTGTCCGCCGCCAGGGGCGGTTGACCAAAGGCCAGCAGCACGCGTTGGACAACTATTGGCCGGTGATGGGCGTGGAGTATCAGGCTGAACCTGTCGATATCGCCGCACTGTTCGGGCGCGACGCGCCGACCGTGCTGGAGATCGGTTTTGGTATGGGTGCCTCGCTGGTGACCATGGCGGGCAACAACCCGCAGCAGAACTTCTTGGGGATAGAAGTCCATTCGCCGGGCGTGGGCGCCTGCCTGGCCGACGCTACCGAAGCGGAACTGAACAACCTGCGCGTAATGTGTCACGACGCGGTTGAGGTGCTGGAAAATATGATCCCGGACGGTTCGCTGGACATGGTTCAGCTGTTTTTCCCCGATCCGTGGCACAAAGCGCGCCACAACAAACGCCGCATCGTACAGACGCCGTTTGTTGAACTGGTGCGTCGCAAACTGAAAGTCGGCGGCGTCTTCCACATGGCCACCGACTGGCAGCCTTATGCAGAACATATGTTAGAGGTTATGAACGGGATCGCAGGCTATCGCAATCTTTCCAGCGATAATGATTATGTGCCGCGTCCGGATTCACGCCCACTGACAAAATTTGAATTACGCGGCCAGCGTCTGGGACATGGCGTTTGGGACTTGATGTTTGAGAGGAAAGAATAATGGCTAAGAACCGCAGTCGTCGTTTACGTAAAAAGTTACACATTGAAGAGTTTCAGGAGCTGGGCTTCTCCGTAGCATGGCGCTTTGCCGAAGGCACCGCGGTTGAAGATATCGACAGCACGCTGGACGCTTTTATCGACGAAGTGATTGAGCCGAACGGCATGGCTTTTGACGGTAGCGGCTACCTGCAGTGGGAAGGCCTGATCTGTCTGCAGACCATTGGTCACTGCACTGACGAGCAACGCGAACTGGTTAAAAAATGGCTGGAAGCGCGTAAACTGACCGACGTTAAGGTCAGCGATCTGTTCGATATCTGGTGGGACTGATTTTCCTGCCTGATAAGCGCGGCCTGGCGTCGCGCTGAATCTATTGATTTAAGGTGCCTTTACGGCACCTTTATTTTGTCCGGAGTGTGACCGCGGTGGTAACAACATTGGATAACGCGTTGCTGGATGAGATCCTGCAACAGGTGCGCCCGCTGATTGGCCAGGGCAAGGTGGCGGACTATATACCGGCGCTGGCGGAAGTGGCGGCCGATCGGCTGGCGATCGCCGTTTGCACCGTCGACGGCGAAATGTTCCAGGCCGGTAATGCCGACGAGCGTTTCTCTATTCAGTCGATCTCCAAGGTGCTGAGCCTGACGCTGGCGCTGACGCGCTATCAGGAGCCGGAGATCTGGCGTCGGGTTGGCAAGGAGCCTTCCGGCCTGCCGTTCAACTCGCTGCTGCAGCTGGAGATGGAGCAGGGCAAACCGCGCAATCCGTTTATCAACCCCGGTGCGCTGGTGGTATGCGACATGCTGCAAACCCGGCTCAGTGCGCCCAAGCAGCGAATGCTGGAAGTGGTGCGCCAACTGGCCGGTGAAGATGACCTGGCCTATGACTCGCGGGTGGCCCGTTCCGAGTTCGAACACTCCGATCGCAATGCGGCGATAGCCTACCTGATGAAGTCGTTCGGCAATTTCGAAAACGACGTGCTTACCGTGCTGCAAACCTATTTTCACTACTGCGCGTTGCGGATGAGCTGCGTGGAGCTGGCGCGCAGCTTTGTTTATCTGGCCAATCACGGGCGTGATCTTAGCGGACGCGAGGTGATAAGCCCCCTGCAGGCACGCCAGATTAATGCGCTGATGATGACCAGCGGCATGTACGACGGCGCAGGGGAATTCGCCTATCGCGTGGGCATGCCGGGCAAGTCCGGCGTGGGGGGCGGCATTGTCGCTATCGTCCCCGACGAGCTGTCGATCGCCGTCTGGTCGCCGGAGCTGGATGCTTCCGGTAACTCATTGGCGGGAACTGCGGCGCTGGAACTGTTGTCTCAACGGATTAGCCGTTCGATTTTTTAGCCCCACCACGGAAGGGCGTCAGGAGAATATATGTTAAAGAAAACCGGGTTAGCCTTACTGTTGTTGACTGCTTCACAGGCCCATGCCGAGTATCAGTGCAACGTTAAACCCCAGGACGACGTGATTATCAGCCCGCAGAACGTACAGGTGACCGGGGCCAGCGGCAATCTGCAGATTTCACCGGATGGCGATGTCACTCGCAACGGCCAGGCGTTGAGCCTGACGGACAGCCAGCGCCAGAAGGCCTTCAGCTACCAGAGCGCATTGCGCAAAGAGCTGCCGTGGATCGACAACGGCGCTCAGCAACATCTGGAAAAAGCGCGGGTGGCGCTGGACAAGGTGATCGTCAAAGAGTTGGGCAGCGACAGCAACGTGCGTAACCGCCTGACCACGCTGAACGGTCAGCTTAAGCAACAGATGAACCGTATCATCGAGCACCGCAGCGACGGCCTTACCTTCCATCACAAGGCGATTGATCAGGTTGAACAGGATGGCCGCAATATCGTCCAGCAGAGCATGGGTGGCGTATTGCAGGACAGCCTGAATGAGATGGGCGTCAAGCAGGCAGCCAACAGTGGCGGTAACCCGTTGCAGGCGATTATGGGCAATCTGGGGGGCCTGCAGAAGGCGATTCAGAACGAATGGAATAACCAGGAGCAGGACTTCCAGAACTTCGGCCACGACGTGTGCAACCGCGTTACCGGCCTGGAAACCCAGCGCAAAGATTTGCTTAATGCATTGAAGTAATCTGGCTTATGGTCTGTTTTGACCTTCTAACGAACATCTGACAGACTGGTTAAACTATAATCAATGACTAAAAGGATTTTGCATTGATGCCAGTGATATTCCGTTATAAAGGTTATAAATTCTTTTTTTATTCGAATGAAGGTGAGCCGTTGGAACCGGCTCATATTCATGTCAGAGATGCCGTGGCAGAAGCCAAGTTTTGGCTGATGCCAGAGGTGCTGGTAGCCCGTAATGATGGGTTTAATGCCAGAATATTAAAAGAATTAACCGAAGTTGTTGGAGTCCATAAAGGGTTATTTTTGGAGGCCTGGGATGAGTATTTCAGCTAAAAACGTAAACTTCGATGAGACAACGATGTGGGTTGAGTTGAGCGATGCCAGAATTATCGGCGTTCCACTCGCCTGGTTTCCTCGATTGCTGAATGCAACGGACCAAGAGCGAGCCCACTTTGAGCTGAGTGCCCGCGGGATCCATTGGGAGACGTTGGATGAGGATATTTCTGTTGAAGGCTTGCTAAAGGGAAGAGGGGATATTACCCATTGTCCCCACCATGCTGCCTGACACTTAAAAAAAAGCGCTGATAATTCAGCGCTTTTTTTTCATTCATCCGCCAGGAACAACTCCAGCAGCGAGTTAAGGAACAGTTTGCCTTTCTCGGTGATCTGCCAGTATTCCGGCGTTTCCACCAGATAGCCTTTCGCCAGCGCTTCGTCCAGCGATGCACGGATCGCGCTTTCATCCAGCCCGGTGTAGTTGACGAACTCGGCACGCGGTGCGGCCTCCAGCAGGCGGAAGCGGTTCATAAAGAACTCGAACGGCCGATCTGCCGCCGTCACCTCATGCTGCTTGTCCCGGTACTTGCCCTGCATAAAACCGCGCGGATGCTTGGTTTTCGCGGTGCGCAGAATGCGACCGTCGCTGAAGGTCAACTTGCCGTGTGCGCCGCAGCCAATCCCCAGGTAGTCGCCGAAGCGCCAGTAGTTGAGGTTGTGCTGGCACTGATAGCCCGGTTTGGCGTAGGCCGAGGTTTCATACTGCTGGTAGCCGGCGGCGCTCAGCAATTCATGGCCCCGTTCGAAAATATCCCACAGCGCGTCGTCGTCCGGCAGCACCGGCGGGCGTGAGCTAAACAGAGTATTGGGTTCGATGGTCAGCTGATACCACGACAGGTGTGGGGGATTGAGGGCGATGGCCTGACGTAAATCGTCCAGCGCCTCTTCCAGCGACTGGTCCGGCAGGCCGTGCATCAGGTCGAGGTTAAAACTGCGCAAACCCAGGCCGGTAGCCAAGTGTGCTGCGCGTTTGGCCTCTTCCGGGCCATGAATGCGACCCAGACGAGTTAACTTCTCGGCGCTGAAGCTCTGCACGCCGATAGAAATGCGGTTCACACCGGCGCGCTGATAGCCGCTGAAGCGATCGGCTTCTACGGTACCCGGGTTGGCCTCCATGGTGATCTCGGCGCCGTCAATCACCGGGATGCGTGCCCGTACGCCGTCCAGCAGCGATTGCATCGCTTCGGCACTCAACAGGCTGGGAGTGCCGCCGCCGATAAAAATGGTGCTGATTTCACGACCACTGACCAGCGGCAGGTCGGCATCAAGATCCGCCAGCAGGTGATCGACGTATTCCTGATGCGGCACTTCGCCCTTCAACGCATGCGAGTTGAAGTCGCAGTACGGGCATTTCTGCACGCACCACGGAATGTGAATGTACAAACTCAGCGGGGGCAACTTAAGCATTGCGCATCGCTTCCAGCATCAGCTTCAGAGCTTTACCACGGTGTGATACGGCGCGTTTTTCGTCACGGCTCAGTTCGGCAGCGGTACGGCCCAGTTCTGGAACGTAGAAGATAGGATCATAGCCGAAACCGCCTTCACCGGCGGCGGCATCGGTGATTTCACCGGCCCAGCTGCCGTGGAACACCAGCGGCGTCGGGTCTTCCGCGTGGCGCATATACACCAGCACGCAGTGGAACTGTGCGCCACGGCTGCCCTTGGGCACGTCCTTCAGCGCAACCAGGAGCTTGTCGAGGTTTTGCTGGTCAGAGGCGTCTACACCCGCGTAACGTGCAGAATAGATGCCTGGCGCGCCGCCCAGCGCATCCACCGCCAGACCCGAGTCGTCGGCGATCGCCGGCAGGCCGGTGATTTTTGCCGCATGGCGGGCTTTCAGAATGGCATTTTCAATAAACGTCAGGCCGGTTTCCTCGGCGGACTCCACGCCCAATTCGGTTTGTGCGACCACGTTCAGACCGAAATCGGCCAACAGGTCGGCGAGTTCGCGCACTTTACCCGGGTTACCGGTGGCAAGAACGACTTTTTGCATGATGACTACCTTGAAATTTATTCGATTAGCGCCGCGACCACGGCGGGGATCTGTTGCGGATTAACGATGCGTAACTGTTTATGCCGCCCCAGTTCGCCTTTCTCTATGGTGACGTTGCTTTTCGCCACTTTGAACTGCTTGGCGAGAAACTTGATCAGATGAGCGTTGGCCTGGCCGTCTACCGGCGGGGCGGTAATGGCGACTTTAAGTTCGTCGCCATGCAAACCGACAATCTGGTCGCGGCTGGCTTTCGGCTGAATATATAGCCTGATTGCCAGCCCGTCCAGCACGGGGGTGACTGCACTCACAGCAGGAACCAGATCTCACCGAACAGATCCATACCCAGGTAGTTGATCAGATACAGGATCAAGATCACTACCATCGCTGAAAAATCAATGCCGCCCATTGCCGGAAGAATACGGCGGATTGGCGCCATCAACGGTTCGGTCAGTTGATACATCAACTGATCAATCGGGCTGCGGCCCTGACTTATCCAGCTCATCAGCGCGCGGATAATCATCACCCAGAAGATCAGATAACCGGCCGACTTCACCAGAGAGATCAAGCCAAACAGCAGGTTATACGGGCTGAGTGACATCGCGCCGCCCTGAATCAGCAGCAACAGCGGATACTTGATGGTCATCAGCAGGAAAGCCAACAGCAGTGATGCGCTGTCAATTGGTCCCATTGACGGGATAATACGGCGCAGCGGGCCAATCACCGGCTGGGTGATCTTCACGATAAACTGCGCGAATGGGTTGTAAAAGTCAGCGCGTGTCCACTGCATCCAGATGCGCAGCAGCAGTACCATGACGTAAAGATCAATAACGGTTTTGACCAAAAAAGTCAGCGTTAGCATGAAGTCGTCCTTCTCCTTAACTCTCGATTATTTAAAATGATTTTTCCATTTCCTGCGCACGGGAAACTGCCGCCTGCATGGCTTTGGCCACGGTTGCCGGCAGCTGTTGCTCGTTGAATACCCGCAGCGCCTCGGCGGTGGTGCCGCCTTTGGAGGTTACCTGCTCACGCAAGGTCGACAACGGCGTCTCCGGATTGGCTTCCACCAGCGCAGCGGCGCCGGAAGCCGCTTGTTGCACCAGCGCACGGGCCGTCTGGCTGTCGAAGCCCATACGTTCGGCTTCCTGCTGCATGGCTTCCATAAACAGGAAGAAATAGGCTGGGGCACTGCCCGCGGCGGCGATCACGCTGTTGATGCCGTTTTCGTCATCCACCCAACATACCTTGCCGACTGACGCCATCAAATCACTGGTGTAGTCACGATCCTGTTGGCTTACCTGCTGCGGCGCATACAGGCCGCTCATGCCTTTTCCCACCAGCGATGGCGTGTTTGGCATAATGCGTACTATGTTCAAGTTGTCGGCCAGCAGCTGGTAAAAACGGCTGACCTGAATGCCTGCGGCGATCGATAGCACCAGCTTGCCGCTGAAATCGATCTGATCGCGCAACGGCTGGCAGACATCTGCCATCATCTGCGGCTTCACCGCCAGTACGATGACGTCGGCCTCGCGTGCGCAGGCCAGGTTATCGCCGCTGCTGACGATGCCATAGTCGGCAGCCAGCGCATCGCGGTTTTTAGCCGAAGGCGCGCAGACGCTGATGGATTTGGCCGGGTAACCGCCCGCCACCAGGCCGGCGATGATTGCGCGAGCCATGTTGCCGGCGCCAATGAAGGTAATCTTACGGTGTTGCATTAAAATTCCTCGTCAGTGTGTCAGGACTGCGAATAATCTCGCGCGCCAAAAATGGCGGTACCGATACGAACCAGAGTGCTGCCTGCGGTAACGGCCGCCGTCATGTCATCGGTCATGCCCATCGACAGCGTGTCCACCTGCGGATAATGCTGTTGCAGCGCCTGGAAGGCGTCGTGCATCTGGCGGAATACCGCCAATTGGCTCTGGTAGTCTTCTTGCGGAGCCGGAATCGCCATCAGCCCACGTAAACGAACGTTTGGCAAGGCAGCCACCGCTTCAGCCAGCGCCGGCAGTTCAGCCAGTACAATGCCAGATTTACTCTGTTCATCGCTGATATTTATTTGGATCAGAACGTTAAGCGGCGGCATGTCTGCCGGGCGCTGGTCGCTTAACCGCTGGGCGATACGCAGCCGATCGACGGTATGGCACCAGGCAAAGTGCTCTGCCACCAGCCGGCTCTTATTGGATTGCAAAGGGCCGATAAAGTGCCACTCCAGCGTTGCCCCTTCCGGCAGCGCGGCAAAATGCTGAACCTTCTCCACGCCTTCCTGCACATAGTTTTCGCCGAAGGTTCGCTGGCCTGCCGCGATGGCTTCTGCGATCGCCGCCACAGGTTTGGTTTTACTCACTGCAAGCAGCGTCACTTCTTCTGGAGCGCGAGCGCAGCCTTGAGCGGCCGCGGCAATGCGGTTTCTGACATCCTGCAGATTCTGTTGGATAGTGCTCATTATTGACCCAGGAGATTGATATGGATATCGGTGAATTCGTGGCCCTTAGTGTAAAGCATAATGCTTCCGATCTGCACCTTTGTACGGGGCATCGGCCGATGTTGCGCATCGATGGCGAATTACAGCCGCTTGAAGGTGCGGAAAAACTGACCGAGACCAAGATGCACCGCTTGTGCAGCGCGCTGCTACAACCCCAGCAGCGGCAGCAATTGCAACAGCAGGGGCAGCTTGATCTGGCGCTGACGCTTGCGGGCGATATTCGGCTGCGCGCCAATTTCTTTCTGCAAAGCCTCGGGGTTTCGCTTGCCTTGCGGCTGATTGCCGGCGAGTGCCCGACGCTGGCGGCGTTGGCGGCACCAGACATCATTTCGGCACTGGTGCGCAGGGAAGATGGCCTGATTTTAGTGACCGGCGCGACCGGCAGCGGTAAATCCACGACCCTGGCGGCAATGATTGACGGCATCAATCAGCACCAGCGGCGGCATATTCTTACGCTGGAGGATCCGATTGAATTTATTCACCGTAGTCGACACTCTTTAATTCAGCAGCGTGAGTTGGGCCGTGACAGCCACAGTTTTGACGACGCGCTACGCGCTGCCCTGCGTGAAGATCCAGACGTCATCTTGCTGGGGGAACTGCGTGACACCACAACCATCAGGCTGGCGCTTACCGCTGCGGAAACCGGCCATCTGGTACTGGCGACGCTGCATACCCGTAGCGCGACGCAGGCGGTCGATCGGCTGGTGGATGTTTTCCCGGCGGAAGAAAAGCCCTACGTGCGTGCTCAGTTGGCCGGTAGCCTGCAGGCGGTGATTGCGCAGAAGTTGTTGAGCCGGCCCGGGGGCGGCAGGGTGGCGATTTTTGAGGTGCTGACGGCGACGGCGGCGGTCAGCAGCATGATCCGCGAGGGCAAAACCCATCAGCTTGCCAGCGTGCTGCAAACCGGTGGGCAGTCCGGCATGCAGACCTTTGAGCAAGGTCTGCAACAGCGGATCGGTGCGGGGTTACTGGGCGGCGTGGAGGGAACTTTGCCAGAGGATTAACCCAATTGCCGTTCGAACCAGCTTTCCAGAATGACCACCGCCGAGGCGGAATCCACGCTGCCCTTGTCAAGTGCACGGAAGCCGCCGCGATCGAACAGGTTGGCGCGGGCTTCGACGGTACTGAGACGTTCATCATGCAGCGCGATTTGCACGCCAAAGCGGCCGTGCAGGCGGTTGGCGAACTTGCGCGCTTGCTCGGTGACCGGCTGTTCGGTGCCGTCCATGTTCAGCGGCAGGCCGACCACTACCAGATCCGGTTGCCACTCTTTCAGCAACTTCTCGATTTTCTGCCAGTCCGGCGAGCCGTCCTGCGCTTTGAAAGCCGCCAGCGCACGGGCGCTGCCGGTAAGCTCCTGACCAATGGCCGCGCCGATGCTTTTGGTGCCGAAGTCGAAGGCGATAATGGTGCGGTTGGTCATCAGGCGTGTCCTGCGTGGTTGGCAATGCTGCGGATATCGATGCCAAGGCGATTGGCGGCCTCGCGCCAGCGGCTGGCGATCGGCGTATGAAACAAAATGTCAGTGTCGGCCTCAATGGTCAGCCAGGCGTTTTCCAACACTTCCTGTTCCAGTTGGCCTTTTTCCCAGCCGGCATAGCCGAGCGCGACCAGCACGTCATCCGGTTGTTCCGGTGTGCCCAGCGTTTCCAGCACGTCTTTCGAGGTGGTGATCATGGTCTTCGGCGAGATCTGAATGCTGGAGCCGAAGCCTTTGCGCGGGGTATGCAGGATAAAACCGCGATCGTCAGCCAGCGGGCCGCCGGCAAACACCGGCTTATCCAGACTGATGGCCGGATCGCGCGCCTGCGGCATGATCTTCAGTTTGCTCAGCACTGTTTCCACCGTGAACTGTTCCACCGGTTTATTGATCACCAGGCCCATGGCGCCGTCTTCATTGTGCTCGCAGACATAAATCACCGAGCGTTTGAAGCGAGGATCCTGAAGTGATGGCATAGCGATAAGAAAATGGTGTTGTAAATTCATGGTGTTATTCAAGGTAATTGATTGGTGAGAAGTTAAACAGCCGCCAGTATGCGGCTATCCCCATCGCCTTTCAAGCCGCGACTCGGTTGACGCGGGCCGACAGCGTCATTCAGGGAGGTCGGGAAGGCGGGCGACAATGTCACCCGCTTTGCAATTACTTAGCCGCCAGACGCTTTTCGATTGCGTCCATTAGCATACCGGTGATGGAAACCGGGAAGGCCGCTTCTATTTCACGCGCACAGGTTGGGCTGGTGACGTTGATTTCAGTCAGGCGATCGCCAATCACGTCCAGGCCCACAAAGATCAGCCCTTTTTCTTTCAGCGTCGGGGCTACCGCACGCGCAATTTTCCAGTCGCTTTCGCTCAGCGGACGCGCTTCGCCACGGCCGCCGGCCGCCAGGTTGCCACGGGTCTCGCCCTGAGCCGGGATGCGTGCCAGACAGTAAGGCACAGGCTCACCGTCAACCACCAGAATGCGCTTATCGCCCTCCTTGATTGCCGGCAAGAAGTTCTGCGCCATGCAGAAACGGCTGCCGTGCTCGGTCAGGGTTTCGATAATCACCGACAGGTTAGGGTCATCCTGCTTCACGCGGAAGATAGACGCGCCGCCCATGCCGTCCAGCGGTTTGAGAATAATGTCGCCGTGCTGCTGGTGGAATTTGCGGATGTGTGCCGCGCTGCGACTGACCAGGGTGTCCGGCGTCAGTTCCGGGAACCAGGCGGTGAACAGCTTTTCGTTGCAGTCGCGCAGGCTTTGCGGCTTGTTGACCACCAGCGTGCCTTTGACCTCTGCACGTTCCAGAATATAGGTCGCGTAGATGTATTCGGTATCGAACGGCGGATCTTTACGCATCAGGATCACGTCCAGATCGTGCAGCGCCAGATCCTGTTCGCTGCCAAAGCTGAACCAGCTTTCTTTATCTTCCTTTACGTTCAGCAGACGGGTGCGGGCGCGGCCGTCACCGGCGTGCAGATAGAGATCGTCCATCTCCATGTAATGCAGTTCCCAGCCACGGCGCTGCGCTTCGAGCAGCATGGCGAAGCTGGTGTCTTTCTTGATGTTGATGGAGGCGATAGGGTCCATCACGATGCCGAGCTTAATCATCTTTTCTCCTTTAACCCAGATCACCGAAACGTACCTGCAAAGCGGTAATTGCGGTGAGTGCTGTGGTTTCTGTACGCAGAACGCGTGGCCCCAGCAGGATATCAGTAAATCCGTGGCCTGTGGTCATCGCAATTTCGTCGGCGGATAAACCGCCTTCCGGCCCAATCAGCAGGCGGACATGTTCCACTGGCAGCGGCAACGTATTGATGCTGTGGCTGGCGCGTGGGTGCAGGTTAAGTTTCAGGCTGCCATCTTGCTCGGCGCACCAGTCTTCCAGTTTCATCGCTTCGCGAATTTCCGGAATACGGTTACGGCCACATTGTTCGCAGGCGGCGATGGCAATTTTCTGCCATTGCTGAATTTTTTTCGCCAGACGTTCGCCATCCAGCTTTACGCCGCAGCGCTCGGAAAACAGCGGGGTGATGACATTGACCCCGAGCTCGATGGATTTCTGGATGGTGAACTCCATCTTCTCACCGCGAGAAATCACCTGGCCCAGATGCAGATTGAGCGGCGATTCACGGTCTTCCTGTTGGCCGGCGGCTAACCGCACCAGCACGTTTTTTTTGTCGACCTGGGTGATTTCGGCATCAAATACCTGGTTGCTGCCGTCGAAGAGCTGCAGCGCCTGGCCGGCGCTCATGCGCAGTACACGCCCGATGTGGTTGGCGGCGTCTTCGCTCAGTGCGATTTCTGCATGGTCGATTAACGGCTGCGGATGATAAATGCGGGGTATACGCATAGAAATATTCGTTCCTGACTCATGTGCAGTCATCAGTGCTGCAGTTTGAAAAAAAAGAGTATATACCCAAAGTAATTGAAGCTGCAGCAAGGCGGCAAGTGAGTGCATCCCGATGAGCTTACTTAAGTAAGTGATTCGGGTAAGCTCACGCAGTCAACGCCGCTGCAGTTTTAAGTACGAAGGGAATTTAGCCCTTTCGTTGCTGGCAAGCCTGTTCAATATAGGGATTGTGATTACCCTGTACTTTAGCGATGCGTGCCTCCCGCAGGCATTCCCATTGGCTGACCGGATACTGACGGTTCCACACTTCGAAAAGTTGGGTCTGCTGGCGTGAAAGCCGCAGTTGATAACGGTCGCGCATATAAAAGTAGGTGCGGGCGATAGCGCCGCGGGCGCGGGCGGGCGGTTCGGCCTGCTTGTTTTTAAAGTCCACCTTCATGGGGCACTGGCCGTACTGACCTTCGCCGCCTTTCCATTGGCTGTACATGAAATTATTGCGATCGCCGTTCACTTCACCAATCGCCGGTTGCAGGTTGTGCAGGTCAGTTTCGATTTGGCGATAGCCCGCGTCTTTATTGCAGTTTTTGCGGCCGCCCTGTTGCCAGCACTGCAATTGATGGCCGAACTGCCAGGCCGGGACCACATGTTCCCACTCGATACGCTGTGCGCGTTGGGCGTTCTTACGCGGCTGATAGCCGCAACTGTTCAAATCCGGGATGCCTTTCTTACCCTGCCACTCAATCCGGCAGCCGCAGTAGAAAGAGCCGGGCGCGCCTTGGTTGATTTTGGCCGCTGCAGCCTTGGCCTGAGAGAAATTATTAATGCCGTGCGCCTGTGCGGCACCTGCGGCGAAAACCACCGTAAACAAAATTTTGCGAAGCATGTTCCAAAACGGCTCAAAATTGGAAAGGCAGGCAGGGTAGCGGAAGTCAACGACAGTGGCAAACGACGGGCTTTACGCCCGTGGCTCCCTAGCTACAGTCGGGTGCCTGGCTGTAACTTAAACTCGCAGGGCATAGCGATGGATTTTCGGTTAAAGAGGCTCGTTGGCGATAAATTTCAATTTTTCACCACACTGGCGGCAGCGATATTCGCTTTCACCGCGAAGCACCCGATTATGCCGACGTACGGTGAGCTGATGCTGTTGGCAACGGCAGAGGTAGGGGAAGGTTTTGCTCTGCACCGAGGCAATCTCAAACTGGTGGGTGCGGCTGGCCGGCACCTGCAACACGCTTTCCATCATCCAGCGCCATTCGCGCCCATGGGGGGCTACGCGGCCGAACTGGCGGAAAACTAGCAGGTGCGCCAGTTCGTGCGGCACCACTTCGTCGATAAACGGCTGCTGGTTTTCCATCAGCAAAACCGGATTCAGGCGAATTTCCCAGGCTTGCAGCCAGGCGGTGCCCGCACTGGTGCCACGTTGCTGGTAAACGACTTTGGGTTCCGGAAATTCGACGGAAAAATGCTGACGCGCCAGCAGCAGTTTTTCGCGCAGGCTGCGCATCACCGCCTGTTGCAGCGCTATGGGGATTCTTACTTTGTTCATTGAGGCTAGCTTAAGCAATGGCGCGACGGCTGGCAATAAGACGAAAAACTAATTCTCATCCCGCCTGTCGGGCCGGTTTTTTATCGCATTGATAACCCGATCGACGCTGATGGATTGTAATCAATGTGTTAACTGCGGGATAATAAACCGTACATGCTGAGTCTGTACCCGTAGGGGACGAATATATTCGTCCCGATTAACACGGGCGCAGTATACAGCGCCCCTAGAAACCAGCAGGTTATTATGCGATTTAGCGCAATAACCGACTGATTAAAAATACGTAAGGTGTGGGAAGTTTTTTGACGCGGCCTGCCCCGAGCTGGCTGAGTAAGTGTGAATTTAACGCAGCTGATGTTGCAAGTGAGAGATCAATGTCGAATAAACCGTTCCATTATCAAGATCCGTTCCCGCTGAAGAAAGACGATACCGAATACTATCTGTTAAGCCGCGATCACGTTTCCGTGAGCGAATTTGAAGGCCAGGAAGTTCTGAAAGTAGCCCCTGAAGCGTTAACCCTCCTTGCTCAGCACGCGTTTCATGACGCTTCATTTATGCTGCGCCCGGCGCACCAGCAGCAGGTTGCCGATATCCTCAAGGATCCGGACGCCAGCGAAAACGACAAATACGTTGCGCTGCAATTTTTGCGTAACTCGGAAATCGCCGCCAAAGGTATTTTGCCGACCTGTCAGGACACCGGTACCGCCATTATCGTCGGTAAAAAGGGCCAGCGTGTCTGGACCGGTGGCGGTGACGAAGAAGCGTTGTCACGCGGGGTGTATAACACCTTTATCGAAGACAACCTGCGATATTCGCAAAACGCCGCGCTGGATATGTATAACGAGGTCAACACCGGCAGCAACCTGCCGGCGCAGATCGATCTCTACAGCGTAGACGGCGAAGAATACAAATTCCTGTGCATTGCCAAGGGTGGTGGCTCCGCCAACAAAACCTACCTTTATCAGGAAACCAAAGCGCTGCTGTCTCCGGGCAAGCTGAAGGATTATCTGGTCGAGAAAATGCGTACGCTGGGCACTGCGGCTTGCCCGCCGTACCACGTGGCATTCGTTATCGGCGGTACTTCGGCGGAAGCGACGCTGAAAACCGTAAAACTGGCGTCGACCAAGTACTATGACGGCCTGCCGACCGAAGGCAATGAGCACGGTCAGGCATTCCGCGACGTGGCGCTGGAAGAAGAGTTGCTGAAAGAAGCGCAGAACCTGGGGTTGGGCGCGCAGTTTGGCGGCAAATACTTTGCACATGACGTCCGCGTGGTACGTCTGCCGCGCCATGGCGCATCCTGCCCGGTGGGGATGGGGGTTTCCTGCTCCGCTGACCGTAACATTAAGGGCAAGATCAACCGCGACGGCATCTGGCTGGAGAAGCTGGAGCATAACCCGGGCAAATTTATCCCGCAGGAACTGCGTCAGGCCGGCGAAGGTGAGGCGATCAAAATTGACCTTAACCGCCCGATGGCCGATATCCTCAAACAGCTGTCGCAATACCCGGTATCCACCCGCCTGTCCTTGAGCGGCACCATCATCGTGGGCCGCGACATAGCCCACGCCAAGCTGAAAGAACGCCTGGACAGGGGCGAAGGCCTGCCGCAATACGTCAAGGATCACCCGATTTACTACGCAGGCCCGGCCAAAACGCCGGACGGCTACGCCTCCGGTTCACTGGGGCCAACCACGGCCGGGCGCATGGATTCTTACGTCGACCTGCTGCAGTCTCACGGCGGCAGCATGATCATGTTGGCGAAAGGCAACCGCAGCCAGCAGGTGACCGACGCCTGCCACAAGCACGGCGGTTTCTACCTCGGCAGCATCGGTGGCCCGGCGGCCGTATTGGCACAGCAGAGCATCAAGAGCCTGACCTGCGTCGAATACCCGGAGCTGGGTATGGAAGCGATCTGGAAAATCGAAGTGGAAGATTTCCCGGCGTTTATTCTGGTGGATGATAAAGGCAATGACTTCTTCCAGAAGATCCAGGCCGGCCAGTGTTCTCGCTGCGTGAAGTAACCGCCGAAAGGATTTGCCGCCCGCAGTGGGGCGGCAAATTTCAGGTTTTATCAACCCCTGTGTAAATTACTGTAGCCCGCTGGACGCCATGTTTTAACCTGTATACCCTACGCGCAAAGCACTAATACGCGCATAAAGGCATATTTGGAACAGAAGGTTCGGCAAACTCATGGAAACGCAGGAAAGTCATATCAGGGAATTGCTGGTCTGGATTGAAGACAACCTAACCAATCCCTTGTCATTGGATATCGTTTCTGCCAAATCAGGCTACTCGAAATGGTATCTGCAGCGAATGTTCAAAAAGCAGACCAGTTTGTCGCTGGCTTCCTATATTCGCGCACGCCGCTTGTACCTCGCCGCTTTCGCCTTGCGTTATACGCAAAAAAGCATTCTTGATATTTCTATTGAATATCAATTCGATAACCAACAAACCTTTTCTCGCTGCTTCAAAAAGCACTTTGCCGAATCTCCCAGTGTTTATCGCCATGCGCGTAAACAGGACTTCAGCCATCTGGTTCGCTCGCTGTCGGTGAATCAGCCGGGTGATATCAAGGTCGATCGCGTCAAGGTCGCCAAGGGGCAGTATGCTATCCGCGGGAAGAGTTACCCTTACCATCTGGATATTACCGATCTGGATAAGTCGCACCTTCCCATCCGCAGCAAAATAAAAGAGACGTTCTATGCCCTGCTGGGCGGGCGCCCGGCATTGACCTATTCGCTGGCCCAGTTTGTGCCGGATGGGGAAAGAGTGCGGGTAGATTACACCCTGGGGGTAGCGGCGGACTGCCCGGTCAGTGACGATGCCGGGCTTGAAGCGCTGCCGGATATCTCCGGTGATTTTTGTCGTTTTTGCTATGCCGGCAAGCCGGTGGCCCTGAACGATCATATCGTCCAGATGTACACTCAGGTCTTGCCGCAACTTGGCCTGGCCCGCCGGGAAGGGCCTGACCTGACGATGTTCAACTATTCGCTAAATGAGCGGGAGGAGCTGCATCTTGAGCTCCAACACCTGGTGCCAGTGACTCCCCTTGACTGAGCGTGGTGGCAGAGCGGTTCTTTTGCTGCACGATATCTGCCATCACTGCCAGCGCGATTTCAGCCGGGGTCTTGCTGCCGAGCGGCAGGCCAATCGGGGCATGAATTCGCTCCAGCTCTTGCGGGCTGAATTCGGCAATCTGCTGCAGGCGTTGGCGACGACGCGCGCTGTTGCGCAACGATCCCATGGCGCCGATATAAAACGCCGGAGTATGGATAGCTTCCATTAGCGTCAGATCGTCCATGCGGGGATCGTGAGTCAGCGCGACAATTGCGGTATTGGCGTGACAGCCGCCGTCTTCAATAAACTTGGCCGGAAACTGACGCAGTAGCGTTACGTTGGATCTCAACTGCAGGGCGAAATTTTCCAGCGCCTCCGGACGGTTCTCGCACACCAACACTTCAAACCCCAGCGAACTGGCGAAATCGGCACAGTACAATGCCACGCTGGACAGACCGGCGATCAGCAAACGCGGGGCCGCGGCAATATGCAGGGTAATTTGCGGACCGCGGCGTTCCACCTGGGTCGCACTGGCGAAATCGGTCAATGTCAGGCTGCCGCAGGCATCCGGCAGGGTGAGGCGTTTGACCAGCGCATGGTGTCCGTTTAGCGCGCCGGCGAGGGTTGTCAGGTAATCGATGCTCTCGTCGCCTGCCGGCAAATACTCAATCAGCACCTCCAGCACGCCGCCGCAGGGCAGCGCCACGTTGGGCTCCAGACCGCCCTCACCGTAACGAATGACCTGGCTGGCAGCCTGATACTCCCCGGCCGCCAGGCGCCGCAGAAAGTCTTCTTCCACGCATCCCCCGGACAGCGAGCCGCAATAATGCCCGTCCTGCGTGGCGGCCAACAGCGCCCCCGGCGATCGCGGTGAGGAGCCGTAAGTGCTTAGCACGGTGCACAGCCACACCGGTTGTTGTTTCAGCCAGTTTATCGCCTGGCTGACCACGGTGATATCGAGATGTTGCATAGATGAGTTACTCGCTGACCGGTAGCTGCGACGGAAGATCTATATCCTGCACCACGGTGGGTTGATCAAGATAAAGCCAGTGTACCGCCTGCTCTTTAAGCAGATTGCGTGCGCCATTATCGCCACGTAATTGGCTCAGTTGTTTGCGCAATAGAGCGGAAAACCCAACCGGATGACCCGGCTGTTGCTCAAAACGGGGGCGGACAATGGCGTGGTGCTGCAACGCGTTGGCTACCTGCTGGAAAACCGCCGGGATGACGAACGGCATATCCGCCAAATGAACCAACCAGCCTTGCCAGTGCGGCGTGGCGTTAACGCCGGCGGCAATGGAATCGCCAAGACCGTCGCTGGCCAGCAGCGTGACCGGAACCTGATAGGCGGCGCAAATCTGTTGTACCGGGTGGTTGTCCGGTCGGGTGACCACCCATATTGGCAGGCCGGACGCCAACGCTTGACGCAGCGTCTGTTCAAACAGCGAACGTTGGCGGCCAGCGGCATCCGCAAACTCGGCATTTAATTTATTGCCTGCGCCACCGGCCTGAGAGAAGCGTTCTCCACGTCCGGCAGCGGCGATCACTATGCCTGTTGTCATCTTACCCGCCCGAATTTGCGCAACGTCTAATTACCTTACTAAAAATATGTGTTGTTGAGATGTATTTTTATTGAAAATCGCATGTTAATCATCACATAATTTTGGTTATAAGCATATGCTTATGACGTCTACGGCAAGGTCGTCAGCGTTTGCGCAACACCACCGCTGAACACAAAACTACAATAAAGATGCAAAGGACTTTTTATGAGCAATTTCAACCCGTCGCGGCGTCGCTTTATCAAAAGCGCCGTGATAGCGGGGGTCTCCGTGTACCTCGCGCCTCTGTACAGCCGCGCCTATGCCGCGCTGTTTGAGCAAAAGATCCTCCAGTCCCCGAACTGGGATGCCCATGAGAAACGCATACGTTTTCGTATCGATGGCCGTGCCAAAGTCATGGGGCAGAAGGTCTTTGCCCGTGATATTCGCGCGGTGGATATGCCGCACTGGCCACAGCAGCAGGCGCACGCCTTTATTTTGCGTGTCACTCAAGCTGACAAGCTGTTCGAAGGCATCGATCTCTCCTTGCTGGGCGACGACCTGCAACCCGATCGGCTGGTAACCGCCGAGGATTTGGCGCGCGACGGTCTGGCCTTCCCGGCATTTTACGGTGACGACATGCTGCTGCCGATTGGCAAAACCCCGGCTTACCTGGGCCAGGCCGTGGCAATCCTGATTTATCACGACTTTGCCCGTTTCCGCTTCGCCAAAGACAAGCTGAAATTCCGCGAAGGCACGATTAAATACGGGGCGCAAACCGGTCCGCTGCAGCGTGACCCTTGGGGCACTTTCCGCTATGTGCGGGTGGGCGGAGACAAGCCGTTCGATGACGACCGTTTTTCCAGCCTGAAAGATACCCCGATCTTCCCGGTTTCGATGAAGAAACACCTGCCGGTCTGGCCGGAAGGGCGCGAAGGCGGCAAGCTGGATCAGGAAGGGATGTACTACGCCGGCATGATTGCCGATGAGTTGAAAACGCCGCCGGACGAGTGGCTGGTGATGTCACGCCGCTACACCACGCAGTCCGTCGACACCTCCGCGCTGGAGCCGGACAACGCCAACGGCTGGTTCGACGCCGAGACGCAAACGCTGCATCTGGTGGTGCCGACTCAATCGCCGCAGGAAGTGGCCGATGAAATGCCGCGCATGCTGGCAAAACGTAATCCGCCGGTTAAACAGCTGATTCTGCACCCTTGCTACACCGTCGGTTACGGCTCGAAAGATCACTTTAACTTCCCGTATTACGGCGCGGTGGCGGCGATGTACGGCGACGGGCACCCGGTTCGGCTGGCCAATGACCGTTTCGAACAGTTCCAGACTGCGCTGAAACGTCATGCCTTCGACATGAATTACCGCATTGCGGTAAACCGCCAAACCGGCGTACTGCAGTCATTTCACGGCGAGATGACGGCAGACGGCGGCGGCCGCAGCAACTTTACGCCTTCGGTGGTGATGGTGGCGGCGACCGCGGCACAGTCGATCTATTACTTCCCGAAAAGCGATTTGTCTGCGGTGGGGCTGGCTTCGCGCGCCATCGACGCGGGGTCGGCACGGGGTTACGGCACGCTGCAAAGCATGGCCGCCACCGAAATGATGGTCGATGAGCTGGCTGCCGAACTGAAGATTGATCCGATTGAATTCCGTTTGCGCAACGTGCTGAAATCCGGCATGAAAAATACTCAGGGGGCCATTCCTGCCGGGGCTATTCGCGCCGATGAAGTGCTGGAGAAGGCGGCGAAGCATGAGATGTGGCTGCAACGCGCCAAGCGCAAGACGGAGTTTGAAAGCCAGCACCCGGGCAAACGCTATGGCGTAGGCTTTGGCTGCGTGCAAAAAGACTTCGGTACCGGTGCCGAGACTTCATTCGCCCGCGTCGAGCTGGGAGAAGACGGGCGCATTATGCTGCATCACAGCGGTGCCGAGATGGGCACCGGCATGTCGACTTCACAGTCGGTGTTGTGCGCACAGTGGCTGGGCAAACCGGCGGACGAGGCTCACTTCTCGGTGACCGACTGGTCAGTGTTGCCGATGGTCACCAGCGGCGATCCCTACATTATGTCGCAGGCCGATCAGGATCGGTTGCAAACCAATCCGGCCTGGACGCCAAGCTACTGCTCACCTTCCAGCGCCAGCAACTCGGCATATTATTTCTCCCACAGTACGCGAGAAGCGGCACGGCTGATATTCGATCATGGCCTGTGGCCGGCGGCGATGGCGATTTGGCAATCCGGCATCGGCGGCGGTCAGGCGGCGCCTTTGGTGGTGCGCCGAGAGGATGCGCGTTGGGTGGAGGGGGGATTGACCGCTGCCGGTATGGAGGTGTTGAGCCTGGAGCGGCTGGCAAAACAACTTTACCAGATGGGCGGGATCGCCGGTGCAGCGGTACACGTGTTCAACCGCTGGCAGTGGGCGGAAGCGGAGTTTACCCTGAGCGGCAACAGCGAACGCCTGCCGATTGATGGCCTGGCTGTACGCCACGCCGGCGGCGAGTTCAAAACGCTGCCGCGCAATCAGGCCTATTATCCCCCGACCCAACGCAATAACGCGGCGGTGACCTATTACAGTGCCGTCGGCACCCTGGCGGAAGTGGCGGTGGATATCGCCACCGGCCAGGTAGAACTGCTGAATCACCATTCGATCATGGAGTGCGGCAACCTGATTGTGCCGGAACTGGTTTCCGGCCAGTTGCAAGGCGGCTTGGCGATGGGGATTGGTCATGCGCTGCACGAATATTTACCGCTGTACGAAGACGGGCCCGGTAACGGCACCTGGAACTTTAATCGTTACCACCTGCCACGCGCCAGCGATGTGGCGGTCTGGAAGCAGACCGATGACATCCTGCCTGCGCTGTCGGAAACCGATCCGCCCAAAGGCATGGCCGAAGTGGTGATGATCCCGGTGGTCGCGGCCTTGGTCAACGCCATCGCCGACGCCACTGGCCACCGTTTCCGTGATTTGCCCGTCCGTGCAGAAAATATTCGTGAGGTATTACAATGAGCATCAAAACCCAGCCGATTTCCCTGACCATCAACGATAAGCAATACGGCCCGATCGACGTACCGGAAGGGCTGATGATGATCGATTTCCTGCACGAGTATCTCGACCTGACCGGCTCGCGGCTTGGCTGCGGGCAGGGTATCTGCCACGCCTGCGTAGCGATTGTCGATCACCCCAGCGGCACCAGTGAAGAAGTGCGTACCTGTATTACCGGCGCACACTTTTTCAGCGGCAAGAAAGTCCGCACCGTCGAGGGGCATGCCAAGGTGGACGCGCAGGGCGAAGTGGTGGAGTTGTCACCTATCCAGCAGGCGTTTCTCAAGCATTACAGCTTCCAGTGCGGCTACTGCACGCCGGGCTTTGTCAACGCCGCCACCATCTTTGTGGAAAAACTCAAGCGCGAACCCATCGCCCGCGAGCAGTTGGAAGACGCCATTGAACAGGCGCTGGACAGCCATATCTGCCGCTGTACCGGCTATGTCCGTTACTACGAAGCGGTTCGTGACGTGGTGCTGAAAACTCCGGGCCTGCTGAAGGAGACGGCGCAATGAAAAAACGTCTCGCTCTGTTGATCCTGCTGGTGGTCATTATCGTCATCGCCGTGCTGTGGTGGCGGGAAAACCGCCGCTACGATGGGCCGGTGCAGCAGGTGACCGCCAGCACTGAACAGGTTGCTCGCGGTCGCTATCTGGCGCAGGCCGCCGACTGTGCCGCCTGCCATACCGCCAGCGGCGGTGCCCCCTTGGCCGGCGGCTATCCGCTGGAGACGCCGTTCGGCACTATCTATGGCAGCAACCTGACGCCTTCGGCCGATCATGGCATTGGCCGCTGGACCCGGGACGACTTCTTCCTGGCGCTGACTCAGGGCGTGGCACCGGGCGGCCGCCATCTGTACCCGGCGATGCCTTATACCTCGTATAAAGGCATTTCACGCCAGGATGCTGATGACATCTACGCCTATCTGATGACCCGCCCGGCGGTGGACGTCGCCATTCCGGAAAACAACATGCCGTTCCCGTTTAACCAACGCATGGCGCTGATCGGTTGGAACCTGCTGTTCCGCAGCCAGGAGCCGTTGCCAAACAGTTCACAAGGCAATTCGGCGCAGTGGCAACGCGGCCGTTACCTGGCGGATACGCTGGGTCACTGCGGGGAATGCCATACGCCACGCGGCATGCTGGGGCAGATGAATCTTGGCAAGCCGATGCAGGGGGGCGATTTGGGGCGCTTTATGGCACCGGATATCACGCCGCACGGATTGGCCCAGCGCGGCTGGACGCCGGATGACCTGAACCGTTTCCTGGCGACCGGCATGGCACCTCAGGGATCTGCGTTCAGTGAGATGCACATGGTGGTGGATCTCAGCACCCGTCATCTGACGCCGGAAGATCATCAAGCACTGGCGACCTATCTGATGGGGGAACAGCCGCCTGCTGCAGTGCCGGTTAAACTCGGCCAAGGCAGCGATGCCGGACGCATCAGCTATCTGGATCAGTGCTCCGGCTGCCATGCTAGGGAAGGTGAGGGTAAACCACACGTGGCGGTGGCGATGCGCGATAACGCCACGCTGCGCCAGCCGGACGCCAAGAATCTGATTGTCTCGGTGCTGGACGGTTTACCGGCGCAGCAATTCCCCAACGGTGAAAGCATGCAGAGCATGCCGGCCTTTGGCGAACGTCTGGACGATGCGCAAGTGGCGGAGTTGGTGAACTATCTGCGCGTAACCTGGGGAGGCTTGCCGGCGGATATCACCGCTGAGCAGGTGAAGGCGCTGCGCAAGAAGTAGCTTAAGCCAGGTTAAAAAAATGGCCCGCAGTTTCGCACTGCGGGCCATTTTGTTTTTGACGTGAACTAGCTGCGGCTGGTTGCGCTCATTGCACGTTGGCTGCGTTGCTTGACGATATAGCCAATGGCCAAAATGGCCACCCAGACCGGGATCAGCAACACCGAGATTTGAATGCCCGGCGTCAGGTACATGATCACCAGGATACCGGCCATAAACACCAGGCACAGGTAGTTGCTGAACGGATACCAGAAGGCTTTGAACTTCGGCTCTACGCCTTCGCGGTTCTTGGCGGCGCGGAACTTCAGGTGTGCCAGGCTGATCATCGCCCAGTTGATCACCAGTGCAGAGACCACCAGCGCCATCAGCAGTTCGAATGCGCGACCGGGGATCAGGTAGTTAATCAGCACGCAGAACGCCGTGGCCGTGGCGGAGACGGCGATGGCAATGACAGGTACGCCGCGGCCATCGACCTTCAGCAGGCTCTTCGGACCGTTGCCTTGTTTCGCCAAGCCGTACAGCATGCGGCTGTTGCAGTAAACGCAGCTGTTATACACCGACAGCGCGGCGGTCAACACCACGACGTTCAGCACCGTTGCTACCAGGTTGCTGTTCAGCGCGTGGAAGATCAGCACGAACGGGCTGCCGCCTTCCACCACTTTGCCCCAAGGGTACAGCGACAGCAAAATGGTCAGAGAGCCGATATAGAACAGCAGGATACGGTAGATTACCTGGTTAGTGGCTTTAGGGATGCTTTTCTGCGGGTTGTCGGCCTCTGCGGCGGTAATGCCCACCAGCTCGAGCCCACCGAACGAGAACATGATCACCGCCATCGCCATCACCAGCCCCATGATGCCGTTCGGGAAGAACCCGCCCTGTGCCCACAGGTTGGTCACGGTCGCTTCCGGGCCGCCCATGCCGCTGAACAGCAGGTAGGCACCGAACACGATCATGCCGATAATCGCCACGACTTTGATGATGGCGAACCAGAATTCCATCTCGCCGTAGACCTTCACATTCGCCAGGTTGATGGCGTTGATGGCCAGGAAGAACACCGCCGCCGATACCCAGGTCGGGATCTCCGGCCACCAGTACTGCACATAGATACCGACCGCGGTCAGTTCCGCCATCGCCACCAGCACGTACAGCACCCAGTAGTTCCAGCCGGACGCAAAACCGGCGAAATTGCCCCAGTACTTATAGGCGAAGTGGCTAAAGGAGCCGGCAACCGGCTCTTCCACTACCATTTCACCCAGTTGGCGCATGATCAGAAATGCGATAAAGCCGCCAATGGCATAGCCGAGAATGACCGAAGGACCGGCCATTTTTATTGTTTGCGCGATCCCGAGAAATAGCCCGGTACCGATAGCGCCCCCTAGAGCAATGAGCTGAATATGGCGGTTTTTCAGGCCGCGCTTCAGCTGGTCGCCATGCTGTTGACCATCCATCAATGAAACCCTCTGTCGTTGCAGAATTACTCACATGCTGTAAAGCAGTGGTTACGATGTGTGTTTTGTTTTATTTACGGCGTTATATCTATTAATTCCACGGAGCCGCTACCGTTTGGCAAAGAATAATGTTATGCGCGTCAGTTTGCACCTGCTTTATAGGGTGAGTGATTAAGATTTCAGCAGTTTAGGAAACAAAATGCGGGTTGTGTGACGGCAAGGGGGATTCAGTGCATGAAATAAGCAATAAATCACATAATGCGCAAAAATAATTTGGCGCTGGTCGCTTTGCGATGGCGAAATATTAACCGGTCAGGCGCACTTTATGCGCTGCAAATAGCTATTCGTTAAAGCTTAATAAACATGCAATAAAATGCCGTCTTTGATGCTTCAGTCTGCCTGACGGGAGGTTTCGCAAAAGTTAAATCAAAAACCTACCTCGTAAATGGTATTACCAAGCACGCGTTAGCGGTTTGCAGCAGGTCTGGTATTGGGGTGTTAAAATGTGCGGGTAACCTGATTTCGATCAAGGCCCATATGGACAGGAGGTGAATACTTTGTTACTTTACCGTCACGTTTTTGAAATTGGTATTACCAATTGACTCCGCGCCATTCGCAGAGAAGAATTCACCCATGGCCTACAGCAAAATCCGCCAACCCAAGTTGTCAGATGTTATCGAGCAGCAGCTCGAACACTTGATCCTCGAGGGAACACTGCGTCCAGGCGAAAAACTGCCACCGGAGCGCGAACTGGCGAAACAATTTGATGTTTCCCGTCCTTCTCTGAGAGAGGCCATCCAGCGCCTGGAAGCCAAAGGGCTGCTCCTGCGCCGTCAGGGCGGTGGTACCTTTGTGCAAACTAATCTGTGGCAGAGCTTCAGCGATCCCCTGGCTGAACTGTTGGCCGACCACCCTGAATCACAATTCGATCTGTTGGAAACCCGTCATGCCCTCGAAGGCATCGCTGCCTATTACGCGGCGTTGCGCGGTACCGACGAAGATCTGGCGCGCATCCGCGACTGCCATATTGTGATCCAGCAGGCCCAGGAAAGCGGCGATCTCGACGCCGAAGCCGACGCGGTCATGCAGTATCAAATCGCCGTGACCGAAGCTGCCCACAACGTTGTGTTACTTCACCTGCTACGCTGCATGGGGCCGATGCTGGAACAGAACGTACGTCAGAACTTTGAATTGCTCTACTCGCGCCGTGAGATGTTGGCAAAGGTGAGCAGCCACCGCGCCGGAATTTTTGAGGCGATTGTGGCACGCGAGCCGGAAAAGGCCCGTGAAGCCTCGCACCGCCATTTGGCGTTTATCGAGGAAATCTTGCTGGATCTCGGTCGGGAGCATACTCGGCGCGAGAGATCGCTACGGCGTCTCCAGCAACGCAAGGATTAAGAGCGTTCTCTTCAGGGCACACCAGCCTGCGGAGCTTTCGTTCGAAGTGCTTAGTTAAGCATTTAAGCGGCAACTAAACTGATGGGCCTGTCTTCGTGTGTTTTGCCTCAGAACACAGGAAGACAGGCTC
Source organism: Serratia liquefaciens (assembly GCF_027594825.1). NCBI lineage: Bacteria > Pseudomonadati > Pseudomonadota > Gammaproteobacteria > Enterobacterales > Yersiniaceae > Serratia > Serratia liquefaciens. The sequence goes on along the minus strand of NZ_CP088930.1, from coordinate 2,093,146 downwards.
CAAAACAAACCATTAGACAGATAAGGAATACCACCATGTCAGAACGTTTAAACAATGACGTGGATCCGATCGAAACCCGCGACTGGCTGCAGGCGATCGAATCGGTCATCCGTGAAGAGGGTGTTGAGCGAGCTCAGTTTCTGATTGATCAGGTATTGGGTGAAGCCCGTAAAGGCGGTGTTAGCGTTGCAGCCGGTGCTGCGGCTCACAACTACGTCAACACCATCGCGGTGGAAGACGAGCCTGCTTACCCTGGTAACCTGGATCTTGAGCGTCGTATTCGCAGCGCTATCCGCTGGAACGCGGTAATGACCGTGCTGCGCGCTTCCAAGAAAGATCTGGACCTGGGCGGCCACATGGCTTCCTTCCAATCTTCCGCGACCTTCTATGAAGTCTGCTTCAACCACTTCTTCCGTGCACGCAACGAGCAAGACGGCGGCGATCTGGTTTACTTCCAGGGCCACATCTCTCCGGGCGTTTACGCACGTGCCTTCCTTGAAGGCCGCTTGACCGAAGACCAGATGAACAACTTCCGTCAGGAAGTTCACGGTAAAGGCCTGTCTTCTTACCCGCATCCTAAACTGATGCCGGAATTCTGGCAGTTCCCGACCGTTTCCATGGGCCTGGGCCCAATCAGCGCCATCTACCAGGCGAAGTTCCTGAAATACCTGGAACACCGTGGCCTGAAAAACACCTCTGCTCAGACCGTTTACGCCTTCCTGGGCGACGGCGAGATGGATGAGCCGGAATCCAAAGGTGCGATCACCATCGCTACCCGTGAGAAGCTGGACAACCTGGTGTTCGTCATCAACTGTAACCTGCAACGTCTGGATGGCCCGGTCACCGGTAACGGCAAGATCATCAATGAACTGGAAGGCATCTTCTCCGGCGCAGGCTGGCAGGTACTGAAAGTGATTTGGGGCGGTCGTTGGGACGAACTGCTGCGTAAAGATACCAGCGGCAAGCTGATCCAGCTGATGAACGAAACCCTGGACGGCGACTACCAGACCTTCAAATCCAAAGACGGCGCTTACGTACGTGAGCACTTCTTCGGCCGCTTCCCGGAAACCGCTGCTCTGGTCAAAGACATGACCGACGACGAAATCTGGGCGCTGAACCGCGGTGGTCACGATCCGAAGAAAGTCTTCGCTGCACTGAAAAAAGCGCAGGACACCCAAGGCAAACCAACCGTTATCCTGGCCCATACCATTAAAGGTTACGGCATGGGTGAAACCGCGGAAGGTAAAAACATCGCTCACCAGGTGAAGAAAATGAACATGGAAGGGGTTCACCACTTCCGCGATCGTTTCAATGTGCCGGTTGCCGATGCTGACATCGAAAAACTGCCGTACATCACCTTCGAGAAAGACTCTGAAGAGTACAAATACCTGCACGAACGCCGTCAGGCGCTGAAAGGTTATGTTCCTACCCGTCTGCCAGCCTTCACCCAGAAGCTGGAAATGCCGGCTCTGGAAGACTTCAGCTCGCTGCTGGAAGAGCAGAACAAAGAAATCTCCACCACCATCGCCTTTGTGCGTGCCCTGAACGTGATGCTGAAGAACAAGTCGATCAAAGATCGCCTGGTTCCAATCATCGCCGACGAAGCGCGTACCTTCGGTATGGAAGGTCTGTTCCGTCAGATCGGTATCTACAGCCCGAACGGTCAGCAATATACTCCGCAAGACCGTGAGCAGGTTGCTTACTACAAAGAAGACGAAAAAGGTCAGATCCTGCAGGAAGGCATCAACGAACTGGGCGCAGCATCTTCATGGCTGGCCGCAGCGACTTCCTACAGCACCAACGATCTGCCGATGATTCCGTTCTACATCTACTACTCGATGTTCGGTTTCCAGCGTATCGGTGACCTGTGCTGGGCAGCAGGCGACCAACAGGCGCGCGGCTTCCTGATCGGCGGTACTTCAGGCCGTACCACCCTGAACGGTGAAGGTCTGCAGCACGAAGACGGCCACAGCCACATTCAGTCTCTGACTATCCCTAACTGTATCTCTTACGATCCAGCTTATGCATACGAAGTGGCAGTGATCATGCACGACGGTCTGGTCCGCATGTACGGTGACGCGCAAGAAAACGTCTACTACTACATCACCACGCTGAACGAAAACTACCACATGCCGGCCATGCCGCAGGGCGCAGAAGAAGGTATCCGCAAAGGTATCTACAAGCTGGACACTCTGGCAGGCAGCAAAGGCAAGGTTCAGTTGCTGGGTTCAGGTTCTATCCTGCGTCACGTACGTGAAGCGGCGAAGATCCTGGCAGACGATTACGGCGTGGGTTCTGACATCTACAGCGTGACTTCCTTCACTGAACTGGCGCGTGATGGCCAGGACTGCGAGCGTTGGAACATGCTGCACCCAACCGAAACTCCACGTGTACCGTACATTGCTCAGGTGATGAACGATGCGCCGGCGGTGGCGTCTACCGACTACATGAAGCTGTTTGCAGAACAGGTTCGTACTTACGTTCCAGCCAGCGACTATCGCGTACTGGGTACTGACGGCTTCGGTCGTTCAGACAGCCGCGAAAACCTGCGCCACCACTTTGAAGTTGACGCTTCTTACGTTGTGGTTGCTGCACTGGGTGAACTGGCTAAACGCGGTGAAATCGAAGCTTCTGTGGTAGCTGATGCGATTAAGAAATTCGACATCAACCCAGAAAAAGTTAACCCGCGTCTGGCATAAGAGGTACAGAAGAAATGTCTATCGAAATCAAAGTACCGGACATCGGTGCAGACGAAGTGGAAATCACCGAGATCCTGGTGAAAGTGGGCGATAAAGTTGAAGCTGAACAATCGCTGATCACCGTTGAAGGTGACAAAGCTTCCATGGAAGTCCCCTCCCCGCAGGCGGGTGTGGTGAAAGAGATCAAAGTTGCCGTCGGTGATAAAACCGAAACCGGCAAACTGCTGATGATCTTCGAAGCGGAAGGGGCGGCTCAGGCCGCACCGGCTGCCAAGGCTGAAGAAAAACCGGCTGCAGCACCTGCTGCTCCGGCGGCCGCGGCTGCCAAAGACGTTGCCGTACCGGACATCGGTGCCGACGAAGTGGAAGTGACCGAGATCCTGGTGAAAGTGGGCGACAAGGTGGAAGCCGAGCAGTCCCTGATCACCGTTGAAGGCGACAAGGCTTCCATGGAAGTCCCTGCACCGTTCGCAGGCACCGTGAAAGAGATCAAAATCGGCACCGGCGACAAAGTCACCACCGGCTCGCTGATTATGGTCTTCGAAGTGGCCGGCGCAGCTTCTGCTGCCGCTCCGGCTGCGGCTGAAACGCCTGCTGCTCCAGCGGCACCGGCTGCCTCAGCGGCCAAAGAGGTTGCCGTACCGGATATCGGTGGCGATGAAGTAGAAGTGACCGAAGTGATGGTAAAAGTGGGCGACAAAGTTGCCGCTGAGCAGTCACTGATCACCGTTGAAGGTGACAAGGCTTCTATGGAAGTGCCGGCACCGTTCGCGGGTACCGTGAAAGAAATCAAAATCAGCGCCGGCGACAAAGTGAAAACCGGTTCCCTGATCATGGTGTTCGAAGTTGAAGGCGCAGCACCAGCGGCAGCCCCTGCTCAAAAAGCAGAAGCGGCACCGGCTCCGGCTGCCAGTGCGGCACCGGCCAAACAGGCTGCTCCTGCTGCCAAAGGCGAGTTCGCTGAGAACGACGCTTATGTGCATGCTACCCCGGTCATCCGCCGTCTGGCGCGTGAGTTCGGCGTAAACCTGGCGAAAGTGAAAGGCACCGGTCGTAAAGGCCGCATCCTGCGCGAAGACGTTCAGACTTACGTGAAAGACGCGGTCAAACGTGCAGAAGCGGCTCCGGCTGCTGCCGGCGGCGGTCTGCCAGGCATGCTGCCATGGCCGAAAGTGGACTTCAGCAAGTTCGGTGAGATCGAAGAAGTTGAACTGGGCCGCATCCAGAAAATCTCGGGTGCCAACCTGAGCCGTAACTGGGTGATGATCCCGCACGTGACTCACTTCGACAAAACCGACATCACCGATCTGGAAGCTTTCCGCAAGCAACAGAACGAAGAAGCTGCCAAGCGTAAGCTGGACGTGAAGTTCACCCCGGTGGTGTTCATCATGAAAGCCGTTGCAGCCGCTCTGGAGCAGATGCCGCGTTTCAACAGCTCTCTGTCCGAAGATGGCCAGAAGCTGACGCTGAAAAAGTACATCAACGTGGGTGTGGCGGTTGATACACCAAACGGCCTGGTGGTTCCGGTATTCAAAGATGTGAACAAGAAGAGCATCACCGAACTGTCCCGTGAGCTGATGGCTATCTCCAAAAAAGCGCGTGACGGTAAACTGACCGCCGGCGAAATGCAGGGTGGCTGTTTCACCATCTCTAGCCTGGGCGGTATCGGGACAACTCACTTCGCGCCGATTGTGAATGCGCCGGAAGTGGCTATTCTGGGTGTCTCCAAGTCTGCTATGGAGCCGGTCTGGAACGGTAAAGAGTTCGTGCCGCGCCTGATGATGCCAATGTCGCTCTCCTTCGACCACCGTGTTATCGATGGTGCAGATGGTGCGCGCTTTATTACCATCATCAACAACATGCTGGCTGATATCCGCCGTATGGTGATGTAATGAAAAAAGGGCGCAGCATGCTGCGCCCTTATCACTTCTGTAGCAGTTTTGTCGGTTTTTGCACGACTCGACAAAATTGTTGAGACACGGGTCACTCGAACACGCTTTGCAGATTATTAACAATTCTGTAAACTGCTCGCGGTGTAAGCGTCCCGGTGGATGAAGGGCGTTATGAGATCGATTAGCAATAAAAATGACGTCTGACCCGCCGGACAATCAATTAAGAGGTCATGATGAGTACTGAAATTAAAACTCAGGTCGTGGTACTTGGGGCGGGCCCGGCAGGTTACTCTGCTGCCTTTCGTTGCGCTGACTTAGGTCTTGAAACCGTTCTGGTTGAACGTTATTCCACGCTGGGCGGTGTTTGCCTGAACGTGGGATGTATCCCTTCCAAAGCACTGCTGCACGTTGCCAAAGTGATCGAAGAAGCCAAAGCGCTGGCCGAGCACGGCATCGTTTTCGGCGAGCCGAAAACTGACATCGACAAAGTGCGCGTCTGGAAAGAAAAAGTCATCAATCAGCTGACCGGCGGTCTGGCTGGCATGGCTAAAGGCCGTAAAGTGAAAGTGGTTAACGGCCTGGGCAAGTTCACCGGCGCTAACACCCTGGTTGTTGAAGGCGAAAATGGTCCAACCACCATCAACTTCGACAATGCTATCATCGCTGCAGGTTCTCGTCCGATCCAACTGCCATTCATTCCTCATGAAGATCCACGCGTGTGGGACTCTACCGATGCACTGGAACTGAAAACTGTCCCAGAGCGTCTGCTGGTTATGGGCGGCGGCATCATCGGCCTGGAAATGGGCACCGTATACCATGCGCTGGGTTCACAGATCGACGTCGTCGAAATGTTTGACCAGGTGATCCCGGCGGCTGACAAAGACGTGGTGAAAGTCTTCACCAAGCGTATCAGCAAGCAGTTCAACCTGATGCTGGAAACCAAAGTGACCGCGGTAGAAGCCAAAGAAGACGGCATCTATGTCACGATGGAAGGCAAAAAAGCCCCTGCAGAACCACAGCGTTATGACGCGGTGCTGGTTGCTATCGGCCGCGTACCTAACGGTAAGCTGCTGGAAGCGGGTAAAGCCGGCGTGGAAGTTGACGAGCGTGGTTTCATCAACGTCGACAAACAGCTGCGCACCAATGTGCCGCACATCTTCGCTATCGGCGACATCGTCGGTCAACCGATGCTGGCGCACAAAGGCGTGCATGAAGGCCACGTTGCCGCTGAAGTTATCGCCGGCATGAAGCACTACTTCGATCCGAAAGTGATCCCATCGATCGCTTACACCGAGCCGGAAGTTGCCTGGGTGGGTCTGACCGAGAAAGAAGCGAAAGAAAAAGGCATCAGCTACGAAACTTCCACCTTCCCGTGGGCAGCTTCTGGCCGTGCTATCGCCTCCGACTGCGCAGACGGCATGACCAAACTGATCTTCGACAAAGAAACTCACCGTATCATCGGTGGCGCGATTGTCGGCACCAACGGCGGCGAGCTGCTGGGTGAGATCGGTCTGGCTATCGAGATGGGTTGCGACGCGGAAGACATCGCGCTGACTATCCATGCTCACCCAACCCTGCACGAATCCGTAGGCTTGGCGGCAGAGATCTTTGAAGGCAGCATCACCGATCTGCCTAACCCGAAAGCCAAGAAGAAGTAATTCTGCTGGTTTGAAAGGTGAATAAGCGGCTCCTGAAAAGGGGCCGTTTTTTTATGCGTGGCATCCAGGTAAAAGGCCGCTCGATGAGCGGCCAGTAGCTTACTTGTTCTGGAATATCACGTTGAACGTGAGGCTGTTGCCGTTAACCGACCAACCGCCTTTGCTCACGCCAAACGCCGATCCCAGTACAATGAGCAGGATAAATAGGGAACTCCCTTTCATTGCGCGATCCTTGTGGAACCACGACCACCGCGACTTCACCGGAAAAATCCCGGCGGAACAAGCGCTTTGTGGCGCCTGTATCGCAGTCGTTGCAGCACTGTTCTCAAGCCCGATGACCGACTGCTAAACCGGCAGAACAGACCCGGCTAAATATTACGTTGAAATGAATTTCCAGACATTCTTTTTGTTGATTTTTTAATCATCGTTGCGCACAATATCCCTGCTTTGTGGCGCTTGTATCGTTCTTTAACGATGTAAGAAATCCGTAAGGTGCCTGCTAACACCGAACGGAACAACAGAACCGCCTTAACGGCGGTTTTTTTGTGCCTTCCGATCTCAATTTTTACTATTCGCGACCAATAGCCATTGTAAGTGAGTGGGTATTATGTTGTGCTCGTCAGGCTGATGCAGGTTGTGAACGGAACCTTCCTGCAGCCCCGTCGGGCCTGTGTTGCAGCCGATTACACTGCGCTCAACGATTCAGCAAAGATTTAATGTTGCTTTTATGTGAACGAATTAACAACCAATTCAAATCCTGATATGCTGGCTGAGCGGAACCGGGCACTGTAACTTACAGTCCAGGACATCGACAGCAGTGCCCCGTCAGGATCAATGGCCTCAACACCGTGCGCTAAACCCGGTTTGAATAGAGAACGCCAGGCACAATAAATGACAATGAGAGCGAGGAGAATGTCGTGCTAGAAGAATACCGTAAGCACGTAGCCGAGCGTGCTGCAGAGGGCATCGTCCCTAAGCCGTTAGACGCCACCCAAATGGCAGCGCTGGTTGAATCATTAAAGAATCCGCCAAAAGGCGAAGAAGAATTCCTGTTAGACCTGCTGATTAACCGTGTGCCACCGGGCGTCGACGAAGCCGCCTATGTAAAAGCCGGTTTCCTGGCAGCCATCGCCAAAGGCGAAGCGACCTCCCCCCTGATTACCCCCGAGAAAGCCGTAGAACTGTTAGGCACCATGCAAGGTGGCTATAACATTCATCCGCTGATCGACGCGCTGGATAACGAAAAGTTGGCTGCGATTGCGGCCATTGCGCTGTCCCATACGCTGCTGATGTTCGACAACTTCTACGACGTGGAAGAAAAAGCCAAAGCGGGTAACCCGCACGCCAAGCAGATTATGCAGTCCTGGGCCGATGCCGAGTGGTATCTGTCTCGTCCGCAATTGGCGGAAAAAATCACCGTTACCGTATTCAAAGTCACCGGTGAAACCAACACTGATGACCTGTCGCCGGCACCGGATGCCTGGTCACGCCCGGATATTCCACTGCACGCCCTGGCGATGCTGAAAAACGAACGTGAAGGCATAGTGCCGGATCAGCCGGGCAGCGTCGGGCCTATCAAGCAAATCGAACTGCTGAACAAGAAAGGCTTCCCGCTGGCTTACGTTGGTGACGTTGTCGGTACCGGTTCTTCTCGTAAATCTGCCACCAACTCGGTGCTGTGGTTTATGGGCGACGACATCCCTTACGTGCCTAACAAGCGCGGCGGTGGTGTGGTGCTCGGCGGTAAAATCGCGCCAATCTTCTTCAACACCATGGAAGATGCCGGTGCGTTGCCGATTGAAGTGGACGTCAATGATCTGAACATGGGTGACGTGATCGACATTTACCCGTACAAGGGTGAAGTGCGCAACCACGAAACCGGTGAACTGATTGCCAACTTCGAACTGAAGACCGACGTGTTGCTCGACGAAGTGCGCGCCGGTGGCCGTATTCCGCTGATCATTGGCCGTGGCCTGACTACCAAAGCGCGTGAAGCGTTGGGCCTGCCGCACAGCGACGTGTTCCGCATTGCCAAAGAAGTGGCTGTCAGCAGCAAAGGCTTCTCGCTGGCGCAGAAAATGGTTGGCCGCGCCTGTGGCGTCGCCGGTGTGCGTCCGGGAGAATACTGTGAGCCCAAAATGACCTCTGTCGGCTCACAGGACACCACCGGCCCGATGACCCGTGACGAGCTGAAAGATCTGGCTTGCCTGGGCTTCTCCGCCGATCTGGTGATGCAGTCCTTCTGTCACACCGCCGCGTATCCGAAACCGGTTGACGTGACGACCCACCACACGCTGCCGGACTTCATCATGAACCGTGGCGGCGTGTCGCTGCGTCCGGGCGATGGCGTTATTCACTCCTGGCTGAACCGCATGCTGCTGCCGGATACCGTAGGCACCGGCGGTGACTCCCACACCCGTTTCCCTATCGGCATTTCCTTCCCGGCGGGTTCCGGCCTGGTTGCCTTTGCCGCCGCTACCGGCGTAATGCCGCTGGATATGCCAGAGTCTGTTCTGGTGCGCTTCAAAGGCAAGATGCAGCCTGGCATTACTCTGCGCGACCTGGTGCATGCTATCCCTTACTACGCCATCCAGCAGGGCCTGCTGACCGTAGAGAAGAAGGGCAAGAAGAACATCTTCTCTGGCCGCATTCTGGAAATCGAAGGTTTGCCGGATCTGAAAGTCGAGCAGGCATTCGAACTGACTGACGCTTCGGCCGAACGTTCCGCTGCCGGCTGTACCATCAAGCTGGATAAGGCACCGATTGAAGAGTATCTGAACTCCAACATCGTGCTGCTGAAGTGGATGATCTCCGAAGGCTACGGCGACCGTCGTACCTTGGAGCGTCGCATTCAGGGCATGCAAAAATGGCTGGCGGATCCGCAACTGCTGGAAGGCGATGCGGATGCAGAATACGCTGCGGTGATCGACATCGATCTGGCAGAGATCACTCAGCCAATCCTGTGTGCACCAAACGATCCGGATGACGCACGTCTGCTGTCTGATGTAGCCAACAGCAAGATCGATGAAGTGTTTATCGGTTCCTGCATGACCAACATCGGCCACTTCCGCGCGGCAGGCAAGCTGCTGGATCAGCACAAAGGCCAGTTGCCGACCCGTCTGTGGGTGGCTCCGCCAACCAAGATGGATGCGGCTCAGCTGACCGAAGAAGGCTACTACAGCGTCTTCGGCAAGAGCGGTGCACGTATCGAGATCCCGGGTTGTTCACTGTGTATGGGTAACCAGGCACGAGTGGCCGACGGTGCGACGGTGGTTTCCACCTCGACCCGTAACTTCCCGAACCGTCTGGGGACCGGTGCCAACGTGTATCTGGCTTCTGCGGAGCTGGCGGCGGTGGCTTCGCTGCTGGGTCGTTTGCCAACGCCGGACGAGTACCAGACGTACATGGCGCAGGTCGATAAGTCAGCGGCGGATACCTACCGTTACCTGAACTTTGACCAGCTGGGTCAGTACACGGAAAAAGCCGACGGCGTGATCTTCCAAACCGCTGTTTAAGTCGCTATATTGCGCAACTGTTTAACGGGAGGCCTTGGCCTCCCGTTTTATTTTTCTCAGTTGCCAACTTTGCGAGCGCTCACTGAGTTAGTCATGAATTAATGTTTACACTAAGAGAAAGGGCTCAGGAGGGCGTGCTATGGATTACGAATTTCTGCGTGACGTTACCGGTCAGGTGGTGGTCAGATTTTCGATGGGGCATGAGGCGATTGGCCACTGGATCAACGAAGAAATCAAAGGCGACTTCAACCTGCTCGATCGCATCGAAGCCGGTGCGGCGCAAGTGAAGGGCAGCGAGCGTCAATGGCAGTTGGAAGGTCATGAATACACGTTGCTGATGGACGGTGAGGAAGTGATGATCCGCGCCAACCTGCTGGAGTTCGAGGGCGACGAGATGGAGGAGGGGATGAATTACTATGACGAAGAAAGCCTCTCATTCTGCGGCGTCGAAGACTTTTTACAGGTATTGAAGGCCTACCGTTCTTTTATGCTGAAATACTGAACGTAAGGGCGCGGCGTGCCGCGCCCGATACAGATTACAGATGCGGAATATTGCGGCCGTAATAGATTTCCTGCATCTCTTTCCACAGCAGATCGGTAATCTCTTTACGCTCAGCCTCGCTCAGCGCGTCCGGTTTGGCGTTAAACAGGTAGTGCTTCAGATCGAAATCTTTCAGCAACATCTTGGTGTGGAAGATGTTTTCCTGATAAACATTCACGTCCATCATGTGGTACAGCGCCTTCATGTCATCAGACATAAAGTTCTGGATCGAGTTGATCTCATGATCGATGTAATGCTTCAAGCCGTTCACGTCGCGGGTAAAACCGCGCACGCGATAATCCATGGTGACGATGTCAGATTCCAACTGGTGGATCAGGTAATTCAGCGCTTTAAGCGGTGAAATCACGCCGCAGGTGGACACTTCGATATCGGCGCGGAAGGTGCAAAGACCGCCTTCCGGATGGCTCTCCGGATAGGTATGAACGCAGATATGGCTCTTGTCCAGGTGCGCGACTACCGTCTTTGACAGCGGGCCCGGGTGTTCTGAGGTATCGACATCGTCCGGGTCGACCGGCTCTTCGCTGACCAGAATGGTGACGCTGGCGCCCTGAGGCTCGTAGTCCTGACGTGCGATGTTGAGAATATTGGCGCCAATGATCGAGCAGGTCTCGCTCAGGATCTCGGTCAGGCGGTTGGCGTTGTATTGCTCGTCAATGTAGGCGATATAGCCGGCGCGGTCGTCCGCGGTTTTGGCGTAACAAATATCGTAAATACAAAAACTCAGGCTTTTGGTCAGGTTGTTGAAGCCGTGCAGTTTTAGCTTATGCAATTTGGTTCACCTCCTTTATCTTCTCGCTTAACGTGAAACGTTCAGTGCGTCGAGCAAATACTGCGGCAGTGCAAAGCTGCCCGCGTGAATTGCCGGGTTATAATAACGACAGTTTAAGCCGCTTTGATGAAAGCGATGTTGCAGCGTTGGCAGATCAAGCTGACGCAGCGCCGGGTTTTGGCTGGCCCAGGCGAAGGTCATAATGCCGCCGTAATAGGTCGGGATCGCCGCCTGGTAGAAACTGACGTCCTTGAAGTATTGGCTCAGCTTGGTGTGGCTATTGACCGCTTCGTCTTGCTGCAGGAAGCACACGCCGTTCTGCGCAACAAAAATGCCGCCCTCGTTCAGGCAGCGCGCGCAGCCTTCGTAGAACGCCGAGGTGAACAGGCTTTCGCCGGGGCCGATAGGATCGGTACAGTCGGAGATAATCACATCGAATTTTTCATCGGTCTGATTAACAAAGTTGACGCCATCGTCGATCACCAGCTTAAAGCGCGGATCGTCGTAAGCACCGGCATTGTGATTCGGCAGGTATTGGCGGCAGAACTCCACCACGCCGGCGTCGATCTCGACCATGGTGATCTGCTCTACGCCCTGATGGCGGCTGACTTCGCGCAGCATAGCACCGTCGCCACCGCCGATGATCAGCACTTTCTTCGCCTGGCCGTGAGCCAGCAGCGGTATGTGGGTCATCATCTCGTGATAGATGAACTCGTCGCGCTCGGTGGTTTGCACCACGCCGTCGAGCGCCATAACGCGCCCCAGAACCGGGTTTTCAAATATCACCAAGTCCTGATGCTCGGTCTTCTCACGATACAGCACGTTCTCTACCGAGAAGTACTGGCCGAAGTTGGCATGCAGCGTTTCATACCAAATTTCTTTCTGGGTCATGTGCGGGAACTCCGTAATAACAGCCATGAAAAATTGGCGCAACATCATAGCTAACTCTGCCTGGTGATGCACGGCTGAATTTCAAACAAAGATAGCGGAAGGCGGGGGATTAGTTAGCGTAGGCCAGCAGGCTTAGCGAGTCGCGTGCCAGAGATTTGCATTTGTTCGGGGTAGGAATGGCGATACCACTGAGATCGCGATAGCTGTCTTCACCCAGAGCCTTCATATTAAAACTATTATAGTTGGTCAGATCCCAACGGTTTTGCTGCGCGAAATAAACGATGGCGCGTTTGATTTGCGCATTGGGCAAGTCGTTATAACCGCAATCGTTTTTCAAATAAATAAACACCGCCGTCAGATCGGCCAGATCTTCCGCTTCGGACTCATTCAGCGCCAGACTGGCGTTGGAGAACCCCAGCATGGTGAGCAACAGCACCAGTAAACTTGTTTTTTTCATCATGAAAATAGACCTGTTTGTTGTCTACAGACGTTATCACACTTGCCTGTAAAGGCACCAAATTTTATTACTCACAGGTAACATAACCGGCAGCAAAGGCTTGACCTTCCGCTAAGGGGAGGGTTTAGGCTGACGGCTATAGTTAAGTTAGATCACTGAGAAGAGGGAGTCAGCGATGTTACGCCGTGATTTTATCAAACTGACCGCTGCGCTGGGCGCGGCAAGCGCCTTACCGTTATGGAGCCGGGGCGCATGGGCGGCTGAATTGCCGGTGTTGCCGATCCCGCCATTGCTGATGCCGGACGCACAAGGGAACATTGCTCTGGCGCTGCAAACCGGCGAGGTGAACTGGCTGCCGGGCAAGGCGACCCAAACCTGGGGTTTTAATGGCGCGTTGCTGGGGCCGGCGGTGCGCCTGCAACGTGGCAAACCGGTCACGGTGGATATCCGCAATGCGCTGCCGGAAGCCAGCACCGTTCACTGGCACGGCCTGGAAATCCCCGGTGACGTAGACGGCGGGCCACAGGCGCTGATTCAACCGGGCGCGACGCGCCGGGTGCAGTTCACTATCGAGCAACCTGCGGCCACCTGCTGGTTCCATCCGCACACCCACGGCAAGACCGGCCAGCAGGTGATGAAGGGCTTGGCCGGGCTGGTGCTACTGGAAGATGACGAAAGCAGTAAGTTACCGCTGCCGAAAACCTGGGGGCAGGATGATATTCCGGTGATCCTGCAGGACAAACGCTTGGGTAAAGACGCGCAGATTGAATACCAACTGGATGTCATGAGTGCTGCGGTAGGCTGGTTTGGCGACCGCATGTTCACCAACGGCGCTCAGTATCCCCGCCACGTGGCCCCTCGCGGTTGGCTGCGTCTGCGCTTTCTCAATGGTTGTAATGCACGCTCGCTGAACCTGGCCGCCAGCGATAACCGTCCACTCTATGTGATTGCCAGCGACGGCGGTTTTCTGGCCGAGCCGGTCAAGCTGACCGAATTGCCGATGCTGATGGGCGAACGTTTCGAAGTGTTGGTGGACGCCTCCGACGGTAAAGCTTTCGATATCGTCACGCTGCCGGTCAAACAGATGGGCATGACGCTGGCACCGTTCGACCAGCCGCTGCCGGTATTGCATATCCAGCCTTCGCTGGCGCAGGGCATCAAGACGATGCCGGACAGCCTGGTGAAACTGCCTGCGCTGCCTGCGGTGGCCGGCATCCAGGAGCGTTGGCTGCAACTGATGATGAATCCACAGTTGGATAAGCTGGGTATGCAGGCGCTGATGGAGCGCTATGGCCATCAGGCCATGGCCGGCATGAGCATGGATCACGGCAGCATGGGCAAAGGCGACAGCGGTGAGATGTCCGGCATGCAAGGGATGGATCACGGCAGTATGAAGGGCATGGATCACAGCAACATGAAGGGCATGGATCACGGCGCGAAGCCGTTCGATTTCAGCCATAGCAATATGATCAACGGCAAGGCCTTCGACATGACCAAGCCGATGTTTGAAGCCAAACGCGGCAAGTACGAAAAGTGGACCCTTTCCGGCGAAGGCGACATGATGCTGCATCCATTCCATATTCACGGCACCCAATTTCGCATCCTGTCGGAAAACGGTAAACCGCCGGCTGCTCACCGCAGCGGCTGGAAAGACACGGTAAGGGTAGAAGGCTGGCGCAGTGAAGTGTTGGTGCGATTCGATCACCTTGCCAACAGCGATCACGCCTATATGGCCCACTGTCACCTGCTGGAACACGAAGATACCGGCATGATGATGGGCTTTACGGTCGCGGACTGATCTCCTCGTTGTCTTTCAAGTGGCGGCGCACTCGCGTCGCCACCGGCTTCAGGCTATGCTAAACTCTGCGCCCTTCTTCCGGCAACTGACCTGAAAACTATGAAACACACTGTAGACGTAATGATTTCCGAGCAGGAAGTTAAGACCCGTATTGCCGAACTTGGCCGCCAGATCACCGAACATTACCGCGACAGTGGCAGTGACATGGTGCTGGTTGGGCTGCTGCGCGGTTCCTTCATGTTCATGGCTGACTTGTGTCGCACCATTGAAGTGCCGCATGAGGTCGACTTTATGACCGCTTCCAGCTACGGCAGCGGCATGTCCACGACTCGCGACGTAAAAATCCTTAAGGATTTGGATGAAGATATCCGCGGCAAAGACGTGCTGATCGTGGAAGACATCATCGATTCCGGCAATACGCTGAACAAAGTGCGCGAAATTCTGGCGCTGCGTGGGCCGAAATCCTTGGCGATTTGCACCCTGTTGGACAAGCCTGAACGCCGTGAAGTGGAAGTGCCGGTTGAGTACGTCGGTTTTTCAATCCCGGACGAATTCGTGGTGGGTTACGGCATTGACTACGCTCAGCGCTACCGCCATTTGCCGTACGTCGGCAAAGTGGTGCTGCTGGACGAGTAAACGGCTGTGGGCGCGGTATGCCGCGCCCGTGAGCTTTAAATACCTTTATCCTGTTGCAGCGTGGCCATGGCTTTGCGATAGCCCATTTCCAGGCTTTCGCGGCTGGTCGCTGCCACTTCCAGATCGCGCAGACGGCCGTCCTGGATCCCGTATACCCAACCGTGAATCATCACTTTCTGGCCGCGTTTCCATGCTGATTGCATGATGGTGGAATGGCCCAGGTTGTAGACCTGCTCAATAACGTTGATCTCACACAGCACGTCAAGACGTTGTTCCGGCTCCAGTTCACCCAGCAGTGAGCTGTGTTTGTACCACAGGTCGCGAATGTGCAGCAGCCAGTTGTTGATCAGCCCCAGTTCCGGGTTCTCGACCGCCGCTTCCACGCCGCCGCAGCCCAGGTGACCGCAGATAATAATATGCTCGACTTCCAGCACGTCGACGGCGTATTGCACCACCGACAGGCAGTTTAAATCGGTGTGGATCACCAGGTTTGCCACGTTACGGTGAACAAACAGTTCACCCGGCTCCAGCCCGGTCAGTCTTTCCGCAGGTACGCGGCTGTCAGAACAACCTATCCATAAAAAGCGGGGCTTTTGCGCCTGTGCTAAGCGTTCAAAAAAGTCCGGGTCTTCCTTGCTGATGTTAGCCGACCAGGTGTGGTTATTGGCGATAAGCTTTTCGATCTCTTTCATGGAGGTTATAGGCCTGTAACGAACAGATTGCGTTGGGGTAATATAGGACAAGCATCACAATTTGGATATCGGAACAGTGGCGCCGGGCGATATCCGGCCACTTTTTATTCAATATGGCGGGATGGAAGCTGAATTTACCGCACGGATTTGCCTCAGTGAAAACGCTGCTGATGATAAGATCATCTTCATTACAAAAACGCAGCAGCATACTCATCGTACAAGGTACTTTTTAACTTATGAATTATGCACTGGAATTAGCGCAGTTAACCAAGACTTACGCCGGTGGCGTCAAGGCGTTGCGCGGGATCGATCTCAATGTCGAAGCGGGGGATTTCTATGCCCTGCTGGGGCCGAACGGCGCCGGAAAATCCACGACCATCGGCATCATCAGTTCGTTGGTTAACAAAACCTCCGGCAGCGTGCGGGTGTTCGGCTACGACATCGACAAGGACATCGTTAACGCCAAGCGTCAGCTCGGGCTGGTGCCACAGGAATTCAACTTTAACCCGTTCGAAACCGTGATGCAGATTGTGGTCAATCAGGCGGGCTACTATGGCGTGACCCGCCGCGAAGCCTTGGCTCGCGCGGAAAAATACCTGACTCAGTTGGATCTGTGGGGCAAGCGCGAAGAACGCGCTCGCATGCTGTCCGGCGGCATGAAGCGCCGTTTGATGATCGCCCGCGCCTTGATGCATCAGCCAAAACTGCTGATCCTCGATGAACCGACTGCCGGGGTGGATATCGAGCTGCGTCGCTCGATGTGGGGCTTCCTGAAAGAGCTTAACGCCCAGGGCACCACCATTATTCTCACCACCCACTATCTGGAAGAAGCAGAAATGCTGTGCCGCAATATCGGCATCATCCAGAACGGTGAGTTGGTGGAGAACACCTCGATGAAAGGCCTGCTGGCCAAGCTGAAGTCCGAAACCTTTATTCTCGATCTGGCGGCGAAAAGCCCGCTGCCGAAGCTGGACGGCTACCGTCATCGCCTGACGGACACCTCGACGCTGGAGGTGGAAGTGATGCGCGAGCAGGGCCTGAACGGCCTGTTTGCCCAGCTCAGCGCACAGGGCGTCCAGGTCCTGAGCATGCGTAACAAGGCCAACCGGCTGGAAGAGCTGTTTGTCACCCTGGTTAACGGTAATGGAGAAAAAGTATGACGCGTTTGTATTGGGTGGCTTTGCAGAGCATCTGGGCTAAAGAGATCAACCGCTTTGCCCGTATCTGGATCCAGACCCTGGTGCCGCCGGTGATCACCATGACGTTGTATTTCATCATCTTCGGCAACCTGATTGGTTCACGTATCGGTGAGATGCACGGTTTCGATTACATGCAGTTTATCGTTCCCGGCCTGATCATGATGGCGGTGATCACCAACTCGTACGCCAACGTGGCCTCGTCGTTCTTCAGCGCCAAATTCCAGCGTAACATCGAAGAACTGCTGGTGGCCCCGGTGCCGACGCACGTGGTGATTGCCGGTTACGTCGGCGGCGGCGTGGCGCGGGGGATCTGCGTCGGCGTGCTGGTGACCGTGATCTCGCTGTTCTTTGTGCCGCTGCAGGTGCATGCCTGGTGGGTGATTGTGGTCACGCTGTTGCTGACGGCGATTTTGTTCTCGCTGGCGGGCCTGATCAACGCGGTGTTTGCCACCACCTTTGACGATATCAGCCTGATCCCGACCTTCGTGCTGACGCCGCTGACCTATCTGGGCGGGGTGTTCTACTCGCTGACGCTGCTGCCGCCGTTCTGGCAGGCGGTGTCCAAGCTGAACCCGATCGTCTATATGATCAGCGGGTTCCGCTACGGTTTCCTGGGCATCAGCGACGTGCCGTTGGCGTTCACCATGGCGGTGCTGGTGGCGTTTATCGCGGTGTTCTACCTGCTGTCCTGGTTCCTTATTGAGCGTGGCCGCGGTTTGCGCACCTGATAGCATGGCGTCCCCGGGTTGGCGTTCGGGGACGCGTTTATCAATCTGCGGCGGGCATCCCGTAAATCAATAAAATTGCTCGAATAACCCCTTTCTCCCCGCTGTTCAAATCGTGCTATGCTGACGCTCCACATTTTCTCCATTTTGTTATATACCCTATGAATTTCAAGTTGCAGCCAGGCGGCCAGCGCGCTCATCCTCAGGTAATTAATGGGATGATCGAGGCGGGTAACAACGCTGCAGTCTGAAATACGACGGGTATTACGTACTCGTAAGCAGAATATAATCATGCGGTCTACACACAAGATAGCGGCTGGGTTACTCGGCATCCTGTTGTCGTTCACCTCCCCGGCGGGCCTGGCAAGTTTGCTGTCGGAAGACAGCGCCGTTAAATCCGAATATATGGAAGCGCAGCGCGACAGCGAGGTTTATTCGCTGATTGGCGAGCATGTTATTCCGGTCGGCGAAGTGAAGCAGGGGCAGCTGATTCAGGTGTTCCCGGCGGATGCGGAGTATTACGAGTTCAAATTCGGCCACGGCACGGGGTTTATCGACAAAGACGATGTGCGCAGTCTTAAAAAATCGCGCAAGGTGAAGGACGATCTTGGCGAGCTGAATAAGCCGCTGACCAACCAGAACCTGATCACTCAAAAGGCGATCAACGTCTATACCGATGCGGATAACGCCAGTGATGTGTTTGGCGTGCTGGAAGAGAATCTGCGCTACCCGATTATCGGCAAGCTGAAGGATAGGCTCAACAACACCTGGTATGAGATCAACATTGGCGATCGTCTGGGTTATGTCAGCGAGCTGGACTGCGAGATTGACACCGGTATTCCGGTACTGACCTACCATCACCTGCTGAAAAACGAAGAGAACAAGCGTTTCCGCCATACCTCGACCACCACTTCCGACGTGGCGTTCAGCAATCAGATGACCTACCTGAAGCAGGCGGGCTACGACACGATTTCCCTGTATCAGCTGGAAGCCTATCTGAACAACCAGATCAACCTGCCCGGCAAGGCAGTGGTGCTGACGTTCGATGACGGGCTGAAATCGGTCTACCGTTATGCTTACCCGGTGTTGAAGAATTACGGCTTCCGCGCCACGGCGTTTATTATTTCCTCACGCATCAAGCGCCATCCGCAAAAGTGGAATCCAGATTCGCTGCAGTTTATGAGCATTTCCGAACTGAAGCAGATCCAGGACGTGTTCGACGTGCAGTCGCATACGCATTTCCTGCATCGCACCGACGGTAATCGTCAGCCGATCCTGCTGAGCCGTTCGCTGCACAACATAGAATTCGATTTTGAGCACTCGCGCCGCGCGCTGTCGCAGTTTAATCCGCATGTGCTGTATGTGTCATACCCGTTTGGCGGCTATAACCAACGGGCGATACAGGCGGCGAAGGATGCCGGTTTCCATATGGCGGTAACCACGGTGCAAGGTAAGGTGAAGCCGGGGGATAACCCTTATACGCTGAAGCGGTTGTACATTTTGCGCACCGACTCGATTCAGACCATGGCCGACAGAATAGCCAACAAGCCGGGAACGCTGGTGGTGCAGTAATCAGGAAGAAACGGGCGCCGACGGCGCCCGTTGTGACTTTTAGGCGACCTGAACCGGCACGGCTTTCGCCTTGCGCTGCAGGTTATTGTCGCCTTCGAAGTAGGCCACTTTCGGATGATGTTGGCGGGCATCGGCATCGCTCATCTGCACGTAAGAACAGATGATCAGCTTGTCGCCGACGCAGGCGCAACGCGCTGCCGCCCCGTTGACCGAAATAATGCGCGAACCGCGTTCGGCGGCGATGGCATAGGTCGAGAAACGCTGACCGTTATCAACGTTATAAATATCGATAGCTTCATATTCCAGAATGCCTGCGGCCTCCAGGAAGTCCTGATCGATGGCGCAGGAGCCTTCATAGTGCAAGTCGGCCTGAGTCACTTTCACCCGATGCAGCTTGCCTTGCAGCATAGTACGTATCATAACTTTACCTAACTGAGTATCAGCCTTCACAGGCGATTGAGGTTGAACATCCATCCGGCGTTTATCGTCACCGATAAGTCCCTCGATGTCTACTTTCAGAGGGGCTGTAACAGTGACGATTGCACAAAAAGTAGCTTACAGAGTCAGATCAACCTGCTGGTTGTCAATCAAGCGCGCCTTGCCCAGCCAGGCGGCCATCAGCACCACTGCCCGTTGGCTTTCTACGCCCAGCGGTTGCAGGCTGTCGGCGTCACGGATAAACAGCTCGCCCGGCGTGAAACCTGCACTGCGCAACTGAGCGGCGGTTTGTTCCAGCAACTCGTCGACATGGCGTTCGCCGTTGCTGAGCTGCTCTGCCAGCGCATTCATGATCTTGCTGAGCTGTGGGGCGATTTTACGCTCTTCGGCGGTCAGGTAGCCGTTGCGTGAACTGAGCGCCAGGCCATCTTTAGCGCGTACGGTCGGCACGCCCACGATGTCGATGTCGTAACCCATATCCGCCACCATTTTGCGGATCAACGCCAACTGCTGATAATCCTTCTCGCCAAAACAGGCCAGGTCCGGTTGCACCAGATTGAACAGCTTGCTGACAATGGTCGCGACGCCGCGGAAGTGGCCCGGACGGCTGGCGCCCTCCAGCATGGAGGAAATGCCCGGTACGTCGACGTAGGTCTGCTGTTCCAGCCCCTGAGGGTAGACATCGGCCGGCGCCGGTGCGAACACCAGCTCTACGCCGCGACGGGTCAGCTTTTCGCTGTCCTCCTGCAGGGTGCGCGGGTAGCGCGCCAAATCGTCAGGGCGTTCGAACTGCATCGGGTTGACGAAAATACTGACCACCACGATATCGGCGCGTGCGCGGGCTTCATCGACCAGCGTCATATGGCCTTCGTGCAGGTTGCCCATGGTCGGCACCAGCGCGATACGTTTACCCTCTTGACGCCAGCGGCGGATCTGCTGACGCAACAGCGGCAGGGTTTCGATAATTACCATTCCATAACTCCTAACGCAGTCACTTTAGTTGAATGAGTGCTCTTCAGCGGGGTAAATTCCTTGCTCCACGTCCTGCATATATTGTTGCACCGCCGAGCGGATATCGCCGCTTTGCGCCAGGAAGTTTTTAGCGAATTTAGGCGTGTGGCCGCCGGTGATGCCGAACGCGTCGTGCATCACTAGAATTTGGCCATCGGTGGCATTGCCGGCGCCGATGCCAATCACCGGGATGGTCAGTTCTTCGGTGATTTTGCGTGCCAATTCGCTTGGCACGCATTCCAGCACCAGCAGCTGCATGCCGGCCAGCTCCAGATTTTTGGCGTCTTCCAGCAGTTGCTTGGCGGCAAGCTCATCACGGCCCTGCACTTTGTAGCCGCCAAACACGTTAACGGATTGCGGCGTCAGCCCGAGGTGGCCACACACCGGTACGGCCCGTTCGGTCAGCATTTTTACCGTTTCGCACAGCCAGCTGCCGCCTTCCAGTTTTACCATGTTAGCGCCAGCCTGCATCAGCTCGGCGGCATTGGCGCAGGCCAGGGAGGGGGTGGCGTAACTCATAAAAGGCATATCGGCCAGCAACAGACAGGCCGGGGCGCCGCGGCGGACGGCGCGGGTATGATAGGCAACGTCGGCGACGGTGACCGGCAGCGTGGAGTCGTGGCCCTGCAGCGTCATCCCCAGCGAGTCGCCTACCAGCAGTACTTTAACGCCTTGCTCTTCAAACAGTTTGGCAAAGCTGGCATCGTAGGCGGTGAGGGAAGCGAACTTGCGTTGTTCCTGCTTCCACTGGCGCAAATGGGTCACGGTGGTGGGTTTCATCACTACGTCTCCTGAATAGGACCGGGCGGTATGCGCAGGGCCCTGGCTGCAAAAAAGTGCTGTCATTCTACTGTAACCCTAACGGGGTGGGTAGCGCAGATCATCATGCTTAAGAGCTTCTTAAGAACCTTGTGGTGTAATGGGCGGCAATGGCTAAAAAAGGACGCACATGCGAATTTTGCTGATAGAAGATGACAAGTTAATTGGCGACGGCATCAAGGCCGGCTTGACCAAACTCGGCTTTAATCTGGACTGGTTTACCGATGGTCTGGTGGGGAAAAACGCGCTGGAAAGCGCGCCTTACGACGCGGTTATTCTCGATCTCAGCCTGCCGGGCCTCGACGGTCTGGATCTGCTGCGACAGTGGCGGCAGGCTGGCCACGACGTGCCGGTGCTGATCCTTACCGCACGGGACGCGTTGGAGCAGCGGGTCAGCGGCCTGCAGAGCGGTGCCGACGATTACCTGTGCAAGCCTTTTGCCCTGGCGGAAGTTGCGGCTCGCCTGCAGGCGCTGATCCGTCGTCGCCACGGCCAACTGATGCCGCAGCTGGTGCATGGCAATGTGGTGTTTGACGCCGCCACCCGCAGCGTAAGCTGCAACGGCGAACCGGTCACGCTGACGCCGCGTGAGCTGGCGGTGCTGGAACTGTTCCTGCATAACAAGGGGCGGGTGCTGGCACGGCCGCTGATCCAGGAAAAATTGTACAACTGGGACGACGAGGTCAGCAGCAACGCGGTAGAAGTGCATATTCACCACCTGCGGCGCAAGTTGGGCAACGGCTTTATCCGCACCATTCACGGCGTGGGGTATACCCTGGGGGATGTACCGTGAAACATCTCAGTCTGCGGTTGCGGCTGATCCTGATCTTCAGCCTGCTGGCATTATTGACCTGGTGCTCCGCCAGTGTGGTGGCGTGGATGATGACGCGCAACAACATCAACGAAGTGTTCGATACCCAACAGATGCTGTTCGCCAAACGCCTGGCGACCGCCAATCTGGGGGATCTTTTGGCCGACGAAAGCGTGCGCAGCCTGCCGAAAACCAAGAAGCTGGTGCATCACGGTAAACGCGGCGAGCAGGATGACGACGCGCTGGCGTTCGCCATTTTCGATCGTAACGGCAAGATGTTGCTCAATGATGGCGAGAACGGGGCGGATTTCCTGTTCGATGGCGAGCGAGAAGGCTTTACCGATGGTGAACGCAAAGGCGATGACGACAGTTGGCGACTGCTGTGGCTGACCAGCCCGGACGGCCGCTATCGCATCGTCGTGGGGCAGGAGTGGGACTATCGGCGCGATATGGCGTTGGGCATGGTGACCGGGCAACTGGTGCCCTGGCTGGTGACGCTGCCGATCCTGATGCTGCTGATTGCCTTGATGGTCGGGCGAGAACTGAAGCCATTACGCGCGGTCGCTGCTGGACTGCGCAAGCGCGCTCCGGATGACGCCACACCGCTGGACGCGCGCCAGGTACCGACCGAAGTGCGCCCGCTGGTGGATGCGCTTAACGCGCTGTTTGCCCGCATTAATGCGCTATTGGTGCGTGAGCGGCGTTTTACCTCCGATGCGGCCCATGAGCTGCGCAGCCCGCTGGCGGCGCTGCGGGTGCAGACGGAAGTGGTGCAACTGGCCGGTGATGACGAACAGATGCGCGAGCATGCGCTGGAAAACCTGACGGTGAGTATCGATCGCGCGACCCGGCTGGTGGATCAGCTGCTGACGCTTTCGCGGCTGGATTCACTGTCCGATCTGGCCGAGCTGGAAGCGGTCGACTGGGGGCAACTGGTGCCGATGACCCTGGCGGAACAGGATCGTCATGCCCATGCCGCAGGCGTCACGCTGCGCTATGAACAGCAGGGCACACCACCGCCGTTGCAGGGACAAGCGCTGCTGCTGTCGCTGCTGGTACGCAATCTGGTGGATAACGCAGTGCGTTACACGCCGGCAGGCGGTACCGTTACGGTGAGGCTGACAGAGCGGATGCTGAGGGTCGAAGACGATGGCCCGGGCGTGACGGAGGAACACCTGGCTCGCCTGGGGGAACGTTTTTATCGCCCTCCAGGGCAGGAACAAACCGGGAGCGGGCTGGGATTATCTATTGTGCAGCGTATCGCTGGCCTGCATGGCTTGCGTGTCAGCTTTGCCAATCGGTCGGACGGGGGATTTGTCGCGCAGGTGGTGCTGTAAGGGCACTGTATATGAACTGCGCCCGACTCTGGCGTTTACTTGGGTTTATGCCAGAGTTCCATGCCGTTTTTCGACACGCGCTTCAGGCAACTGGTCAGCGACTCGCCGTCCGGGAAAATCAGGTCAGGAGCGATTTCCGCCAGCGGGTAGAGCATGAACTCGCGTTCTTTCAGGCCGTAATGCGGCACCGTCAGGCGATCGGTATGAATAACCTGATCGCCGTACAGCATGATGTCTAAATCGAGGGTACGTGGGCCCCAGCGCTCATCTTTGCGCACGCGGCCCTGATTGCGTTCTATCGCCTGGGTGTGATCCAGCAGTTGTTCCGCAGGCAGCAAGGTATCCAGCGCCACCACCGCATTGAGAAAGTCAGGCTGGTTTTGCGGCCCCAGCGGCTTGGTGCGGTAAAACGAAGAACAAAGGATCAACCGGGTGCGCGGGAGATGCTCCAGCGCTTCCAGTGCGGCCTTGACCTGTTGCAGCGGATGCGCCAGGTTACTGCCCAGCGCGATATAAACGCGGATCATTATTCCCCTTCTTTACGCGGCGTCCGACGGCGAGGGCGGCGTTGACGCGTGCGGCGCGGCGCCGGATCGTCACCCAAGGTACTCAACATGTTTTTTTGGCGCGCCGGGGTGGCTTCCTGGAACTCGCCCCACCATTCGGTCAGACGCAACATATCCTGGTTTTCTTCCACTTCGGCACGCAGCGCCAGCAGATCGTAAGCGGCGCGGAATTTCGGGTGTTCCATCAGCTTGTGCGCGCGCTTGCCCTGACGGCGAGACAGCCGCAGCTGCAGCTGCCAGATATCGCGAACCAGCGTGGTAATGCGTTTCGGGATCGCCAATGAACGGCATTGCTCGTCCAGCACGTCATTCATGGCCAGTGCGAAGGCGTCGTAGTACGCCAGACCGCTTTCCTGCGCCAGTTTCTGCGCATGTTCCAGCAGCGGATACCAAAGCATAGCAGCAAACAGGAATGCCGGATTGACGCGCATGTCGTTTTGCAGACGGTGGTCGGTGTTCTTCAGCACCTGAACCAGAATACGCTCCATTGGCGTGTCATGGGTCGGAGTGAAGTGACGTGCGATTTGCGGGAACAACGGCTGGAACAGCTGATATTCACACAGCTTCAGATAGGTTGGGTAACCGTAGCCTGCCTGCAGCAGTTTCAGCGACTCTTCAAACAGGCGCGCCGGCGGGATCTCATGCAGCAGCGAGGCCAGGCGCGGGATCGGCTCGGCGGTTTCGTCACTGATGGTCATGTCCAGCTTGGCGGCAAAGCGCACCGCGCGCAACATGCGCACCGGGTCTTCGCGGTAGCGGGTTTCCGGATCGCCGATCAGACGAATCACGCCCTGCTTCAGGTCGCGCAGACCATCGACGTAATCACGCAGGGTGAAGTCCGCCACGCCGTAATACAGGCTGTTGATGGTGAAGTCGCGACGCTGGGCATCTTCTTCGATCGAACCGAAAATGTTGTCGCGCAGCAGCAT
The DNA here is from genome assembly GCF_027594825.1 of Serratia liquefaciens. Lineage (NCBI taxonomy): Bacteria > Pseudomonadati > Pseudomonadota > Gammaproteobacteria > Enterobacterales > Yersiniaceae > Serratia > Serratia liquefaciens. The sequence goes on along the minus strand of NZ_CP088930.1, from coordinate 2,068,170 downwards.
GCCGTTTTGGGCCTGCTGGGAAGAGTTCTTGTCAGATTCCGGCGTTTGCTGTTCGTGATGACCACGGAAGGTGGCAACCTCGATGATTTCCGGCCCGAACATCACGTGCGCCAAACGGAAACGGCGACCTACCAGGCGGCAGTTGCGGAACAGCTTGCGCACTTGCTCCGGTGTGGCGTTGGTGGTGATGTCGAAATCTTTCGGCTTTTTGCCCAGCAGCAGGTCACGTACACCGCCGCCGACCAGATAAGCTTCGAAGCCGGATTTATTCAGGCGGTACAGCACCTTCAGCGCGTTCTCACTGATGTCTTTACGTGAGATAGAGTGCTGATCGCGCGGGATAACGGTCATTGAGCCGGTTCCCTCTGCGGCAGGAAAAGGTGGGCGTTTACGCGGTGCCTGCCGGCGGGCAGGAGTATCTCTGCCGCGATCGGCGGAACGTTGCTGCGGCGCAGACGGCTTCGCAGCCACCGCGCTTTCTTCGCGGACTACGTTTGTATCGCTGACCGGCGCATCGTCACGCGGCAGCTTGTCATCGCGGGTTAGCACCTTACGGCAGAAATTGGCTACTCGGGTAAAAATGGTACACCTCGATAGTGTCTGAAAAAAATGGCGCTAACAAAAAATAGCGGCTAATCATAGCTCACCATGGCTCTTTTGAGAATGCTGATGTGTTTTCGTCCAGGGGAATAGCCTCCTGACGCGGCACATTATCCAGCTTCCAGTGTGCGATCGCCCAGCTCAATAATAACGGCAGGTCAAGATCTTGCCAGCTTTCCGGCAGCGGTTGGCGCAGAAACTTCAGTGCGGCAACCAGCACCGGGCGAGGATCGCCTGCGGGCAGCGCGGGCGCATGGTTTTGCTTCGACAATTTGATGCCGTTGGCGCCCAGCGCCAGCGGCAGATGCACATAGGCGGGCACCGGCGCCTGCAACTGACGGTACAACGCAATCTGGCGCACGGTAGGTTCGATAAGATCGGCACCGCGCACGATTTCGGTCACGCCCTGAAAATGGTCATCAACCACCACCGCCAGGTTATAAGCGAACAGCCCATCGCGTCGACGGATAATAAAGTCTTCGCGCGCCAACGCCGGATCGGCCTGCAACTCGCCTTGCAGGCGATCGTGAAAGGCATAAACCGGGCTGGATTGGCGTAAACGGATGGCGGCGCCCTGCGGGCCGAGATTCAAGGCACGACAATGGCCATCATACAAACCGCCAATCTGCTGGATACGACTGCGGGTACAGTTGCAGAAATAGCTGAGCCCCTGCTGGTGCAGGTGTTCCAGAGTGGCGCGGTAGGCTTCGTGACGTTGGGATTGATAGATGACCTGGCCGTCCCAGTGGAGACCATAGTGTTCCAGAGCGGATAAGATACGATCGGCCGCACCGGCGACTTCGCGCGGGGGATCGATATCTTCAATGCGAACCAGCCATTGCCCGTGTTGGGCACGAGCCTGGAGGTAGCTTCCCAGAGCGGCAATCAGCGAACCGAAATGCAGATCCCCGGAAGGCGATGGGGCAAAGCGCCCCACATAATGTCTTTCTTGCATATCAGAGGGGAAACTTTCCCTTTTCTCTGTGCGGCGCACACTGACGCGCACGCCGCAGCGATAACAACTGTATTAGCCGGCCATCTGCTTTTCGCGGATTTCGGCCAGAGTCTTGCAGTCGATGCACAAATCGGCAGTCGGACGCGCTTCAAGGCGACGAATGCCAATCTCCACGCCGCAGGATTCGCAGTAGCCGAAATCTTCGTCTTCTACTTTTCGCAGCGTTTTCTCGATCTTTTTGATCAGTTTGCGTTCGCGATCGCGGTTACGCAGTTCAAGGCTGAATTCTTCTTCCTGAGTGGCACGGTCGGCCGGGTCAGGGAAGTTTGCTGCCTCATCCTGCATATGCGATACAGTACGGTCCACTTCATCCCTGAGCTGGTTGCGCCATGCTTCAAGAATGCGCTTGAAATGCGACAACTGGGCGTCGTTCATGTACTCTTCGCCCGGCTTCTCTTGGTACGGCTCCACCCCAGCGATGGCGAGAATGCTCAAGGACGAGGTTTTACGGGTTTGCCCTTCTTGCATGTTGCTTCTCCTACATACACACGCACTATCGAATCCCCAATGCGGGGGAAAAACAGGCCGCTATAAATACCAGATGGGGAGTAGGTTGGCAATTATTCCTGTCGCCTGCTTGACAATGGTGTGAAGGAAGGCGTATTTGGCGACGCGATAACCGGTAGTCGGATTATTTGTACCCGGTCAGCGCTAATCGATAAAAAACGGTAACTTATCGCAGAGAGATATACCGTCAGGTGATAATTTAGCCCCATAACAAACCACTTCTACGCCCAACTGCTGAACCTGTGCCAACAGTGCCGCATAACGCTCATCTATATGATGTGCCGGTGCGACCTGCTCAATACCGCTATGTAACACAGCAAAGAACAATACCGCCCGTTGCCCGCTTTCAACCACGCTTTGCAACTCACGCAAGTGTTTCTGTCCTCTGAGCGTTACCGCATCAGGAAAGTAACCACGTTGTTGTTGCAGTAATGTGACTGACTTAACTTCAATATAGCAGTTGGCTCGATTTTCTGCCTGTAATAACAAATCGATACGGCTATTTTCACTGCCATATTTTACTTCGCTGCTGATTTTACTGTAACCGGATAATTCATTGATTAGATTCTGTTCGATTGCCTCGCGCACCAGCCCATTGGCACGCAGGGTATTTACGCAGATCCAGTCCCCCTGTTGGGTATGCGTCAGTTCCCAGCTGTGGGCGTATTTGCGTTTGGCATTATCCGAGGTGGAATACCAAACGGTGTCGCCGGGGGTAGCACAGCCGGTCATGGCCCCGGTATTGGCGCAGTGCAGCGTGAAGGTTTCCCCTTCTGGCGTGACGACGTCCGCCAGAAAGCGTTTGTAACGTTTAATCAGCGTGGCATGGCGCAGGGGGGGCGTAAAAATCATGGGGTGTCCTGATGGGCTAAGGGCCATTGTTCAAGCATCTGATAACGCGTGCGGCCGTTTTCAAAGACTGACTGGTATAAGGCGAATTCGTTGGCGCTGAAGTGCCAGCCCGGCGTTGCGGGCGGTATGGCGACCGGTTGGGTCGCGCAGCGCAGCAGGGTGATGTGCGGATGAAACGGCATCGGGCTTTGGTAGCAACCGCTGCGCGCCGCCTGCGAGCGCAGCAATTCCGCCAGTTGCAACAGCCCACGTGGTGCGCGCCGGGTGCCAAGCCAAACGACGCCGGGACGCGGCCAGTGACCGAGATCATCGAGCACCATGCTGAAACCGGGTTGACTGATGCGACCGGCCAGCTTTTTCAACGCCGTTTCTTTTTGCGCCGTGACGTCGCCGAGAAAGGCCAACGTCAGGTGCAAGTTGGCGGCCGCGACCGGCCGACCTGCTTCCGACGTAAAGGCATCGGCACGCCAGCGGATCACCTGCTGCTGTAGCGCATCAGGCAAGGTCAGGGCGAAAAACAGGCGGCGCGAACTGGACATAGATACCCGGCAAGTAAATGAAACGCAGAGTCTAATGCTACAATGTGCGCCGTCCAATGTTAACCACTACGGAGAGTTCTGTGTCTTCACTGCCCGTCAGCGCGGTTCTTGATGAATTGCTCACTGCGCTGCAATCCGCTCCGCAGGTCCTGCTGCATGCGCCGACCGGCGCCGGTAAATCGACCTGGCTGCCGCTGCAGATCCTGACCAACGCCGGATTGCCTGGCCGCATTATCATGCTCGAACCCCGGCGGTTGGCGGCGAAGAACGTGGCGTACCGGCTGGCGCAGCAGTTAGGGGAAGAACCCGGTCAGACCGTGGGCTACCGCATGCGCGCCGAAAGCAAAAGCGGGCCGGAGACCAGGCTGCTGGTGGTGACCGAAGGCATTCTCACCCGCATGCTGCAGCAGGATGCGGAGCTGCAGGGCGTTTCGCTGGTGATCCTCGACGAATTCCACGAGCGCAGCCTGCAGGCCGATTTGGCGTTGGCGCTACTGCTGGACGTGCAACAAGGGCTGCGCGACGATCTGAAACTGTTGATCATGTCGGCGACGCTGGATAATGCCCGTTTGGCGCAGCTGTTGCCGCAGGCACCGGCGGTGGTGTCTGCCGGGCGCAGCTTCCCGGTCGATCGCCAGTATCAGCCCCTGGCCAGCCACCAACGGCTGGAAGACGGCGTGGCGGCGGCGGTGAAGCGCCTGCTGTCTGAACAAACGGGGTCGCTGCTGCTGTTTCTGCCCGGCGTGGCGGAAATCAACCGGGTGTTGGAGCGGTTGAACGGTGAAGTGGCGGCCGATACCGAACTGTGCCCACTGTACGGCGCTTTACCGCTGGCGCAGCAGCAGAAAGCGATTCAACCGGCACCGACCGGGCGCCGCAAAGTGGTGCTGGCGACCAATATTGCCGAAACCAGTCTGACCATCGAAGGCATTCGGTTAGTGGTGGACAGCGGGTTGGAACGCGTTGCGCGTTATGATGTGCGCAATGGTCTGACGCGGCTGGTGACTCAGCGTGTCAGCCAGGCGTCGATGATCCAGCGCGCAGGCCGTGCCGGGCGTCTGGAGCCGGGCATCTGCTGGCACCTGTTTGCCAAAGAGCAGGCTGAACGGGCGGCAGAGCACGCCGAGCCGGAAATCCTGCAAAGCGATCTCGCCGGTTTTTGGCTGGAACTGCTGCAATGGGGTTGCCATGACGTTGGGCAACTGACCTGGTTAGACCGTCCGCCGGAAACGGCGCTGGCCGCCGCCAAAAGGCTATTGCAGCAGCTGGGCGCCACCGATGACGGCGATAAGCTCACGGCGCGTGGCCGACAGATGGCCGCTCTGGGCTGTGAGCCGCGTTTGGCGGCGATGTTGACTCACGGCGCAGAACAGGGGCCGGATGGGTTGGCGACGGCCGCTGCTTTGGCTGCGTTGCTGGAGGAACCCCCGCGCGGCGGGCAAATGGATATCGGCTACTGGCTGAGTCGTCCGCAGCCGAATTGGCAGCGCCGCGCCACACAGCTTGCCCGCCGTCTGCAGGTGAAAGCGGGTCGGATTGACGTCGAGATGGCACCGCGGCTGCTGGCATTGGCGTTCACCGATCGCATTGCCCAACGACGGGGGCAGGATGGCCGTTATCTGCTGGCCAACGGCATGGGCGCGGCGATGAATCAGGATGAGGCATTGTCACGTGCCCCCTGGCTTATCGTGCCAAGCCTGCTGCAGGGGCACAACAGCCCCGATGCGCGTATCCTGCTCGCGCTGCCGGTGGAAATTGATGCACTGGCGGCGCAGTTGCCGGCGATGGTTTCCCAACAAACGGCGGTGGAGTGGGATGACGAAAAAGGCACGTTGCGTGCCTGGAAACGCCAGCAAATTGGCCGTCTGACGCTGCGTGCTCAGCCGTTGGCCAAGCCGGCCGACGAAGAGCTGCAACAGGCGCTGATTAACTGGGTTCGCGCTCAGGGCATTGCGGTACTCAACTGGGATACCGCCGCCGAACAGCTGCGGCTGCGCTTGCAGTGTGCGCAAAACTGGTTGCCGGAGGCAGCCTGGCCGCCGGTTGACGATGAGTCGCTGTTGGCCTCGCTGGAACAGTGGTTATTGCCGTCGCTGAGTGGCGTGCGGGACATGCGCGGATTAAAGCAGGTGAACATCGCCGAGGCTTTGGCGCGGTTGCTGAACTGGCAGCAAAAGCAGCGGCTGGATAATGCGCTACCCACTCATTACACTGTGCCGACCGGCAGCCGATTGCCCATCCGTTATGATGCCGGAAAACCTCCGGCGCTGGCGGTGCGTTTACAGGAAGTGTTCGGTGAGCAGCGCAGCCCGATGTTGGCCGAAGGTCGCATCCCGGTGGTGCTTGAGTTACTCTCACCGGCGCACCGGCCGTTGCAAATTACCGGCGATCTGGCAGCGTTCTGGCAGGGGGCTTACCGGGAAGTGCAAAAAGAGATGAAAGGGCGCTACCCGAAACACGTGTGGCCGGACGATCCGGCGAATACCGCCCCGACGCGGCGCACGAAAAAATATCAGTAAATGAATTCAGATGTTTCTTCTGTTCAGCGGCCTGGCGCCGCGACAGATTAAGCGACTCATAATGGCCGGCAGTGCCGCCAAGTCTGGAGAACAACAGCAATGGCTGGGGATGACCGCGAGCCCATCGGGCGCAAAGGGAAACAACCAACACGCACCGCGTCGCGCAAGCCGCCGCGCCGTCGTCGAGATGACGATTACGATGATTACGAGGAAGACGAGTACCAGGATGACGATGATGATTATGAAGACGAGGAAGAACGCATGCCGCGTAAGGTAAAAGCGACTCCGCCGCGTAAGAAACGCCGCTGGCTCGGCCTGCTGATTAAACTGATTCTGGTGGTTGCCGTGCTGTTGGCAATCTATGGCGTGTACCTGGATTCGCAGATCCGCAGCCGCATTGACGGCAAGGTCTGGCAGTTGCCGGCGGCGGTTTATGGCCGCATGGTCAACCTGGAACCGGGCATGCCGTACAGCAAAAAGGAAATGGTCAATTTGCTGGAGGGCATGCAATACCGCCAGGTAAGCCGCATGACGCGCCCGGGCGAGTTTACCGTGCAGGCCAACAGCATTGAGTTGCTGCGTCGTCCGTTTGATTTCCCGGACGGTAAAGAAGGGCAGATCCACGCGCGTCTGAATTTCCAGAACAACCGTCTGGCGAATATCGAGAACATGGAAAACCAGCGCAGCTTCGGCTTCTTCCGTCTCGATCCGCGTCTGATCACCATGCTGCAGTCGCCGAACGGCGAACAGCGGCTGTTCGTGCCGCGCGCCGGTTTCCCTGACCTGCTGGTGGATACGCTGATTGCCACCGAAGACCGCCACTTCTATGAACATGACGGCATCAGCCCTTACTCCATCGGTCGTGCGGTGCTGGCTAACCTGACCGCCGGACGTGCGGTGCAGGGCGGCAGTACCCTGACGCAGCAGTTGGTAAAAAACCTGTTCCTGACCAACGAGCGTTCGCTGTGGCGTAAGGCCAATGAAGCCTACATGGCGTTGTTGGTAGATTACCGTTACAGCAAGGATCGCATCCTTGAGCTGTATCTGAACGAGGTTTATCTCGGCCAGAGCGGCAACGATCAAATTCGCGGTTTCCCGTTGGCCAGCCTGTACTACTTCGGCCGTCCGGTGGACGAACTGAGCCTGGATCAGCAGGCGCTGCTGGTGGGCATGGTCAAGGGCGCGTCGCTGTACAACCCTTGGCGTAACCCGAAGCTGGCGCTGGAACGTCGTAATCTGGTGCTCAAACTGCTGCAGAACCAGGGGGTTATCGACGCCGAACTTTACGACATGCTTAGCGCTCGTCCATTGGGCGTGCAGCCGAAAGGCGGGGTGATCACGCCGCAGCCGGCGTTCATGCAGATGGTGCGTCAGGAGCTGCAAGCCAAGCTGGGCGACAAGGTGAACGACTTGTCCGGGGTGAAAATCTTCACCACGCTGGATCCGGTGTCGCAAGATGCGGCGGAAAAAGCGGTTGAAGACGGCGTTCCGGCCCTGAAGGCGGCTCGTCACGTTCAGGATCTGGAAGCGGCGATGGTGATTGTCGATCGTTTCAGCGGCGAAGTTCGCGCCATGGTCGGCGGTGCCAACCCGCAATTTGCCGGGTTTAACCGTGCCATGCAGGCGCGTCGCCTGGTCGGTTCATTGGCCAAACCGCCAACTTACCTGACTGCGCTGTCCGAGCCGGACAAATACCGCCTGAACACCTGGCTGGCGGATCAGCCGCTGACGCTGAAATTGCAGAACGGTACCGTCTGGCAGCCGAACAACTATGACCGCAAGTTCCGCGGGCAGGTGATGCTGGTGGATGGCCTTGCCTTTTCACTCAACGTACCTACGGTCAACCTGGGGATGTCGGTTGGGCTGGACCAAATCAGTGCGACGTTACAACGCTTGGGCATTCCAAAGGCGGAAATCAATCCGGTGCCTTCGATGCTGCTCGGCGCGATTGGCCTGACGCCGATGGAAGTGGCACAGGAATACCAGACCATTGCCGGCGGCGGTAACCGTGCTCCGCTGTCTGCGGTGCGTTCGGTGATTGCTGAAGACGGCTCTGTGCTGTACCAGAGCTTCCCGCAGGCGGAACGCGTGGTACCTGCCCAGGCGGCTTACCTGACGTTGTATGCCATGCAACAGGGCGTAGCGCGCGGGACCTCCCGCTCATTGTCGGTGAAGTTCCCCAACTACAATCTGGCGGCGAAAACCGGTACCACTAACGACCTGCGCGACAGCTGGTTTGCCGGTATCGACGGTAAAGAAGTGGCTATCGCCTGGGTAGGGCGCGATAACAACGGCCCGGCCAAGCTGACCGGTGCCAACGGTGCGCTGACGCTGTACCGCCGCTATCTGGAGAACCAGACGCCGCTGCCGCTGATGCTGCAGCCGCCGGAAGGCATCAACCAGATGAACATCGACTCCAGCGGCAACTTTGTCTGTGGTGGCGGTGGGCGCACCATTCCGGTGTGGACCGACAACCCGCAGGGACTGTGCCAGGCAAGCCAGGCTGCTCAGCAACAGCAGCAAGAGCAACAGCAGCAGGCGGGCGAACAAAAAGATGCTGACGGCGTTGCCGGCTGGATCAAGGACATGTTCGGTAAATAAACGACCTTGCTTGCCACCGCTCAGGTGAAAAGTTTTTCTTTATTATTAAGCCCGTAACTTCCCGTTGCGGGCTTTTTTATTTCTCTGCGCAGTTTATTTCCACCTGCTTAATGTGGCTAAGTGGTTAATCACACACCAATTCACCGGCTGAATTCGACTTGCAGTTTAATTTAGCTTCTGCATAAAATGCCGCGATTATAATAATTATTATCGTTTACATTCGTTATCAAATAATTCATCAGAGAAACCACCTATGTCGACCAAGCGTCTTCTTTCCGCGGCCAAGCAGAGCCGTTCTCACGTCAGTGGGTTAGCGATAACTATCGCTGCCGCCCTTGGCACGCTGGCGATGCCGGCGTTTTCCGCCGACACCCAGTCCGCCGCCAAGGAAGACACCCTTACCGTGGTGGGCAGCAGCCAATCGCAGCAGGAAAACGCCTGGGGACCTGTGGGGACCTACGCGGCCAAACGCAGCGCCACCGGTACCAAGACCGACACGCCGATTGAAAAGACTCCGCAGTCGGTTTCCGTCGTGACGCGTGAAGAAATGGATATGCGCCAGCCAGCCACGGTAAAAGGCGCACTGGCCTATACGCCGGGCGTGATGGTGGGCAACCGTGGGGCCTCCACCGCTTATGATGCCGTGAATATTCGTGGTTTCAGCTCGGTGGGTACCAACATGTACCTGGATGGGTTGAAGCTGCAGGACGATAACTATTCCATTTACCAAATTGACCCTTACTTCCTGGAACGTGCCGAAGTGCTGCGCGGCCCTTCTTCCGTGCTCTATGGCAAGAGCAACCCGGGCGGGGTTGTCGCCTTGGTCAGCAAACGCCCAACCACTGAAACCCTTCGTGAGGTTCAGTTCAAAATGGGTACCGACAATCTGTTCCAGACCGGCTTCGACTTTGGTGGCGCGCTGGATGATGCCGGCATCTATTCTTACCGCTTAACCGGTCTGGCGCGTGATGAAGATCAGCAACAGGTTGGCGAAAAAAGCAAACGCTATGCAATTGCACCTTCTTTCAGCTGGCGGCCGGATGATCGCACTTCACTGACGTTCCTCAGCAGTTTCCAGGATGACCCGAGCGTGGGCTTCTATGGTTGGCTGCCGAAAGAGGGGACGGTGCAAAATGGGATTAACGGCAAATTGCCGACCAGTTTCAACGACGGTGAGCCGGGTTATAACAACATCTCGCGCAAGCAACAGATGGTGGGATATGCCTTTGAACATGGGTTTGATGATGTGTGGACCCTGCGTCAAAACCTGCGTTACTCGAAAATGGACGTGGATTACCGCTCTATCTATGGCCAGGGCATCAGCACGACAAACCCTGCTGAGTTGACGCGTGGGGTGATGAATTCGAAAGAGCACTTGTCGAGTTTTGCTGTAGACACTCAGGCGCAGGCCAAATTTGCGACGGGGCTGGTTGATCACACCTTATTGATGGGTGTGGATTATATGCGTATGCGCAACGACGTCGTGTATCAGTATGGCAGCGCTTCTAACCTTAACGTGGTGGCGCCGCAGTACGGCAACCAAAGCTACACCATTACCGGCGGCGCCAGCCAGGTGAATCGCCAAGAGCAGACCGGGCTTTACGTGCAGGATCAGGCCGAATGGAACAACTGGGTGCTGACCATGGGAGGACGCTATGACTGGAGCGACACCAACAGCACCAACCGCCTGAACCAGAACTCGGTATCAAAGCAGAAGGACAACGAGTTCACCGGCCGCGCGGGTTTGAACTATGTATTTGAAAACGGCATCGCACCTTATGTCAGCTACAGTGAATCCTTTGAACCTACTTCAGGGGCTGATTTCAGTGGCAATACCTTCGCCGCTTCCAAAGGCAAGCAGTATGAAGCCGGCGTGAAGTATGCACCGAAGGATCGCCCTATTACTGCCAGCATTGCGATTTATCAGCTGACCAAAACCAACAACAAGGTGGCAGATCCAGACCATGTATTTGCTTCCATACAGGGTGGCGAAATTCGCTCTCGTGGGATCGAACTGGAAGGCAAAGCCGCGCTGACGGCCAACGTTAACCTGTTGGGTTCTTATACCTACACGGATGCGGAGTATTCCAAAGACACTACGCAACAGGGCAATACCCCGGCGGCCATTCCCAAACATATGGCTTCAGTGTGGGCGGATTACACCTTCCATGAAACTGCACTCAGCGGGTTGACGCTGGGCTCCGGCGTTCGCTATGTCGGTTCCAGCTATGGTGATGAAGCCAACACGTTTAAAGTGAAGGACTATACGGTCGTCGATGCGGCGATAAAATACGATTTGGCGCGTTTCAATCTGCCAGGCTCTTCGATTGGCATCAACGTGAACAACCTGTTTGATAAAGAATACGTCTCCAGCTGCTTCGCCACCTATGGCTGCTACTGGGGCGCTGAACGCCAGGTGGTCGCCACCGCAACCTTCCGCTTCTAATCGGATTACCGGGGCGGCGCCATGTCGCCCCGGACAGAGTAGGACCTATGCAGGATAAACACCTCAATCACGACGCCACCTTTACCCTGGACAGCGCCAGCTTTGCCGTTCCCGGCCGGGTGCTGCTACAACCCTTGTCGCTGACCTTTCCCGTGGGGAAAGTCTGTGGGCTGATCGGCCATAACGGCTCCGGCAAATCGACCTTACTGAAAATTCTCGGTCGCCACCAAAATCCAACCGACGGTACGGCGCGGCTTAATCAGCAGTTGCTGAGCCAATGGGACAGCAAAGCTTTCGCACGTCAGGTCGCTTATCTCCCTCAACAATTGCCCGCCGCGGAAGGGATGACGGTGCGCGAACTGGTGGCGATTGGCCGCTACCCCTGGCACGGCGCCTTGGGCCGCTTTGGCGTTAACGATCGCCAACAGGTGGAAGAGGCGATTGCGCTGGTGGGGCTGAAGCCGTTTGCCAACCGCCTGGTCGACAGCCTGTCCGGCGGCGAGCGTCAACGCGCCTGGCTGGCGATGATGGTGGCGCAAGACAGCCGCTGCCTGTTGCTGGATGAGCCGACCTCGGCGCTGGATATCGCCCATCAGGTTGAGGTACTGGCACTGATCCAACGTTTAAGCCATGAGCGTGGCCTGACGGTGATTGCGGTGCTGCATGACATCAATATGGCCGCACGCTACTGCGACCATCTGGTGGCATTGCGCGGCGGCGAGATGATTGCCCAGGGCACCCCGCTGGAGCTGATGCAGGGTGACGTGCTGGAGCAAATTTACGGTATTCCTATGGGGACGCTGCCGCATCCAAGCGGCGGCGCACCGGTGAGTTTTGTCTACTGATGCCTGATTCTTCTGATTTTCATCATGATGCCGTCCGCCGTCGCCTGCTGACGGCCATGGCGCTGTCGCCCCTGCTGTTTTCTTTGCCGAGCCAGGCGGCGGCAACGCCACCCGATCTTACGCGCATCGTGGCGCTGGAGTGGCTGCCTATCGAGTTGCTGTTGGCACTGGGGATCACGCCGCTGGCCGTCGCGGATATCCACAACTACAACCTGTGGGTGGAAGAGCCGAAAATGCCGGCGTCGGTGATCGACGTCGGTCAGCGTACCGAACCCAATCTGGAGCTGCTGCAGCAGCTGCGGCCTTCGCTGATGTTGCTGTCTCAGGGATACGGGCCTACGCCGCAAAAGCTGGCCCCTATCGGCCCGACCATGAGCTTCGGCTTCAATGACGGCAGTGGCAAACCGCTGACGGTGGGCCGGAAGTCGTTAGTGCAACTGGCGCAGCGGCTGGGCCTTGAGGCACGGGCAGAGCAACACCTGATCCAGTTCGACCGATTTATCCAGGATGCGCGTCAGCGGCTGCAGTCTTACAGCCGACAGCCGCTGCTGCTGTTCTCCCTGCTGGACACGCGCCATGCGCTGGTCATTGGCCAGAAAAGCCTGTTCCAGGAGGTGATGGACCAGCTTGGGATCCAAAATGCCTGGGAGGGGGAAACCAACTTCTGGGGCACGGCGGTGGTGGGCATTGAGCGCCTGACGGCGGTAAAAAATGCGCGCGCGATTTATCTCGACCACGGCAATCAGGCCATGATGGAAAAAGTCAGTTCTACCCCATTGTGGCAGGCATTGCCGTTTGTCAGACAGAACCAATTGCGCCAGGTGCCAGCAGTGTGGTTCTACGGCGCGACGTTATCGGCGATGCGCTTTTGCCATCTGCTGGAGCAGGCGCAGGAGAGTTATTCATGAGCGCACGCATCCGTGCATTACCGCTGACGTTGCTGCTGTTACTGTTGGCGGCGGCGGGCGGTCTGACAATCTACAACCTGCTGCAGCTGCTGCCGTGGTCGCTGTGGGGGCAGGCGCTGAACGCGCCCGATATCGACGATGTACGTCAAATGCTGTTCCACTACAGCCTGTTGCCGCGGCTGTCTGTGTCCCTGCTGGCCGGTGCCGGCTTGGGGCTGGTCGGCGTACTGTTCCAGCAGGTGCTGCGCAATCCGCTGGCGGAACCGGCGACGCTCGGCGTGTCCGCTGGGGCGCAGCTCGGGCTGACTATCGCCACTTTGTGGATGCTGCCGGGCGGTGAGATAACCCGGCAACTGGCGGCAATGGCTGGCGCTATCCTGGTCGGCGGACTGGTGTTCGGCGTGGCCTGGGGCAAGCGCATGTCCCCGGTGACGCTGATCCTGGCCGGTTTGGTGCTGGGGCTGTACTGCGGGGCGGTCAACAGCCTGCTGGCGTTGTTCAATTACGATCAACTGCAGGGCCTGTTCCTGTGGAGTACCGGTGCGCTAAACCAGCAGGACTGGAGCACCGCACAGTTTATCCTGCCGCGTCTGCTGATTGCCGGAGTGCTGGCCGTATTGCTGTTGCGTCCGCTGACCTTGCTCGGGTTGGATGATGGCGTAGCGCGTAACCTGGGGTTAGGGCTGTCGATGGCGCGCTTTTGTGCGCTGGCGGTGGCGATTATTTTCAGTGCGATGTTGGTGAATGCGGTGGGCGTGATTGGCTTTATCGGCCTGTTTGCGCCGCTGATGGCAAAAATGCTGGGCGCACGCCGTCTGGCGCATCGCATGATGCTGGCGCCGCTGCTGGGTGCGCTGCTGCTGTGGCTGACCGACCAGGTGATGATCTCCTTGACGCAGATATGGCGTGAGATCCCGACCGGGGCGGCAACGGCGCTGTTTGGTGCTCCGTTGTTGCTGTGGTTGTTGCCGCGATTGCGCAGTGCCGCTACGCCGCCACCCATGAACCTGGGTGACAAGGTGCCTGCCGAACGCGGCCATCTGTGGGCATGGGCAGCAGTGGCAGGGATGGTGTTGCTGGCCGGTATCGCCGTGGCGTTGATGTTTGGTCAGAATGCCACAGGCTGGCACTGGAGCCAGGGCGCCGAGCTCGAGTCATTGATGCCGTGGCGCTGGCCGCGCGTGCTGTCAGCGTTGGCTGCGGGCATGATGCTGGCGGTAGCGGGGACCCTGATCCAAAAGCTGACCGGCAACCCGATGGCCAGTCCGGAAGTGCTGGGTATCAGCTCCGGTGCGGCCTTTGGCGTGGTGATCATGCTGTTTATCGTGCCGGGGGACGCCTTCGTTTGGCTGCTGCCGGCCGGGAGCCTGGGGGCCGCAGCGACGCTATTGGTGATTATGATCGCTGCCGGGCGTGGCGGTTTCTCCACCGAACGCATGCTGCTGGCCGGCATTGCGCTCAGTACGGCCTTTACCACCACCATTTTCCTGCTGCTGGCGAGCGGCGATCCGCGTATGGGCGGGTTGCTGACCTGGATTTCAGGTTCCACCTACTCGGTGACGCCGGAACAGGCGGTACGTACGGCGGCCATTGCCGCGCTGCTGATCGTGTTGGCGCCATTGTGTCGTCGCTGGCTCAGTATTCTGCCCCTGGGCAGTGCCACGGCCCGTTCGGTGGGGATTGCGCTAACGCCGGTGCGAGTGGTCATTCTGCTGTTGGCCGCTACGCTGACGGCGATGGCGACGTTGACCGTGGGGCCGTTGAGCTTTATCGGCCTGATGGCGCCGCATATGGCACGTATGCTGGGCTTCCGCCGCGCGTTACCGCAGATGGTGATAGCTGCGCTGCTGGGGGGCTTGTTGATGGTGTTTGCCGACTGGTGTGGCCGAATGGTGATGTTCCCGTACCAGATCCCTGCCGGGCTGCTGGCTACCTTTATCGGGGCGCCGTATTTCGTTTATTTGCTGCGTAAGCAAACCTCGTAGCCGACGTCGTTCCTGCCGTTTCTATCATCAAAGGCTCAGCATCGTTGGGCCTTTATTTTTTCGTATTTTCATACCATTGCAAAGCTTTGCGTATGGCTGCGCAGAACGGATATTCAGTGCGGAAAAGGGGCCTGAGATCTGGGGGGCGATGGATATACTGCGCGCGGGTGCTCTGGATCCTATCTGGAGAGCTCCTGAACTCAAGTTACCTTGGTGTACATAGTACATTTTATGGTGTACTTTGTACCTTAACATGGAGAGGGTGCCAGTGAGTCATGCGCTAGTATTTATTGAGACCCCAATGTTTACGCGCCAGATAATGCAAATAGCCACGGATGACGAGCTAAAAGAACTTCAGAGAGAACTTATCGAATCACCAGATAAAGGCGATTTGATACAGAAAACCGGCGGGTTGCGAAAAGTCAGGATGGCAGCAGGTCCCCAGGGAAAAAGGGGGAGTGCCAGAGTGATTTACTTTCTGGCGACCAAAGAGGTTATCTATCTGGTGATGGCCTACCCGAAAAACATTAAAGACGGTCTGACCGATATGGAAAAATCAGAGCTGAAGAAATTAACGAAATTGTTGAAAGGTGAGGTGTGACATGAGCTTTTTTGACGATATGAAAACGTCTCTTGAAGAAGCTGTCGCCATTAAGAACGGGGTTAAGGCTCCAGCTAATGTTACGCGTTATGATATCGCAGATGTGAAGGCAATCAGGGCGCAGCTTAATGTTTCTCAGAGCGAAATGGCCAAGGTATTGGGTACCAGCATTGATACCATTAAAAGCTGGGAAACCAAAAGACGTAACCCAACCGGGCTGGCTGCAAAAGTATTGGCTGCGATCCAGGCTAACCCCGCTTTCTTCCGTGAGCTTGCCTCACACTAGGCTTATCCCTCGATGAAAGTATCCGGGACGATTAGACCCTTACAGTTAAATAAAACCAGAAAGTCACTGAGTACACTTAAGCGCTAGCAGCCAACTGTTGGCGCTTTTTGTATTTTCATACCATTGCAAAGCTTTGCGTACGGCTGCGCAGAACGGATATTCAGTGCGGAAAGGGGGCTGAGATCTGGCGGGCGATGAATATACTGCGCGCGGGTGCTCTGGATCTTTCTTCCCGAGCATTCGTAAGGGATAGAAAGAGAAAAGCCCCGTGTCGATATATATCAACCCGAGGCCAACTCTAACGCCAGACAACGTTAGGTTAGCTTCTTACCCGCCGAGAGGCAAGGAGAAGGAGGCATGATGCCGAACAAAGGAAGTGTCGTAAAACTGGTCGTTATTTGTGCCACTGTAATATCACTGGCATGGATAACACGCAGCAAACTTTGTGAGCTGCGGATCCGATCGGGCAACACGGAAGTTGCGGCCATTCTGGCTTACGAATCCAAAAGGTAAGGCAACCCAACGGCGGGGGCATTGCTCCCGCCTGTTGGTTGTTTGAGCGTGGATCCACGAGCACCCATCCGATAAAAACAAAAACGGCAAGCCAAGGCTTGCCGTTTTCACATTCGATACGCAGGCTTATTTCAGGCCGGCAGCATCGCGCAGCAGTTCTGCTTTGTCGGTCGCTTCCCAAGGGAAGTGCTCACGGCCGAAGTGACCGTAAGCTGCGGTTTCGCGGTAGATCGGCTGCAGCAGATCCATCATCTGGATCAGGCCGTATGGACGCAGATCGAAGAACTCGCGTACCAGCAGGGTCAGCTGTTCGGTAGGGACTTTCTCGGTACCGAAGGTTTCCACCATGATGGAGGTTGGTTCCGCCACGCCGATAGCGTAGGAAACCTGGATCTCACAGCGGTCAGCCAGGCCGGCGGCAACGATGTTTTTCGCCACGTAGCGCGCTGCGTAAGCCGCGGAACGGTCAACCTTGGACGGATCCTTACCGGAGAACGCACCGCCACCGTGACGAGCCATGCCGCCGTAGGTATCAACGATGATTTTACGTCCGGTCAGGCCACAGTCGCCCATTGGGCCACCGATAACGAAACGGCCGGTCGGGTTGATGTGGTATTTGGTGCTGGCGCTCAGCCATTCGGCAGGCAGAACCGGCTTGATGATCTCTTCCATCACCGCTTCTTGCAGGTCTTTCAGAGAAATATCTTCGGAATGCTGGGTGGACAGTACCACCGCATCAATACCGACGATTTTGCCATCGTCATATTGGAAGGTGACCTGGCTTTTCGCATCCGGGCGCAGCCACGGCAGAGTGCCGTTTTTACGGACTTCGGACTGGCGCTGCACCAGACGGTGCGCGTAGGTCACCGGTGCCGGCATCAGCACTTCGGTTTCGTTGGTGGCATAGCCAAACATCAGGCCCTGGTCGCCAGCACCCTGTTCCAGAGGATCGGTACGGTCAACACCCTGGTTGATATCCGGGGATTGCTTGCCGATGGCGCTCAGTACGGCACAAGAGTTGGCGTCGAAGCCCATATCCGAATGAACATAGCCGATTTCGCGCACGGTTTTACGGGTGATCTCTTCGATATCTACCCAGGCGCTGGTGGTGATTTCGCCGCCAACCAGAACCATGCCGGTTTTCACGTAGGTTTCGCAAGCTACGCGTGCTTTAGGATCCTGTTCCAGGATGGCGTCGAGGACGGCATCGGAGATCTGGTCAGCGATTTTATCAGGATGTCCTTCGGAGACGGATTCGGACGTGAATAGGTGTTTAGCCATGGTGTTCTTTACCTTGCATAAGACGGGTTAGAAATTACTGCACAGCGCTGGAGATCCGGCATCAAAGCGAAGGGTCTTCCGCTGATGGCGCGAGATGCTTCCTGCAACGCCCCTCAGGCAAAGCCGTTAAGCAGTTTATCAGTTAACCAGTATAGATGGATTAACATCTGGACGTCTATTTTAGGTCAGGGCTTAGCCGGATTGCCAGTATTTTTTTGCCCTTTCGCTCTTTTGCGCAAAGCTACCGGCGCCATTTTCATCGCTTGAAACAGTTTCCGACAAATTTTCATTTTGCATTTTCCCCGTGTTATCGGTATAAACTGCGCGCGCGGCTCATTTGGTGCACAGTGCGGGGTACGAAGTTGTAAACTTCTGTGACGCCTCCACGGGGGTCTGATTGTCAGCCGCAGACGCCAACCTTTGGCGTCGCCGCTTCATAGAACGGTCACGTTCTTACACTATTAATAGAGGCTCAGTCGTTCATTGAGGACGACGTGCGTGGAGGTGGTTGGATTAATGATCCGTTGTCTACCGGTTGTTGGTTCTCAACAGCAGTGCCGTTCTGGCGCACATTCTTCTGCTATTTCCCGTCTTGTCTCTACACCACCTTCCAGGTGTGATAAACACTTGGGCGCTACTCAGGATTCTCGGGCCGGTTAACGGTCGTCTGAAGAACTGAACAAGGGTAGCCTGCAGCCTTCCTGTGGGATGTTTCTTGACCCGATTCACGAGGTTTGAACAGGGTGTCTTACAATTATATGAGTAATAAACCGATCGCTGACCGCGAACGGCAGTTTTATTCGCTGCCGCAAGGGCGGTTTGTTGGGTTGTTCTCGCGGGTTGTAGCTGCGATAGTGGCTGACTGTATCGTCAGTACGCGATGTGAGGCGAGTAATGTCTGATGATCTTTTGATTCACCGTCCGTCAGCAACGGGCGAATCTAAATCTTTGCGCTCCATGCAGGAGGTTGCCATGAATGATCGTGATGCCAGCAAGATGCTGCGCACTTATAACGTCGCCTACTGGGGCAACAATTATTATGACGTCAATGAACTGGGCCACATCAGCGTGTGCCCGGATCCGGACGTCCCGCAGGCACGTGTCGATCTGGCCGAGCTGGTGAAACAGCGTCAAAACGACGGTTTGCGCCTACCGGCTCTGTTCTGCTTCCCGCAGATCCTGCAGCACCGTCTGCGTTCGATCAATGCCGCGTTCAAACGTGCGCGTGAGTCGTTTGGCTATGAAGGTGGCTATTTCCTGGTTTACCCGATCAAGGTAAACCAACACCGCCGCGTGATTGAGTCTCTGGTCAATTCCGGCGAACCGCTGGGGCTGGAAGCCGGCTCCAAGGCCGAACTGATGGCGGTGCTGGCACATGCCGGCATGACCCGCTCGGTGATCGTCTGTAACGGCTATAAAGACCGTGAATATATCCGTCTGGCGCTGATCGGTGAAAAGCTGGGGCACAAGGTGTACCTGGTGATCGAGAAGATGTCCGAGATCAACATGGTGCTGGAAGAGGCCGAACGCCTGAACGTGGTGCCGCGTCTGGGCGTGCGTGCGCGTCTGGCGTCGCAAGGCTCCGGTAAATGGCAGTCGAGCGGCGGCGAAAAGTCCAAGTTCGGTCTGGCAGCCATTCAGGTGCTGAAGCTGGTGGAAACCCTGCGTGAAGCGGGCCGTCTCGACAGCCTGCAACTGCTGCACTTCCACCTGGGTTCGCAACTGGCCAATATTCGCGATATCGCCACCGGCGTACGTGAGTCGGCGCGCTTCTACGTAGAACTGCATAAGCTGGGCGTGAACATCCAGTGCTTCGACGTGGGCGGCGGTCTGGGCGTAGATTATGAAGGTACCCGTTCGCAGTCCGACTGTTCGGTGAACTACGGCCTGAACGAATACGCCAACAACGTGATCTGGGGCATCGGCGACGCCTGTAATGAACACGGTTTGCCGCACCCGACGGTGATCACCGAATCCGGTCGTGCAGTGACCGCGCATCATACTGTGCTGGTATCCAACGTGATCGGCGTTGAACGCAACGAATTCAGCGATCCATTACCGCCTGCAGAAGACGCGCCACGCGCGCTGGAAAGCATGTGGGAAACCTGGCAGGAAATGAACGAGCCGGAAAATCGCCGCTCGCTGCGTGAATGGCTGCACGACAGCCAAATGGATCTGCACGATGTTCATACTCAATATGCACACGGCATGTTGGATCTGACCAAACGTGCCTGGGCTGAGCAGCTGTATCTGAACATCTGCAACAAGATCCAGCAGCAGTTGGATCCGAGCAATCGTGCACACCGTCCCATCATCGACGAACTGCAAGAGCGTATGGCGGACAAGTTCTACGTCAACTTCTCGCTGTTCCAGTCCATGCCGGACGCCTGGGGTATCGATCAGCTGTTCCCAGTGTTGCCGTTGGAAGGCCTGGATAAGCCGCCGGAAGGCCGCGCGGTGCTGCTGGACATCACCTGTGACTCGGATGGCACCATCGATCACTACATCGATGGCGACGGCGTGGCGACCACCATGCCAATGCCACCGTACGATCCGGAAAACCCGCCGGCGCTGGGCTTCTTTATGGTTGGCGCCTATCAGGAGATCCTCGGCAACATGCACAACCTGTTCGGCGATACCGCCTCGGTTGACGTGTTTGTCTTCCCTGACGGTACGGTAGAAACCGAATTGTCCGATGAAGGCGATACCGTGGCCGACATGCTGGAATACGTGCAGCTCGACCCTACCGCACTGTTGGCCAAGTTCCGCGATCAGGTGAAAGAAACCGATCTGGACAGCGAGCTGCAGGCGCAGTTCCTGGAAGAGTTCGAAGCCGGTTTGTACGGTTATACTTATTTAGAAGATGAATAAGTAGAGCGCTTCTGAAAGGCCGGGCATCTGATGGATGTCCGGCCTTTTTTATATCTTGATGCCTGATATTCTATTTTATTTGCTCATCTTTCAATTTTAAAACATGCTTTTTCCACCAGCGGCTGGTAAAGAACAAATACCCCGATGCGATAAGGAAAGAGTAACCTAGTGGTTTAAGCATTATGCTGGCGCTAATGGCTTCCCCTTTAACCAGAAAGACAAGCGCATAACAAAGAAAGAAAAGTGAAAATATTTTGAGAAATTTTATAATCACTACCTACCCCCACAGATGCTGATAAGCGCGTTCATTACTAACACAGCGCTTAGTCACTCACAAGGCGCTGATAAAAAAAGTCTACGGCGATCATGGATACGGGAACATAGATAAGCACTACCTCTATGGATATTTCATTCAGTGAGTCAAATTTAGAGCAAAGATAACCCAACGGAATGCCTGATAAGAAAGTCAGGGTTTCTAGCGTGATATAAAGTTTGTTGTTTTTAATTATTCGCCGTTGGCGCATGGGCATAATATTAAACATGGCTTTACTGATCCCGTGTTATCTGAAAGTGTAAAGATTAATTGTTAACAGGGCTATTAACCTATTTTTAATAAAGTGGTTTTTATAATTAACCTATATATTTTTCTTGCCGGCTAAAGGGATCAAAATCACAAAGTTCAAACCTCGGCGGGCGGAAGCGGTCACACGACGGTAGGATTCAGGGTATATACTGGCTAACGACGAGCAGCCGATATGATGATGCGCGCTCTTGAAGCGCGAGCGAAATGCGGCGATAATCTGCTGCATAGGCAGTACTGAAACAGATTTCGAATGGATCCCTTTCTCGTCGGGCTAACGACGCGGGAGGGATTTTTTTTTGCCAGCGTCTGTGTGATTTTTCAACAGGCGAAACGTTGAAATATGAGGGTTTACTATGAGTACCTTAGGCCATCAGCCCGATAATTCCTTAGTGTCCAATGCCTTTGGTTTCCTGCGCTTTCCGCTGAACTTTATGCCTTACGACAGCGATGCAGAGTGGGTCATCACCGGCATTCCATTTGACATGGCAACCTCCGGCCGCGCCGGTGGCCGTCACGGTCCGGCGGCAATCCGTCAGGTTTCCACCAACCTGGCCTGGGAAGGCAACCGCTGGCCATGGAACTTTGACTTGCGCGATCGTCTGAATGTCGTCGATTGTGGCGACGTGGTGTTCAACTTTGGCGACGCTCAGGACATGAGCGACAAGCTGCAGGCGCACGCGGAAAAACTGCTGAAAGCCGGCAAGCGCATGCTCTCCTTCGGCGGCGACCACTTCGTGACTCTGCCGTTGTTGCGCGCACACGCCAAACATTTCGGCAAACTGGCACTGGTGCACTTTGATGCCCATACCGACACCTATGCTAACGGCAGCCAATACGATCACGGCACCATGTTCTTCCATGCGCCGAACGAAGGTCTGATCGATCCCACTCGCTCAGTGCAGATCGGTATCCGTACCGAGTTCGACCACGACAACGGTTTCACCGTGTTGGACGCGGCACAGGTTAACGATCGTAGCGTTGACGATCTGCTGACTCAGATCAAACAGATCGTCGGCGATATGCCGGTCTATCTGACCTTCGACATCGACTGCCTGGATCCGGCGTTCGCACCGGGTACCGGTACACCGGTCATCGGCGGTCTGACTTCCGATCGTGCGTTGAAACTGGTGCGCGGCATGCAGTCGCTGAACATCGTCGGCATGGACGTGGTAGAAGTCGCCCCGGCGTATGACCAGTCTGAAATCACCGCGCTGGCTGCGGCGACGCTGGGTCTGGAGATGCTGTATCTGCAAGCTGCTAAAAAAACAAAATAAGTTCTTAATAGTATTAACAGGCGGTTATGGGCTGTAAGCACGGTACCATAGAGAAATACACATAACCGGTATCTATATACCTATGGATTTCTAGTCACAGCTCAGTCCCAGGTATTGTAGGGGCGCTGCATGCTGCGCCCGAGTTCAGCGGGGCGAATTTATTCGCCCCCTACGGTGACTGGGGTGAGTGCAGGTAACAACGCTGTGGCTTGAAAGACGACGGGTATGGAGAAAATATGCTGACCAAGCCTTCCACACGTCTTAACAAATATATTAGCGAGAGCGGCATCTGCTCTCGCCGCGACGCCGATCGTTACATCGAACAAGGCAACGTTTTTATCAATGGCAAGCGCGTTACGCTTGGCGATCAGGTATTCCCAGGGGACGTCGTCAAGGTCAACGGTCAGCTGATTGAACCTCGTAACGAAGACAACCTGATCTTTATCGCGCTGAACAAGCCGGTCGGGATCGTCAGCACCACCGAAGAGGGCGAGAAAGACAATATTGTCGATTTCGTCAACCACAGCACCCGTATCTTCCCGATCGGCCGCTTGGACAAAGACTCTCAGGGGCTGATCTTCCTCACCAACCATGGCGATCTGGTGAACAAGATTCTGCGTGCGGGCAACGACCACGAAAAAGAATACCGGGTGACGGTCAACAAACCGGTCACCGACGACTTTATCCGTGGTTTGGGTGCCGGCGTGCCGATGCTGGGGACGGTGACGAAAAAATGCAAAGTGAAGAAAGAAGCCCCCTTTGTGTTTCGCATCGTGCTGGTTCAGGGCCTGAACCGCCAAATTCGCCGCATGTGCGAGCATTTCGGCTATGAGGTCACCAAGCTGGAACGTACTCGCATCATGAATGTGAGTATGGCCGGTTTGCCACCGGGTGAATGGCGCGATTTAACCGACGACGAACTGGTCGAACTGTTTAAGTCGATCGAGGGCTCCACTTCGGAAGCAAAACCGGCGAAGAAAGCCAAACCGGCAGTGAAAAAACCGGCCGGCAGCGGAGCGAAAAGCGCCGATAAACCCAGCAGCAGTGCGCCTGCGCGCAAGCGCTTTGCTCAACCGGGTCGTAAAAAGAAAGGGCGCTGAGCCCCGGTAATATGAATAGGGTTCGGGGCGCATGTGCGCCCCGACTGCTTTATGCCCGCCTGGCCTCTCGCGTCATCCGCATCCGGCCAAACAGCACACAGCCCGCCAACAGCGTTACTAGCTGCGACACCATCAGCACCGCAAATCCTGAAGACACCTTGCCCTGGCTGGCCATTACCATGCCCATAATCATCGGCACAAACGCCGAGAACATATTGCCGATGCCGTTAATCAGCCCGTAGGCGCTGCCGACCGCCTGCGGCTGCGCATAATGTTGCAGCAGGGTTGGGATCGCCGCCCCCTGAGCCCCCCAGCAGGCATTGGCCGCCAGCAGGAAGAAGGCAATCCAGCCGAGCTGATGACTGTGCATCACGCCATAGATACACAGCGCGGTCGCCGCACCGCCAAAGGCGAAAATCAACGGTGCCTGATAGGGGCGAATGCGGTCAAGCAGCACTCCGCCGAGATATTTTGAGGCGATGCTGACGATAAACGGCAGCGAAGCCATCCAGCCCATCTGTTTGATGGAAAATCCTTTCTCGTCGGTCAGGTAAGCCGGCAGCCAGGAACTGGAGCCCCACAGATAGCTCAGGGTCGCGATCTCGATCAGCATGATCCAACCCAGCATCGGGGTATGCCAGGCCAGGGCGAAGGTGTGCCAGACACGGCTCAGAACCGGCTGAGGATCGACGTCGCGCGGCGGTAACGAGGCTGGGTGGATAAACAACCGCACCAGTGCCAACCCCAGCAGCAGGTTGATCAGCGCCAGCAGATAGAAAGAGACCGCCCAGCCAAAGTGCGCCATCAGGAAACTCACCAGCGGAAAGCCGATCACCAGGCCTAGGGAAACACCCAATGTGCTGACGGCATTGGGTTTACCGCGCTCATCGGCGGCGAAGTGATCGCCGATGTACATGGTTTTCAACGAGAACAGCGGTCCCTCGCTGACGCCAAGCAGTGCGCGTACCGCAAACAGCAGCAATAACGACCCCGCCAGCGGTGAGGCGGCGGTGAGCAGCGCCCACAGCACAATGCTGAGCGTCAACGCGCGGCGATAGCCCATCAGGGTTTCCAGAAAGGGCGTCAGCAGCATGGCGGAAAGCCCGTAACCGAGCAAAAAAACCGTCATCAGCATGCCCTGGTGCGCCCGGTTACCGTCGAGCTGAAAGTGCTGCAAGAATTCGGGGTTAACCAGCATCACGGCGATATTGACCCGATCGGCATAGGCGATGACGATCAGAAACAGCAGGGCTACCACCCCGAACCAGCGTTGACGTTGTTGCACAATGCGCTCCTTTGGCGGGCGAAGAAAGAATTGAGGCAGCAGCAAACTAACCCGCTGATTTCACAGTGCTGAAAAGCAGGGCTGAGCCGTTTTAATGTAAATTTATTGTTATCAAAAAGGTGTGTTCGTCAGTGAGAGAGCACTTTTACTCGCATTGCATCCGCCAGATCAACGTCTTTTTACCGATGAATTAGTGATAGAAAGCACAACTTTCATCAGTTTTTCATATCGGTGCATTTTTTCGTGATCCTTCCCGCATTTGTCATGTTTAAACAACTTTCCATTAACAATTGCCGTGTTGCTCTCTTGACGAAAGTTTCACCAGACTTATAGTGAGTGTATTAAATAAGAAACTGAGTTTCATATATGAAACAATCAGATAGAGGACAGAAGCAATGAGCTGGAAGAACGTGTGTGAAGTGTCTCAGGTGAAAGAAGATTTTCCTTTCTCCGCCAACGTGGAGGGGAAAGAGGTCGGTGTGTATCTGATCGACGGCAACTATTACGCGCTGGAAGACGTTTGCCCACATGCCTATGCCTTGCTCAGCCAGGGGTTTGTTGATGACGGCAAGGTCGAATGTCCGTTGCACGAAGCATTGTTCGACGTGCGTACCGGCCAGTGCCTGCGTGAGCCAGGCGGTCGCGATCTGCAAACCTATGCCACCCGGGTGATCGACAATCAAATCCAAATCACCTTTATTGCGGAGGAGTAATCATGCAGCACATCACCGATTTCAATCCCTGGCTGCCGGACACCCAACAGGTGATCCCGGCGCGCGAAGGCGGCAACGGTCAAATCCATCAGCCGGGCCAATTCCAGAACGTCATCTGGCAAACCCGCGCCCGGGTGCCGGACGGTTTCGAAACTGCGCTGGTGACGGCGTTGGAAGAGATCTTCGATCAGGGCGCGGAAGAGCTGGAGCAGATCGTCAGCGCACTGAATCAGCGTCGCCTGTTCGATCGCAATGGCCAGCCGTGGAATGAGACGGCATTCCGCGAATTCCTTCACGTTAACGGTTTCTGAGCAGCATCCGGGAGAAGAAAATGACAGCAAACACAACATCCTCCGCACAGACCTTACAGGACTATCTCGACCAGGGGCTGCGCGGCATGTGGTATCCGGTGCTGGCCAGTTGGGAAATCGGCAATAACCCGGTGGGCATCACGCGGCTGGAGCAGCAGATTGTGGTGTGGCGCGATGGCGACGGCGCGATCCATGCGCTGGAAGATCGCTGCCCGCATCGTGGTGCACGCCTTTCCATGGGCTGGAATCTGGGCGATCGCATCGCCTGCTGGTATCACGGCGTGGAAGTGGGCGGCGACGGTACGGTCAAAGACGTGCCGGCGGTCGATCGTTGCCCGCTTGTGGGGCAGAAATGCCTGCGCTCTTACCCAGCCAAAGAGGCTTACGGTGCGGTGTTCCTCTATTTCGGCGTGACGGCGGATGAAGAGCCGGCTGAATTGGCCTTCCCGCCGGAACTGGCGGACGAAGCGGCCTACAGCAACTTCCTGTGCACCGCCAGTTGGGACTGCAATTACCAGTACGCGCTGGAAAACGTGATGGATCCTATGCATGGCACCTACCTGCATTCGTCCTCACACTCGATGGCTGAGGGGGATCGCAAGGCGGACATGGCGCTGGAGCCGACCGACAGCGGTTTCATCTTTAAGAAGAATGGCCAGATCGGCGTTAACTTTGACTGGGTGGAGTTCGGCAGCAGCGGTGCCTACTGGATGCGTTTGTCGATCCCGTACAAGAAACGCTTCGGTCCGGGCGGTCACTTCTGGATCATCGGCATGGTGGTGCCGGAAGATAAGGATCACTGCCGGGTGTTCTTCTGGCGTATCCGTAAGGTGAAAGACTGGCAGCGTGACATGTGGCGCTTTATGTACCGCAATCGCCTGGAGTCGCTGCACTGGGACGTACTGGAACAGGATCGTATCGTGCTGGAAAATATGGCCCCGAACGCGCGTGGCCGAGAGTATCTGTATCAGCATGACGTTGGTTTGTCTCGTTTGCGTCGCATGATGCAAAAAGAAGCGCAGAAGCAGCTGGCGAAGCTCAGTGAGCTGGAGGCGGCGCAGTGAACGGCTTGCTGACGGGAAAACGCATTGTGGTGACCGGCGCGGCGCGCGGGCTGGGGCGGAGTTTCGCCGCAGCCATCAGCCAGGCCGGTGCCAAAGTGGTGATGTGCGATATTCTGGCTGATGAGCTGACGGACAGCGCAGCCAGCCTGCGCGAGCAGGGCGCACAGGTTGAAACGCTGAGCATCGATCTGGCCGATCCGGCGTCGATCAGCGCGGCATTCAACGCCATTGCCGAAGGCGGAGCGATCGACGGGTTGGTGAACAACGCGGCGTTGGCTACCGGCGTCGGTGGCAAAACCATGATGGAATACGATATCGATCTGTGGGATCGGGTGATGCAGGTCAACGTGCGCGGTACCTGGCTGGTGAGTCAGGCGGCGGTGCCGTTGCTGGCGCAAACCCCACATGCCAAGATCGTTAACGTGGCTTCGGATACCGCACTGTGGGGCGCACCGCGTTTAATGGCTTACGTGGCCAGCAAAGGGGCGATCATCTCCATGACCCGCTCAATGGCGCGTGAACTGGGCCCGCAGGGGATATGCGTCAACGCCATCGCGCCGGGGCTGACGCGGGTAGAGGCCACCGAATACGTGCCCGCCGAGCGCCATCAACTGTACGAACAAGGGCGTGCATTGGCCGGGGCACAGCACCCTGACGACGTTAACGGCTCGGTGCTCTACCTGCTGTCGCCGTTGGCGAATTTCGTGACCGGCCAACTGTTGCCGGTTAACGGCGGCTTTGTTTTTAACTAATCAACCTTTAGCCAGGAGCAGCACATGGCGGACGATCAAGCGTGTAAATATCTGATCCCAGGACTGGATCGCGGGTTACAACTGTTGCTGGCGTTTGGCGAGCAGCACAAGGAAATGACTTTTGCCCAATTGCATCGCCTGGTCGACATGCCAAAGGCTACCGCCTATCGCGTAGTGCAAACCCTGGAGCATCTGGGCTTTCTTGAGCGCAACCCGCGCACCAACACCTTTGCGCTGGGCATCAAAGTGCTGCGCCTCGGCTTTGAATATATCGCTTCTCTGGACGTTGCTCAGGCCGGCCAGCCGGTGATAGAGCAACTGCGCGATCGCAGCCAGTGCAGCAGCCATCTGGCGATCCGTGATGAGCGCGACGTGATCTACATCGCCCGCGTCAGCGCCGCCGGTTCGCAAATCAATCAGGTCAGCGTCGGCACTCGCCTACCGGTACACCAAACCTCATTGGGGCGCATGCTGCTGACCAGCGCTACCCGCGACGAATTCGAACAGCTGTATCCGCAGGATCAACTGCCGGGCAGCGCTCCGGGAACCCCGGCGGATCGCGAAACGCTGTGGCAGATGGTGCAGCAGGACAAGGCGCGCGGCTATGTTATTGGCGAGTCGTTTTTCCGCCATGGCATCTCTTCGATCGTCTATCCGATCTTCAACCGCGAGCAGCGGGTTGAGGCCGTGGTCAGCATTATGGTGCCGTTCGATGAAATCCCGAAAGCGGATCGCGAACGGCTGCGCATGGAAGTGCGGGATGCCGCGGAGAAAATCTCCGGCTTCCTGGGCGCACCGCCGCAGGCAAACGTCGGTTAACTGCAAGCTACGCCCGTATTAATCGGGACGAAAATATTCGTCCTCTACCAATGAATCAGGCAGGGATAAGGCTCATGGCAAACAGGGGCCGGGGGTTTGTCATGCCTGAAAACCGTATTCAGCGAGAACGTGAGGCACAGTAATGAGCGTAATCGGAATCGAAAAACTGGAATTTGGCGTCGAAGATCTGCCAACCTGCGAAAAATTCATGCAGGACTTCGGCCTGAAGGCAGCGCAGCAGCACTGGGGCGAAACCCAGCGTGAATTCACCACTTTGAGCGGGGCGCGCGTGGTGCTGCATCCGCTGCAAAGCGAAACCTTGCCGGCGGCGTTTGAGGGTGGTTCTACTTTGCGTCGCATGACCTGGGGTGTGGGCAGCCCGGCGGAATTGGCCGCTTTACAGCCGCTGTTGGCGCAGATGCCAGGCTTTCGCCTGGTGGGGGAAGAGCTGGAGTGTATCGATCCCAACGGTATGACGCTGCGCTTTAGCGTCAGTCAACAGCGCGAAGTCAATTTACCGGTCTCGCCGATTAACCAGTGGGGAGATGTACGCCGCATCGATCAGCCCAGCCCGGTGTACGCGCAGGCACAGCCAATCAATATCGGCCACGTGGTGTTCTTCGTCGAAGATCTGGCCGCCACCGAACGTTTCTACCGTGAGGTCCTGGGCTTCCAGGTCTCGGATCGCTATATCGATCGGGCGGTGTTCCTGCGCACTCAGGCACGCGGCGGCCATCACAACCTGTTCCTGCTGAAATTGCCTAATCGCCCACGCGGTTTGAATCACGTGGCCTTTACCGTACGCGATATCCACGAGGTGATCGGCGGCGGTATCGCCATGAACAAAGAGAAGTGGAGCACCTTTATCGGCCCTGGCCGTCACCCCATCTCCTCAGCCTATTTCTGGTACGTCAACAGCCCGACCGGTGGCGCGTTCGAGTACTACACCAACGATGATTATCTGACGGAAAACTGGCAGCCACGCGAGCTGGAACACTCACTGGTGTCGTTCACCGAATGGGCGGTGGAGGGCGGTATCGACCACGATACGCGCCGCCAGCAGAAAAAACCGGAGGCGTTATGAGCCAACCAGAACCGGCGGGGATCGTCATTATCGGCGGTGGCCAGGCCGGCGGTTGGGCGGCGAAAACGCTGCGCGATCGTGGCTATGCGGGCCGGTTGACGGTGATCAGCGACGAACCCTATGACTTTTATGAGCGGCCGCCGCTCTCCAAGGCGGCGTTGCTGGACGGCAATGCGCCGCTTAGCCGACTGTTCAGCGAACAGGTGGTTGCCGGGTTGAACCTCAACTGGTGTCGCCCGATGCGGGCTGAAGGCATTGATGCAAAACGGCAAATCGTCAGTCTCAGTGACGGTCGGCAGCTGCAGTTTGAGCAACTGCTGATCGCCACCGGCGGTCGTCCGCGCCTGCCGGATGCCCGCTGGGCCAGTCACCCACGGGTGATGACGCTGCGCTCCTGGGATGATGCTGCCAGGCTGCGTCAGGCGCTGCAAGGGTGTCGCCGTTTGGCGATCGTCGGCGGCGGCTGGATCGGGCTGGAGATTGCCGCTTCGGCAAAACGTCTCGGTGCTGACGTGACCGTTTTTGAGCGCCAACCCGCGTTGTGCATGCGCAGCGTCGGTGCGGACGTCTCCCAGGCGCTGCTGGAATTGCATCAGCAACAGGGCGTGACGGTGCACTGCGGCTGCGGTGATATTCAGCTGGAAGATCGTGACGGTGGTGCCTGGATCGGCAGCGATGCCAGCGATCTTCAGCCATTTGATTGTGTGGTGGTGGGGATCGGCGTGGAGTTGAACCTGGAGCTGGCGCGCAGTGCCGGGTTGAAGATTGACGCGGGGATCGTGGTTGACGGCCAGGGGCGCACCAGCCATCCGGCGATCTTTGCCGCAGGTGACGTAGCCCGCCACCCGACGCTTGGCCTGTGCCTGCAGTCCTGGGCCTATGCGCAGAATCAGGCGATCAGCACCGCCTGCGCGATGTTGGACGCCTTTGCCGCCCCCTACGATGACGTGGCCTGGCTGTGGTCGGATCAATACGACGCCAATATCCAGATCCTCGGCGTGCCGACCGGTGGCGTGCACCATGTGGTGCGGCGCACGCCGCAATCGCAGGTGTTCTTTACGTTAAATGCCGATCGTCAGCTGGTGCAAATGGTGGCGTTTAACGACGCACGCACCATCAAGCTGGGCAAACGCTGGCTGGCCAGTGGGCGAGTGCTGGAACCGCAGCAGTTGGCGGACGCGGAGTTTTCTTTGATGGCGTTGAAATAACGCCCGTAACCTCGGGAGCGTTTCATGACTACGCAAGAGATTGACGCCCGCGCTGAACGGGTGGGGGATGCTGTCGCCGAAAATCCGCAGCAACGGGTGCGCTGGTCGGTGCCAATCGCGCTGTTTGCCTGCGTGCTGCTGGCGTTTTTCGACAAGATCAGTATCGCGGCGCTGTTTTCCGATAGTGAATTCCAGCAGGCGCTGGGCATCAGTTTTGACCCGGCGCGGCTGGGGTTGCTGATGAGTGCATTTTTGTTCTCCTACGGCATTTCTTCGATATTGCTGAGCGGAATCGGCGACCGACTGAACCCGGTCAAGGTGCTGATTGGCATGATGGTGGTGTGGGGCGTGCTGATGGTGCTGATGGGCATGACGCGCTCTTATCACAGCATGATGACGCTGCGCATTTTGCTCGGCATTGCCGAAGGTCCGCTGTTGCCAATGGCCTACGCCATCATCCGCCAGGCCTTTCCACAGCGCTTGCAGGCGCGGGCCACCATGCTGTGGCTGCTGGGTACGCCGTTGGGCGCCGCGCTCGGCTTCCCGGTCACGCTGTACATCCTCAACACCTTTGACTGGCAGACCACTTTCTTCTTTATGGCGTTCCTGACGTTGCCGGTGATGCTGCTGGTGCTGTTCGGAATGCGCCATCTCAACGTGTCACGCCCCGCCGCGGCCAGCGTTTCCAAACCGGCTATTGCCGAACGCAAACAGCATCGCCATGAGCTGCTGCGCAACCCGCATTTTTGGATGATCTGCCTGTTTAACATCGCCTTTCTGACTTACCTGTGGGGCATGAACGGCTGGCTGCCAAGCTACCTGATCAAGGGGAAAGGCATCCATCTGGAGCACGCGGGCTACCTGTCATCGCTGCCGTTTATCGCCATGCTGCTGGGCGAAGTGGTCGGTGCCTGGCTGTCGGACAAGCTGGATCGTCGTGCGCTGGCCTGTTTTGTCTCGCTGTGCGGCGCCGGGCTGGGGTTGGCCGTGGTGCTGCAGCTGCAGGGCACCTACAGCGTGATCGCCGCCATGGCTTTCAGCACCTTTATGTGGGGGGCCGGTGCGCCAAACATCTTTGCCTTGCTGGCGAAAGCCACCAGCAGCAAGGTCAGCGCCACCGCCGGCGGTATTTTTAACGGATTGGGCAATTTTGCCGGTGCGCTGGCACCGGTGCTGATGGGGGCGCTGATCGCCGCCACCGGCAACATGGATAACGGCTTGCTGTTCCTGGTGGTGATGGCCTTGATCGGCTGCATCATTCTGCTGCCGTTGCTGAAGAAGTATTGATTTAACCGTTTGATTCAACAGAGGAGTTACAACATGTCCCAGGTTGAGAAGCAAGCCGGCGTCAAGCCGCAGGATCAATCGATAGAGCATTGGGTGGAATCGCGTATCGCCCGCTTTGAAGGCCGCAAATACGACTGGAACGCGTTGAAGTTCCAAGCCGATTACGACCCGAAATACCGCCGTGCGCAGATGCGCTACATCGGTACCGGCGCCACCGGGGTAGCCAGCGACACCAACACCATTCCGGCAGGTAATTTCACCTTCTCCACCATGGTGTTGCCTTCGAAGTGCGAGGGCCCGTTACACCTGCACGATGACGTGGAAGAGGTGTTCTTTATGCTGAAGGGCAGCATCACGCTGATGATCCAGGACGGCACGGAGTATTACGAAACCAAGCTGAAAGAACGCGATCTGATCTCGGTGCCGGCCGGTGTCTACCGTGGGTTGTTCAACCACGGCGAAGAAGAGGCGTTGATGTGCGTCATGCTGGGTACCGCCAAACCGGAAACCCCGACCTACCCGGCGGATCACCCGTTATCCAAAGTGAAACGCAACTGATGAACGGCCTGGCACAACGTCAGCAGGCACGCTGTGGGACGTTTACCCTGAGCTGGCGCGAGGCGGGGCACGGTCGCCCGGTGGTGTTGCTGCACGGCATCAGTTCCGGTTCGGCTTCGTGGATCAAGCAGTTCAATGACTCGGGGCTGGCCGACGGCCATCGTTTGCTGGCCTGGGATGCCCCTGGCTACGGCGGCAGCCTGCCGCTGACGCTCAGCGAGCCGGATGCCGCCGCCTACGCCGCCGCGCTGGCGGCGCTGGTGGCCCACTTGCAGCTGGAGCAACCGCTGATCGTCGGCCACTCGCTCGGCGCCTTGATCGGCAGCGCCTATGCCGCCGCTTATCCCGACGGGTTATGTGGGCTGGTGCTGGCGGATCCGGCGCAGGGCTACGCCAAAGCGCCGCCGGAGAAACGTCGGCAGGTTTTTAGCCAGAGAAAACAGATGATCGAGCAGCTTGGTCCGCAGGGTTACGGAGAACAACGGGCGGCGGCGTTACTGCGTGAAACGGCGGATCCGCAGGACATTGCCTGGGTACGCAATGGCATGCAGCAGCTGGATCCCGAGGGTTTTCTCAATGCCGCCTGGATGCTGGCCAACGACGATATCGGCCGCTATCTGACGCAGTACCGTGGCCCGCTGCAGGTGTGGTGCGGCGACTGCGATCGGATCACGCCACCGGAAGCGGCGGCGATGCTGGCGCAGCAGCAGGACGCGCCACTGCGCCTGATCGAGGGGGCCGGGCATGCCAGCTACCTGGATGCAGCGGGGCAATTTAATCGCTATCTGCAGGATTTTACGGGAGCAATTCAACCATGAATTTTCAGCTTGAGAAACGGGTCGCGGTGGTCACCGGCGGTTCGTCGGGCATCGGTTTCGAAACCCTGCGCCTGCTGCTGGCGGAAGGCGCAAAGGTGGCATTTTGCGGCCGCAATCCGGACAAACTGGCCGGTGCCGAGGCCAGCCTGCGCAATGAGTTTTCGCAGGCGGAGATCCTGGCACTGTGCTGCGACGTGCTGGATGAGTCGCAGGTAACGCAGTTTGCCGCCCAGGTGACGGCACGCTTCGGCGGCGTAGATTTGCTGATCAACAACGCCGGCCAGGGTTTTGTTGCGCATTTTGATCAAACGCCGCGCACCGCCTGGCTGCATGAGGCGGAACTAAAGCTGTTCGGCGTGATTAACCCGGTGCAGGCATTTTTGCCGGCATTGGAGCGTTCGGATATCGCTTCCATCACCTGCGTGAATTCGCTGCTGGCCTTGCAGCCGGAAGAACACATGATCGCCACCTCGGCGGCGCGTGCGGCGCTGCTCAACATGACGCTGACGCTGTCGAAAGAGCTGGTGGACAAGGGCATTCGCGTCAACTCGATCCTGTTGGGCATGGTGGAGTCCGGCCAGTGGCGCCGTCGCTTCGACGAGCGCAGCGATAAAGATCAAAACTGGGAGCAGTGGACGGCGGCGATTGCCGAACGACGCGGCATTCCGATGAAACGCCTGGGGAAACCGCAGGAGCCGGCGCGGGCGCTGTTGTTCCTGGCTTCGCCTCTGGCGTCCTTTACCACCGGGGCCGCGCTGGACGTCTCCGGCGGCTTTAACCGCCATCTTTAACCGCAGAGGCTGAAAAGATGAAGAAGATCATGATGATTGGTTACGGCGCAATGGCCACAGAGGTGCTGTCCCGCCTGCCGGACGGGGTGAGCGTTGGCTGGATTGTCGCGCGTGCGGCTCATCATGCGGCGATTGCCAAAGCCTTTGGTGGTCGGGTGCAGGCGTTGACCCACCCCGACCACTGCGCTGAAAAACCGGATCTGGTGCTGGAGTGCGCCAGCCAGCAGGCGGTGGCGGAGTTCGGTGAGGCGGTGGTGATGCGCGGTTGGCCTCTAGCGGTGATCTCTACCGGCGCGTTAGCGGATGCCGCCTTGCAACAGCGTTTGCAGCAAGCCTGTCGGCAGCATCGGGGGCAGGTGATCGTGCTGTCCGGCGCGGTGGCGGGCATGGACGGCTTGGCGTCGGCACGTGAGGGCGGTCTGGACAGCGTCACTTATCAGGCGTGTAAAAGTCCGGCGAGCTGGCGCGGCAGTATGGCAGAGCAATTGATTGATCTCGATGCGGTAAGCGAGGCGCAGGTGTTTTTCGAAGGCTCGGCACGGGAGGCGGCGCGGTTATTCCCGGCCAACGCCAATGTGGCGGCGACCATTGCGCTCAACGGCCTCGGAATGGACGCCACCCGGGTGCGGTTGCTGGTCGATCCCGCGACCCGACGCAATACCCACCGGCTGCAGGTGTGCGGCAATTTCGGTGAGTTTCACATTGAGCTGAGCGGCAACCCGCTGGCAAGCAATCCCAAGACATCAACCCTGGCGGCGCTAAGCGCGGTACAAGCCTGCCGCCGTCTGATCGACGGTGGTTTTATTGCCTGAACGGCAGGAGCGAGTATGGAAAGGTTAAAGATTTTTGTGGCTGGGCGTTGGTGCGAAGGGCGTGGCGATGAAATGGTCTCGCAGTTCCCGGCCGACGGCAGCGTGAATGCGCGGCTGCGTGCCGCCAGTATTGAAGACGTCAATGATGCGGTAGCCGCGGCGGAACGCGCCTGGCGGGCACCCGAGTGGCGTGGGCTGGTGCCGCATCAGCGAGCCAACATTCTGTACCGCGTCAGCAATCTGATTATGGCGCAACAGGAAGAGCTGGCACAGCTGCAGACCCGAGACAACGGCAAGCCCCTGGCGGAAACCCGTGGGCTGGTGGCCAGCGCGGCGGCGACGGCACGCTACTTTGCCGCTGCCTGCGAGGTGCTGGAGGGCGAA
Organism: Serratia liquefaciens; assembly: GCF_027594825.1. Taxonomy (NCBI): domain Bacteria; kingdom Pseudomonadati; phylum Pseudomonadota; class Gammaproteobacteria; order Enterobacterales; family Yersiniaceae; genus Serratia; species Serratia liquefaciens. Next base: position 2,032,958 of record NZ_CP088930.1, on the reverse strand, counting down.
CTGCCGACCCAGCGCAGCGCTGAGATCATGACGTTGAGCCAGTATCAGCCGCTGGGCGTGATCGCGGCCATTACGCCGTGGAACTCGCCGATCGCCAGTGAAATGCAAAAGGTGGCCCCGGCACTGGCGGCGGGCAATGCGGTGATCCTCAAACCGGCCGAAGCGACGCCGCTGATGGCGCTAAAACTGGCGGAACTGTTTGAGCAGGCAGGCCTGCCCGCCGGACTGCTTAGCGTACTGCCGGGCAAAGGTTCGGTGATTGGCGAGGCGCTGGCGCGTCACCCGTTAGTGAAAAAGATCTCTTTTACCGGGGGAACCAATACCGGTCGTCATTTGGCGCATATCGCCGCCGAGAAGCTGATCCCCACCTCGCTGGAATTGGGCGGCAAGTCGCCGACCATCGTGCTGGAAGACGCCGATGTGGAGCAGGCAGCACGCGGGATCTGCTACGGCATTTTCAGCTCCGCCGGCCAGGCCTGCATCGCCGGTTCGCGGCTGTTTGTGCATCGTTCTTTGTACCAGCCGCTGCTGGCGCGTCTGAGTGAACTGGCGGCCGGACTGCGGGTCGGCAATCCGCTGACGCCGGGGGTGCACCTCGGCCCATTGATTAACGACAAGCATCGCCAAAGCGTGGCGGATTACGTGGCGCTGGCGCAGCAAGAAGGCGGCCGGCTGGTGATAGGCGGCGAAGCGCCGGCCGATCCGCTGCTGGCGGGCGGCAGCTATTACCTGCCGACGATTATCGAAGGGCTGAGCAATAGCGCCCGCGCCTGTCAGGAAGAAATTTTTGGCCCGGTGCTGGTGGTACTGCCGTTCGATGACGAGCAGCAGTTGATCGAGCAAGCCAACGATTCGGTGTACGGGCTGGCCGCTGGGATCTGGAGCCGGGATTTCCCGCGGGCGATGGCGCTGGCGGAACAATTGGAAACCGGCACCGTGTGGATCAATACCTACAAGACATTTTCTATTTCTACGCCTTTCGGCGGTTTCAAAGAGAGCGGTCTGGGCCGCGAAAAGGGTCTGCACGGCATCAAGGCCTATATGCAGCAGAAAAGCCTTTACCTGGCGCTGAGCCATCAGGCGAACCGCTGGAGCGATTAGTTTTGGTCGACGGTGCGTACCCCCTACAACGAACACAATAAGAAGGCAGATGATGAGCGATAAAATAACGGTTGGCGAAGCGATAGCCCGGACTCTGGAACAGTACGAGGTGTCGGCGATGTACGGCATCATTTCGATTCATAATCTGCCGATTGCCGATGCGGTAGGGCAGCGTGGCAACATCCGTTTCGTACCCGCGCGCGGCGAAGCGGGCGCGGTTACCATGGCCGATGCCCACGGCCGCTTCTCCGGTTTGGGCGTGGCCTTGACCAGCACGGGCGCGGGCGCCGGCAATGCGGTCGGTGCCATGATCGAAGCGCTGAATGCCAACACGCCGTTGCTGCACATAACCGGCCAGGTGGAGAAGGCCTATCTGGATGCCGACGCCGGGTTCATTCATGAGACCCGCGATCAGTTGGGTTTCCTGCGCGCCTGCTCCAAGCGCGCATATCGGGTCAACTCAGCAGAACAGGCGGTGGCCGTGATCCAACGGGCTATCCTCGATGCGCAGACGGTGCCTTGTGGCCCGGTGGCGGTCGAGATCCCGATCGATATTCAAAGCAGCCTGGTTTCCAGTTCGGTGCTGAGCCAGCCCGTGGCGCCTGCGCCGCTGCCGGCGGCCAGTGATGAGGCGGTTGAGCGCCTGTATCAGCGGGTGAAACAGGCCAAACGCCCATTGCTGTGGTTGGGTGGCGGTGCGCTGGCCTGCGCCGATGCGGTACGCAAACTGGCGGATGCCGGCGTGGCGGTGATCTCCAGCACTCATGGACGCGGTATCTTGCCTGATAGTCATCCGCGCAGCCTACGTGCGTTTCATAACTCACCGAGCATTGAAGCGATCCTGACGCAGTGCGATTTGACGCTGGTGGCCGGTTCACGCTTGCGCAGCAATGAAACGCGTACCTGGACGCTGTCGCTGCCGCGCCCGCTGGTTCAAATTGATATCGATCCGGCGGCGGCCAACCGCAACTATCTGGCCGACGAGCAAATCAACGGTGACTGCGGCGCCTTGCTTAACGCGCTGGCTGCTCGGTTGAGCCCGCGGGAAAAAGTGAATGCCGAATGGGATGCCGAGATCGCCGAAGCGGTACAGCAGGCGGAAAGCGCGCTGCGCCAGCAGTCGGGAGAATATGCCAAATTGAACGATGCCATCGCCGCTGCGTTGCCGCAGGACGGTCTGTTGGTGCGTGATATTACCGTTTCCGGCAGCGTGTGGGGCAGCCGTTTGTTCCGCGCCATTTCGCCCCTTTGCAACATTCACTCGCTGGCCGGGGCGATTGGCATGGGGCTGCCTATGGCGATTGGCACGGCGATCGCTAACCCGCAGCGCAAGGTGGTGGGGCTGGTCGGAGACGGTGGGCTGGCGTTAGGTTTGGGCGAACTGGCAACCATGGCGCAGGAGCAGGCCAATATTACCCTGCTGATCATGAACGACGGCGGCTACGGCGTGATGCGGGGCATTCAGGACAAGTATTTTGCCGGCCGTCAGTATTATAACGAACTGCACACTCCTGCATTTACCCAGGTTGCCGAGGCGATGGGGCTGAAGGCGTGGAAAGTGGACAGCGCGGCGCAGTTCAACGGCGTGCTGGCGGAAGCGATTAATTATCCGGGGCCGTCGGTGGTGGAAGTGGATATGAACAGCATCGGGCCGCTAACCTTCGCCGGGCCACCGCAAAAGACGCTGTATTGATGAAATGAAAAACGCCCGGCATCTGCCGGGCGTTGTGTTTTACTTGCCTGCTGCGATGCGCTCGCGAATATGCTGTGCGCGCGCTTCGGAGGCGGGGTGATCGTCGAACATGCTGCTCTGACGACCGGCCTCCATTTTAGCCAGTTTTTCAAAGCTGGTGACCAGGCCGTTCGGGTCGATGCCGCGTTGTTTCAGCAGATCGAACGAATAGTCATCGGCTTCACTTTCCTGTTTTTGGGAGAACTGCGCGTTAACCAGCTTCTCGCCCATATCCGCCAACTGTGACTGCGACAGCGAACCTATGATGCCGCCGGTCGAGGCCGCTGCGGTGCGCAATGCTACGGTGCCGTAAGCGACCTGCATGGCTTTGCGGGTATGGCCCAGCGCCACGTGGCCCATTTCGTGGCCCAGCACGCCTTCCACTTCATTGTCGGTCATCATGTCCATCAGCCCGCTGTAAACGCGGATACAGCCGTTGGCCATCGCCCAGGCATTCACGTCTTTTGTGACGTAAACCTTGTAGTTGGCCGGCGTGCCGTTGATATTATCTCCCAGCGCCGCCGCGATTTTGTTCAGGCGTTTGGCATAAGTACTGTCGGCCGGCGCGATTTGTGCCTTGCTGTCCATCTCTGCGCAGGATTTATCACTCAGGATTTTTACGTCGTTATTGCTCAGCGTCGCGGCCTGAAACGCCTGCGCGCCAGACTGCATCAGGGTATCGGTGTTCAGGTTTTGACAGCCGCTTACCAAAGTGGCAATGCTTAATGCAATCAAAGAGGTACGGATCTTCATAAAGCCATTTTCCTGTGAGAGTAACAAGGGGGTCGTGTCATTTTAGTTTAGGGAAATCTTGCCGCTTGAGACTAGTGTACGCCGACAATCGGGAAAATAGTGTTATTCCGAAAAACCGACCAATTGTGCTAATAAGTTGTGAACTCGCTCTCATTTGGTATTAGGGATTGCCGTTTTAATGCGGAGTCTGAGAAAATAGAAAACTTGACTGATTTTTTAATCCGACCTGGAGTAAAACATGTCCTCTCGTAAAGAGCTTGCCAACGCCATCCGCGCACTCAGCATGGACGCCGTACAAAAAGCAAATTCCGGCCACCCGGGTGCACCTATGGGCATGGCGGACATCGCCGAAGTCCTGTGGCGTGACTACCTGAACCACAACCCGACCAACCCCCACTGGGCTGACCGTGACCGCTTCGTCCTCTCCAACGGCCATGGCTCCATGCTGATTTACAGCCTGTTGCACCTCACCGGCTACGACCTGCCGATGAGCGAGCTGGAAAACTTCCGCCAGCTGCACTCCAAAACTCCGGGTCACCCGGAATACGGCTACACCCCAGGCGTGGAAACCACCACCGGTCCGCTGGGCCAGGGCATTGCCAACGCCGTCGGCTTCGCCATTGCCGAACGTACCCTGGCCGCGCAGTTCAACCGCCCGGGCCATGACGTCGTTGACCACCACACCTACGCCTTTATGGGCGACGGCTGCATGATGGAAGGCATCTCTCACGAAGTCTGTTCCCTGGCCGGTACCCTCAAGCTCGGCAAACTGACCGCGTTCTACGATGACAACGGCATCTCCATCGACGGTCACGTGGAAGGCTGGTTCACCGACAACACCGCCGAGCGCTTTGAAGCTTACGGCTGGCACGTGGTGCGTCACGTGGACGGTCACAACCCTGACGCCATCAAGGCCGCGATTGAAGAAGCCCGCAAGGTCACCGACAAGCCGTCCCTGCTGATGTGCAAAACCGTGATTGGCTTCGGCTCCCCGAACAAGGCCGGTACCCACGACGTGCACGGTGCTGCGCTGGGCGCCGCCGAAGTGGCTGCCACCCGCGAAGCCCTGGGCTGGAAATACGCCGCCTTCGAAATCCCGCAGGACATCTATGCCCAGTGGGACGCCAAAGAAGCCGGCAAGGCGAAAGAAGCGGCCTGGAACGACAGGTTTGCGGCCTACGCCAAGGCCTTCCCGGAACTGGCTGCCGAGTTCAAACGCCGCATGAACGGCGAACTGCCGGCCAGCTGGAAAGCCGACGCCAAAGCCTTCGTCGAGCAGCTGCAGGCCAACCCGGCCAACATCGCCAGCCGCAAGGCCTCGCAGAACGCGCTGGAAGCCTTCGGCAAGGTGCTGCCTGAATTCCTCGGCGGCTCCGCTGACCTGGCACCGAGCAACCTGACCATGTGGTCCGGCTCGAAAGCGCTGAACGTAGACCCGGCGGGTAACTACATCCACTACGGCGTGCGCGAGTTCGGCATGACCGCCATCACCAACGGCATCGCGCTGCACGGCGGCTTCCTGCCGTACTCTGCGACCTTCCTGATGTTCGTGGAATACGCCCGTAACGCGGTGCGCATGGCGGCGCTGATGAAAATCCGCAACGTGTTCGTCTACACCCATGACTCCATCGGTCTGGGCGAAGACGGCCCGACGCACCAGCCGGTTGAGCAGATTGCCAGCCTGCGCGTGACCCCGAACATGAGCACCTGGCGTCCGTGTGACCAGGTGGAATCGGCGATTGCCTGGCAGTACGGCATCGAGCGCAACGACGGCCCGACCACGCTGATTTTCTCGCGTCAGAACCTGACCCAGCAGCCGCGTACCGCGGAGCAGCTGGCCAACGTTTACCGCGGCGGCTACGTGCTGAAGGACTGTGCCGGTACGCCGGACGTCATCCTGATTGCCACCGGTTCGGAAGTGGGTATCACCGTGGAAGCGGCAGACAAGCTGAGCGCGGCGGGCACCCAGGTGCGCGTGGTGTCGATGCCGTCTACCGACGCCTTCGACAAGCAGGACGCGGCTTACCGTGAATCCGTGCTGCCGGCGGCGGTGACGGCCCGCGTGGCGGTGGAAGCGGGTATCGCGGACTACTGGTACAAGTACGTGGGCCTGAACGGCGCTATCGTGGGCATGACCACCTTTGGTGAGTCTGCACCGGCGGAGCAGCTGTTCAAAGAGTTCGGCTTCACCGTGGATAACGTGGTGGCCAAGGCGCAGGCACTGCTGAAATAAGGCATCTCGCGTCGCGTTACCCCAGCCCGGCACCTTGCCGGGCTTTTTGTTGCCCAAAAATCGCCCAACCTCACAAAACACGAAGATAAAAAATCAACGGCGTTGCGTAAGAACACTTATTAACTATATGTTAATTTTTAGTTTATTAAATGTAACCAGGAGTTGATCATGTTGACAAAAATCGGCGCGTCGATGGTGGCGATGGCTGTACTGGGTGCAGTGCCTGCTTACGCTGAGTTCCCCGCGGGCTATCCAGCCGACTACCAGAAAATTGTGGATGGCGCGAAGAAAGAAGGCAAGGTAGTGGTGTATTCCACCACCGATACCAAAGCCGCAGGGCCGCTGATTCAGGGGTTCGAAGCGCTGTACCCGGGCGTCAAGGTCGAATACAACGACATGAACAGCACCGAACTGTATAACCGCTATATCAGCGAACAGGCGGCGGGCGGCACCAGCGGCGACGTGGTGTGGAGTTCGTCGATGGATACCGCGCTGAAGCTGGCAACCGACTATGCGCAAGAATACGCTTCGCCGGAACAGGGCCAATTGCCCAAGTGGGCGGTCTGGAAAGAGAAAGCCTACGGCACCACCTACGAGCCGGTGGTCTTCATTTATAACAAACGGCTGATCCCGCAGGGGGATGTGCCGGACTCGCACGCTGCGCTGGCAAAGCTGATCGCCAGCCAAACCGACAAGTTTAAAAAGAAAGTCACGACCTATGACATTGAAAAATCAGGGTTGGGTTTCATGCTGTCGGTGCAGGACTTCAAGGCCGACCCGAACTATTTCGCTACGCTGGCTGACGTCGCCAAAGGCGGCCTGGCCGTGCAGTCGTCCACCGGTACCATGATGGAAAGGGTATCGTCCGGTGAAAACCTGATTGGTTTCAATATCCTGGGCTCCTACGCCGAAGCACGCGCCAAAACAGACCCTTCTCTGGGCATCGCTTACCCGAAAGATTACACCCTGGTGCTGTCGCGCGTGTCCTTTATCAGCAAAGAGGCCGCCAACGCCAATGCGGCCAAGCTGTGGCTTAACTACGTACTGTCGGAAAAGGGCCAGAGCATTCTCGCCAACCAGGCGGATATTCCCTCTATCCGTAATGACATTGAAGGTAAAAACGACATCGACGGCATGACCAAAATGCTTGGCAATGCGCTGAAGCCGATCCCAGTAGACGAGAGCCTGTTGGAGTACCTGCAGCCGGCCAAACGGCTGGACTACATCAAACAGTGGCGTACCGCCGCGGCAAAATAAATAAGGACAGGCTCCGGACGCGCGTCTGCCAGGGAGGCGCGCGCCCTTTGGTGGTCGATGTTTACAACCATTGGGATAGATTATGAATACATGGCGTAGAAAGTGGCAGAGCCTGCCGCGTGGCTTGGTGGTGTTGATAACCGCACTGGTTATCTACGTACCGCTGTCCTTTATCGTGATTCAAAGTTTCCTCTCCGCCCCCTTTTTTTCGCCCTCCAAGGTTTTTAGCCTTGAGGCGTTCGAGTTTATTTTCACCGATCCTGACTTTTACAAAGCACTGAAAAGCGGATTTATTCTGGCCTTTGGGCTGGTGGTGATCGCCATTCCGCTGGGGGGGATCCTGGCCTTTTTGATGGTCAGAACCGATCTGCCTGGTCGCCGGTTTATAGAGCCGCTGATCCTGGTGCCGATTTTTGTCTCGCCGATGGTGCTGGGTTTTGGCTACGTGGTGGCCGCCGGGCCGGTAGGCTTCTTTTCGCTGTGGGCGGAGTCGCTGCTGGGCTTTGTGCCCTGGAATATCTATTCGATGGCCAGCATCGTGGTCATTGCCGGGTTAACCCATGTGCCGCACGCCTACCTTTATATTTCTTCGGCCTTGCGCAGCGTCGGCTCCGACGTGGAGGAGGCCGCTCGTACGGCGGGAGCTTCCCCCTTGCAGGTCATGACCGCCGTCAGCTTGCCGATGGTACGCCCTTCGATTCTGTATGCCGGCGTATTGCTGTTCTTTCTCGGGCTGGAGGTGTTCGGCCTGATGCTGGTGTTGGGCGATCCGGAAGGTAACCTGGTGCTGGCGACCTACCTGTATCAACTGACCAACAAGCTGGGCACGCCGTCTTATCATCTGATGGCGGCGGTGGCGGTGGTGCTGATTTGCATCACCATTCCGCTGGTGATGTTGCAGCGCCGTCTGATGCGCACCGCCAACCGTTTCGTCACCGTCAAGGGCAAGGCGTCTCAGGCGCGGGCGCTGCCGCTGGGTAAATGGCGCTGGGTTGCCGGTGCGGTGGTGGTGTTTTGGCTGACGGTGACCATAGGTGTACCACTGGTGGGCGTGGTGCTGCGTGCCTTTATCTCCAACTGGGGCGTGGGCGTTTCTCTCTGGGACGAGCTGTCGCTCAATACCTTCCGCACCATCTGGCAGCAACCCAACCTGTTGCGGGCCATCGTCAACTCGATGGCGATTGGGGTGATCGGCGGTGCTCTGGCGGTGGTCTGTTATCTGTTCATCGGCATTGCCATGCACCGCAAACCCGACGGCGCTACCCGTTTTCTCGATTACAGCGTGCTGGTACCGCGTGCGGTGCCGGGGTTGCTGGCGGGGCTGGCGTTCCTGTGGGTGTTCCTGTTCCTGCCGATGTGGCTGGACAAGTCGCTGAAAGAGGGCTGGCTGTCGGCCCTGCCGGTCGCCGAATGGCTGCGGGAAAACCTGATTGTCTGGCTACGTTCTTTGCGCAGCACCATCTTCAGCGTTTGGCTGGCGTATACCGTGGTATGGATGGCCTACGGCCTGCGGTTGATCTCCTCGACGCTGTTGCAGGTCGGCCCAGAACTGGAAGAGGCGGCGCGCAGTGCCGGTGCCTCCCGTGGGCAGATCACCCGCCACGTGACCATTCCGCTGTCGCGCTACGGCCTGATCGGCTCGTGGCTGCTGATGTTCCTGATTTTCGAGCGAGAGTATTCCACCGGGGTTTACCTGCTGTCGCCAGGCACCGAAACCATAGGTTCGATGCTGGTTTCGCTGTGGGCGGCGGGTGCCATTGATATCGTGGCCGCACTCTCCTTCATTAACATCCTGCTGGTGGTGCTGGGGCTGGGGATCGCCTTGCGCTTTGGAGTGAAATTACATGATTGAACTTTCGGTAGAGAACCTGCATTTGACCTACGGCGACAACCCGGTGCTGAAGGGCGTTTCGATGCAGCTAAAGCGCGGCGAGGTAGTTTCGCTGCTGGGGCCGTCGGGCAGCGGTAAAACGACGTTGCTGCGGGCGGTCGCCGGGCTGGAAAAACCAACGCAGGGCAGCATTATCATTGGCAACAATAAGGTGTACGACGGCACTGCGCGCAGCGAGATCCCGGCGGAAGAGCGCAACCTCGGCCTGGTATTTCAGTCTTATGCCCTGTGGCCGCATAAAACCGTGTTTGAGAATGTCGCCTACCCGCTGAAATTACGCAAAGTCGCCTCGGCAGAAATTACCCAGCGGGTGCAAGGGGTGCTGGATCAACTGGGGCTGGGACATCTGGGCAAACGCCATCCGCATCAGCTGTCCGGTGGCCAGCAGCAGCGCGTGGCGATTGGTCGGGCGCTGGTGTACAACCCGCCGGTGATCCTGCTGGATGAGCCGCTATCTAACCTTGATGCCAAGCTGCGCGAAGAGGCGCGGGTGTTCCTGCGTGAACTGATTATCAAGCTTGGGTTGTCGGCGCTGATGGTGACCCACGATCAGAACGAGGCGATGGCCATTTCCGATCGTATTTTGTTGCTCAACAACGGCAAGATCGAACAGCAGGGTACGCCGCAGGAAATGTACGGTTCTCCCTCGACCCTGTTTACCGCCGAGTTTATGGGCAGTAATAACCGTCTGTTCGGCAAAATCACCGAGATGAGCGAGGGCAAAGCGCGCATCGAAGGGAAAGACTGGGCGCTGTGGGGCATGGCTGGTGCAGGGGTAAACGTCGGTGATGAAGCCACGGCGGTGATCCGGGTAGAACGCGTGCGTCTGGGGGAAGATCCCCAGGGCAACCAACTGGAGTTGCCACTGCTGACCAGCATGTATCTGGGCGATCGTTGGGAATACCTGTTCCGCACCGTTGCCGAAGATTTCGTGGTGCGGGCTTATGGCACCGAAGTGCGCGGTCAGACGCTTTGCCGGCTGTCGCTGCCGGCAGAGCACCTGTGGATTTTCCCTAAGGCCTAGCTTCGACCATGGCCGCGCCCCACGAAGGGACGCGGCTCACTGAATTACAAATCCAGCACCAGCCGTGGTCCCCTGGCCCGTGAGCAGCAGATCAATAGGCTCTGTTGCGCCTCTCGCTCTTCCTCGCTCAGATACTGATCGCGGTGGTCGGCTTCGCCTTCGAGAATTCGCGTTTCACAGGTACCGCAAATCCCCTCCCGGCACAGGCATTCTACTTTGGCCGCCTTGCTGTTTTCCAACGCCTGCAGAATGGTCATATTTGGCGCGACCTCCAGTTCAATGCCTGAGCGTGCCAGTACCAGAGTAAAAGCCCCCCCCTGGCTGTTTGCTGCGGCAAAGGCTTCGCGGTGCACACGTGTTGGCGCAATTCCCAACGCTGCCGCCGCCTGCAATACCGCATCGTTCAACGCCGAAGGACCACACACATAGATGTGGGCGTCGGGTTCCGCCTCGGCCAGCAGACGCGTCACATCCAAACGGCCACCCTGACTGGAAATGTGATAGCGCACATGTTCGGCAAAAGGAGACGCCTGCAGCTGCGTTTGAAAAGCATTGTGCTCTTCGCTGTGAAAGCAATAGTGCAAGCGGTAACGCTGACCGCGCTGGTGCAGCTCGTGCAGCTGCGCCAGAAACGGCGTGATGCCGATGCCGCCGGCAATCAGCAGGTGTTGTTCCGCGGTGGGTGCCAGCGCAAACAGATTGTTTGGCGTGCTAATGGTCAGCGTGTCGCCAATTTTTACGCGGTCATGCATGAAATCCGATCCGCCTTTAGAGGGAGACTCGCGGCGCACGGCAATCTGATAACGGTGCAGGTCGAAAGGGGAACTTAACAGCGAGTAGGCATTACGGTAGCACTGCTCGCCCTGCTGCATCTGCACGATGATATGGCTGCCGCCGCTGAATGTCGGCAACGGCCGCTGCGTCGGGTCCTCCAGAGTAAAACGCTTTACCTGTGCGGTAACGGTTTCGATTTCGATCACGCGGACATCCAACATCCGATAACTCGACATGTCATTCACTCCAGAGCGCGGGCAGAGCCCGCGCAAAACAGGTTATACCGCCTGGCAGATTCAGGGCTGGAAGACTTGCGCCACCAGGTTGTGGAAGTGTGCGATGCCGTGCTCGCTGACGCCGCTGCCTGCACCGTCAGCCATAATCCGCCCCTGACCGCGATAACCGCGTGACTTCAACCCTTTCTGCACGCTCTCGACCAGCCGCAGATCTTCCGGACGGAATACGTCGCGATACCATTCGATCAACCTCTGCTGTTCGGCGGTCAGCTCTTCGTTGGTGAAGTAAATGTCATAGTGTTGCAGGGTGGTTTCCGCATCGACCGGGAACTCATAAATCACCGTCATCATCCCTTCCAACGGTGGGATATTGAACATGGTGCAAGGCCACAGCCAGATGCCGTGGAAGCTGGCATCTTTGCCTTCTTCGAATTTGAATGATTGTTCCGAAGGGCGGGCGTAGCCAAATTGCAGCGTCCAGTTGCCGTGCAGGGTGTGCCAGTAGCGATCGACCTGCACTGAATCGGCAAAGCCGGGGTGTGCCGGTGCGCAGTGATAGCATTCGAGGTAGTTGTCGACGATGTTCTTCCAGTTGGCTGGGGTGAGCGTGGTAAAGCGCGCCGCCAGCTTCAGGTTATCTACTGTCGGGCAGGCTTCGCGCACTTTTGCCGCCAGCCCTGGAAGTTGCTCTTCTACGCTGCCGGCCTGCGGATCCATGTTGATAAAAATAAACCCGCCGTATTCTTCTACCCGTACCGGCGTCAGATGGGCGATGTCTTTATTGAAGTTATGCACGTTCTCGCAGTTGCGTGCATGAGCCAGTTCGCCGTCGAGCTTGAACGCCCAGGCGTGGTACGGGCAGGTGATGACGTTTTTGGCCTTGCCGTCGCCTGACAGCAATTGGTGACCCCGGTGTGGGCAAACGTTATAAAAGGCGCGCAACTCCTTGTCGCGGCCGCGGACCACCAGGATATTTTCGCCGATGATCTCGCGGGTGATGTAATCATTTGGCTGGGCAACTTCACTGCCGTGTGCCACGCAGATCCAGCTGTTGGCGAATACGCGCTCTTTTTCATGATCGAACGCAGCCGGGTGAGTATAAAACTGCGCCGGAATGGTATACGCCTCGCGGGCATCGGCGCAGAAGTCATTGGGTAATGTCAGTACGGGGATCGCAGTGCTCATAATAACCTTCCTCTTATTTGTTTTTATTCCACGGGAGTGTTTCAGACGACGGTTGTGTTGTTTAACGGGCTAACGGCCGGCGGTTCAGACGGAAGGGGCAACGTCGGTCGGCTGACTTCGATCAGGTGTGCCGGTATCGCGGCGTAATCCTGTTTCAGCCAACGGGCGAAACCGTAGGTTTTTACCAGCAGCACTAGCAGGAACGGCAAAGCGGTCAGGACGACGGTGGTTTTCATGGTGTCCAGGGAGGCCCCGGTAAACAGGATCGACAGCGGGATGAGGGTGATCACCACGCACCAAAACAGCCGCAGCATCGGGCTGGGATCCTGCCCCTCCTGCAGATTCCGGGTGCTGGTGGCTGCCATGGTGTAGGCGACGGCATCCATATGCGACGCCAGAAAAATAATCATGATAAACAGGTAGCCCGCGAGGAACAGTTTGCCCAGCGGCAGTGACATCAGCAGCATTTGCACCGCCGTTTCACCGCCCTGGGTATTGAGCACCTCAGGCACGTTCAACTGGCCGCTGATGAACTGATGCATGGCGAAGCTTTCCAGTGAGCCGAAAAAGAACCAGCAACCGAGGGTGCTGCCGAGCAGCAGGGCCCAAATCACCTCTTTGATCTTGCGCCCGCGAGAGACCCGGGTCACAAACATCGCCACGCCCGGCGTATAGGAAATCCACCACAGCCAGTAGAACACGGTCCAGCTGCGGCTAAAGCTGCCGTCTCCCATCGGATCGGTAAACAGGCTCATCTGCAGGAAGTTCTGCGCCGTCAGGCCGATAGCATTAACGGTGTTATTGATGGTGAATTCGGTCGGGCCGACCAGCAGGACCAGTGCGGCGAAGATAAACGCGCCCCAGCCGACCATTTTGCTCAGCCGCTGCATGCCGCCGTCGATGCCGATATAAGAGCTGAGACAGAAAATGACCGCGGCCAGCAGGATCACCGCTGCCTGTACCGTGAAGGTATCCGGAATGCCGGTGAGTGCCGTTAGCCCGCGGGTGAAGGTGGAGGCGGTTAACACCAGCGAGATAGTCAGCGCGCCCACGGTGGCAACCAGAAAAATAAGGTCTACCGTCCGGCCTATAGGGCCGTCGGCGCGTGCGCCGGTGATGGCCGAGATAATGCCGGACAGACTTAAGCCCTTATTTTTACGGACGTGAAAGTGATAGGCCATGATCAGCGAGGCCAGCGCATAGGTTGCCCAGGCGCTTAACCCCCAGTGAAAGAACGAGTAGCTGATGCTGTATTCCAACGCCTTTGGCGTACGTGGGGCAATGTTCAGTCCCGGCGTTTGATAGTAATAAGCCCATTCCATCACGCCCCAGTACAGGGTTGAGGAACCCAATCCGGCGCAAATGAACATAAATACCCAGGCCAGAGTGGGGTACTGAGGCTTGCCTTCGCCAAGGCGGATATTGCCGTATTTGCTCAAGGCCAGATAAAGCACCACCAGCAGTGCCATCAGCACCAGCACCTGAATGGTGGAACCGAACAGGCGGGTGACCGCGTTAAAAATGGTAGTGGCGACCCGCTCTGACTGAATCGGGAAGAGCATCAGGCAGCTGGCAATCAGCGCGATGCTGCACAGGCTGATGGCAATGAGCATGACATCCTTTTTGGGCGTGCTCTGCATGGGCGTGAACTCCTGTTATTTGTGGTTGGCTGCTGTGCATCTCAGCCTTATTGATTGGCGTTAAGCCGTTTGTTAGACCACGTAGGGTGCATATCCCGGTACTGCAGATGCCGTGAGTTTTTACCCTTCATTAACATTTGTGAGTGTGCATAAATTAATCTGAGGCCACAATTAGGGCATCTGTGAAGGGATAAAACACAGTATGTGAATAATTTGTTGTGATCTTGACCGTGGATTTAGTGTGGGCTTTTCGGGGGCTTTTTAGCGAATTACGATGAGAATTTATGGAGGAATACAAAATTAGCACGTGACTATGCAGAGCGATATATATCGCTCTGCATAGTCATTTATGGTGTGAATGTTTAGGTTAAAGCAGGGCGGCGATCGCCTGACCCACCTGCTGGGTGGTGGCATCGCCATGCATGTCCGGAGTTCGTGGCCCACTGGCGATGATCTGTTCGATGGCGGCGAGAATACCGTCGTGAGCCTGGCGATAGCGCGGTTCCCCCGCACCGAGGAAGTCCAGCATCATGGCGCCGGCCCAGATCATGGCGACCGGGTTGGCAATGTTTTTGCCGAAGATATCCGGTGCGGAACCGTGTACCGGTTCGAACAGCGACGGGAAGCGGCGTTCGGGATTGAGGTTGGCCGAAGGCGCAATACCGATGGTGCCGGCGCAGGCCGGGCCAAGATCGGACAGGATATCGCCGAACAGGTTTGAAGCCACCACCACGTCGAAACGTTCGGGTTGCAGCACGAAGCGTGCGCACAGAATATCGATATGCTGCTTGTCCCAGCGAATGTCCGGATACTGCTGCGCCATAGCGGCTACGCGTTCATCCCAATACGGCATGCTGATCGCCATACCGTTGGATTTTGTGGCGGCGGTAAGCGTTTTACGCGGGCGTTGTTGCGCCAGCTCAAAAGCGTATTTCAAAATGCGGTCGACGCCGTGGCGGGTGAACACCGACTCCTGGATCACCATTTCACGTTCGGTGCCTTCAAACATCCGACCGCCGAGCGACGAGTACTCCCCTTCGGTATTTTCACGCACCACGTAAAAATCGATATCGCCCGGTTTTTTGTGCGCCAGCGGGCAGGGGACGCCGGGGAACAAGCGCACCGGACGCAGGTTGACGTACTGATCGAAATCGCGACGGAATTTCAGCAACGACCCCCACAGCGAGACATGGTCCGGCACCTTGTCCGGCCAGCCGACGGCACCAAAATAGACCGCGTCGAAGCCTTGCAGTTGCTCAAGCCCATCGTCCGGCATCATCTTGCCGTGCTGCAGGTAATAGTCGCAGCTGGCCCATTCGAAGGTTTCAAATTCCAGGGACAAATCCCAACGCGCGGCAGCGGCCTGCAACACCCGAATGCCTTCCGGCATCACTTCCTGGCCAATACCGTCTCCCGGTATGGCGGCGATTTTATAGCTTTTGCACATAGGATCTCACTTGTGAAGAGGGGCGATTGACATCCCTTTCATCCTATAATTGACTAACTGTTAATCAATACTGCAAACGGTGAAACATAAAACACGAATCATGAATAATCTGCCTATTCTGAGTGACCTGCGGGTGTTTGTGCTGGTGGCGCGGCGCGCCGGGTTTGCCGCCGCTGCCGACGAGCTGGGGGTTTCACCGGCATTCATCAGCAAACGCATCGCGCTGCTGGAAAAGGCGCTGGAGGTCACGTTGCTGCATCGCACTACGCGGCGGGTGGCAATCACCGAAGATGGCGAACGCATTTACGAGTGGGCGCAGCGCATTCTCAACGACGTCGATCAAATGATGGATGAGCTTTCCGACGCCCGTCAGGCACCGCAGGGCACGCTGCGCATTGTCAGCAGCTTCGGTTTCGGTCGGCGTTTTGTCGGCCCGGCACTGTCGGCGCTGGCGCTGCAGTACCCGGCACTGGAGCTGCGGCTGGACGTTTCCGATCGGCTGGTGGATTTGGTTAGCGAAGGTTTTGATCTGGATATCCGCATCGGTGATGACATTGCTCCCAATCTGATCGCCCGTAAGCTGGCGCAGAACCAGCGTATCCTGTGCGCCTCTCCGGAATACCTGCAGCGTTGCGGCACACCCAAGAACCTGAGTGAGCTGTCCGGACGCGCTTGCCTGGCGATCAAGGAGCGCGACCATCCTTTTGGCCTGTGGCGGCTGCAGGGGCCGCAGGGGGAGGAGGCGGTAAAGGTGACCGGCGGGCTGTCGTCCAACAACGGTGAAATCGTGCATCAATGGTGCCTGGATGGGCAGGGCGTGGCGCTGCGCTCCTTCTGGGACGTGCGGGAGAGCATTGAAAACGGCTGGCTGGTGCATATTCTGCCGGATTACTACCAGCCGGCGGATATTTGGGCGGTGTACGTTTCGCGCCTGGCGACCTCGGCCAAGGTGCGGGTGACGGTCGAATTTTTGCGCGATTATTTCCGCCAGCACTATGGCGAAGCCTCGTTGTTGTCGGAATACCTGGCGCGTCGCTAGGGGAGGAGGCGGCAAAAGTGTGCGCCAGATCATTTTATTCCCGCAAAGTGTCGATCAGTTGTCAGGCGAGCTGTCGCATCTGTTCCTTTTGGCAAAACTTTGGTTTATGCTCAGCTGAAGCGTTTCAGTTGTGTCGGTATTCAACAGAAATACCGGAGTGAAGGTGATGAAAGCGCGTCTGATGAAATGAATAATGCGACGTGACGATTCACAGCAGGCGGTGCGCTAAAGTACTCTATGCGGGTTAGCTTGATCGGATAACCCATCAGCGCCCTCTCTGGTACGGTGAGCCTGCCCGGTGGGAGAAGGCCCTTTTTCAGGAGCAGCATGACAATCCGCATAGCGATTAACGGCTTTGGCCGCATCGGCCGCAGCGTTTTACGCGCACTGTATGAATCGGGACGAAGAGCGGAAATTTCCGTGGTGGCGATCAACGAATTGGCGAACGCCGAGGGGATGGCCCACCTGCTGAAATACGACTCCAGCCATGGCCGTTTTGCCTGGGATGTTCGCCAGGAATGCGACATGTTGACCGTCGGGGACGATACCATTCGTTTGCTGCATCAGCCGACGGTGGAACAGCTTCCCTGGGGCGAGTTGGGCGTTGACGTGGTGCTGGACTGCAGCGGCGTGTACGGCAGTCGGGCGGATGGCGAGGCCCATCTGGCGGCGGGGGCGAAGAAAGTGTTGTTCGCTCACCCCGGCGGCAACGATCTGGACGCCACCATCGTGTTTGGCGTCAACCATCAGACGCTGCTGGCAGAACACCGCATCGTGTCCAATGCGTCATGCACCACCAACTGCATTATTCCGGTGATCAAGCTGCTGGACGATGCCTTCAGCATCGAATCGGGCACGGTGACCACCATTCACTCTTCGATGAACGATCAGCCGGTGATTGACGCCTATCACCAGGATTTGCGGCGCACCCGCGCGGCGAGCCAGTCGATTATTCCGGTCGACACCAAGCTGGCCGCCGGTATTACCCGCGTTTTTCCGCAATTTTGCGATCGTTTCGAAGCGATTTCCGTACGTGTACCGACCATCAACGTGACGGCCATCGATCTCAGCGTCAGCGTCAGTTCGGCGGTGAAAGTGGCAGAGGTCAACCAGCTGTTGCAAATGGCCGCACGGGGATCTTTTCGTGGTATAGTTGACTATACGGAACTACCATTAGTCTCGATCGATTTTAACCATGACCCGCACAGCGCTATCGTCGACGGTACGCAGACTCGGGTCAGCGGACAACACCTGATCAAGACCTTGGTCTGGTGTGATAATGAATGGGGCTTTGCCAACCGGATGTTGGATACAACACGGGCAATGGCCGCAAGCGGTTTCTAGTACGGCGGCATCGGCACTGGCCGGTGCGCCGCTCAGGCAACTTTATAGAGAATCAACCAAGAGGGTTCACCATGTCTGTAATTAACATGTCCGATCTGGATCTGGCAGGTAAACGCGTTCTGATCCGCTCCGATCTGAACGTTCCAGTGAAAGACGGTAAAGTGACTTCCGATGCACGTATCCGTGCCTCCCTGCCGACTATTGAAGCTGCGCTGAAACAAGGCGCCCGCGTGATGGTAACTTCCCACCTGGGCCGTCCTACCGAAGGCGAGTACAACGAAGAATTCTCCCTGCTGCCTGTTGTCAACTATCTGAAAGACCACCTGAAAAACCCGGTACGTCTGGCTAAAGACTACCTGGATGGCGTTGATGTTGCAGAAGGCGAGCTGGTAGTGCTGGAAAACGTCCGTTTCAACAAGGGCGAGAAAAAAGACGACGAAACCCTTTCCAAGAAATATGCGGCACTGTGTGACGTGTATGTGATGGACGCCTTCGGCACCGCACACCGCGCGCAGGCTTCCACCCACGGTGTGGGCAAGTTCGCTCCTGTTGCCTGTGCCGGCCCGCTGCTGTCCGCAGAGCTGGAAGCGCTGGGTAAAGCACTGGGCAACCCTGCCCGTCCGATGGTTGCCATCGTGGGCGGTTCTAAAGTTTCCACCAAACTGACCGTACTGGATTCCCTGTCCAAAATCGCCGATCAGCTGATCGTCGGTGGTGGCATCGCCAACACCTTCGTGGCGGCGCAGGGTAACAACGTGGGCCAGTCTCTGTATGAACCTGATCTGATCGACAACGCCAAGAAACTGCTGGAAACCTGCGACATTCCGGTTCCGACCGACGTGCGCGTGGCGACCGAGTTCTCTGAAAACGCGGTTGCGACCGTGAAACAGGCGAACGAAATTCAGGACAACGAGCAAATTCTGGATATGGGCGACGTCTCAGCCGAGCGTCTGGCCGTTATCCTGAAGAACGCCAAAACCATTCTGTGGAATGGCCCGGTTGGCGTATTCGAGTTCCCTAACTTCCGTCGGGGCACCGAAATTGTCGCTCGCGCTATCGCAGACAGCGAAGCCTTCTCTATCGCAGGCGGCGGCGACACCCTGGCAGCAATCGACCTGTTCGGCATTGCTGACAAGATTTCCTACATCTCAACCGGCGGCGGCGCCTTCCTGGAGTTCGTGGAAGGTAAAGCGTTACCGGCGGTTGTGATGCTGGAAGAGCGCGCTAAGCAGTAATTCAGACAACGGGAGGCGAAAGCCGCCCGTTTGTTTTATACCGCGCGGCACAACGCGGCGCGGCATGAAAAAATCGATTTACATCCATCTACGGCCGACGAAACAGGACAAAGTAACATGTCTAAAATTTTTGATTTCGTAAAACCGGGTGTCATCACTGGTGATGACGTTCAGAAAGTATTCGCAGTAGCTAAAGAGAACAACTTTGCTCTGCCAGCAGTGAACTGCGTAGGTACCGACTCCATCAACGCCGTGCTGGAAACAGCGGCGAAGGTGCGTGCTCCGGTCATCGTACAGTTCTCTAACGGCGGTGCCGCGTTCATCGCCGGTAAAGGCGTGAAGACTGACGTTCCTCAGGGTGCAGCAATTCTGGGCGCTATCTCTGGTGCACATCATGTTCACCAGTTGGCTGAGCATTACGGCGTGCCGGTTATTCTGCACACCGACCACTGTGCGAAGAAACTGCTGCCATGGCTGGACGGCCTGCTGGACGCCGGCGAGAAACACTTCGCGGCCACCGGTAAGCCACTGTTCTCTTCTCACATGATCGACCTGTCTGAAGAGTCCCTGGAAGAAAACATCGAAATTTGCAGCAAATACCTGACTCGCATGGCGAAACTGGGTATGACTCTGGAAATCGAACTGGGCTGCACCGGCGGTGAAGAAGATGGCGTGGACAACAGCCATATGGACGCATCCGCTCTGTACACCCAACCGGAAGACGTGGCTTACGCGTACGAAAAACTGAACGCCATCAGCCCACGCTTCACCATCGCGGCGTCCTTCGGTAACGTGCACGGCGTATACAAGCCAGGCAACGTTAAACTGACTCCGACCATCCTGCGCGATTCTCAGGACTACGTGTCCAAGAAATTCAATCTGCCGCACAACAGCCTGAACTTCGTGTTCCACGGCGGTTCCGGTTCTACCGACGCAGAGATCAAAGAATCCGTAGGTTACGGCGTGATCAAAATGAACATCGATACCGATACCCAATGGGCAACCTGGGACGGTATCCTGCAGTACTACAAAGCGAACGAAGCTTACCTGCAGGGCCAGTTGGGCAACCCGAAAGGCGCCGACCAGCCGAACAAGAAATACTACGATCCACGCGTATGGCTGCGTTCAGCCCAGACTTCCATGATTACTCGTCTGGAACAGGCTTTCAAAGATCTGAACGCAGTAGACGTTCTGTAATCTCGGTTAGCTGTTAGTCATATTGAAAGGCTCCCTTTGCGGGGAGCCTTTTTCGTTGTTAGCCCAACAGGCTGGCGCCGACGTTGATTGACAGCCCCAGGATCACCAGATTGAAGACAAAGGAAATCACCGATTGCAGCAGAGCGACTTTGCGCACTTCGGCCGCACCAACGGCCACGTCTGCGGTTTGCGAGGCCACCGCGATGGTGAACGAGAAATAGGCAAAGTCCCAATAGGTCGGCTCTTTAAGCTCGCCGGGAAACAGCAGGGGCAGCGGATCCTGCTGTGCGCCCTGACGATAAAACTGATGAGCATAGTGCATGGTAAATGCCGTGGGCAGCAGTAACCAGGACACCACCAGCGTCGCGCCCGTCAGCGCCAGATGCAACGTCTTCAGCGAGTCGCTGACCTGTTTGGCGGTGCTCAGCTCAAACAGAATGGACAAAATGCTCACCAGACAGCCGATGCTGACCAGTGCCAGCACCATACTGGCGCTCTCATCCTGTGCACGCGCCAGTTGGCGGATGTGCTTTGGCGTGCTGATCAGCATCAGTCGCCAGAGAAACAGCAGGTAGCACCAGGCCAAAACGTTCCAGCCAAGCATCAGCCGCTGCAGCTCAGAAAGCGTGGCGGGCAGCAGCAGGTAGCACAAGATGCCCGCGCCGACGGACAGCAGCAGCCTTGGCCGAACCTGCCAGTAGTGTTTGATTGACGATGGAATGTGCATAACCGATGAAGTTCCTTATCGTTATAAAGGCGATAGCGCTGTGTTCAGCATAGAAGAAGCGTGGCGGCAGTTTGGCTATTTTTGACGCTTACGGTTGGCATGCGGTGGAAATGTTGGTTAACCTAAGGCGGTGGTTTCCGACTGACGGCTGATGTCAGTTTTTTTTGCGAGTTTATCCCCTTAGGGACAAGTTAGGACGACACGAATGAAAGATCTGAATGTAGTAGACGGCATTAATGGTGCCGGTAACTGGCTGGTGAAGAACCAGGACTTATTGATTCAGTACGCGGTGAACATCGTCGCGGCTATCGTTATTTTCATCATTGGTTCGATCATTGCCCGCGTAGTCAGCAATGCGTTAAACCGGGTGATGAAGCTGCGCGGTATCGACGCTACGGTTGCCGACTTCCTGTCTGCCATGGCGCGTTACGGCATTCTGGCCTTCACCTTTATCGCAGTGCTGGGGCGCGTTGGCGTGCAGACCACGTCGGTAATCGCCGTATTGGGTGCCGCAGGTTTGGCCGTTGGCCTGGCGCTGCAGGGCTCGCTGTCCAACTTCGCTGCCGGGGTACTGTTAGTGGCTTTCCGTCCGCTGCGTGCCGGTGAATATGTCGATCTGGGCGGCGTGGCCGGTACCGTCGACCAGGTTCAGATTTTCTCCACCACGCTGCGTACCGCAGACAACAAAACCATCGTGGTGCCGAACGGCAAAATCATTGCCGGCAACATCATCAACTACTCCCGCGAGCCAAACCGCCGCGTAGACATCGTAGTTGGCGTGGCTTATAACGCCGATATCGATGTGGTGAAAAAAGTGTTGGGCGATGTGATCGCCGCCGACAAACGCATCATGCACGCCAAAGGCGTAACCGTACGCTTGAACGAGATGGCGCCATCTTCACTGAACTTTGTCACCCGTTCCTGGACCACCAACGCGGAATACTGGAACGTATACTTCGATCTGATGGAGAACTTCAAGCGCGCGCTGGATGCCAACAATATCGGCATTCCGTTCCCGCAGATGGATGTTCATCTGTACCGCACCGAAGACGCGGCTACCGCGAAAGCGGAATAAAGCAGAAGAAGAGAAAAGGGGCCTCGGCCCCTTTTTTTATTGCCGGCCGAGGCTGTATCCTGCGGATGTCGCCCCGGCTTTTTCGTTTTTTCAGTTTGATAACGCGGAGTCTGGCGCAGGGGCGCGGCGGTTCACGCTGAGCCGGTAGAGCAGGAAAATAGCCGCAGAGCCCACCAGTACCGGCAGCGCCAGCCAGATGAAGAACATCTCCGACGTTCCTGCCGCGACGATCATCCAGGCGCCAAGCATTGAACCGACGATCGAGCCGAAGCGACCGCTCGCCATCGCCCAACTGACCCCTGTGACGCGAGCGGCGGTAGGGTAAAGGGTAGCGGAGACCAGATTCAGGCCGTTCTGCGCCCCGGCCACGCCGAAACCGATGAGAAAGACGGTGACCGCCAGCGTATAGGCGTCCCCCATCAGATAACCGGTAGCGCCAATCACCAGCGCGGCCCCCAGGTACGACAGGGCCAACACCCGGTAGGGGCCGACGCGGTCCATCAGCAGTGCCATAAGGATGGCACCGAGGGTTCCGCCCAGCGGCACCATCGCACCGATGCGCGATGCGTGGACGATATCGTAACCGGTATCCTTGAGGATGCTCGGCAGCCAACTGGTGAGCAGATAAAACACAAACAACGAGCAGAAGAATGCTACCCACAGCAGCAAGGTGCGCACTGCGCGACCTTCGATGAACAGGTGGGAGATTGGCGATCTGGCTAGCGCGGGGCGTTCATCATCGATAATCGTCACGCCCGCCCAACTTTTGCCGGTGATGCGCTCGACCACCTGGCGCAGGCTATCGGCATGTTTCGGGCTGGCAGTCATAAAGCGCGCTGACTCGGGCATCTGCCAGGCCAGTAACGGCAACAGCAATAATGGCGCGATGCCGCCGAGCATCAGCAGGCCACGCCAGCCGAAGGCCGGAATAATTTGTCCGGCAAGTATGCCGCCCAGCGCCAGACCGGCGGTGAAACCGCTCCAGCTGAGGGTGACCATGATCATCCGCCGACGCGCGGGCGAGTATTCCGAGCTCAAGGTGATACAGGTGGGCATCGCTCCTCCCAAACCGATACCGGTGATTAAACGCAGTAGGGTCAACGACTCGATTGAGCTGGTGTAGGCCGAGGCCAGAGTGCCTCCGCCAAAGATCAGTATGGAGGCAAGCAGCACGCGCTTGCGCCCTATGGCATCGGCAACCGGGCCGAAGATCAGGCTGCCGAGCAGCAGCCCGAACAATCCCGCGCCAAACGCCGGCGATAACTGCGCAGGCAGCAGCTGCCACTCCTCGCGTAACGCCGGGGCAATATAGCCGATGATTGCGGTGTCAAAACCGTCCAGCAGGACAATCAGGAAACACAGAGTAAGGATCAGGATCTGATAGGGCGAGATTTTCGCGTTGTCGATGATCTCGCTGATACGAGCGGTGTTTTGGCTCATGGGGGTTCCACTTTAATTAGGCTTGTGTGGAGCTGGCTGGAGGGCTGTGCAGGCGTCAGGCTCTTGCTGAAACGGGCCTGAACCAAAGCCGCTGTGGCTGGCAGGGTGCAGAAAGTCTGAGTATACACCAGAGCCGGGGGCTTGCAGCGATGCGCTGAGATGAGCCGTTCTGTTTCAGACAAAACGGCTTAAATTCTCTCGCTCTCAGAACGGGCTGGCATTATGGGCTTTGATCTTTTCTTCACTGACAGGATGAACGAAATGCAGTTCGCTGGCGTGCAGCATCAATCGCGGCGTCCCTTCGGTGCCTGGCAGCAGACGGCCGCCATACAGATCACAGCCCAAAATAGGGTGGCCCAACTGCCGGCAGTGGATACGCAGTTGATGGGTTCGCCCGGTCTCCGGCATTAACTGTACCCGCGTCAACGGCAGTAACGTCCCGTCTTTCAACTCGCGATAAGTGCGTTCAACGACCCGATAGCGTGAGCGAGCGGGCTTGCCGTGGATTGAGCAAATCGACATCAGCGGGAACAGCGTCGGGTCTTTGGCAATCGCGGCATCTATCACCCCTTCGTCGTCGTTCAGGTGCCCGCAGAGCAATGCGCTGTACACCTTGGTGACAGTACGCTGACTGAACTGTTGGCAAAGGGCGGCATTGATCGCTTTATTACGCGCTATCACCATCAGCCCGGAAGTGCCGAAATCAAGGCGGTGGACCAGCGTACAGCCGGGAAATAGCTGCACCAGCCGATGATGCACCGAATCGAGATTTTGCGGATTTTTCCCCGAGAGGCTTAGCAGCCCGGCGGGTTTATTGATAAGCACCAGACTCTCGTCCTGATACAGCGTTTCTATCTGGTCATGGCACGGCGGGGCAATAAAGGTATCGATAATCTTAGACATCAGGCTGCCCGGCGGGAAAGTGGGAGCGGATAATAACGAATTTTTGGCCGCCAGTCAGTTGTCGCCGCCCGGCGCATTGTTAAAGGATGATCAATGGCTAACCCGGCAAAGGGGCTTTCACCAGACGCCGAACGGCGTCTGGCTGCCAAAAGGATGACTGAAAGGCGTTGCCGACTTATTGCCCGTAGTAGGCATTTTTGCCGTGTTTGCGCAGGTAATGTTTATCCAGCAGCGCCGGTTGCATGCTGTGAATGCCCGGTGTCAGCTGACGTGAAAAAATCCCCATATAGGCAATTTCTTCCAGCACCACTGCGTTATGCACCGCGCTGTGCGCGTCCTTGCCCCAGGCGAACGGCCCGTGCGAATTGACCAATACTGCCGGAATGGCGTTCGGATTGATGCCGCGACGGCGGAAGGTATCGATAATGACCTTGCCGGTTTCCAGCTCGTATTCATGCTCAATTTCGTCTTCGGTCATCAGGCGGGTGCAGGGAATGGCTCCGTAGAAGTAATCGGCATGGGTGGTACCCCAGGCGGGGATATCCAATCCTGCCTGCGCCCAGATGGTAGCGTGGCGCGAATGGGTGTGAACGATACCGCCAATGTCGGCGAATTCACGGTACAGCGCCAGGTGAGTGGCGGTATCGGAGGAGGGCTTTTTGGTGCCCTCGACGGTATGCCCCTTGGCGAGATCAACCACCACCATGTCCTCGACGGTCATGTGTTCATATTCCACGCCGGAAGGCTTGATCACCACCAGCCCGCGTTCGCGATCCACGGCGCTGACGTTACCCCAGGTGAAGGTCACCAGGTTATGGCGCGGCAGGTCCAGGTTGGCTTCCAGCACCTGTTGTTTAAGCTGCGGCAGCGTTAGCATGTCATACCCCCTTGTTGCATTTTCTGTTCGATCCAGCGGCGCGCCTGCACGATCTCGGCCACCGGCTCTTCGGCTTTTTCGGTCCACATTTCAATCAGGAAAGCACCGCGGTAGTTAAGCTGTTTCAGGGTGCGGAATACGGCGACGAAGTCGACGCAGCCTTCGCCAAACGGCACGTCGCGAAACTGCCCCGGCGAGCTATCAGTAACCGGGTAAGTGTCTTTCAAATGGATGGCCGCGATGCGGTCAATACCCAGCGCCAACTCCTGCGCCACGTCATTGCCCCAGGCGCTAAGATTGCCGACGTCCGGATAGACCGTGAACCAGGGGGAGGCCAGGCAGGTGTCCCAAGCCTTCCATTTGCTGATGGAGTTCATAAAGGCGGTGTCCATGATCTCGACCGCCAGCATCACCTGCGCTGCGGCGGCGCGCTCGACCGCCCACTGCATCCCTTCGGTGAAGCGGGCGAGGGTGCTTTCGTCCTGTGGCTCGTAATAGACGTCATAACCGGCGAGCTGAATGGTGCGGATGCCGACGTCCTTCGCCAGTTGAATCGCCTGTTCCATCATCTCGAAGGCACGCTGACGCAGCGCATCGTCATGGCTGCCGAAGGGAAAGCGGCGATGACCGGACAGGCACATCGACGGGATGCTGATGCCGGTTTCCAGCATGGCGCTGACCAACGACAACCGCTGCTCCTTGCTCCAACTCAGACGCGCCAACCGTTCGTCGCTTTCATCCACCGACATTTCGACAAAATCAAAACCGCAGGCCTTGGCCAGCGCCAGCCGCTCGGGCCAGGTCAGGTGCTTCGGCAAGGCTTTTTCATAAATTCCCAAGGGGTGCTGACGCATATCAACTTCTCCAGATGTCATCAATGGCCGAGCGGAAGTGTCCGGCGGCGGCCAGCGGATCGACAGCCTCTGCCAGTGCTCTGCCGACGATAAAAGCGGTCACGGCGATGTCTTTAAACAGCGGCAAATCGGTCGGCGTGATACCGCCGGTCACCGACAGCTCAATACCCAGATCCGACAAGGCCTTCATCAGATCCAAATCTTGATGGCTCCAGGTTTGCCCGCTGGCCTGCGCGTCGCGGCCACGGTGGTATATCGCCTGGCGAATACCGAGGTCGCGCCACTGTTGGGCATCCTCCAACGTCCAGCGGCCGAACAGCTCAATCTGGATCTCGCCCTGGTGTCGTTGCGCCACCTCCAACGCACTGGCCATGGTGGCCAATGGGGCGGCGCAAATGACGGTCATCCAGTTGGCACCGTGGCCGAAGGCCTGCTGCGCCAGCGTACCGCCGGCATCGGCCACTTTCAGGTCGGCCACCAGCGTATGTTGCGGACAGCGCTCGCGCAGTGCGCTCACCGCCTGGATACCGGCGCTGATGCATAAAATGGTGCCGGCCTCGATAATGTCGACGTGCGGCTGCAGGCGTTCCGCCGTCTGCAGAGCGGCATCTAACCGGGTGTGATCGAGCGCCAGCTGCAGGCGCGGTTTATTGCTCATAAGGCCTCCTTACTGCGCGGATTGCAGCGTTTGCAGTGCCGCAACCAGCGCCTGATAGCGTTGATATTTTTTGCCGTAGGCCGCGCTTGCCGAGGCATCCGGCAGCACCCGTTCAATTCGGGGTGCCAGCTCGCGCTGGGCGGCGGTGAAGTCGCTGAATGCGCCGCTGCCGACCATGGCCGCCATCGCGGCGCCCAGGCAGCCGGTTTCTTCCACCTGCGGCAGTTCGACCGGCAGACCGCTGACGTCGGCGAACATCTGCATCCAGGGGGCGGACTTGGCTGGGCCACCGGTGACGCGCAGCGCGGTGGCCGCAGGAAAACGTTGCCGCATGCGGTTGAGATGGGTCATATGGCAGAACACCACGCCCTCGTAAATCGCCTGCACCAGGTGTTCACGCTGGTGGAAGGCCTGTAGGCCGTGGAAGCTGGCGCTCAGGCCGAGTCCGGCGTTGGAGCCATACAGGAAGGGTGCGAACAGCAGGCTGCTGTCGGCCTTTGGCAACGCCGCTACCCAGTCATTAAGTTGGGCATAGTCTTGCAGGCCCCATTGCCGGCAGAACCACTCCAGGTTGGCGGCGGAAGTGGGGCTGGCTTCGTGCACGATGTATTTGCCGGCCTCCGCGTGGCGGCCATACACAAAGGGGTGATCGAACCCGTCGGCAATGCTGTCGGTGATGCCGCTGGTGACCGACCAGGTGCCCATCACCGCATTGAGTCGGCTTTCGTCCTGCAGCCCGGCGCACAGCGCGGTGGATACCACGTCGAACAGCCCGCCAACCACCGGCGTTCCCGGCAGCAGCCCGGTCGCCGCGGCCGCGGCAGCGTTGACGCGGCCGGCGATTTCAGCGGAGCCGACGATCGGTGGCAGCGCGGGCATGATGTCGCCAATACCCAGCAACTGCGCCAGTGCCGGGTCATAGCGGCCGTCGGCCATCTGATAAAGGTTGGATTCGGAGATATTGGTTTCTTCGCAGGCCAGCTCGCCGGTGAGGCAGTGACGCAGATAATCGTGCGCCATCAACACGCTGCCAATTTGGCGATAGCGCTCCGGCTGGTGTTGCCTGACCCAGCGCAGCAGCGACACCGGGTGGCCGGTCCACAGCGTTTGTCGGGTCTGCTGGTAGAGCGCCTGCGGCACGCCCTGTTTTTGCCACTCCTGCACCAGTGTCAATGCGCGCTGATCGGAAGACAGCATGGCGTTGCCCAGCGGCAGGCCTTGTTTGTCCAATAAAAACGCGCCCTTGCCCTGCGCCGAGATGCCTATTGCCTGAATATCGCCGGCGGCGATGTTATTGCGAGCCAGCACTTCCCGGATCACTTCGGCGGCAGTGCGCCACAGCGCGGCCATATCTCGTTCCGCCCAGCCGGGCTGCGCTGCGATAATCTCCAGATTACGGCGGGCAATATCCCGCTCGGTGCCCTGACGGTCATACAACCCGGCCTTGATAAAGGTGCCGCCGCAGTCCAACCCCAGCCAATATTCCATTATTCGGCCCCCGCTTTTTGGTCGCATTTATTCGGCAACATCAGCGCCAGTACCGAAGCGATGGCCAGTGATACCGCTAGGCTGTAAACACCGGCATCCTTGCTGAACAGGCTGATCAAGACGCCGACCATGTACGGGCCGCAGAAGCCACCGAGGTTACCCAGCGCGTTGATCACGCCGCGTGCCCCACCGGCCACTTCGGCGTTAAACAGTTTGGGAGGAATGGTCCAAAACACCCCGGCGGCGGCCTGGATAAACACGCCACAGCCGACCAGCGCCGCGTAAGACCACCAGATGTGATCCTTTAACAGCACCGACAAAGCCATGCAGATGGCGAAGCAGGCCAGCGGCAATGCGACGAAAACTTTGCGTTTGCCGGTACGATCGGACAGGGTGGAGATGATCAGCATGCCGAAGATGGCGCCGATATAGGGCAGGATGGCCAGCATGCCGACCTGCTCCATGTTGCCGTTGGTCAGCCCCTTGAGAATGGTCGGCAGCCACAGGGTGTAGCCGTAGATCCCGGTTTGATAGAAGAAGTTCACCATGATCAACTGCCACATGATCTTGTCGCCCAGCACCCGGCGCAGCGAGGCGTTACGCACCGTTTTGCCTTTGATCAGCAGCTGTTCGTCATGCAACGTTTTGATCAGGTAGTCTTTTTCAGCCTGTGAAATCCACTTGGCTTCCTGCGGGCGGTTGCTGATGGTGAAATACCACAGCACCATCACCACCAGCGACAGCGCGCCTTCCACCAGGAACAGCATGCGCCAGTCCCAGGCGGTGATGATCCAGCCGGACAGCGGCGCGGTGAGAATACCGGCAATGGGCACGAACATAATCACGATGGCGTTGGCGCGGCCGCGTTCCTTGTCCGGGAACCAGTTGCTGATCATGGTCAACACCACCGGCAGCATGCCGCCCTCGGAAACGCCCAGCGCGAAACGCAGGAACAACAGCTGATATTGATTGCTGACCAGCCCGGTCAGTACCGAAATCACCGCCCAGGCCAGCAGCGACCAGCCGATGAATTTCTTGCCGTTGCCGTACACCGCCAGCTTGCCACCCGGCACCTGCAGAAACAGATAACCGATAAAGAAGATGCCGCCGGCCAGGCCGGCCATGGAGGCGGTGATGCCTAGCTCATCGTCCATGCCGCCGGGCATGGCGAAGGCAATATTCACCCGGTCCATGTAGGAGATGATGCAGGTAATAAGAATAGGCGGCACTATTCTCAACCAGCGTAATTTGGGAATGACCTGGCTGCGGCTAACGGAAACAGAGGCTGTATTCATCTATACACCTTTCGCTATTTTGTAGGGTCGGGCTTTATTGTTTTGTTTGCGTTGGGCACAAGGGCGCCCGCACCGGCCTGAGGACCGGTGTTTTTTGCAGGTTTTCGTTTGCGGCTAATTAAGCGCTAAATAATGCCAGCGGTATTTTCACCACCACTTTGCGAATATCGCCGGGCTGTTGGTTAATACAGGCCGGGCGATGCACATCCTGCGGGAAAAATACCGCAAAATTTCCCGGACGCAGGGTTAACCAGGATTCATCAGCGACGTGCTGATAAAAAATAATGTCGCGCTGCGCCAGCAAATCCTGGTGGATCGAGTTATTACCGAGATCCGCCGCCACGCCGATCAATTCGGTGCCGCTGACCAGAAATTGCACGTCGACGTTTTCCCGGTGCACCTCGGGCCGCAGATCGCTCGGCTGGTGGGTCTGCAGATCCAGCACCTGTACCACGTAGCCGGTGGCAGGATCCTGATACCGGCCGGCGGGCAGGGCGCTGAAATCGGTGCTTTGCAGATAGGCGATGGCTTTGGCCACCGGCGCCGGGTACTGCTCCGGCGAAGTATGGGCAATATGGCCGAATATCATGGTGACTCTCCTGTTAAAGCGCCTGAATGCGCGCCCAGACGCGCTCATCGACGGGAATGCCGTCACGCATGTTTTCAGCGTGGATTCGTGGGAATTTATGGCCCGGCAGGCGAATGGCTATCTCCGGGTTATCGCGTTCTGCGTTGGTGATGTAGTCCATGATGCGCTGCAGTTTGGCATCGCGGGTGGCACCGTCGATCAAGCGTTCGATCTCAATGGCGATGAAGACCTGCGACACGCCATATTCTTCGCGGTTGTCTTCGGTCACTTCCGCTACTGAGGATCCGCCGGACAACAGGGTGGCGATCATATCCAGCACGATCGACAGCGCGGATCCTTTCCAGTAACCCATCGGCAAAATGCGACGGTTTTCTTCAATGGTGGCCGGATCGCGCGTCAATTGGCCGTCGTTGTCGAAACCGCCGTCCACCGGCAAGGTTTTACCCGCCAGCCGATTCAGCTCCAAAGCGCCATAGGAGAACATCGACATCGACATATCCACCATGGTGATGGGGTTGCCCGGCACCGCGACGATCAGCGGGTTGGTGCCGATCCGGCACTCCTTGGCGCCCCAGGGGGGCATAACGGCGATCGAGTTGGTCCAGCAGATGCCGATATAGCCTTTCTCCGCCGCCTGCCAACCGAAACCACCGCCGCGCATCCAGTGGTTGGCATTGCGCAGGGCCACCAGCCCTATACCGTGGTTATCAGCCAACTGCATGGCGCGATCCATCATCCGCCGCGCCGTGAGATTGCCGATACCCTGATGCGCGTCCCATTGTTCAATGGCGCCGAGCGACAACAGCTTGCTGGGTTCGGCGGCCGGCACGATATCGCCGGCGTCCAACTGCTGAATAAAGCGTGGGAAACGGTTAACGCCGTGGGAGTAAACGCCGTTGGCGGAGGTGTCGGCGAACATGCCCGCACAGTCATCGGCGGTGGCTTCTGCCACGCCCCGCGACAGCAGCACGCGTTTGAATTCCTGTTTCAGATCGTTGTAACTCACTCTCATGCTGGTTCTCCGCTACGGCATTTTTGTTTGTTTTGTGTTCTTTAAATTTCAATATACGAAATTGCATTTCAAATAAATGCTATACCTGCGGCCAGGTGAAGTCAAAGCGAGGGAAGAAAAAGTTATTTATATAAAACAGGTGGTTAAATTAACTTGGTGGTTTTGTGATCGCCGGCACGTTTTTCGCCGTTACCGTGTTTCAGGCGTGGCAAAGCAGAGCGGTAACTGCCCGCTCTGCTTTAACCTTTCTGACTGATTACCTTGGCGTATTCAGTATCTTGCGGTACAGCGAAGTGGTGGCGGTGATGTACAACTCATTGCCGTCTGGTCCGCCAAACGTGCAGTTGGAAACCCGCTCCGGCACTTCGATCTTACCGAGCCGTTTTCCCTGGCTGTCGAAGATCAATACGCCGTCGGCACAGCTGCAAAAAATGTTACCGAATTCATCGACACAAAAGCCGTCCGGGAAGCCGGGTGCCACGGTGGCGAAACGGCGTCCGGCGTTCAGTTCACGGCCGTCGACCTGATACACCCGCAGTTCTCTGCGGCCCAGGGTTGGGAAATCGACGATCGACATATCCGCGACATACAACAGAGACTCATCCGGCGAGAACGCCAGGCCGTTAGGGCGTTGCAGGTCACTGGCCGCGATGTTCAGCGAGCCGTCACGCGGATCAAAGCAGTAAAGGAAGCAGCCGATGACCTGGCTTTCCGACTTGTACCCTTCCTCGTCACCGGTAATGCCGTAGGGCGGATCGGTAAACCAAAGGGTGCCGTCGGAACGAACCACCAGGTCATTGGGGGAGTTAAAACGCTTGCCGTCAACGCGATCGACCAGCATCTGCACCTCACCGCTGTTTTCGGTTCGGCTGATACCGCGCCGTCCGTGCTCGCAGCTGATCACCCGCCCTTCGGCATCACGCGCGTTGCCGTTGGCATAGTGCGACGGCGATCGCCACAGGTTCAGCTCCCCCTGCCGTGACCAGCGGAACATGCGGTTGCCTTTTACATCGCTGAACACCACCGCGTCCTGCTGGGGCAACCACACCGGCCCCTCGGCCCAAATGGCCGGTGAACACAGACGTTCGAGCGGCGGACCTGCCATCAGTTGGTTCATGCTGACCTCCGCTTACTTCACGCCCCAAATGGCTTTGTAGTGGCCCTGATAATCATTCTGCGGGTCATACAGATTACTGGCGCCGCCGTCGGCG
Source organism: Serratia liquefaciens (assembly GCF_027594825.1). NCBI lineage: Bacteria > Pseudomonadati > Pseudomonadota > Gammaproteobacteria > Enterobacterales > Yersiniaceae > Serratia > Serratia liquefaciens. The sequence continues at coordinate 2,000,741 of NZ_CP088930.1, read as the reverse complement.
GTGATATTGTCGCGGGTGACCAGGTGCGCCGGAGTCACGTAGCCGGAAGGTGGCTGTTTGGCGAAGGCGCGGTTGAACTCATCCAGTAGCTGCCAGCCGTGCAGCTTGAGCGGTTCTGGCACCGTGGCGGACTGGCTGCCGCCGGAACGAATGCGCTGATAGGCCGAAATCGAGCCGTCGCCGGCGGAAATGCTGTATGGCGCATGGGTACCGCCCTTACCGGCGGTTTTCAGTGCCGGTGCCATAAAGTCAAAATACAAATCGTTAATCGCCAGCGCGTACTGGAACTGATCGCCGTATTTCTGCAGCAGGCTGAAGGTCATGGCGGGCATGCGGTTGGCGGTGTCCGCCAGCGGGGTATCGATAAACTCAACCACCTTGCAACCGCTGCATTTACCGATCTCCTCTTTCATCACGTTGGCCTTGTCCAGCGCGATTTGGTACAGCGAATCGGTGAAGATCAGCACGCTGGCTTTGCCGCCGGACTGCACCACGGCATATTGGGCGGCAATGCGCGCCACTTCGTTCGAGTCAGAGGTGACGTTATAAAACACGTTGTACTTGGCGATTGGCCCCGGCTCCGGCACCGCGTGCCAGGCCGTCAGCACTATGCCTTGTTGAATGGCCTTTTTCAGCGGGATCTTGGCGACGTTAGGGTTCCAGCCGCCGATCACTATGCCGTCCGGCTTTTGGGCAATGGCCTGATTGAGCGAGGCCAGCTGATCTTTCACCGAGCCACCGCCGTCGAGGGTTTCCAGCTTCCAGCCCGCGGCTTTCGCCGCTTCGCTCAGCCCTTCCTGCACCCCTTGTACACCGCCGTTTTTCATGTCCGAAGCGATAAAGATGATTTTCTTGTTGGCTTGCAGCTGCGGCCCGCTGGTCGGTCCGTCCCACTGAGTCACGCTGGCAGTCGCCTTGGCGACCGCGGCCGTGGCCTGATCCAGATAAGCATCGGCCCAGGCGGGAGAAGCCGCGCCGGCCAGCAGCAGGGTAGTCGGTAATATCCAAAGACGTTTCATTCGGTGCACTCCTGGTTAAGGATTGATCGCTTTTTGGTTATTTTTATCAGCCGTAGCGGCTGGGCTGCGTTGTACCGCTTTTTGATTGAGTAACCGGCGGCGTTGGGCATAGCCGGCCAGGGTGATCGACAGCAACAGCGTCGCGCCGTTGAACAGCGGCTCGACCCAGAATTCACCGCCGAACTGTTGGATACCGGCGATGCCGATAGCCAGAATGGCAATGCCAACCACGGTGCCCCAGACGTTAACCCGGCCCGGGCGAATGGTGGTGCTGCCGAGGAAGGCGCCGACCAGCGCCGGCAGCAGGTAGTCCATGCCGACGCTGGCCTGACCCACGCCCTGTTCGGCGGCGATCAGTACGCCACTGAAGCCGGTCAGCACGCTGGAGGCGATAAAGGCGCCAATGGTGAAGCGATTGACCGAGATGCCGTTCAGCCGTGCCGCCGCCGGATTGCCGCCCACGGCGTACATGCAGCGGCCAAGCGGGGTATGTTCGGTGATTAACCACAGCACCACGGCAACGATCAGCACATAGAATGCGACGATCGGGATCCCGCCGATCTCGGTATGGTGCAGGGCGATGAAAGCGTCCGGCAGATCGCCGACGATCTGCCGCCCGCCGGAGTGCCACAGCGCAATGGCATACAGCACGGTGCCGGATCCGAGCGTGGCGACGAAGCTGTCGATGTCCGCCAGTGCCACCAGAATGCCGTTCAACAGGCCGTACAGCGCGGAAAGGGCCAGTACCGCCAGCACCGCCATCTGCCACGAAAAGCCGTATTCCACCTGCAGGGTGATGGCCAGGATATGCCACAGCACGATGCCGAAACCGACGTTAAGGTCAATTTTGCCGACGATCATTGGGATGGTTGCCGCCAGTGCCAGCAGCGCAATCTTGGCTTTGCTGGAAAGGATCGCCTGCAGCGTCAGCATGGACGCGAAGGACGGTGCGATCAGCGAAAACAGCACCACCAGCGCAACGCACAGCAGCAGCAGGCCGTAGCGGGTGAGAACCTGCATCAGCCAGGGGCCGGCGCCGTCCTGCGACAGGCTGACTCTTTGCTCCAGTGCCGTTGATTTAACAGATGTTTTAGACATGGCCTACCTCAGATTCTAACGTTGCCGTGAGGGTTTCCCCGGAGCTGGCGGAGGCCAGTTCCAATAAATTGGCGAATGACACCTGCTGGTTTTTCAGCTCGCCGACCACTTTTCCCCGGTTGAATACCAGAGCGCGGTTGCAGATATGGGCGATCTCTTCAAAGTCATTGGAGATCACCAATACCGCCACGCCCTCCGCCAGGGATTTATTCAACAGATGGTAGATTTCCGCCCGTGCTCCTACGTCTACGCCGGCGGTGGGATCTTCCAAAATCAGCAGCGGGGCGCCCAGGTGCATCCAGCGCGCCATCACCACCTTTTGCTGATTGCCACCGGACAGGGCGCTGATATCGATATTGACGTCTTTGGGCCGTACGTCGAACAACTGTACCTTCCACCAACTGGCGCCAATTTCAGCCCGGCGGCTGTAGCGGGACAGCAGTTTGTGGCCACTGGCACAGGGGTTGATAAACAGATTTTCACGCACGCTCATCGACATCACCAGGCTTTCACCGGTGCGGTCGCCTGCCACCAGCGAGACGCCGCAGGCCATGGCATGTTGCGGGCTATCGGCGCTATAGGGTTGGTCACGAAAGCGGATTTTGCCTTCATCGGCGTGACGCAGGCCGAACAGCAAGCGGCCGATCTCCTCCTGTCCGGCGCCGCGCAGGCCAGCCAGCGCCAGCATTTCACCAGGTTGCAGGCTAAAGCTGACCGGGCCGATATCGCCCACCACCACATGGTTGAGCTGCAGCACCGGCGGCTGGTTTTCCGGCAGGGGCTCGCGCTGATCGCCCGCTATTGCTTCACCGACGATCATCTGCACCAGATCGCGCAGCGAATAGTCGGCGGTATTGCCGCCCGCCACATAGCGGCCGTCGCGCATGACGCATACCCGGTCGGCAATCTCGATCACTTCATCCAGCCGGTGGGTGACGTAAATCATGCCGACCTTTTTGTCGCGCAGCCGGTTAATGACGGCAAACAGATGACGCACATCGTTGGCGGGCAGCGAGGCGGTGGGCTCATCCAACACCAGCAGTTCGGCGTTAACGGCCACCGCCCGGGCGATCGCCAACAGCGATTTCTCGGTGCGCGACAGTTCGAACACCCTGGCGTCGGGATCCAGCGCGATGCCGACATCCTGCAGCGCCTGAGCGGCGCGGCGGCGGATGGCTCGCCAGTCGATCAGGCCGAAGCGGCGCGGGAATCCCATCACCAGCGCCATGTTTTCCGCTACCGTCATCCATTCGATCAGCCCGAGATCCTGATGAATAAAGGCAATAGGCTGGCGACTGTCACTTTTTATCGCCGCGGCGGAGGCTATGCTGGTGCCCTGGAACTGAATGTCGCCGCCGTCGCGCGGATACACCCCGGCCAGCACTTTGATCAGCGTCGATTTGCCTGCGCCATTTTCGCCCAGCAGGGCCAGGACTTCGCCCGGCATCACCTGCAGGCTGACGTCGTTCACCGCGACGTTGCCGCCAAAGCGCTTAACGATATGGCTGAGGGTAAGAATGGGTTGTTCCGCATTATCTGGTGTCATGTGATGCGCCCCTGGTAGTGAAATACGCAATCGGATTGATGCTTTCTGGTGTTTATATCGCCGTTAAATTTCAATATGCGAAATTCAATTTCAAAAATAATATGCCGAACACCGATCTAAAGCAAAGCCGAAGGCGTTTTAATTTTTGTTTTAAAACAATCGGTTATTTATGTCTTTGCGGAATTGTGACGCACAACTCACTTCGAGAGTTAGCAGAATGTTGCGCAATTTTAACCTGCTGCTGACAATGAAACGGCGTTCCGTCTTCACCTGATGCGGGCCTTGGGGTAACATTCCCGGCAAAGGGGCCGTTTGCCACGCGGTGGCGTTGGTCGGCGGTTCGACACTGGAGAAATTGCGTTATGAGCCTGAAAGCTGTCGACGAAAAAGATGACAAGAAAGATAAACCCCTGGGCAGCCAAAGCCTGTTCCGCGGTTTGCAACTGATTGAGATCCTGAGCAACTACCCTAACGGTTGCCCGCTGGCCCATCTGTCTGAACTGGCCGGCATGAACAAAAGCACCGTCCATCGCCTGCTGCAGGGTTTGCATACCAGCGGTTACGTGACTCAGGCGCCGTCGCCCGGCAGCTATCGCCTGACCACCAAGTTCATTTCTGTCGGGCAGAAAGCGCTTTCCTCGTTGAATATCATTCACGTTGCCGCACCGCATCTGGAGCAGCTCAATCTTGAGGTCGGGGAGACGGTGAATTTCTCCAGCCGCGAAGACGACCACGTCATTTTGATCTACAAGCTGGAACCCACGACCGGCATGATGCGCACCCGTGCCTATATCGGCCAGCATATGCCACTGTACTGCTCGGCGATGGGCAAGATTTTTATGGCCTATGGCAACAGCGATTACCCCGATCGCTACTGGCAGACACATCAGCATGAAATCCAGACGCTGACGCGCAATACCATTACCGAATTGCCCAAGATGTATGAGGAACTGGCCGATATTCGCCAGCGCGGCATGGCAATGGATCGTGAAGAGAATGAGCTGGGGGTGTCCTGCGTAGCGGCGCCGGTATTTGATATTCAGCAGCGGGTACCCTACGCGGTATCGGTATCGTTGCCGACCGCCAAACTGCAACAAATCGGCGTCAAAGCGCTGATTAAGCCGGTGCTGGCGACCGCGCAGCGCATTTCTCAGGAGCTGGGTTTTGTTCTTCCCGCCTGATTATTAGCATTGCTGATAGTTGATTAGAAATATCAATTTCACCTAATAATTTTTTCCTCCTATGATGCGCGTGTTGACCGACACGCGCCGCTGACCGGCGCACTCTTTCTGTGAGGAATACCATGCTAGCTGTCTTTCTGCAGGGCTTTGCCCTGAGCGCCGCGATGATCCTGCCGCTGGGCCCGCAAAATGTTTTTGTCATGAACCAAGGCATCCGCCGTCAGTATCATCTGATGGTCGCCTCACTGTGCGCATTGAGCGATGTCGTGTTGATTTGCGCGGGGATTTTCGGTGGAAGCGCGTTGTTGAGTCGTTCGCCGTTGCTGCTGGCTTTGGTCACCTGGGGCGGCGTCGCCTTTCTGTTGTGGTACGGCTGGGGGGCGTTTCGCACCGCGTTCAGCCGGCAATTGGCGCTGGCAACGGCCGAGGCGCTGAAGCAGAGCCGCTGGCGGCTGGTGGTGACCATGCTGGCGGTAACCTGGCTCAATCCGCACGTTTATCTCGATACTTTTGTGGTGCTGGGCAGCCTGGGTGGCCAGTTGGCGCCGGACGTTCGCTCCTGGTTTGCGCTGGGAGCGGTGAGCGCCTCCATTCTTTGGTTCTTCGCGTTGGCGCTGTTGGCTTCCTGGCTGGCCCCCTGGTTGAACACCCAAATGGCGCAGCGCGTCATCAATACGCTGGTCGGCGTGGTGATGTGGGGCATTGCATTGCAGTTGGCCTGGCAGGGCGCAAGTTTATAAGAATTTGTCACTAATCCGAATTCAAAAGCCCGTGCGATATGCTACGTTTGATGCCAAGGAACCGGCCGTTTTCAGTCGAGAAAGGTCGGTAATCAGTTACAGCCTGTCATCAAGGAGACTCTGTGAAGCTTAAAGCATTGGCTATGGCCGCAATGATTGGATTAGGGACGTTACCGCTGGCGCTGCAAGCGGCGGAAGTGCCGGAAGGGCCGCACGTGGTGACTTCTGGCACATCAAGCGTTGATGCCACTCCAGATATCGCCACCCTGGCGATCGAGGTCAGCGTCTCTTCTAAAGACGCTGCGCAGGCGAAGAAGCAGGTTGATGAGCGCGTAGCGCAATATTTTGATTTCCTGCAGAAAAACAATATCGAGAAGAAAGACATCAGCGCGGCTAACCTGCGCACTCAACCGGAATACGATTACCTGAAAACCGGTGAGTCGGTGCTGAAAGGCTACCGTGCCGTACGCCAGGTACAGGTTACGCTGCGTCAGTTGGATAAGTTGAACGAACTGCTGGACGGGGCGTTGAAGTCCGGCCTCAACGAGATCCGCGCCGTTGAGCTTGGCGTAGCCAAACCGGATGTTTACCGCGAACAGGCGCGTCAGAAAGCCATCGAGAACGCCACGCAGCAGGCGGCTTCACTGGCGAAAGGCTTTAACGCGAAACTGGGGCCGGTTTACAGCATTCGTTATCATGTTGCCAACTATCAGCCAATGCCGGTAGCGCGCATGTACAAATCGGCGGGAGCCGCTGCGGAAAGCGACGTGGCGCAAACCTACGAACAGCAGAGCATTCACTTTGACGATCAGGTTGATGTGGTGTTCGAGCTGCAGCGCAACGCGGCGCAGTAACACAGGCCGTATTCAGTAAAAAAGGTTCGCCGCGGCGAACCTTTTCCCCTTTTAATCCTGACGCAGAACCTGGCGACCGTGCTCCAGCAGGGCATCGGTCACTTTACGCATCATGCGGCTTTCCGGCGCGAAGCGGTGCCAGAACAGCATGCGGCGCTGGAACAGACCCGGTGTCAGGTCGATAAGCTCGCCCGATTCCAACTCTCTCTCAATCTGCAGATGCGGGATCATACAGCAGGTGGTGCCCTGACGAGCCAACTGCACGAAGGCTTCCGATGAGTTCACGATATGGCAGGGAACGCTGCCCGGCGACAGATCAAAGTTCTGCTGCAGGAAAGCCTGGTGCATGTCATCGAGATGGTCGAACGCCACCGCCGGCGCTTTCAGCAGCGCAGAACGTGTGACGCCGTTCGGGAAGTAGCGCTCGGCAAAACCTTTCGAGGCGACAAACAGATAGTCCAGCGCGCCCAACCGGTCGACCAGGCAGCTCGGCAGCGGCTGCGGTTGGATACTCACCGCGCCTACCACTTCACCGCGACGCAGGCGTTCCTGGGTACGGGTTTCGTCTTCCACCTGCAGGTTCAGGCGGATAGGGGAGTCCGTCAGTACCGGTTTTAGCGCCGGCAGCAGCCAGGTGGCCAGGCTGTCGGCGTTGACCGCCAGCGACAGCAGCAACGGCGTGTCGATACCGGTGTCGTTGCCCAGCCACTCTTCTTCCAGCAACTCAACCTGGTGCAGCAGCGCCAGCAATTTTTGACCCTGCTCGGTCGGGCGCGGCGGTACGGTGCGCACCAGCAGCGGTTGGCCGAACAGGTTTTCCAACTGCTTGATGCGCTGGGATACTGCCGATTGGGTGATGCAAAGCTTTTGCGCGGCGCGCTCAAAGCCGCGCTCACGGATCACCGCGTCCAGCGCTTGCAGCGTTCGATAGTCTGGGCGTTTCATCGGAAAGATATCCCTTACAGTAATAGATACAGGCACTATGCCACATCTGAGGTGTTTTACAGGTGGAAAATCACCGCGCGACTTTACCGCGACGCGCCTAAAAATGCGGCTTAGGGTGAAGAAGTGTGATCCTGCCTGAGTGAAAAATAGCGATTTACCCTATAATACGCACACGTTTTCGTACAGAGGCAATGGACATATTATGACGCAGGATGAACTGAAAAAAGCGGTTGGCTGGGCCGCGCTGGATTACGTAACCCCTGGCACCATCGTTGGGGTAGGTACCGGCTCCACCGCAGCCCACTTTATTGATGCGCTTGGCTCAATCAAGCACCAGATCGAAGGGGCGGTGTCCAGCTCCGACGCCTCCACCGCCAAGCTGAAAAGCCTCGGCATCCACGTGTTCGACAGCAATGAAGTGGATTCGCTGGATATTTATGTCGATGGCGCGGATGAAATCAACCGCCAGATGCAGATGATCAAAGGCGGCGGTGCCGCGTTGACACGCGAAAAAATCATTGCCGCCATCGCGCGCAAGTTTATCTGCATCGTCGATGCCAGCAAGCAGGTCGATGTGCTGGGCAAGTTCCCGTTGCCGGTCGAAGTGATCCCGATGGCGCGTTCCTATGTGGCGCGTGAGTTGGTGAAGCTGGGCGGACTGCCGGAGTACCGCCAGAATGTGCTGACCGATAACGGCAACGTGATCCTCGATGTGCACAACCTGAGCATCGTCGACGCCATCGCGCTGGAAAACAAAATCAACGGTATCGCCGGCGTGGTGACCGTGGGGTTGTTCGCCAACCGAGGCGCCGATGTGGCGTTGGTCGGCACGCCTGAAGGTGTGAAAGTCGTCGAATAACCGAATGTGTTAGCAGGGGCGTCGCCATGGCGCCCCTCTGGGATACGGTCTTGGATCCCAGCGAACCGCATAATTCACTGGCTAAAATATCTTTTCTTTAAAGCGCCAAATTTGGTGACATATGTCACATTGTCAGCGTTAGCTCCACAAAGCTTCTGTCTATTTCTTTCCCTTTGGCATTTTCTGCCAGAAACCGCCAACATCGCTGAGCCTTGTACTGACGGGCGGGCAATCGTTTGTATTGCCGCCCGCGTTATTTTTGTTATGTTGGATGCGTGCTGTTAACAACAGCCGCTTCTGAAGTCTGAACATAGGGTCGGGTAAATGGCAAAAGTATCATTGGAGAAAGACAGGATTAAATTCCTGTTGGTGGAAGGGGTTCATCAGAGCACGGTAGATAATCTGCTGGCAGCCGGATATACCAACATTGAATATCACAAAGGTGCGTTAGACACCGAAGCGCTTAAGGCATCCATCCGCGATGCTCACTTCGTCGGCATCCGATCGCGTACGCATCTGACCGAAGAAGTCTTCGCCGCGGCAGAAAAGCTGGTGGCGGTAGGGTGTTTCTGTATCGGCACTAACCAGGTTGATCTGAAGGCAGCGACCAAACGCGGCGTTCCGGTGTTTAACGCACCTTTCTCTAATACCCGATCCGTGGCCGAAATGGTGCTGGGCGAACTGCTGCTGATGCTGCGCGGCATTCCATCCGCCAACGCCAAGGCGCACCGCGGCGAATGGCAAAAATTGGCCGTGGGCTCGTTTGAAGCGCGCGGCAAGAAGTTGGGGATTATCGGCTACGGCCATATCGGTACCCAACTGGGCATCCTGGCCGAAGGCCTGGGCATGAAGGTGTTCTTCTACGATATCGAGAACAAGCTGCCGTTGGGCAATGCCCAGCAGGTGCGCCACCTGTCCGACTTGCTCAATATGAGCGACGTGGTGACGCTGCACGTGCCGGAAACCCTGTCGACCAAAAACATGATGGGTGCAGAAGAACTGGCGCTGATGAAACCGGGCTCGATTCTGATCAACGCTTCGCGCGGCACCGTGGTGGATATTCCCGAGTTGTGCAAGGTATTGGCCAGCAAGCACTTGGCCGGCGCGGCGATCGACGTCTTCCCGGAAGAGCCTGCGACCAACAGCGAGCCATTCAACTCACCGCTTTGCGAGTTCGATAATGTGATCCTGACCCCGCACATTGGCGGCTCCACTCAGGAAGCACAGGAGAATATCGGTGACGAAGTGGCCGGCAAGCTGGCGAAATATTCCGACAACGGTTCAACCCTGTCGGCGGTTAACTTCCCGGAAGTGTCCCTGCCGGCGCACGGGCCTAATGCCAGTCGCCTGCTGCACATCCATGAAAACCGTCCGGGTGTACTGACGCAGATTAACCAGATCTTCGCTGAAGAAGGGGTGAACATCGCCGCGCAGTACCTGCAAACCGGTCCGGAAATCGGCTATGTGGTGATCGACATTGAAGCGGAAACCGAGCGTGCCGATGCGGCATTGCAACGTATGAAGGCGATTGACGGCACTATCCGTGCTCGCTTGCTGTTCTGATTGAATGTGCTGTCACTGAAAAGGCCGGATTTATCCGGCCTTTTGCTATTTAACGATCTGCCACACCCAATTCTGTGCGGGGGTAATAATCTCCGGCAGCGGAATATCCCAGTGTTCCACCGGCACCTGTTCGACCTGCTGGCAGTCATGGGCCAAGCCTATCGGATAAGGGCCGCGGTGCTGCCAATTTTGCAGGGTGCGATCGTAGAAGCCACCCCCCATCCCCAAACGCTGGCCTGTACGGTCAAAGGCCACCAGCGGCGTCAGTACCACATCGAGCGAACTCAGTGGCAGCACCTGGCGCACGTCGAGTTGCGGCTCAAGAATATTGAAGCGGTTGTTCACCAGCGGCGTTTCAGGAGTGTAATGCAGGAACAGCAGATTACCGGGGCTGAACGGGTGCAGGACCGGAAGATAAACCTGTTTGCCTAGCTGCCACAGGCGCTCAATCAACGGGCGGGTATTCAATTCACCGTCGAAAGACAAAAATACCGCGATGTTCTGTGCCGCCAGGACGCGTGGATGTGCAGCAATGCGTTCGGCTATCTGCAGGGAAAATTGTTGTTGTTGTTCAGGCGTTAAGGCGCGTCTACGCTGACGGATTTGGCTTCGGATGTTTTGCCGCTGCTGGGCATTCTGGGCTTGAAAAGACATAGTCAGCACACATACCGCTGAGGAAGGGGGAATCTCCGAGATGCCGTCGCAGGCTGTAACCCTTGAACCCATGGTTCAAGGTGAACGTGCTGTCGCAATCTTAAGGCTTCTCGGCGGGCCGAGCATGCACACCGATCGCGGATCATCACATTCTGTTGGTACTAAATATCGGCTCAGGGGACTGGCCCGCTGGCGAACATCTCAGAGAAATTTTTTACTCATTGCCAAAACCCGAGGTTTCAGCAACTTAAGTTATTCGAATTGTGCATCCTGACGTTCAGAGATGCGACCCTGTTCAAGCAAAGCCTGTTCAATGGTCTGTTGCAGCATGCGAATGCGTTGTTCCATATTGGACGCATAATCACGGGTTTTCAACCGTTCTTGAGCAAGTTCATGACAAACGTTCAATGCTGCGATGAAAACGAGCTGCTCAGTATTTGTGACTCTAGTGCGAATTTTAAGATCTTGCAACCGTTCGTTAAGATCGACCGCGGCCATGTTCAACGCATCTTGTTGTTCTGGCGGGCAATTGACTCTTAAAGAGCGACCAAAAATTTGAATATCTACCGGTTGTGCAGACATGCCACCTTCCTGCCTAAATTTCGCGCCAGCCCCAGCTTGCCCTGACCGGGCCTACCAAAGCGGGCGCCACTATATATACCTCGGTACCAAGATACAACCCCTTTTTCAGTACCTGGTTGTAATCTACTGCGTCAGACATTACCAGTCAAAAAAGGGTTTCAAAATGCGTATTTAGCGTCATTTCGTCCCCTGCTGGCAGCGTGTGAGTTCTGACACATCACGATTATAACTAGCCACTGAGGTGTCGCGCTTATCTGGTACAGCGACGGACCTTGGTGGTAGCATAACACGAACTTATCCTGCCAACGATGACGAATGCGCATGTCTATACAGAATACATTTCCAAGTTACCAATCTTTGACCGTTGCCCTTAACCAGCAAGCGGTGGCGTTAACCGCAGCAGAAATGCACGGCCTGATCAGCGGCCTGCTGTGCGGTGGCAGCCGCGACGCCGGCTGGCAATCGCTGGTCTATGATCTGACCAATGAAGGCGTGGCCTTCCCGCAGGCGCTGAGCCTGCCATTGCAGCAACTTCATGAAATTACGCGTGAAACGCTGGAAGACGACGACTTCATGTTCCAACTGATGATGCCGGAAGGCGAAACCGTCAGCGTGTTCGATCGCGCCGATGCGCTGGCCGGTTGGGTGAATCATTTCCTGCTGGGGCTGGGCATGATGCAGCCGAAGCTGGCACAGGTGAAAGACGAAGTGGGCGAGGCGATCGACGATCTGCGTAATATCGCTCAGCTCGGTTATGACGAAGACGAAGACCAGGAAGAGCTTGAGCACTCTCTGGAAGAAGTGGTGGAGTACGTGCGCGTGGCGGCCATTTTGTGCCACACCGAATTTACCCGCCATAAGCCGACGGCGCCGGAAAATGCCAAACCGACCTTGCACTAAACACCCGATTTCACGTCCTTAGCGGCCGTGAGCACAGGCAGATTGATTTCAGGAGAAGGTGATGACTCAGCAGGAATTCAACGGCCGCCGTCAGGCGCTGTTGGCGAAAATGGCTCCGGCCAGCGCGGCAATTATTTTCTCTGCGCCGGAAGCTACGCGCAGTGCAGATACCGAATATCCCTACCGTCAGAACAGCGATTTCTGGTACCTGACCGGCTTCAACGAACCGGGTTCGGTGTTGATTCTGGTCAAGAGTGACGAAACGCACAACCACAGCGTGCTGTTCAACCGGGTGCGCGACCTGACGGCGGAAATCTGGTTTGGCCGTCGCCTGGGGCAGGAAGCCGCTCCGGCGAAGCTGGGCGTGGACCGCGCGCTGCCGTTCGATGAAATCAACGATCAATTACCCCTGCTGCTCAATGGCCTGGACGTGGTTTACCACGGGCAGGGCCAATACGACTACGCCGATAAAATCCTGTTCGACGCGCTGGACAAGCTGCGCAAGGGCTTCCGCCAGAATCTTCAGGCGCCGGCGACCGTGACCGATTGGCGTCCGTGGCTGCATGAAATGCGCCTGTTCAAATCGTCTGAAGAGTTGGCGATCATGCGCCGCGCCGGTGAAATCAGCGCGCTGGCCCATACCCGCGCGATGCAGAAATGCCGTCCCGGCATGTTCGAATACCAGCTTGAAGCGGAAATTCATCACGAATTTACCCGCTTTGGCGCTCGTTATCCGTCTTATAACACCATTGTCGGCGGCGGTGACAACGCCTGCATTCTGCACTACACCGAAAATGAAAGTGAATTGCGCGATGGCGATCTGGTACTGGTCGATGCCGGCTGTGAGTATAAAGGCTACGCGGGCGACATCACCCGGACCTTCCCGGTCAACGGCAAGTTCAGCCGGCCACAGCGCGCGGTGTATGACATCGTGCTGGCATCGCTGACGCGTGCCCTGGAGTTGTTCAAACCGGGTACCAGTATCCGTGAGGTCAATGATGAGGTGGTACGCATCATGATTACCGGGCTGGTGGAGCTGGGGATCCTGAAGGGCGAAGTGGAGCAACTGATTGCCGAACAGGCCCATCGTCAGTTCTACATGCATGGACTTGGCCACTGGCTGGGGCTGGATGTGCACGACGTTGGGCATTACGGTACGCCAAACCGCGACCGCACGCTGGAGCCGGGCATGGTGTTTACCGTCGAGCCAGGGCTGTACATCGCGCCGGATGCCGACGTGCCGGAAGAGTACCGCGGCATGGGCATTCGTATTGAAGATGATATTGTGATCACTGCCAACGGTAATGAAAACCTGACCGCCAGCGTAGTGAAAGACGCTGACGCCATCGAAGCACTGATGGCGGCGGCAAGGTAACGGCATGAGCGTAATTATTGTTGGCGGCGGCATGGCGGGCGCGACCTTGGCGCTGGCCATTTCATCGCTCACTCAGGGAAGAATGGCGGTTGATCTGGTCGAAGCCACCCGACCGGACGATCGTAGCCATCCGGGGTTTGACGCCCGCGCCATTGCCTTGGCGCAGGGCACCTGCCAACAGCTGACGCGTATCGGCGTTTGGCCGGCGTTGCGAGATTGCGCGACGGCCATTACCCAGGTACACGTCAGCGATCGCGGTCACGCGGGTTTCGTTAATCTGTACGCGCAAGATTATCAGGTTGACGCGCTCGGGCAGGTGATTGAACTGCATGACGCCGGCCAACGGTTGTTCGCGCTGCTGGCCAAGGCACCCGGCGTCACGCTGCATTGCCCGGCCAGAGTGGTCGATGTGGTGCGTACGGCGGAGCAGGCTGAAGTGCTGCTGGATAACGGGCGGCGCATCAGCGGGAAGCTGCTGGTGGCGGCAGACGGCTCGCGCTCGGCGCTGGCGCAGGCCTGCAACCTGCAATGGCAGCAAAATGATTATCCGCAGTTTGCCACCATCGCCAACGTAACCACGGCGGTGCATCCGCAAGGGCGTGCCTTTGAGCGTTTCACTCGCTATGGGCCTTTGGCATTGTTGCCAATGTCCCAGGGACGTAGCTCATTGGTGTGGTGCCATGCACGCGAAGATCGTGAACAGGTTGATGCGTGGGACGATGCACGCTTTATCAGTGAATTGCAGCAGGCGTTTGGCTGGCGATTGGGGCGAGTCCTGCGTGCCGGTAAGCGTCACAGCTACCCGCTCAGCCTGCTGACCGCCAACCAGCACGTCAGCCATCGCTTGGCCCTGGTGGGGAATGCTGCCCAGACGCTGCATCCTATCGCCGGTCAGGGGTTCAACCTCGGCCTGCGCGACGTGATGTCGCTGGCGGAAACGCTGGCTCAGGCACAGCAGGACGGAGAAGATCCCGGCGGCTATGCGTTGTTAAGCCGTTATCAGCAACGGCGACAGCAGGATCAGCAAGCGACGATTGGCGTCACCGACGGTTTGATCCGGCTGTTTGCCAACCGTTATGGCCCCTTGGTGGTCGGGCGTAATCTGGGTCTGATGGCGATGGCACAAATGCCGGCGGTGCGTGACGCCTTGGCCAAGCGGACTTTGGGCTGGGTAGATCGTTAGGCGATATTCAGAAGCGGCGCAGCGTGTTGCGCCCAAAAGCGCTGGGCAATCACTGCGCAGCGCGTCATTTAAGGAAATTAAGCAGCATGCAATCATTTGACGTGGTTATCGCCGGTGGCGGTATGGTGGGGCTGGCACTGGCTTGCGGTTTGCAGGGCAGCGGCCTGCGCGTTGCGGTGCTGGAGTACCAGCAGCCGGACATGACGCCGCCTCAGCCACAACCGGCACTGCGGGTATCCGCCATCAATGCCGCCAGCGAGCGCCTGCTGCAGCATATCGGCGTCTGGGACGAGATCCTTACCCTGCGCGCCAGCGCCTATAACGCCATGGAAGTGTGGGATCGCGACAGCTTCGGCAAGATTGCCTTCCGCGGTGACGAATGCGGCTTCAGCCACCTCGGTCACATCATTGAAAACTCGGTGATCCAGCAGGCGTTGTGGAAACGGGCGGCAAGCCTGAGTGATGTCACGCTGATCACCCCGGCGGCGCTCAAGCAGGTGGCCTGGGGCGAAAACGACGCTTTTATCACCCTGGAGGACGGCCGCATGCTGACGGCCCGGCTGGTAATAGGTGCCGACGGCGCTAATTCCTGGCTGCGCCAGCATGCCGATATTCCGTTGACCTTCTGGGACTACCGCCATCATGCGTTGGTGGCCACCATCCGCACCGAAGAGCCGCATTTGGCGACGGCGCGTCAGGTATTCCACGGCGACGGCATTCTGGCATTTCTGCCGTTCAGCGATCCGCATTTAAGCTCCATCGTCTGGTCGGTTGCTCCCGAAGAGGCCGAGCGCCTTAAGCAACTGGCGCCTGAGCAGTTTAACCGTGAGTTGGCGATGGCTTTCGATCTGCGCCTTGGCGCCTGCCAGTTGGAGAGCGAACGTCAGACCTTCCCGTTGACCGGGCGCTATGCACGCAGCTTTGCCGCGCATCGCCTGGCATTGGTGGGGGATGCAGCCCATACCGTGCATCCGTTGGCCGGTCAGGGGGTTAATCTGGGCTTTATGGACGCCGCCGAGCTGATCGCCGAATTGCGCCGCCTGCAACGTCAGGGCAAGGACATCGGTCAGCACCTGTATCTGCGTCGCTACGAGCGTCGTCGCAAACACGGCGCAGCGGTCATGCTGGCCAGCATGCAAGGATTCCGCGAACTGTTTGATGGCAACCACCCGGCGAAGAAATTGCTGCGCGATGTCGGGTTGCGGCTGGCTGACAGCCTGCCGGGCGTCAAGCCGAAGCTGGTGCGTCAGGCCATGGGCCTGAACGATCTGCCGGAATGGCTGGCCTGATAACGGCCTGAGAGAGATCCTTCTGCCGGGTCTCTCTTTCTTTTTCCCCGTAGCGTTACCGTTCTCCAAAGGCGCAGATCTGCGCCTTATGCCCATAGCTTTTCCTTATATAACCCTTCATTTGAAATAATCTAATTTCAGGCTGTTTTTCTCATTACTTTTTCTAATTCCATTACCGGTTATCAAAAGTCGAAATTCCGTCTCTGGCCGTGGGTTTGTTATATAACTTCGGATTTTTGGTGCTCTAATTGTTGGTTTTGTGCCTTAAAGCGCAGTTTTCCAGTTTAAAACTCTGCACACTAGCCCGGCTTTTTACTGGCGCAGAACGCCGCCAAGCCTATTTTAACTTATGGTTAATGTGGTCGTTCGGTGATAACGTCAGGGCAAAGGTATCGTTTGCGTCGCGGCGATTTGCCGCCGTTTTTGTCAATTTCGACGCAGCGTTTCTGTTGGGCAGTCAGTGCGCCACGCAATCCGGCCACGAGCCATAATCTGACGTATTGCGTAGCAGCACCCTATCTTCAGCTTCTGAGTGGAATGAGGGAAAAGATGGCAAAGCAAACCCCACTGTACGACCAGCACGTGGCGTGCGGTGCGCGCATGGTAGATTTTCATGGCTGGATGATGCCGCTGCATTATGGCTCCCAGATCGATGAGCACCACGCCGTGCGTCAGGATGCCGGTATGTTCGACGTCTCCCATATGACCATTGTGGATCTGCGCGGTGCCCGTACCCGCGAGTTTCTGCGTTACCTGCTGGCGAACGATGTCGCCAAACTTACCCAACCTGGCAAAGCGCTGTACACCGGCATGCTGAATGCGTCCGGCGGCGTGATTGACGACCTGATCGTTTACTTCTTTACTGAAGACTATTTCCGCCTGGTGGTGAACTCCGCCACACGTGATAAAGACCTGGCCTGGATCGAAGAGCATGCAGCGCCGTATGGCGTAACGCTGACGGTGCGTGACGATCTGGCGCTGATTGCAGTGCAGGGCCCACAGGCCAAAGAGCGTGCCGCCACCTTGTTTACCCCGGAACAAAAAAACGCGGTGGAAGGCATGAAGCCGTTCTTCGGCGTGCAGGCAGGGGATCTGTTTATTGCCACCACCGGTTATACCGGCGAAGCAGGTTATGAAATCGCTCTGCCGAAAGAGCAGGCGGCAGATTTCTGGCAGCAACTGCTGGCGGCGGGCGTTAAGCCGGCCGGGCTGGGTGCGCGTGACACGCTGCGTCTGGAAGCGGGCATGAACCTGTATGGTCAGGAGATGGATGAAGGTATTTCGCCGCTGGCCGCCAACATGGGCTGGACCATCGCCTGGCAGCCGGAGGATCGTCAGTTCATCGGTCGTGACGCGCTGGAAAAACAGCGTGAGCAGGGCACTGAACAACTGGTCGGCTTGATCATGACGGAAAAAGGCGTATTACGTAATGAGCTGCCGGTACGTTTCACCGATGCGGCGGGTCAGACGCATGAAGGGGTGATCACCAGCGGTTCATTTTCACCGACCCTGGGCTTCAGCATCGCCCTGGCCCGCGTTCCTGCCGGTATCGGCGAACAGGCCATCGTACAGATCCGCAACCGCGAAATGCCGGTCAGGGTCACCAAACCTGGCTTTGTGCGTGCCGGTAAGTCACTGATTAATTAATTTTTGTTTATTGATTCTTTATTTCTTCGAAGGAGTAGCTGGCGATGAGCAATGTGCCAACAGAATTGAAATACGCATCCTCCCACGAGTGGGTTCGTTCAGAAGGTAACGGCGTTTACACCGTAGGTATCACCGAACACGCGCAGGAACTGCTGGGCGATATGGTGTTTGTCGATCTGCCAGAAGTGGGCCGCAAAGTCGCCGCCGGTGAAGATTGCGCCGTGGCGGAATCCGTCAAGGCGGCATCGGACATTTACGCGCCAATCAGCGGCGAAATCGTGGCGGTGAATAGCGAGTTGGAAGGCTCCCCGGAGCTGGTCAACAGCGAACCTTACGGTGACGGCTTCCTGTTCCAGATTAAAGCCTCAGACGAAGGCGAGCTGGCGAGCCTGCTGGACGCCGCTGCTTATCAGGCTTCTATCGACGAGTAATCCATGCAACGCCCCAGGCCTTTCGGCCGGGGCGTTTTAGTTCAGGCTATATCCCGTACCACGCCAGAATTCAGGAATTTGTAGCAATGACTCAGACACTCAGCCAACTTGAACACAGCGAAGCGTTCATCGAACGCCACATCGGCTCTTCTGCAGAACAACAGCAGCAGTTGCTGGAAGCGGTGGGCGCACGCTCGCTCAGCGCGCTGATCCAACAGATTGTGCCGGCAGACATTCAACTGCCTGCGCCGCCGCCGGTGGGCGATGCGGCAACTGAACATCAGGCGCTGGCCGAACTGAAGGCGATTGCCTCGCAGAATCAGCGCTACAAATCCTATATCGGTATGGGTTACAGCGCGGTGCTGACGCCGCCAGTGATCCTGCGCAACATGCTGGAAAACCCAGGTTGGTACACCGCTTATACCCCGTATCAGCCGGAAGTGTCGCAGGGCCGTCTTGAGGCGCTGTTGAACTTCCAAACCCTGACCCTGGATTTGACCGGTTTGGATCTGGCATCCGCCTCGCTGTTGGACGAAGCCACTGCGGCGGCCGAAGCGATGGCGCTGGCCAAACGCGCCAGCAAGCTGAAAGACGCCAACCGCTTCTTCGTGGCTGATGACGTACATCCTCAGACGCTGGACGTGGTGCGTACCCGCGCCGAAACCTTCGGTTTCGAAGTGATCGTGGATAAAGCCGAGAAAGTGCTGGAGCTGCAAGGCGTGTTCGGCGTGCTGCTGCAACAGGTAGGCACCACCGGTGAACTGCACGACTACAGCGCGCTGCTGGCCGAATTGAAGAACCGTAAAATCGGCACCAGCGTGGCGGCCGACATTATGGCGTTGGTGCTGCTGACCGCACCGGGCAAACAGGGCGCCGATGTGGTGTTCGGTTCTGCACAGCGCTTCGGCGTGCCGATGGGCTACGGCGGGCCACATGCTGCCTTCTTTGCCTGTCGCGACGAGTTCAAACGCTCGATGCCGGGCCGTATCATTGGCGTTTCCCGCGATGCCGCAGGCAACACCGCGCTGCGCATGGCGATGCAAACCCGTGAACAACATATCCGCCGCGAAAAAGCCAACTCGAATATCTGTACCTCGCAGGTACTGCTGGCCAACATTGCCAGCCTGTATGCGGTGTACCATGGCCCGCAGGGCCTGCAACGCATCGCCGGGCGCATCCATCGTCTGACCGACATTCTGGCCGCCGGGCTGCAACAAGCCGGGCTGACATTGCGCCATAAAACATGGTTCGACACCCTGACGGTCGAAGTGAAGGACAAGGCTGCCGTACTGGAACGTGCATTGAGCTTCGGCATCAACTTGCGTACCGACATTCACGGTGCCGTGGGCATTACGCTGGACGAAGCCACCTCCCGTGAAGACGTACAGACGCTGTTTGCCTTGCTGGCGGGCGACGACCATGGTCTGGACATCGACGCGCTGGACGCTGCCGTGAGCAAAAACAGCCAGTCGATCCCGGCTGCCATGCTGCGCAAGGATCCGATCCTGACTCACCCGGTATTTAATCGTTATCACAGCGAAACCGAGATGATGCGCTACATGCACCGTCTGGAACGCAAGGATCTGGCGCTCAACCAGGCGATGATCCCGCTGGGCTCCTGCACCATGAAGCTCAATGCCGCGGCGGAAATGATCCCGATTACCTGGCCTGAATTCTCCGAACTGCACCCATTCTGTCCGCCAGAGCAGGCGGCAGGTTACCAGCAAATGATCGGCCAACTGTCGCAGTGGTTAGTGCAACTGACCGGTTATGACGCAGTTTGCATGCAGCCTAACTCCGGTGCTCAGGGCGAATACGCCGGTTTGCTGGCGATCCGTCGTTACCATGAAAGCCGCAATGAAGCGGGCCGTCATATTTGCCTGATCCCAAGCTCTGCGCACGGCACCAACCCCGCTTCCGCGCAAATGGCGGGCATGAGCGTGGTGGTGGTGGCCTGCGACAAGAACGGCAACATCGATCTGCATGATCTGCGCGTCAAGGCAGAACAGGCGGGTGAAGAACTGTCCTGCATCATGGTGACCTACCCGTCGACCCACGGCGTGTACGAAGAAACTATTCGTGAAGTGTGCCAGATCGTTCATCAGTTCGGTGGCCAGGTCTATCTCGACGGCGCCAACATGAATGCTCAGGTGGGGATCACCACCCCGGGTTATATCGGGGCGGACGTTTCGCACCTTAACCTGCATAAAACCTTCTGTATCCCTCACGGCGGCGGTGGCCCAGGCATGGGCCCTATCGGCGTGAAATCCCACCTTGCCCCGTTCGTTCCAGGCCATAGCGTGGTGCAGATCGACGGTGTGACCACCCAGCAGGGCGCAGTCTCCGCTGCGCCGTTCGGCAGCGCTTCTATCCTGCCAATCAGCTGGATGTACATCCGCATGATGGGTGCGGAAGGCTTGAAGCAGGCCAGCCAGGTGGCAATCCTTAATGCCAACTACATTGCGACCCGTTTGAAGGACGCTTACCCAGTGCTGTATACCGGTCGCGATCACCGCGTAGCGCATGAATGTATTCTCGATATTCGTCCGCTGAAGGAAGAAACCGGCATCAGCGAAATGGACATCGCCAAACGTCTGATCGACTACGGCTTCCATGCGCCGACCATGTCGTTCCCGGTGGCGGGTACGCTGATGGTTGAGCCAACCGAGTCGGAAAGCAAGGTCGAGCTGGATCGCTTTATCGATGCGATGCTGGCGATCCGCGGCGAGATTGATCGGGTGGCAAAAGGCGAATGGCCATTGGAAGATAACCCGCTGGTGAACGCGCCCCACGTGCAGGCGGAGCTGGTCAGCGACTGGCAGCATGCCTACAGCCGTGAGCTGGCGGTGTTCCCGATTGCCGGCGTGCGTGAGAACAAATACTGGCCGAGCGTGAAGCGTCTGGATGACGTGTACGGCGATCGTAACCTGTTCTGTTCCTGCGTGCCAATGAGCGACTACGAATAAGCTTATTCGTGCAGGTTTACCTTTTGAAGCAGCGCATTATGCGCTGCTTTTTTTATGGCTAATCTCTGAGAGTTTTCTTACTGATTCATTTGATTAATTAGCAATTTTTTATTTCCCCGCGCTTTGCCTCCCTTATTTTTTAAGACTCTCTCCGGTTTAATTTGCGTTTACATCCACACGTCTAAATTGTCATCAGCAAACTATTTTGCAGGGACGATCCATTGACAAGGAGTGCACGATGAAAAGGTTGGCTATCGCAATCATTGCGGCTTTACCTCTCTGTTCCGCGCAGGCGGTCGAGAGCTACGAGGTTCGAAATAACAGCGGTCAAACGGTGTTTAAACTGAATTTCTACGGTCCGGCCGACGACAGCTACTTTAATGAGGAGGGGGTCCCCCAGCATGCCTCTTGGGCATTGGATGATGCGCAAAAGGCTCAGGTGATCAGCGCCGCGCAACGCTGGGCCGATATTATCAAGCCTGCGCCGGGCCGATTGCCGGGCGTGATTAACATCGGCACCTATGACGATGAGGGGGCCGGTGCGTTGAGCCCTGACGTCAGCGATGCGGAATTTAGCCTGACCCAGCTTCAGGCGGTGTTGCAGGGCCAGGATGCCGGCGAGTTGGACAACGGTGCCCACGCCGTCGTCAGGATCGGGAAAATGGATTTTACCCCTGGCCAGGCTTCGCCGGCACTGATCCCCACCGATCACCGTACCGATCTGGAAGTCACCCTTTTTCATGAAATAGCCCATGCCTTGGGGATTAGCGCCACAGCCGGTGTAACGGATGGTGTGACCCAATTTGGCCCGACGTTTGGCAGCTGGAGTTCGCACCTGTTTGATGACAATGGCAATCCGGCGCAGCCGGGGCAGGCTATCTTGTGCAATAAGTGTGAGGGGCCGGACGATCCTTCTGCCTTTGATGTGCGCAAAGATCGCGGCTATTTCGCCGGCAGCCACGTCAAAGAGGTGTTGGACGGTGCCATGCCGGGTGTCCCGGTACGTATTCTCGATGTGCTGGGCGATCTGGACGATGATTACATGTCGCACATTGAGCTCGATCGCAGCCTGATGAGCCATCAAAACTACCGTAATTACACCACCATGATGGAAACTGAGTTAGCGCTGCTGCAGGACATGGGGTATGACATCGATCGCCGTAACTTCTTTGGCCGCTCGATTTACGGCAGCGGCCTGGAAGTAATCAACCATCAGGGATATTTTGCACGCAACGCGGCTGGCACTGCGTATCTCGACGGCCAGGCCAATACCGCAGCACGGGGAGTCGGGTTGCACATCTACGGCAGTAACAACCGGGTCGAACAGCGCGCCGACATCATGGCGGATGGCGTTGCCGCTGCGGGTATCAGGATAGATGGCGCGGGGAATACGCTCAGCATTGCACCCGGCGTCCGGGTTCAGGCTAACGGCGATTACGGCACCGGTTTATTGGTGGCATACGGCGATAGCCACAATATCCTTCAACGCGGCAGCCTGGAAGCGAACGGTAAAGAAGGCGTCGCCGCAAGGCTGGATTTCGGCAACAACCTGCTGGGTAACGAAACTGAATACCGTGGTTCGTATATCTGGCAGTGGGCGGGCGTCGATCTGTCCCAATATCGGGCTGCGCCGCTGGTGTCCAATTTCGATATTACCGGCTCGTTAAAAGGAGCCAAAGCGGCTATCTACCAGTCAGTGAATGCATTGGCCGGTGCCATTAACGTGATGCGCGGCGCTGACATTCAGGGCGATATCATTTCCGATTATGCACAACGGGATGGAAATAATCAGGCACGTCTGACTCGCTTGACCTTCGGCCTGCAGCCAGATGCGCAGGGGCAGGTCACTGCGGTGGCGGATAACGGTTTTGATTTCACCTATAACGGCAACATTCGGGGTAAGGAAAACCTGGCGCTGGTGGCCGAAGGCGGGAAAACCACCCTGAACGGTAACCATCAGGTCTATAGCGTGGATATCCAGCCGGGTGCCCAATTGGCGGGTAATAGCCGCTACGCGCTGTCGGATGCCGGGCTGTTCACCAATAACGGCTTGCTTACCGCCGGGGGGCCCTTTGGCCAGTTGTCGATCGACGGTAATTATTCCCAGGGGCCACAGGGGCACTTGCAATTGATGTTCGACGGCCAAGGGCAGGGCGATCGGGTACAAATTAGCGGTAAATCCAGCTTAAGCGGAACCCTGACGTTGATGCCGGTAAAAGGCTGGTATGCCTCAGGCTGGCAGATGAACAGCGCTTCTCTGTTGCGATTGGGCCAGGTCAGCGGTGAATTCGAGCAGCTCGGCGTTCAGACGGCATCACCGACGCTGAGCTTCCATGTTACTCCGTTGGCAGCCGGACAATACCAAATCAGCGCGAGCCGTGGCGTATCGGCCTACAGCCAATATGCACAGAATGCGAATGAACGAAATGTGGGTCTGGCGTTAGCCCGGGCTGCGGCGACGGCGGGAAACGACCTGCGGCCGTTACTGACCGCGCTGGATTTCTCCAGCCCCGAAGGCCGACAGGTGAACAGCGCGTTGGCGCAGCTGGAGCCGTCGGCTTATAACAGCCTGATTCAGACCTCATTCGACCGCGAACGCCAGTTAACCCGTGCCTTGACCGCACCGGAGCGCAATTTGACGTTGGCACCAACGAGCGACGAGCAAGATTGGATCAGTTTTGCCCTGCCGTACGGCGGCGGTAACTGGCAAAACAATACGGGCACAATCGCCGGTTACAACGCATCGCGTTATGGCGTGTTGTTCGGTGCCGAGAAACGTAACTGGCTGGTACCGGGCCTGACCACCGGTTTCCACGCGGCGGTCGGCGGGCAAACGGTCAACGCCAAAAGCGCCGATCGAGCGCGCACGCACAGCACCTCCTTTGATGTTGGCTTGCAGTTCAACTACGCACAGGATGCCATGGTTGGGCCGTTTGCCTATGGTCTGGGACGCCTAGGGGCGGAGGAAAATCAGATGAAGCGCCAGTTTGATGTGGCCGGCATAAGCGGCACCCGCAAGAGCGACTGGACGGCCTGGAACGGTTCACTAACCTTGGGCGGTGGCTATCAT
This sequence comes from Serratia liquefaciens, assembly GCF_027594825.1. Lineage (NCBI taxonomy): Bacteria > Pseudomonadati > Pseudomonadota > Gammaproteobacteria > Enterobacterales > Yersiniaceae > Serratia > Serratia liquefaciens. The sequence goes on along the minus strand of NZ_CP088930.1, from coordinate 1,976,839 downwards.
TTTGCGTTAACCGAGGCATTTAGCCTCGGCCCGGTGGCAGCGCTGGACTATACCGCGACCACCCATCGCACGATCCAGGAGTCCGGTTTGGGTAACGCGCCGTCGCTGCAGATTAAGGGACGTTATGCCGATTCGCTGCAAAGCACGCTGGGTGTGGAAGCGCTGTATCGGCAGCCATTGCAGGGCTCACAGGCGCTGTCCGCCACTCTGCGCCTTGGCTGGCAACATGAGTTGTTAAACAACAAGCTGAGTCAGCGTGCTCAGTTTGTGGGCTATAACGCCTCAGCTTTTGATAGCGAAAGCACCTTGGCCGGGCGCGATGCGTTGGCCGCGCAGGCCGGTGTGCAGTATCAGCTAAACCAGGCCGTCTCTTTGGGCGCCGGCGTTTCCAGTGAACTGTTACGCAAGGGCAGCCATTCGTTAGAGGGCAACGTTGCCGTGACCTGGCGTTTCTGATTTTTTAATCGGATTACCGCTGAGCGAATATCAATAACACTTTTCGGCTAGATGTATTATCAGGGGACACGGCATGATGCCCTGTCCCTTTTTTATTGTCGCAGCAGGGCAACCTAAATGACATGAGGATCCAAAATGAGAGCAGCAACCGTAAACGCATTGGGGCAGGCCCCGGTACTCGGTAATGTGGATGAGCCGGTAGCGCGGGAAGGGGAAACGCTAATCGCGGTGAGCGTGGCGGGCATCAAGCAATTGGATCGCGCCATAGTAGCCGGAACGCATTACTCAAGCCCGAAAAGCTTGCCGATCGTACCCGGCACCGATGGCGTTGGCTATGCGCCGGACGGTCAACGGGTCTATTTTGCCTCCTTCCGGCAACCGCACGGTGCGCTGGCAGAACGAACTCTCGCCTCCTGGACGGTACCGGTACCGAAAGGTGTGGATGACGCGACGGCCGCCGCATTGATTAACCCGGCATTCGCTGCCTGGTTGCCACTGCACTGGCGTGCCGAGTTGCAGGCGGGTGAAACGGTGCTGATTATCGGGGCTACCGGGACCTCAGGTAAGCTGGCGGTAGCGGCCGCACGTCAGGCGGGAGCGGGGCGAATTGTCGCCGCCGGTCGCCGTCAGAGCGTGCTGGATGCGCTGGACGTTGATGCTACGGTCGATCTTGGGCTGGAAGGGGCTGCATTGACGCAGGCTTTCGCCGCCGCAGCGGGGCCGCATGGCTATCAGGTGATTGTCGACTATATCTGGGGTGCCGCGACCGAAGCCTTGCTTGCGACGCTTAGCAACCATGATCTGTCTTCCTACGCCGGTGGGCGCGGCATACGTTTGGTGAACGTCGGGTCGATGGCCGGGCCGGATATCCGCCTGCCGGCGGCGGTGCTGCGCAGCAATCAACTGCAGATCATGGGCAGCGGCACCGGCAACTTCCCGCCGATAGCCGAGATGCAAAGGTATGCCAGTGAAATCCTGGTCTTGGCGGCAGCAGGGCAAATTTCGGTTGAAACTCAGGAGCATGGCTTATCAGAGATCGCCGAAGTCTGGGATCTGAACAAGAAAAGCGACGTGCGTTCGGTGATCCGAATTGCCCAATAGGCGGCTACCGGCAATAGCAAACCAGGTGGATATCTTCCGGCTCGCGGGCGAACAGCTCGTCATCAGGCTGATCAATCAAGCGGCAGCCCTGCGACAGGTAGAAATCCACGGTGTTTTTATTGGGGATAGAAGATACGTACAACCCCAGCGCGCCCTCTTTTGCAGCCTGCTGCAGACAGTGGTTGAACAGGATCTTACCCAGTCCTTTACCGCGCTGGGCGGCACCGACGTAGAAAAAAAGCAGTTGGAGCAAGTCCTGTTGCGGGCCGCGCGGCAAGGTATCTACCACCGCCGCGGCAACAATTTTATCTTGATCTGACAGAGCGAAAAACGAGCCACCGCGGGCAAAGCATTGTTCATGGATCGGCGTATAGGTTTCCCGATCGTGCGGATCCCAGCCGCGTACATCGTAATAGTCGGCATAAGGCCGCAGCTCTCCGTCTTGCAGACGATAGAGGGTATCGATAATTTCACTGCGGTCGATCTGCCACAGGGCATCAAGCTGGTGTTGCTGCAGCAAAATGGGGACGGTCATGGCGGGTTAGTTCTCCGTCGGTATCAGGTAATTTTCCGGCAGGTCGATGACAAATCCGATGCCGCGTTCATCAAGCCCTTCGGTGATCCGTAGCTGCGCACCGATCTTATCGGCCAGGTTTTTGGCAATGGCCAGTCCCAGACCGCTGCCTGTCTGCTGAACGCCAGGCACGCGGTAAAAACGCTCGAACAGGCGCTTTTGGTATTCCCGGCTAACGCCAGGGCCATTGTCACGCAGGGTAATATAGCAGCCCAGGGGGGACAACGAGCGGATATTGGCTTCGATCCTGCCGCCGGGCGGGGCGTATTTGATGGCGTTTTCCAGCAGGTTGGTAAAGATGGTGATCAGCGAATGACGATCGGTATCGATAATCACGTTTTCACTGCCTTCCAGCGAAAGCTCAACGTTCTTTTCCATCGCATAGGGTACGTGCTGGGCAATGCATTTGCTGATTTCAGCGTAGATATCTACCGCCTCAATCTTCAGCGGAAAGTCTTCCGACTCCAGCTTGGCCAGATCAATCAGCTGGCGCGACAGCGATGCGGCGCGATCCAGCCCCAGCTGCATGTCCCCAATGATTTCCTGCCGTTCGGTTTTATCCGCCACCTGAGTCAGCAGGTGCAGCTGTGCCAGCACGGCGGCGATCGGGGTGCGCAGTTCGTGGGCCGCGTCCGCCATAAAGCGTTTTTCACGCTGGTTGGCGGCGTCGATACGCGTCATCAGCTTATTGATTTCCAGCACGACAGGCCGAATTTCCTGGTACTGCGCCCGTACATTGATCGGCGATAAGTTGCCTGGCTTGCGGTCAGAGATGGTTCTGGCAATTTGCCGCAGCGGCCGCAGGCTGAAATAGGCGGTGATCAGCAGCGTGACGATGATCGCCGCCAGGATCACCAGCAAAGGGATTGCGGTGCTTTCCGCCGGATTGCCGAAAATGGTGGTGCGGTTGTCGAAAGATTCGCCGACGATCACCCGAAACTTCTGCTTTTCGCTCCAGCTGCCGGCGATATGCCACTTCACGTTGGCGTAGCTGATGGTGCCGGACAGCACCGACGGGGGCAAAACCAAAGGTTTATCTTGAGCGGGAGAGGCATAAAGCATCTGATTATTACGATCGAAAACGACAAACAGCGGACGATAATCTATTTCGTCTTCCATCCCGTTTTTAATCGAATCGATGTACATTGTTTCGATATCTTTAATGATGTCGGAATAATTATTGTTGGTAACGTCAGTCTTGTCGAGAATGTTGGCGATGCCTTGTGCAACAATACGCTGCTGATTATCCAGATACTTTTCAGCATCCGGGTAATAAAGGTATTTGACCCAACCCAGCAATATTCCCCAGAGTACCAGTATGGCCATCACCTGGAAAACGATGGTTCGCATGAAAAAGGATTTGAAGCTAATCATCCCTGAGACTCTTTTTTCAATAAATAACCTATGCCGCGTACGGTAATAATTCTCTCCTTGCCAATTTTTCGCCGCAGATTATGCATGTGCACCTCAAGAGAATTACTTTCTACATTATCGCCATTGCCGAATAGGCGCTGTTCCAGGGCCGCCTTGCGCACCACGGTACCGGCGCAACGCATCAGTTCGTGCAACAGGCGGTACTCTTTTTTCGACAGCAGCAGCAGTTCGTCGTCCAGCGTGACCTGGTGGTTCATGGGATCCAGATACAGGTTGCCCAGGCTCCAGGTTTGGGAGGCAAACCCCGCCATGCGCCGGTTTACCGCCTTCACGCGGGAGATCAGCTCAGGCAGGGCAAAAGGCTTTGCCAGAAAGTCATCTGCACCGGAATCCAGGCTATTGACCAGGCTTTCTATGCGGTCACGGGCGGTCAGAATAATAATCGGAATATTTTGGCCCGCAGCGCGCCATTCAATCAGCTTTTTCAAGCCATCGCCGTCGGGCAGGGTGAGATCCAGCAGCATTAAATCGAAGCTGCCTTCAGATAATTTATGTTGTGCATCATGGACTAACCGCACCCAGCACAAATCGAACCCTGCCAACTCTAAAGCTCGGCACAGGGCTTTGCCCAATTGCAGATCGTCTTCCACAAGCAATATGTTCACGGGGTATCCGGTTTATGTCACGGCGCTGGCGGCTATATAACTACAACCGCAGGGGGAAGACAACGACGCGCTCCTGTTTGTTCACCCCTTCTTAAGCAAACCTTAATCTGGGATTAATTTGACGTTAAGGGAAGACCGTCCTCTTTCAAGTACGCTCAGCCCTGAATAAATCATTCAGGTGAGAAAAAATGCGTATCGACAATCTTTCAATGAAGGCTGCCCGCTTAGGCGCAATTTTATTGTTGGTATTGGCCATGCTGTCTTTCCACGTCGATGCGCAAGGTGGGGATCATGGCGAATCATTTTTACCCACTCTGTCTGTTATTCAGCATACGGAGTCATCGGATTTTTGTAAAAGCTTAAAGCCACGTATTAAAAAACAATTGCGGCGCCTGGTGGCGCTTTAAACCTTTATTAAATAATAAGGCAGATACGGTGAAAAATACCCTGGGTTATTCTGCGGCGACGTTATTGGTGTTATTCCCTCTGCAGGGGTTTACGCAAGATGGCGCAGAGGCGTCATTGAAATTCAGCGGCGGCATGGCCGTGGTGCCGGACTATCAGGGAGCTGCCGACTACAGTGCCGTGCCGCTGTACGATATTGAGGCCGGTTACGAGAAGTCTGCCTGGGGTGACTTCAGCCTGGGTTTGCAAAACGGTGCCCGCTGGCAGTTGCCGTTATCGGGGCCCTTCGGCATTGCCCTGCTGGCCGGCTATGACGCCGGGCGTGATGAAGAGCTGAAAACGCTGCGAGGCCACAATAAGCGGCTAAAAGGCATGGGCGATCTGAAGGGAGCCCTGGAAGCCGGCATTGAGCTGAGCTATAAATTTGACCCTTTTCGCACTTACGTCAAGGGGATGCAGGCCACCAAAGCGCGCCGCTATGGGGATGAGGATCTCGGGCATACCGCCTATGTCGATCTGGGTATCGCGGCAGTTTATCCGCTGAGCGAGGCATTGACGTTTTCAACCGATTTGAGCACCACCTGGGCCAATAAGGGTTACCAGCGTGGTTATTTTGGCGTGACGCAGCAGCAGGCACAGCAAACTTCATTCACCGCTTACCGACCGGGCAGCGGCTTTAAACAAGCCACCCTCACCGGCGTGCTGAATTACGCACTAACGCCGGAAATTGCCTTTCAGGGGGGCGTAAGTCTCTATACTCTGCTGGGGGATGCGGCCAAAAGCCCCATCGTCGAGAAAAAAACGGCCGGCATCGTCTTCCTGAGCGCCAGCTACAGTTTCTGATTTCCCAACCAGAGAAAGGAACGACATGACGAAAGTTGCATTGGTCACCGGCGCCAGCCGCGGTATTGGTCGCGCCACGGCGCTGCTGTTGGCCCGTAAGGGGTATGCGGTCGGCGTTAACTATCTGAAAAATGAAGCGGCAGCAGCGCAGGTGGTGGCGGAAATCGAAGCGATGGGCGGCCGGGCGCTGGCGCTAAAAGCGGATGTGGCCGATGAAAATCAGGTGGTGGCGATGTTTAATGCGTTGGATGCCGGCCTCGGCCCGATAAGTGCGCTGGTCAATAACGCCGGCATCTTGTTTCAGCAGACGGGGATTGAGCAACTGACCGCCGAGCGTATCAACAAGGTATTGTCTACCAACGTTACCGGCTATTTTCTCTGTTGCCGCGAGACGGTGAAGCGCATGGCGAAGCGTCATGGCGGGCAGGGCGGAGCGATCGTCAATGTCTCCTCCGCGGCCGCGCGTATCGGTGCTCCTGGGGAATATATCGACTATGCCGCTTCTAAAGGGGCGGTAGATACGCTCACCACCGGACTGGCGCTGGAGGTGGCAGCGCAGGGCATTCGCGTCAACGCCGTGCGACCGGGGCTGATTTATACCGAAATGCATGCCAGCGGCGGCGAACCTGGACGCGTTGATCGGGTAAAAAGCAGCCTGCCGATGCAGCGTGGCGGCACCCCGGAAGAGGTGGCGGAAGCCATTGTCTGGTTACTGTCCGATGCCGCTTCTTACATCACCGGCAGCTTTATTGAGGCCGCCGGCGGCCGCTGACGGCGGCTTATCCCTCATGCAGCAGGGCACTGCGGAATGAAAGTATGTGCGCCTGCGCCGCATTGGCGGCTGCGTCATCGTCCTGCGCGGCCAGTGCGGCGATAATCGCCCGATGTTCCTCTATCACTTCGCGCATATGGCCTTCGCGTGACAGCGTGCTGGCCCAGAAGCGTTGTGCTCTGGCGTGCAGTACGCTCAGAATGTCCGCCAACATATTATTGCCGGCGATCTGTGCCAGCTGCTGGTGGAACTGATGATCCAGCGTCATCATTTTTACCCGATCGCGTTGCTGACTGGCGGCTTCGATTTGTTGATTGAGTTCCGTAAGCTCGGCGATCTGGGGGGCCGTAATTCTTTTGCTCGCCAACCGCATACACAGCATTTCATTGGCCAAACGCACTTCAATCAATTCCAGCGCATCGTCCATCGAAAGCGGCGCAACCATCACCCCTTTACGCGGGATCACCTGCAGTAATCCTTCATTGGCCAGTCGGTGGATCGCCTGGTTGATCGGCGTTCTGCCCATGTCCAGCTCGCTCATCACCTGAGCGGTATTGAGATATTCACCAGGTTTATAACTCAACGTCACCAGCGCCTGCTTAAAGCGTCGGTAGGCCAGTTCATTCAGTGACAGCCCGGCTTCCTCTGCCGTCGGGAGTTCCGGGCTCTCTGCGTCAAGGGTCATCACGTTCTGCTCCTGCAAGACGAAAGTTTTTAGACATAGTACACAAAAACATGGCACGGAAATCGCTTATTTGGTAACTAAAGATATAGTGAAATTTCACAGTATTTTAACCAAAGAGGCACAAACGCCATGAGACTGACCTTTACTTTACCCGAATCCAGCGGCACTGGGGTGCTGGATGTCGAGATCGATCACCTGGTGATTGCCGGCTGGACCGGCCGGGATCGCGAAGCGATCCTGCACCATATCAGGGAGCTGGCCGAGCTCGGTGTGCCCCAACCCAGTGCAATCCCTCTGTTTTATCGGGTGGCGGTTAACCAGCTCAGCCAGAGCGAACGCATCGAAGTTATCGGCAATGCCAGCTCCGGCGAAGCGGAACCACTGATCTTCACACATCAGGGTGAATGGTATGTTTCGCTGGCTTCGGATCATACCGATCGTCAGTTGGAGGCGCACAGCGTGGCCCTGTCCAAACAGCTCTGCGTCAAGCCGGTGGCTCTTGCCGCCTGGCCGTTGCGTGAGGTGAGTGCGCACTGGGATTCGTTGATCCTGCGCTCGTGGATCAAGGAGAACGGCGAGTTCCAGCTTTATCAGCAGGGCCGTCTTGCCAGCCTGCGTACTCCGGGCGATCTGCTGGATCGTTACCTGAGCGGCCAACAACTGCCGGAAGGCGGGTTGACGGTGCCACAGCCGAAGGACGGCCTGGCGATGGCCTGCGGTACGGTGGCGGCGATTGGCGGCATCCGGCCAGCGACCGAATTCCGTATGGAATTGGTGGATGAGGTGCTGGGGCGCACCATCAGCCATAGCTATAGCAGCATTGAGCTGCCGGTGGTGGCCTGATGAAACAGTTGACGTTAACTCAGGCCGTTTCCGGGCTGGCTCAGGGGGAATTTACCGCCGCGCGGTTGACCGCTGACGCATTGTCGCAAATCGTGAACGAGCAGGGAGAGGGGCAGCGCACCTTTACCCATGTGTATGCCCAATGGGCTCAGGAGCAGGCACTGGCGGCCGATCGGCGGCGAGCTGCGGGCAACCCTCTGTCGGCGCTGGACGGTGTACCGGTGTCGGTCAAAGACCTGTTTGATGTCGCAGGGGAAGCCACCGCGGCCGGGTCACGCGTACTGGCCGGTGCGCCAGCGGCTAGTGCTCATGCTGCCGTGGTGGCGCGTTTGTTGCAGGCGGGCGCGGTGGTGATGGGCAAAACCAACATGACCGAATTTGCCTATTCCGGGCTGGGGATCAATCCCCACTACGGCACGCCCGCCAATCCCTGGGATCGCAGCGCACGTCGTATTCCCGGCGGTTCGTCCTCGGGGGCAGCAGTGGCGGTGAGCGACGGCATGTGTTTCGGTTCGATAGGCAGCGATACCGGCGGTTCGGTGCGGATCCCGGCGGCCTTCTGCGGCCTGACCGGCTATAAGCCCACCGCCAGCCGCATTAGCAGCGGCGGCCTGCTGCCACTTTCCCCTTCGCTGGATTCGATAGGCGTGATTGCTCATGACGTGGCCGGTTGCCTGGCGCTGGATACGGCAATTGCCGATCGGCCACTACGGCCTCAGCAGAAAAATTTGAGTCAGGCACGCTTCGCCGTACCGCAAACCCTGGTGCTGGATGGCCTGGACCCTGAGGTCACCACCGCGTTTCACCTTGGCTTGCAGCGCCTGGCGCAGGCCGGAGCGCAGATTGAATTTATTCCCTGCCGAGAGTTCGCCGAACTGGCGGCGATCAATGCCGACGGTGGATTTACCGCGCTGGAGTCCTGGCACTGGCACCGGGCGTTGATTGCCGAACATGCCGATGCTTATGACCCCCGGGTGCTGTCGCGCATTCGTCGCGGCAAAACGTTGGATGAGAACAACCTGCTGCAATTACGGTCGTTGCGCGCCGATTGGCAACGGCGGGTGAGTGCCGAAGTGCAAGGGTTCGCTGCGTTGCTGATGCCGACGGTGCCTTTCGTTGCCCCGACCCTTGCCGAGTTGGAAGCGGATGAAGAAGCCTATTTCCGTATCAATGGTGCCGTGCTGCGCAATCCCTCGGTAATCAATTTCCTCGACGGCTGCGCATTGTCACTGCCGTGCCAGCAGGCCGATGCGGCACCGGTTGGCCTGATGGTGGCCGCACTGCCTTTGCATGACGAAGCGCTGCTGGGTTGGGCGCTGGCAATCGAACGTTGCCTCGCCGGCGCGTGATTTTTACTTTGAGCTAACAGGAGAGTCACCATGACCGGTTCCCCGAACGGAATGCTGTTTGTCGCAACAGATATCGCCACGCAGGATGAGGCGGATTTCAATCAGTGGTACGACCGCGAGCACGTGGAAGAGCGAGTGCGGGTGCCTGGTTTTTTGTCGGGCACCCGTTATCAGGCGCTGCACGGCGGGCGTAAATATCTCGGCCTGTACAAAACCGAATCATTGGCCAGTTTTACCTCAGCGGCCTACCGCGCTGCGTTTACCCAGCAAACGCCCTGGTCGGTGGCGAGCCTCGATAAAATGCGTGACCCGATGCGCCGGGTGTGTGCGGTGGAAGCGGTGACAGGTCAGGGCTGCGGCAGTTACCTGGCTATCGTTAACCTCGCACCGGCGCAACCGGAGGTATTGAAAGCCAGCATCAGCCATTTGGGGGGGCTGCTGGCCGAGCAGCCGGGCTTTGTTCGCAGTAGCCTGCTGTCGCCGGACGCGGAGCTCAGTTCGCCGTTGCCGAAAGAGTCGCGTGAAAATCGTCATCTGTTGCCGATGCTACTGATCGAAAGCAGCAGCGCCGAAGCTGGCCGGCGGCTGAGCGAGCTTGCCTGCCGCCAACTGGAAATCCCCGCAGCCGAAGCCCTGCATTATGCCCTGGGCTGGCAACTGACCACTCAGGAGCTGTCATCATGAGCACTTCAACCACCGAAACGCCGACCCTGAACCTGTCCGCTGCCGACGCTGCCGCTCACCCACCGAAAACCGGCAGGCTGGCGGCCGCCAGTTCTATCGGCACCGCGCTGGAATGGTACGATTTCACCGTTTACAACATCATGGCGGCGCTGATTTTCAATCACGTATTTTTCCCGTCTTTCGACCCGCTGGTGGGTACCATTCTGGCGTTTTCCACCTATGCGGTCGGTTACGTTTCCCGGCCGATTGGCGGCATCGTGTTCGGCCATCTCGGCGACGTGCTGGGGCGGCGCTTTGTGCTGGTGACGACGCTGGTGATCATGGGGGTGACAACTGCGCTGATGGGACTGTTGCCCGGTTACGCCAGCTGGGGCATCTGGAGCCCGCTGCTGTTGGTGACGCTGCGCTTTATTCAGGGGATTGCATTGGGAGGCGAATGGGCCGGCGCGGTACTGCTGTCGATGGAGCACGGCAAACCGCACCAGCGGGGGCGCAATGCCTCCTTTGCGCAGGTCGGTCCTTCCTGCGGCACGCTGATTGGTACTGGCCTGATCACGCTGGTGACGGTGGCGATGTCGGCAGAAGATTTCCAACAGTGGGGCTGGCGTATCCCCTTCCTGCTGAGCCTGGTGCTGGTGGTGTTTGGCCTGTGGCTGCGTCGTGGGGTAGGGGAAACGCCGGCGTTTCTGAAGCTGGAAGCCTCTAAGGACGTTACTCATGCGCCAATCCGTGAGGTTTTCACCCAGCATCGGCGTCCGCTGCTGATTGCCGGCGGTTCACGTATCGGTTCCGACGTGCTCTATGCGCTGGTGGTGGTCTTTACGCTGACCTACGTCACCACGGTGTTGAACCTGCCGCGCCCGCTGGCGCTGACCGCCACCATGCTGGGGGCGATCGGCAATGCGATTACCGTCCCCATGTTTGGCGCATTGTCCGACCGTTTTGGCCGCAGGCCGGTGTATATCGGCGGAGCGCTGGCGGCGATGGTATGGGCGTTTGTGTTCTTCGTGCTGCTCGACAGCAGCCAGCCGGTGCTGATCTGCCTGGCGGTGGTGGTCGGTTTGTTGATCCATGCGGCGATGTACGGCCCGCAGGCGGCATTTATCACCGAACAGTTTCCGACAAGGGTGCGCTATGCCGGATCGTCGTTGGCCTACACGCTGGCCGGTATTATCGGCGGTGGGTTTGCGCCGCTGATTATCGCTTCACTGTTCAAGTCCTACGACAGCACGCTGGCGATCTCGGCCTACGTGGTGGTGGCGTTGCTGATCACGCTGTGGGCGGTGATTGCCGCAAAGGAAACGGCACACAAGCCGCTGTGACTGGTTTGCCGGGTGAGGGAGGCACCCGGCCTGCGGAGAGTTACTTCAACCAGCCCTTGCGCTGGGCTTCCTGCAGGTGGTGCAGCAGGTGTTTCCACAGCTCAGGGTAAACTTCTTCAATCATCGTATTGCGTGACAATACCTGTTCCAGGCTGATGCCGTTTTCGACCCAGCTTTGGCCTTCATTATGCAGGTTCATCAGCATCGGCATGGTGCGGTCCAGCACCAGCGCAAAGCGTGCGTCGGCGCTCTCGCCATCTTCATATTCCTGCCACAAAGCGGTGAAATACTCGCGTTGAGCGTCCGGCAGCATACCGAACAGACGCCGTGCCGCGGCAACCTCTTGATCGTGGATCGCTGCACGGGCGGCCAGATCGTACACCAGTACGTCACCGGCATCGATCTCAACGATGTCATGCAGCAGCGCCATCTGGATCACTCGCTGAATATCTACGCCTTCACCGGCATAAGGCGCCAGGCTCATGGCGCCCACGGCGAAGTGCCAACTGTGTTCGGCGGAGTTTTCCTGGCGTTGGGTGCCCAGCACCTTGGTGCGGCGTTGCACGCTTTTCAACTTGTCGATTTCCATCAGGAACTGGATGACCTGGGTCATGGAGCCGAAATCTAACGCGGGTACAGCGGATGACATGGTGTAAACCTCAAGGTAGATGGGTTGAAGCGGATCGATTGTAGACCAGCGAGCGGGGGATTTCGATGGTTACACGCGCACACAGTTTTATTTTAGCGTACACGTGTACACTGAAATTATTCTCAGTTAAGCTGCTTTGCGGTAATTTCGAACAGTGTTGCGCATTTTGAGGGGTTTTGCGTTATGGGAAAAACGGGCGTAGTGAAAGCTGGTACCGAAAAAATTGCCGCTGCGGCCTATCCGTGGGCGGAGGAGATAGCCAACAGCATCAGCCACGGCATCGGGTTGGTTTTGGGTATCGTCGGCCTGGTATTGCTACTGGTGCAGGCGGTCGACAGCGGTGCCGACGTCACGGCCATTACCAGCTACAGTCTTTATGGCGGCAGCATGATCCTGCTGTTCCTCGCCTCCACGTTGTACCATGCGATCCCCCATCAAAAGGCCAAGCATTGGCTGAAAAAGTTTGACCACTGCGCCATTTACCTTTTGATTGCCGGTACCTACACGCCGTTTCTGTTGGTGGGGTTGAACTCACCCTTGGCCAAGGGGCTGATGGCGGTCATCTGGGGCCTGGCGCTGCTGGGCGTGCTGTTCAAACTGGCGTTCGCCCACCGTTTTGAAGCGCTGTCGCTGGTGACCTATCTGACCATGGGCTGGCTGTCGCTGATTGTGATTTACCAGTTGGCGACGCGTCTGGCATTAGGTGGCGTGACGCTGCTGGCGGTCGGCGGCGTGGTTTACACCCTGGGGGTGATTTTCTACGCCTCGAAGCGATTCCGCTTTGGTCATGCTATCTGGCATGGCTTTGTGCTCGGCGGTAGCCTGTGTCACTTTATGGCGATTTATCTGTACGTCTGACGGGTACCCCTACAGCGTTAGTATCATGTTGATTAAGCGTTTCTTTTAAGTTAAAAAAGAGGCGCTTGTTTCTTTCGGGTATCCAGCAAGCCCATTTTTCTGTTTATTCCTGAGCCCGACTTTGCACCTTCGGTGTTTACGTTAATCTTTCAGGACTCATCAATATGATTATTCGCTTATCCAAAGCGCTGCTGGTGTGCGCGATTGCGCTGTTCGCCACCCTGGTGGCTTTCGGTAATATTACGGATTACGGTTCCAACTTCGCCTTTGTGCGCCATGTCTTTATGATGGACACCATTTTCCCTGACGCCACCATCACCTACCGTTCCATACAATCTCCCTGGCTGCATCACGCCGGCTATATCGGCATTATTATCCTGGAAAGCCTGACGGCACTGCTGTGCTGGGTGGGCGGTTTGCGCCTGCTGTGCGGCCTGAAACTGCCCGCCGTGGCTTTCAACAGAAAGAAAAAGCTGGCGGTGGTCGGCCTGACGCTCGGTTTTCTGACCTGGCAGGTGGGCTTTATGTCGGTGGGGGGAGAGTGGTTCGGCATGTGGATGTCTAAACAATGGAACGGCGTGCCGGATGCCTTCCGGTTCTTTGTCACCATTATTCTGGTGCTGATTTACCTGGTGCAACGCGATGGGGAGTTAGACGAGTAACGGATATGTCAGCAGGGGCGCAACAGGTTGCGCCCCCAGATAAAGCCGGGAGGTACTCTAGGCTTCCAGTGAATACGGTAGCGGTTTGATCGCCAGTTGGCTGGTGGCATCGTCGCGCACCCGCAGCTTGCTGTCGGCTTCCAGATCGTTATTCAGTACCACCTGTACCCACAGCGTGCCGTCAGCCAGCTTGGCGGCGCTCAACACCGTGCCGGTACGACGCCAGTTTTCACCCAGTTGCAGTTCCAGATCCTCGGCCGGCTGTGGCACCCGCCCGGCTTTGCCTTCCAGCCAGTACAGCGCCCGCTTGTTGGCACCGCGGAATTTGGCGCGCGCCACCATCTCCTGACCGGTATAGCAACCTTTGCTAAAGCTGATGCCTTCCAGTGCCTGTAGATTGGTGGCTTGCGGAATTAGCTGCCCGCTGTTGGCGGCGTCAATGACCGGATAACCGGCTTCGATATCCAGCGTCAGCCACTGCTGGCTGTCGTTGAGTTCCGCCTGTTCGTGCAGCCTGGCGACCAGCTGTTCGGCTACCGCTGCGGTGGTGACCAACAGGAAACGTTCCGCCGGTAAAGTGAAGTGCAGCAGAGTAGTTTCACCGTCCTGCACCACCGGATGTTCCGCGTCCGGCAGGCTGTTGAAAATGCCCGTCAGCGCCGCACGCGCCTGAAAACCGGCTACGCCCAGCAGCACCGCTTCGTTATCGGCGGCGATGGTGAGTTTGGAAAACACCGCATATTTTTTGATTTCAGCCAGTTGGCTGTCCAGCACGCTGCGGCGTTCCAGATAGGCAAAGCCTTCACCACGATGGAACAGACGCAGGTTGCTCCACATTTTGCCTTTGGCGTCGCAGTGGCCGCACAGCACGTGTTGGTCAGCCGCCAGCGCTTCGATGTCGGCGGTTACCTGGCCCTGAAGGTATTTCACCGTGTCGGGCCCGTTCAGCGTCACCAGTGCCCAATCTTCCAGCGAGATTAAGGTCAGGGGCAGATGGGAAGAGGCGGAAGGTTGACGGGGTGGAAATGGAATTTTATACGCCATAGTAAGATCCTGCTTAACGTTAGCTTACCTGAAGGTGTGTTGGCTCCATGGTAAAAGAGGCGGCGGGCTTTGCAAACTGTTATTCACGCTTGTCGCGCCGGCAGCGCTTTTTTTGACATTTAGCGCTTAATTACGCTTTAGGCAGAGAACGTCCTTCCCGGCGAGTATGTCAAATTGTTACTCTATAGGCTTGCGGCCGAAGGTTACCCTTGCAGACAGATCTTTGGCTGATGGAATTATATCGCGCCGGTGTTGCCATACAGTGTGTCGGTTGAACCCTGCGATGGCGTTGCCACGCTGAAAAGAGGTTAGTCATAACAACATGGATATTAATAACAAAGCACGTATTCACTGGGCTTGTCGCCGTGGCATGCGTGAGCTGGACATCTCGATCATGCCGTTCTTCGAATATGAGTACGATCGGTTGAATGACACGGACAAAGCGCTGTTTATCCGCCTGCTTGAGAGTGACGATCCCGATTTGTTCAACTGGCTGATGAATCATGGCGCTCCGCAGGACAGTGAACTGCAGAGAATGGTGACACTGATCCAGACGCGAAATAAAGACCGTGGCCCAGTGGCGATGTGATGTTCGTATTTCCTGGCGCACCCAGTTACTTTCGCTGTTGACGCATGGCGTTCTGATCCTGCTGATCCTGATTTCACCCTGGCCGGAAGGCTACGGGCCAATTTGGCTGGTGTTGCTGACGCTGGTGGTGTTTGAATGTATTCGTAGCCAAAAACGCATTGCGTCGCGTCAGGGGGAGTTGCGCCTGCTGGAGAACCAGCGTGTGGGCTGGCAAGGGCAGGAATGGCAGTTGGTCAAGCAACCCTGGATGCTGCGTTTCGGTATTCTGCTGACGTTGCAATCAATGCAGGATAAAAAGCGTCGTCGCTTGTGGTTGGCCTCCGACAGCATGGTCAAGGCCGAATGGCGGCATTTGCGCCAACGGCTGTTGTATCCGCCGGCCAGCGATGACGAGGAACCCTGATGAAGCCGACGCTGTGGCTGGTGGAGGATGAACCCAGCATTGCCGATACGCTGATTTATACCCTGGAGAGTGAAGGTTTTCAGGTGCGCTGGTTCGAACGTGGCGAACCGGCCTTGCAAGCTTTGGCGCAAGGGGCGCCCGCGTTGGCTATCCTCGATGTCGGTTTGCCGGATATCAACGGTTTTGAACTGTGCCGCCGTCTGCTGTCGCAGGCGGCGGATTTACCCGTTCTTTTTCTTACGGCTCGCAGCGACGAGCTCGATCGCCTGATCGGGCTGGAAATCGGTGCCGACGACTACGTCGCCAAGCCTTTTTCTCCGCGTGAGGTCAGCGCCCGCGTTCGCACCATTTTACGTCGTTTACAAAAACAACAGCGCTTGCAGCAGCCCACGCTCTATAGCTTCGGCCCTTTTGGGCTGGATGAACCGGCGGCGACCATTTATTACCATCAGCAGCCGTTACCTCTGACCCGCTATGAATTCCTGCTGTTAAAAACCTTGTTGCTGGCCCCTGGCAGGGTGTTTTCACGTCAGCAATTGATGGACAGCGTTTGGGCCCAGGCGGAAGAGAGCCTGGACCGTACGGTCGACACCCATATCAAAACGCTGCGCGCCAAGCTGCGGACCATCGACCCGGGTGAACCGCCCATCCATACGCATCGTGGCCTGGGCTATAGCGTGAGCCGCCAACCATGAGAATAGGCCTGCGCCTGCTGCTGGGGTATTTCCTGATTGTGGCGGTCGCGGGCTATTTCGTGCTGAGTATTTTCGTGCAGGAAGTGAAGCCTGGCGTGCGGCGCGCAACCGAAGGCACGCTGGTGGATACCGCCAACCTGCTGGCGCAAATCGCGCGTCTGGATATGCAGCGTACTGACGTGGTGCACGGCCAACTGGCGCAGGCATTCGCTCAACTCAATCAACGGCCCATTGGCGCCAATATTGCCGGTATTCGCAAAGATCGCAGCGAATATCACGTTTATCTCACCGATCGGCTCGGTAAAGTCATTTTTGATTCCAGTGGCAAGGCACTTGGTCAGGATTATTCTCGCTGGAATGACGTGTACCTGACGCTGCGCGGCCAGTACGGCGCCCGAAGTACGCGAAGTGATCCGCAGGATGAAAACAGCTCGGTGATGTATGTCGCCGCGCCGGTGCTGGATCAAGGCAAGATAATCGGCGTGCTCAGCGTCGGAAAACCCAACAGCACCATGGCCCCGGTGATCAAACGCAGCGAACGACGCATTCTGTGGGCAGGGGCGCTGCTGCTGGGCATTGCCTTGCTGATTGGTCTGGGTTTTGTCTGGTGGATCAACCGTTCGATTGGTCGATTGGTGCGTTACGCCGATGGCGTCGCGCAAGGCGAAAGCGTGCCGCTGCCAGAAATGGGCGGCCATGAGCTGACACAACTGGCGCAGGCGCTCGAAAGCATGCGAGTGAAGCTGGAAGGCAAGGCCTACATCGAACAGTATGTGCACACTCTGACCCACGAGTTGAAAAGCCCCTTGGCGGCGATCCGCGGTGCGGCGGAGCTACTGCAGGAGTTCCCACCTCCGGCAACCGCTCAGCGCTTTCTGACCAATATCGAACAACAGAGCGCGCGCATTCAGCAATTGGTGGACAAGCTGCTGGTTCAGGCGCGGCTGGAAAGCCGTCCTGGGCTGGAGTCGGCACCCATCGCGATGGCGGCTTTGGTGCGTCAGGCGGTCGCGGGCAAGGAGGCGCAGGCGGTACGGCGCGGTATTTTATTGCAGATAGACGGGATGGAAGAGGCTACCCTGACCGGCGACGCGCTGCTGATCGGTCAGGCGTTAACCAATCTGCTCGATAATGCGCTGGATTTCACCCCCTCGGGCGGCACTATCAGCGTGCACGGCGAACGTCATGATAATCACTACCGAATCACCGTCAGCGATGACGGCAGCGGTATCCCGGATTACGCGTTGGACAAAGTGTTTGAGCGTTTCTATTCGCTGGCCCGGGCCGACAAACCGAAAAGCAGCGGACTGGGACTGAGTTTTGTGCAGGAAGTGGCGCGCTTGCACCGGGGATCGGTCCGGCTGCACAATCGCCAACCGCACGGCGTGGCGGCTATTTTCACCTTATCTCTCTGACTTCACCTTCCCTTCACATAACCACATCCTGCTTTCACCGAAGGCCATTATCGTGGCGCCATTACCTACAAGGAGCGCGCAGCGATGATGAAATCGGTACTGTTTTGGAAGATAGCTACCCTACTGGGATTGATGATTTTGATGATCATCCCGGTGACGCAGTTAATGAATGTGATTGAAGAACGCAGCGGTTACCGCCAGAGCGTGGTGGGGCAGGTAAGCGAAAGCACCAGCCGCGCACAGCGGATTTTGGGGCCGTTGATTGTCATTCCTTACACCGAGAGGGAGGAAAAGACCGACGATAAGGGGCAGAAAGTGGTGCAAATGGTCAGGCATCATCGCTATCTGCTGCCGGAAAACCTGCAGGTGAACGGCAAGCCGAACGTGGAAGTGCGCAAGCTGGGAATTTACCAAACGCAGGTGTACCAGGGGCCGCTAAAGTTTCAGGTGAAATTCGGTCAGCCGGATCTGAGCGACCTGCAACGCAGCAATGTCGTGATTGGCCAGCCTTTCCTGCTGGTGTCGTTGAGCGATTCACGCGGGATCAAGAGTATCTCGCCGCTTATCAGCGCGCAGTCGCAGACGACCTTCGAACCGGGCACGCAGGTTAACGTGCTGCCGCAGGGGATCCATGCCCCGCTAACATTGGCTTCGCTGCAGAAAACCGGATTGGATGCCGATTTCACCCTTACGCTGGCGGGCACCAGCAGCCTGTCATTGGTGCCGCTTGGGCGCAGCAGCGAATTGACGCTGCAGAGTAACTGGCCGCACCCGAACTTCCTCGGCAACTTCCTGCCGGACGAACGCAAAGTAACGGAGAAAGGCTTTAGCGCCCGCTGGCGCAGCACCTGGTTCGCTAACAATATCAACAGCGCCTTCCATTACGATGACGGGATCCTCGACGAGGACAAATTGCCGGCTTTCACTACCAGCCTGATTGAACCGGTGGATCATTACCAACTGACCGAACGCGCGGTGAAATATGCGGTGCTGTTTATCGGCCTGACGTTTATGGCGTTCTTCCTGTTCGAAACCCTGACCGGCCTGCGGGTGCATCCGATTCAATATCTGCTGGTCGGTGCGGCGCTGGTGCTGTTCTATCTGATCCTGTTGGCGTTCTCCGAGCATTTCGGTTTCGCCACCGCTTATCTGCTGGCCAGTATCGCCTGCAGCGGATTGATTGCTTTTTACCTCAGTGCCGTTCTGCGTGGCCGGTTACGTGGTGCGTTGTTCGCCGCCAGCCTACTGATGCTGTATGGCGTGCTGTACCTGCTGTTGCAGTCGGAAGATAACGCGTTGGTGCTGGGCGCGGGGCTGCTGTTTGCGATTTTGGCGGGGATTATGCTGCTGACGCGCAAGCTGGACTGGTATCAGGTGGCCGATCCGGCACGTTTGAGCGGCGAGACGCCAGCAGGAGAAGAGGAAAAACGTTTCCGGTTATGGAAATAAGCAGGAGATTGGGCGCGTAACCGCGCCCTGATGCATTACAGCAGGGGGTCCATCTCCAGCAGGATCTGTTCGCACCACTGTTGCATACGGTCTTCGCTCATGTCGTATTGGTTCACATCATCCAGCGCCAGGCCGACAAAGTGTTTGCCATCGGCGCTGAGCGGTTTGGGGCTGGTGAATTCGAAGCCGTCGATGGGCCAGAAGCCGATAAACTGTACGCCGAGCGGGGCGATATGATCGTGCAGCATGCCGAGCGCATCGAGGAACCATTCACCATAACCGAGCTGATCGCCCATGCCATACATGGCAACGATTTTCCCTTTCAAATCCAGCGTTGTCAGCTGCGGCCAAATCGCTTCCCAATCTTCCTGCAGCTCACCGAAGTCCCAGGTGGGGATACCGAGGATCAGGATGGAGTACTCTTCCATCAGCTTGGGGGAGACGTCTTTCAGGTTGTGCAGGTCGACCAGGTCTTCACCCAGAATCTCACGGATTTTTTCTGCCGCCATCTCGGTGTAGCAGGTGCTGGAGCCGTAAAACAGACCAATCTTCATGTGTAAACCGTTTATATTGCCGTAGGTAGAATTGCGTCGAGTATACCCGATTTGTACCGGTTTAAGGCATAATGCCTGTGGCATAAACGTAACAAAGAGAGGACCGCGTGCAACAGCAAGATCATGCGTTGATTGAGCAATTCCTGGATGCGCTGTGGCTCGAACGCAATCTGGCAGAGAATACGCTGGCCTCTTACCGGCTGGATCTGCAGGCGCTGGTCGCCTGGCTGAACCAACAAAATATTTCGCTGGTAAAGGCGCAGGCGCTGGATCTGCAGGCGTTTCTCGCCAAACGGGTCGAGGGCGGCTACAAAGCTACCAGCTCCGCGCGTTTGCTGAGCGCGATGCGCCGCCTGTTCCAATATTTGTACCGTGAAAATATGCGCACCGACGATCCCACCGCGCTGCTTGCCTCACCTAAGCTGCCGCAGCGGCTGCCGAAAGATCTCAGCGAAGCGCAGGTCGATGCGTTGCTGCAGGCGCCCTGTGTCGATCAGCCTCTGGAGCTGCGTGACAAGGCGATGCTGGAAGTGTTGTACGCCACCGGGTTGCGGGTCTCCGAACTGGTCGGGCTGACCATCAGCGACGTCAGTCTGCGCCAGGGCGTGGTACGGGTGATAGGCAAAGGCAACAAGGAACGGCTGGTGCCGCTGGGTGAAGAGGCGGTGTACTGGATCGAAAATTATCTGGAACACGGCCGCCCGTGGATGGTCAACGGCCAGGCGCTGGACGTGTTGTTCCCCAGTAATCGTTGCCAGCAAATGACCCGACAGACGTTCTGGCATCGTATCAAACACTATGCGATCCTAGCGGGCATAGACAGCGAGAGGCTGTCGCCGCACGTGTTGCGTCACGCATTTGCCACCCATTTGCTGAACCATGGGGCGGATCTCCGTGTCGTACAGATGTTGCTGGGGCATAGCGATCTCTCGACCACGCAAATTTATACGCATGTAGCGACCGAAAGGCTTAAACAGCTACATCAACAGCACCACCCGCGTGCCTGACACGCCGGGTTCAAAAGGATTGGAAGAATGAAGAAAGGTTTAATGCTGCTCTCTCTGCTGGTGGCTTCAGTGACCGGCGCGGCCCATGCCGACGATGCGGCAATTCAAAAAGCGCTTGGCAGCCTGGGCATTCAGCAGGCGGACGTGCAGCCTTCACCGGTGAGCGGCCTGAAAACCGTGCTGACCGATAACGGCGTGCTCTACGTGAGCGAAGACGGCAAACACATTCTGCAAGGCCCGCTGTACGACGTCAGTGGCAAAGAGCCGGTCAACGTCACCAATCAACTGCTGACCGGGAAGCTGGAAGCGCTGAAAGATCAGATGATCGTCTACAAAGCGCCGAAGCAAAAGCACGTGATCACCGTGTTTACCGACATCACCTGCGGCTATTGCCACAAGCTTCACGAGCAGATGAAAGAGTATAACGATCTGGGCATTACCGTCCGCTATCTGGCGTTCCCGCGTCAGGGGTTGAATTCCCAGGCCGAAAAAGACATGCAGTCCATCTGGTGTACCGCTGATAAAGCCAAAGCTTTCGACCAGGCAATGAAAGGCGACGCAGTATCCCCGGCAACCTGTAAAACCGACATCAGCAAACACTACGCGCTCGGCGTGCAGTTCGGCATTCAGGGTACCCCGGCGATCATTTTGGAAAACGGCATGATGATCCCGGGTTATCAGGGACCGAAAGAGATGGCCGCCATGCTGGACGCGCATCAGACCGCAACTAAAACCGGTGGTTAATCGCCGGTGAGCATCAAAACACAACTTCGCCGCCGTGAAACGGCGGACGGCAGCCATCTGCCTGCCAGCCTGCATCCGCTACTGCGCCGTTTATACGCGCTGCGCGGCGTGAAGGCGGAGCAGGAACTGGAACGCAGCGTCAAAGGCATGTTGCCCTGGCAGCAGTTGGACGGCATTGATACCGCCGTGGGGATCCTGCAACAGGCATTGGCCGATCATCGCCGCATTATGGTGGTGGGGGATTTCGACGCCGATGGCGCCACCAGTACCGCCTTGACGGTGCTGGCGCTACGCAGCATGGGCGGCAGTGCCGTCGACTATCTGGTACCGAATCGCTTTGAGGACGGCTACGGCCTGAGCCCCGAAGTGGTGGAGCAAGCGGCGACGCGCGGTGCCGAGCTGATCCTGACCGTGGATAACGGCATCTCTTCCCACGCGGGCGTCGATGTGGCACACGCCAAAGGCATACAGGTGCTGGTGACCGACCACCACCTGCCGGGGGAAACCCTGCCGGCAGCGGAGGCGATCGTCAACCCGAACCTGCGCGGCTGCGAGTTTCCGTCCAAATCCCTGGCCGGCGTCGGGGTGGCTTTCTACCTGATGCTGGCGCTGCGTGCCCGGCTGCGGGACAGCGGCTGGTTTGAACAGCGGGCACTGGCGATGCCAAACCTGGCGGAACTGTTGGATCTGGTGGCGCTCGGTACGGTTGCCGACGTGGTGCCGCTCGACGCCAACAACCGCATTTTGGTTTACCAGGGCCTGAACCGTATTCGCGCCGGCAAGTGCCGACCGGGCATTCGTGCGCTGCTGGAAGTGGCTAACCGCGACGCGCGCCAACTGGCGGCCAACGATCTCGGTTTTGCCTTGGGCCCGCGGCTCAATGCTGCCGGACGGCTGGACGATATGTCGATTGGCGTGGCGCTGCTGCTGAGTGACGACATTGCGCAGGCACGCATGCTGGCTAACGATCTCGATGCACTCAACCTGACGCGGCGCGAGATTGAGCAAGGCATGCAGGTTGAAGCCTTGCAGCTGTGCGACCAACTGGAACGCAGCAGCACCGCCTTGCCATACGGGCTGGCGATGTATCATCCGGAATGGCATCAGGGCGTGGTGGGGATCCTGGCTTCGCGCATCAAGGAACGCTTCCACCGTCCGGTGATCGCGTTCGCGCCGGCGGGTGAGGGCATTTTGAAAGGCTCCGGCCGTTCGATAGCCGGTCTGCACATGCGCGATGCGCTGGAGCGGCTGGATACGCTCAATCCCGGGCTGATGATGAAGTTCGGTGGCCACGCCATGGCGGCCGGACTGTCGTTGGAAGAGGCCAAATTCGACGAGTTTCGCCAGCGCTTTGGCGATCTGGTTGGAGAATGGCTCGATCCGGCGATGCTGGAAGGGGTTATCTGGTCTGACGGTGAGCTGGCCCTGCAAGAGCTTTCGCTGGAAACCGCCGAGCTGTTGCGTGAGGGCGGCCCCTGGGGACAGGCCTTCCCGGAACCGACCTTTGACGGCAAGTTTCGCATTCTGCAGCAGCGGCTGGTGGGCGAGAAGCACCTGAAGCTGATGGTCGAGCCGCTTGGCGGCGGCCCGTTGCTTGACGGTATCGCCTTTAACGTGGACACCACGCTGTGGCCCGACAGCAGCGTGCGTGAGGTTGAACTGGCTTACAAGCTTGACGTCAATGAGTTTCGCGGCAACCGCAACGTGCAGTTGTTGATTCAGCATCTCTGGCCGCGTTGATTCGCACTGCCATTAAGCCGGGGCTGGCTTGCCTTGCCCCGGCTACATTTCTTGCCCACAAAAACTGAGCAACTCGCTATAAACTGACGCCTGGATCCGATAGAATTGCCGGTTCTAATGGCATTTCGCCATCGACGACATCTAACGAAAAAGAACGCTAAAAACCATGTTTGAAATTAATCCGGTAAAAAACCGTATTCAGGACCTGTCCGAGCGGACTGCCGTTCTTAGGGGGTATCTTTGACTATGATGCCAAGAAAGAACGCCTAGAAGAAGTCAACGCGGAGCTGGAACAGCCTGACGTCTGGAACGAACCCGAGCGTGCGCAAGCGCTGGGTAAAGAGCGCGCGGCGCTCGAAGCCATCGTTGAAACCATCGACCAACTGGAGCAAGGTGGTGAAGATGTCACCGGCCTGCTGGAATTGGCGATTGAAGCCGACGATGAAGAAACCTTTAACGAAGCCGTCATTGAGCTTGATCAACTGTCTGCCAAGCTGGAGCAACTAGAATTTCGTCGTATGTTCTCTGGTGAATACGACAGTGCTGATTGCTACCTGGACATCCAGGCAGGCTCCGGCGGTACTGAAGCGCAAGACTGGGCCAGCATGTTGCTGCGCATGTACCTGCGCTGGGCCGAAGCCAAAGGCTTTAAAACGGAAGTGATTGAAGAGTCCGACGGCGACGTCGCGGGGCTGAAATCCGCCACCATCAAGATTATCGGCGACTATGCGTTTGGCTGGTTGCGTACTGAAACCGGCGTGCATCGCCTGGTGCGCAAGAGCCCGTTCGACTCCGGTGGCCGTCGTCATACCTCCTTCAGTTCGGTGTTTATCTACCCGGAAGTGGAAGACGATATTGATATTGAAATCAATCCGGCGGATCTGCGTATCGACGTGTATCGCGCTTCCGGTGCGGGTGGTCAGCACGTAAACAAAACCGAGTCGGCGGTGCGTATTACCCACTTGCCGACCAACATCGTAGTGCAGTGCCAGAACGACCGTTCTCAGCATAAGAACAAGGATCAAGCCTTCAAGCAGCTGCGAGCCAAGCTGTACGAGTTTGAGATGCAAAAGAAAAATGCTGATAAACAGATGATGGAAGACAACAAGTCGGACATCGGTTGGGGCAGCCAAATCCGTTCATACGTGCTGGATGATTCCCGCATCAAGGATTTGCGCACTAACGTTGAAACGCGCAACACGCAGGCCGTATTAGATGGCGACCTGGATAAATTCATTGAGGCAAGTTTGAAAGCCGGGTTATAAGGAACAGAAATGTCTGAGCAACAACCACAAGGCGCCGATCAGGCGCTGGATCTCAATAACGAGTTGCAGTCACGCCGTGAGAAACTGGCTGCGCTGCGCGAGAACGGCATTGCGTTCCCGAATGATTTTCGTCGCGACACCACGTCAGACAAGCTGCACGCAGCTTACGGCGAAAAAGACAACGAAGAGCTGGAAGCGCTGGGCGTAGAAGTCACAGTAGCCGGCCGTATGATGACGCGCCGTATCATGGGTAAAGCGTCATTTGTCACGCTGCAGGACGTTGGCGGCCGTATCCAGCTGTACGTTGCACGTGACGATCTGGCGGAAGGCGTTTACAACGAACAATTCAAGAAGTGGGACCTGGGCGATATCGTTGGCGCACGCGGTAAGCTGTTCAAGACCAAGACCGGTGAGCTGTCCATCCACTGCACCGAACTGCGTCTGCTGACCAAGGCCCTGCGCCCGCTGCCGGACAAGTTCCATGGCCTGGCGGATCAGGAAACCCGTTACCGTCAGCGTTATCTGGATCTGATCGCCAACGACGAATCGCGCAAGACCTTCCAGGTGCGTTCCCAGATCATGGCAGCGATGCGTAACTTCATGGTGGAACGTGGCTTCATGGAAGTCGAAACCCCTATGATGCAGGTGATCCCTGGTGGGGCTTCCGCACGTCCGTTCGTGACTCATCACAACGCGCTGGACATCGATATGTACCTGCGTATCGCGCCAGAACTGTACCTGAAGCGTTTGGTGGTAGGCGGCTTCGAGCGCGTGTTCGAGATCAACCGTAACTTCCGTAACGAAGGCGTTTCTCCGCGTCATAACCCAGAGTTCACCATGATGGAACTCTATATGGCTTACGCGGATTACAAAGATCTGATTGAACTGACCGAGTCCCTGTTCCGTACCCTGACCGAGAAAGTTTTGGGCAACTCTCAGGTGCAGTACGGTGATGAAGTGTTCGACTTCGGCAAGCCGTTTGAAAAGCTGACCATGACCGAGGCGATCAAGAAATACCGTCCGGAAACCGATCTGGCCGATCTGGCTGACATGGGTAAAGCGGTAGCTATCGCTGAATCCATCGGCATCAAGGTTGAGAAGAGCTGGGGCCTGGGTCGCGTAGTGACCGAGATCTTCGAAGAAGTGGCGGAAAGTCATCTGATTCAGCCGACCTTCATTACCGAATACCCAGCGGAAGTGTCCCCGCTGGCGCGTCGTAATGATAACAACCCGGAAATTACCGACCGCTTCGAGTTCTTTATCGGCGGCCGTGAAATCGGTAACGGCTTCTCCGAGCTGAATGACGCAGAAGACCAGGCGCAGCGTTTCGCTGACCAGGCTAATGCGAAAGACGCCGGTGATGACGAAGCGATGTTCTATGACGAAGACTACGTCACTGCGCTGGAGCACGGCTTACCGCCAACGGCCGGCCTGGGTATCGGTATTGACCGTATGGTGATGCTGTTCACCAACAGCCACACCATCCGTGACGTGATCCTGTTCCCGGCCATGCGCCCGCAGAAATAACGTTTCGTAGAGCAGATATCAACCGGTGCAGGCAACTGCGCCGGTTTTTTTTGCTTGTTGGATCGGACAGGAAGGTTGCGCATGCTAACTGCTTAAAACACCAGCAGTTACGCGCTATCTCCGCTTGCCCGCCGGGGATAACCGGTTATAATGATCGCCGCACACCGATGCGGGTGTAGTTCAATGGTAGAACGGCAGCTTCCCAAGCTGCATACGAGGGTTCGATTCCCTTCACCCGCTCCAAAGCCTTTCTTTTTGTACCTTCTCGTTAGAAATCATAAAATTCAGAAGTGATTGAATGTCCAGGTTCCGACAAAGGTATCTCTAGGAATTGCCCATCGCTGTTGTAGCGTGGTGTATGGTTCTGGGAGCATATCAAACCGCTTGCGGTCGTTCTACTGTCTTACCGCGATAGCTTAACAAGAACAGCATGCCGTGCCATCGGCTCTAAACTCTCCCAAAACATAGTTCATCGCAGCATTCAGCCCCGATGCCCCTTTACAGGGATAAACAGGCTAAAGTGATACGCACCGGTAGCGAAA
The DNA here is from genome assembly GCF_027594825.1 of Serratia liquefaciens. Lineage (NCBI taxonomy): Bacteria > Pseudomonadati > Pseudomonadota > Gammaproteobacteria > Enterobacterales > Yersiniaceae > Serratia > Serratia liquefaciens. Next base: position 1,950,623 of record NZ_CP088930.1, on the reverse strand, counting down.
GACCCGGCTCTATCTCCGGCTGGCCCACGGTTCCTTAGGATGCACGGGCGACCTGATAACGATGATGCGCTATGATAATCTGATGATGTCGCTGACGCTCCGCTGCTTAGGTATCACTAACCGGGGCTTTATGGCCGGTATTATTCAAATTCAACCATCAACTGGCGTAGTTATTGAAAATAATATCACCCACATGCATTCACCAGTTCAATCAAGAATTTCTATTATATATACCAACGAGTATCGACTCTTCATAAATACTACTATCTAATATGAATCTATTGATTTAAATAACTCAAAAGGATATAAGGTAATGTCGAAGATAAATATACGATGGGTAGTTTTATGTCTGAAGAGAACTCGCAAACAAAAACCAGTCAAGTCACTGATATTGTTCATGCTGTGGCAGCGGTCACCAAAGAGGTACCAATCTACCAAGATGCTATACAGCCTGCGGCACAAGAGGTGGGTAAGGCTTTAGGTACCGTTGCAAAATTAGTAAACGTTGCATTGGCTCCAGTTAGTGCTTTGGTATGGGGCTATGACCAAATAAAAGAGTTTACCGCCACCAAAGTTGCCAGAAAACTAGAAAATGTTCCACCAGAAAACATTATCACACCAAAGCCTAATGTTGCAGGCCCTGCTATTGAAGCGTTACGCTATACAGGACATGAAGAATCATTAAGCGAAATGTATGCCAATTTATTGGCCACAGCAATGAATAAAGATACGATAGAGAATGCTCACCCGGCTTTTGTGGAAATAATTAAACAATTAACGCCTGATGAAGCAAAAATAATAAATTTATTTCTTGACTCAGGAGTTGTTTTTCCGATAGTTACTATGCAATCAGAAGGGAATGGTAAGTCTGCGGGTACGAACAATGTCTATGAGAATTACTCTCATATAGGAATAAAGGCTGGTTGCGATAACCCTCACCTAACCCCCGCATACTTAAATAATTTATGCCGATTAGGATTGTGTGAGATTCCTAATGGGCAATACTATGTTATTGAAGAACACTACAATGACTTATTGTCATCTGATTTTCTCAATGGTTTCAAGAAAGAAATAGAAAGCAGAGGTCTTAAGTTTAAGTATGATAAATCCTACCTACATATAACAACCCTAGGGAAACAATTTGCGAAGGCATGCACAAATAAATAATCTATTTTGAATAGCATTGTAATAACGATGCACACTGCGAACATTATTTCAGCAGTTAATTTCCAGTACCGATGTGTACTGCGGTCAATTTTTGTTGTGCTCATGAGAGAGCCTCCCTGCACCCTGACAGCCCTCATTGTCCCCCATACCCCTTTCGACATACGTGAAGATAAAGGGAGGGGTATCACTCTCCCTTCAATACCAGCGCCTGATTCTACTTTGAGAGGTTCTCAGCGAGACGCAGAGTATCGTGCAGGGTGAACCCGCCGAACTGCTGTGTATGACTGCTCAAATCTGAGCATACCCTCTCTGATTGTATAACCAGTACCAACAACCGATCAGTTGGTGATGTTAGTCGTGCTGAGGTGACTGGTTTGTCAGGTATGATTAGGAGCGCCGCTTAATGTGTTGGGCGAGGGGTATCAGGCATAGAGGCAGGGAAAGGGCGACGAAAGCCGCCCTTAGAGTATGTATTACTTAGCGTTTCTTGTCTGACTGTGAAACAACAGTTCCGGCAAGGGTACGTGTAAGAGCTGCGGAACGAGGATTATCTAAAGCTGCTGAAGCCTTTGATTCCATTGAAGCGCCAGTCTGTTTGCTTGTACCTGATTGAGCCAAGGCCGAACCAGCCAAGCTTTTTTGAATTGCTGAAGCGTTAGGGTTGTTCAGTGTTTGCGCAGCCGTTGAGGCTACTGATTTAGAGGTTTGTTTGCTATTTGCCATTTCTATGACCTTATCGTTGTTTAGGGTACGAATCACTTGCATGTAGTGCATTTATTTAAATACTAACACTACATGTTGTGTTAACTGTATATCTACCCAGCAATAAGATCAAGAAGAATGTGGGTAAAGCTATGTAAGATTTTCAGTGCATTACTGAATGCTGAACTACAAGCCCTGATAATTCACTAACTCTATGATCTTACTTAACTCTTCAAGTTCAACTCCTTGACTATAAACCTGTTTCGCCATTGTCTTCTGTGTGTGGCCTACAAGCGCGGCTATCCTGCTGTCGTCTATGTTGTGCCTGTCCAAACTGGTGATAAACATTCCCCGTAGGCTGTGGAAGCACTGCCGATCTGTAGCGTTCGGCAGCACCTTATTCCGTAGGCGGGTAAATTGCTGACTGAACCACGGTCCACGCTTGGCATCTGCTCTCTTGATGGCGTTTGCTTTAGGCAGCAAGTACCGCCCGTGCTGCCCCTGAGCATTCAAACGTTTGTACTTCTGGATGATGTCTACCAAAGCAGAGTGAATAGGCACCAATCGAACGCCTGCTTTTGTTTTGGCTGCCTGAATACGGAAGCACTGCACACCGTTGATTTCCGGCACGTCATCAACACCGAGAGAGGCAATTTCATTCAGACGCATTCCTGAGTACAGGCCAATAAAAATAACGTCGTGAAGTTTTTCCTCGGCATTACCGAGAAGGGTTGTAATCTCTGCCTGCGTGAACGGCTGGTAACTGCTAACAGTCCGCTTCGCCTCAAGTCGGTGCCCTATGAATGGTGACGCGGCGGGGATTCCGTCATAACAGCGGCGGGCGTACTCGTACACCGAGTTCAGGCCGGACAGGTAGTTCTGGATTGTCTGGGCGGATTTCTTGGGTTTTAGAGCACGGATGAACTGCGTCACCGATGTGCGGGTGATGCCGGTTATCTCGGTATCAGCAACGGTTAAATGTTCGAGCAGGAGCCGTACCGCTAGAGTGTGTTTACTGATGGTGCTGAGGCTGCGTGTTTTTTTGTATTCAGCTAGGTATTCGGAAGTAACGGCTTGAAGCATTACCCGGTCACCGGAAGTCACTGCCGATACTTGTCCTAGTTGCTGTACCGCGTTGATGGCGCGATTTAACGTAATAGTTTCGGTATCAACAGCGTGTTTTTCTTTTACGTGGTTCCATTCAACAACTAATCGGTCGCGCACTGTTCGGGCTTTCTGGACGTCACGTTGACCAGTGCTTTTCCTGAACAGCCTCCGGCCATTTGTTAAATGTCGCATATGCTGAGGCACTGCTATTTGAAACATCCAAATACCGGATTCGTGTCTGTACAGGTACTGATTTCTCGCACTGTTACCCATAGCGTTATCCCATTCTCTGATGTAGTATTCACCGCATCAGCAATGGGATTAGGCACTTACCGGCAGTTCGGAAAGTACCTATGTTCGATTCCCTTCACCGCTCCAAACACCCTTCTGGCAGCATCTTCATTTACTCTAAATTCGAACCCGCTAGCTTTCTGCGTGACAATATCTTTCTGCGGATAAATTTTTTTACTTCCTGCTGGAGAGTTTGAAAATTGAATTTGGCCAAGGCGCTTTCAGTCGGTAAGTCAGAATCGCTTTTTTGCAAATCTGCCAGATTCATCCTTGGGATTTTGCTCCCTTGCGTAAGCGATTTTATGCGTAGCTTGGACACTGGCCTGACTCCGGTATCTCCCCGCTTGATTTTGACCTCGGCATGCTGTGTTAGGTTACCCTCGTCGGTTAAGGGCTCTTGATGTTTTCCGCTGGTCGGTTCATTTGTATCCCCGCTATGAGGGTTATTAGGCGACAGTTTGCCATCTTGCATGGAGTGCAAAATAGCAGGGATATTGGAAATGTCGATCATCCTCAAAAGTGATGGCAGCAGCGCCAGTAGCAATAGCAGCATGCTGAGTAAACCAAGCAGGGTTGCGCGGTTTAGTATCATTTTGCGGTTTCCTTTCGGTGCGCAGTTGCTGAGTTATCGATTACCCGTAATTTATTGTTGGTCGGGCAATCGACAATCCTGATAAGGCACGCTGTAAACCGAATAGAGAAAAACGCATTTATTTCCATCGTTAGTCTGCTTTTGAAGAAAAGACGCTTGAAAATAAGGATGAATTTCCCTGTGAGAGGGTTACATCAGAACATGTCGTCCAACGTCCTTTAAACCGCCACACAACAACCAAAAATGCAGTTCGGCATTGCGTTTGAAATTCAGCTTTCGCATTGCGTTACGTTTATGCTGGCTGATGGTCTTTTCACTGAGATTCAGTTTTCGTGAAATCGAAATGTTGGGCAGGCCTAAAGAAAGATAATGAATGACTTCATACTCTCTGGTAGAGAACCTGGCGAATCGGGATGCGTTATTAAAATCACAGCGATTTCTTTTATTTTTAATAATTTTGGAGAAAACAACGCGCTCAACGGTTTCAAATAGAGCCTCGACACTTTTATTGCGCGAGATATAAGTGAATTTCTTTCGGCTGGCGCTGTTGGCAACCGGCGTTGAACCTCGTTCTTCCTCAATCAAGAAAACCAATGGGCAGCACGCCTTCGCTTGCGAATACAGATAATGAGGCAGGGTGCTTTCGCTTGGATTGGCTGCCAGAAAGATGATGTCGGCCGTCCGGTATTCGAAGGTGTTTTCGGTGAAGCGCACATTCACATTTTTTGAGTGGAAGTAGATCTCCAGTGCCTGCTGGATGCCATGCATGAAGTAGCGATTTTTATCCGATAAAAATACGGTTATTGATTCTTTGAGCATAAGTGGTTCCTTCCCTTAAAAAGATACTCAGATTCCAATATTTACGCTGGACTATCATCGATTAAATCGATTGAATATTGGTATGAATGATAAGCTTGATCCATGCTTTTGTTGGATGATCATATCGTTAATCATGTTAGATATGGATATAATTTTGAGCTAAATCAATAAAACAGAATTTTAAACTTCATACGTTATGATTATTGGTGCTCATTCTCGTAAGTTGACTTGTTGTATTACAAAGATGGTTTTTTATTGTGTTAATTTAAAATTAAAACATTGATTGTTTATTTTTTATTTGTTTGTACTTTGTTTTTACTCACTCAGGTAATTATTATTTGTTATGGTAATATTTAATTTCCTTAGGTTAGGCCATGTAACCTTGCATTATCAATGGCATACCTGAGTTCAGTCAGCTTGTACAATTCGGGAGGGTATTCCTTTGGAGTTACACAGGAATAATTCCGATCGTGTATTAGAACTGAAGCTGCTATGCCGGAGATCGCCACCCGTGTTGCCCCCGTCAAACAAGTGAATCACACCTCTCGTTGGAGCTGCTGGAGTGATTCCCCCTAGGTGGCGCTATTGTCGAAAATTAAGGTTTATTTGTTGGAGTAAGCAAGGGCTGGCCGGAAAAGTAGGCACTAATGTTTTCGTAAACCAGATCCGACATTGCCTTGCGGGTGCTCTGCGTGGCACTGCCCATGTGAGGAGTGATCACCACATTATCGCGTTGCAGCAGCGTTGCTGGCACGTTCGGTTCATCGCAGAACACGTCCAACCCCGCACCGGCAATCAACTTATGTTCAATGGCGTGCACCAAAGCAACCTCATCAACGACCGAGCCGCGGGCGATATTGATTAAAATCCCCGCGGGGCCCAGAGCCTGTAATACCGCGGCATTGACCAGGGCTCGGCTGTTCTCTCCCCCTGGGGTGCACACCACCAGGAAATCGCAGTGTGTCGCCAGTGCTTGTGGTGTTGCACAGTACTCTTCCGCAAAGTCTGCGTGCCGCGTACGGCTGTAATAATACACCGACATATTGAACGCTGAAGCACGCTGGGCGATAGCCCGGCCAATACGGCCCAGGCCGAGAATGCCGAGCCGGCTACCGCTGACCTTGTTTGTCCAGGGGTAGCTTTGGCTGGCCCAGTCACCGCGTTCGATAAAGCGCTGCGCGCCGACAATTTGGCGGGAGCAGGCTAGCATCAATCCAAAGGCTAAATCGGCAACGTCGTCGGTCAGTACGTTTGGCGTATTGCTGATCTGAATATTACGTTTGTAGGCGGCTTGAGCATCCACCCGTTCATATCCCACGCCAAAAACGGCGATCAATTGCAGGTTGGGATAGCGCGCCATAGCAGTGTCGTCTAATGGAGTTTCACCGTTGATTAATAAAACGCGAACCTGAGGTATCAGTTCAGCCTGTTGCTCTGTGGTGAGTTGGGCGTAATTGAATAAGGTGAAGTGTTGGTGCAGGCGCTGGGTCAATTGCATAGGCACCGGTGCTATCTGCAAAATAACGTTTTCCATACTTTCTCCTTAGTGTCCTACCGTATCTTGGTGTATTGGCAGTTTGGTGATGTGCTTCCGGCGCCCAATTTGCAAACCGATAATTCCCCCTAATACCAAGGCAATTGCCACCATAATTAAGGCGGCATCATAGCTGTTGGTCATATCTTTAATTCGGCCAATAACCGGTGGTAGCGCCAGCCCAACGATATTGGCCACGGCATTGATCAGCGCAATGGAAGCCGCTGCCGCTACGCCGGACACCGTTTCCGTCGTCACAGCCCAGAAAATGGGGATGATTGCCCAGTTCAACGCAATGGTGAATACCAATAGAACATAGGCCAATGCCAGATTGGTGGTGAATATGGCCCCCAGTAGCAACAGTCCGGAAAGGATTAGCGGTAGCCCCAGGGGTAAGGCGCGGGCTCGGTGGGTGTCGGAATAGTGGCCGTTAAAGTACATAAACAGACAGGCGAACAAAAACGGGACGGCGGAAAGTAAGGTAATGATGAAATTGCTTTGCTCGCTGACCACGCCTTTGATGATCAATGGCAGGAACAAGCCGATGCCGATGGTGCCGAAGGCTTGTAATAACCACATAAGGCTCAGCAGCCATACTTTGCGGTTTTTGAAGGCGGCTTGCCAATGATGCTCTTGCTGCGCTGGTGTTTGCCTGGCTTCTTGCGTGAGTACGCCTGCCAACCAGGCGCGCTGTTGGGGCTCCAGCCATTTGGCGTCTTCCGGTTTGTTGTCCAGGTAGAAATAGACTGTGATGCCCAACAACACCGCCGGAGCACCTTCCAACAGGAATAACCAGCGCCAGCCGGCGATATTCAGCACATCATTCATCTGCAGAATAGCGCCGGAAATCGGTAAGCCAATGAGTGAGGCGAGCGCTGCGCCGATATAAAACATCGACATGGCGCGGGCGCGATCGCTGCGAGGATACCAGCAGGAAAGGTAATAAATAATCCCGGGGGTAAAACCAGCCTCCGCCACCCCAAGCAGAAAGCGCATGATATAGAGCTGCAGCGGCGTTTGCACCAGGCTCATGCCCATGGCAATGATGCCCCAGGTGACCATTATTCGGGCGATCCAGATTTTCGCCCCTACGCGGGTGAGAATAATATTACTGGGAATTTCAAACAGGATATAGGAAACGAAGAATATGCCTGCCGCAATGCCATACATTTCTGCGGTTAATGCCAAATCGGCATTCATTTGTAATGCGGCTACGGAAATATTAGCGCGATCTATATATGCAATTAAATAAAGCAGCATGATGAATGGAATAAGTCTTAAGTTCATTTTCTTTACGGTTGAATGATGAAGGTTATTATCCATTTTATCTGACCTGTATGAAATTAAATTAGAGTGAGTTTTTTATCGTTATTTGTTTTTGTGGGTGATTTATCATGACCTGATTTATCACAATTGCATCACTGATGCTATGGTTATATGTTTTTTGATAAAATAAAAAACATATGTTTTTTGAATTGTTTTTTTGTTGGTCGCTTTGTGGTTTAATTAATTGAATTTATTTGTTTTTTTATTTTTGTTGCTGGGCTGATGACTATTTTATGGGTTTGAGTAAGCATGTTGTTTAATGGGGCATTAAATTAAGCGTAACGTTTATGCTGTTGTTTTAATTGTTAATTTAATTGGCGCTATAAATGATTTGTTTTTCTTTTTTCTTGGTGGGCGATAAATAAAAGGAAGTAATCAACCAATGATTAACTTCCTTGATGCCTTGACCAAAAGTTGCATCGGCAGCGCCGAGCTATTTTTTGTTTTGCTGCTACAGCATGTGCAACTGCAGGATCAACTGTGCAATAGCCTGCTTGAAACCCTGCAGATCGCCGGTGAGATTAATTTTCCCCTGATTTAGCCGTGTTTCCAGCCTTGTCGCCTGCGTGGCCAGTATATGGCAATTAAGCGCCCCCAGATCCAATGCCAGGTGGCGCACAATCAGCGCTTGTTGTGCGGCAGAGCGGCTGGCGGCCAACTGATGCAGCCCATGCTCCAGATTGCCCAGCATCATACCCATGACCACTCTGGCCTTTTCTTCTGAGCCATAACGCTTATTCAACGAGGCCATGCCTATAGTGAAAAAATGATTTGGGTTGGTTGCACCGAACGTCGTTGAAGCAACTGTTCTTGGCGTGATAAATCGGGTGAGAATGTCCCTCAGCCCTTTAATATCAATAGGTTTTGTTAAATAAGCGTCCATGCCGGCAGCAAGGCACTGATCTTCTTGTTCTTCCAGTACGCCCGCCGTGAGTGCGACAATTTTCAGTCTTGCGCTGTTCGTCGCTGCCTCTTTCTTGCGGATCAGGCGACTTAATTCCAGACCATCTATATAGGGCATATGGCAGTCGACAATCGCCAGGCCATAGCGGGTAGTTTCTATTGCCTGCAAAGCCTGTTGGCCATCCTCAACGATATCGAAGCAATAGCCCAGGATTTGCAACTGATGTTTGATCAGTTCCCGGCTGATAGGGTGGTCTTCGGCGACCAATATCAGGCTGCCGTTAGCCAGGGCATGTTCGCGGTTCTGGGTGATATCTGGCGCCTCTTCTACTGTGGGTTCATAGACGTTGACGGCCTGTTTTTTTTGCTCGATTAACAAAGTGGTGCAGATTTTTTTAACCCTCTCCCACGATAATGGCGTGACGTTGAGGATATGCGGATCGGTCGAATTGTCCGGCAGCGGTTTTTCAGTCAATACGATCATGTTGTCCCTGACGGCGGCTGGTATCGCAAGATTGGACAGCATGGTTTCCTCTATAAACAGCAAATCGCAGCCGGTTATGATAAGCGACGGCGTCTGCGTACCTGACAGGCAGGCAACGGTAACGCCTAATGCCAACAGCATTTCCCGCAGGTTCTGGCCGATAACGGCGTCATCGCACCAAAGGGTAGCTCGAGTACCCAACAGCTCCGGCAACGCGGCTGACGGTGTGTAGACGTCGAAGTGGACATCGAAACTGAGGGTGGTGCCTTCGCCCGGCTCACTGAGCATGGTGAGTTTTCCGTTCATCTGCTGCGCCAGGCCTTTGGAAATAGCCAACCCTAAGCCGGTGCCGCCAAAACGGCGGGTGGTGGAAGCCTCTGCCTGTTGAAAAGGTTGGAACAATTGTTGCTGCATATCCGCAGGGATGCCGATACCGGTATCAACCACGCTGAAGCGCAAAAACTGCCGGCCTTTCTGTTCGCCGAGTAAAACCAACCGCAGCGTAATGTTGCCCGCATGGGTAAATTTCAGCGAGTTACTGAGGAAGTTCATTAAAATTTGGCGCAGCCTGACCGGGTCGAACAACAGCTTTTGGGCGACTCTGCTATCCAGATACAGATGCAGTGACAGGCTCTTTTTCAACGCTTGCAGGTTCAGGGTTTGCATCATTTCCGACAGGAATACTCGGATATCCATCGCCAGGTTTTCCAGCGAGACCTGGCCCGCCTCCAGCTTGGAGAAATCAAGAATATCGTCAATCACCTGGGTCAAATGCTGCGCAGAACTTTGTACAGTAACCAGCATTCTGTTTTGTTCATCGTCCAGTCGGGTTCTTTCTAGCAGCTCCAGCCAGCCAAGAATGCCGTGTACCGGGGTGCGTATCTCATGGCTCATGGTCGCCAGGAAAGTCGCTTTTGCACGGGCTGCGGCCTCCGCCTTGGTTTTTGCTTCGAGCAGCATGCGTTCCTGGTGGCGGGATTGAGTGATATCTTCAAAATAACCGCCCCATAGCACATCCCCGTTGCTCTCACGTTTACCCTTGCCTGAATTGACACGGATCCAGCACTGATTGTTTTTGACCTGCATGCGGAATTCGTTCTGGAAGGGGGCCAGCGTGCCCTGCATGCGAACCAAATTCTCTTGCAGCATGGACATATCTTCGGCATTCACCCGTTGCTGGAAGCTTTCATGATCCGCCATCATGGTTTCGGCAGATAAGCCGAAGGTGGCTTCTGCGGCACCCGCCACGTAGGTAAAATGTATATCGCCATTTACCGAAAGGCAGACTTGAAACACGGTAACCGGCAGCGATTCGGTCACGTCGGTCAGCAGGGCTTCTGAGATTAACGCTCGTTCTTCAGAACGGCGGATATCCGTGACGTCGACCAATACGGTAACGCTGCCGCCAGGCCCCCCGTCAACGCTGAAGAAGGGTTTGAGCCAGAACAACCCCTCCCGCATTTCCCCTTTGGCATTGGCATAGCGCAGTGGACGGTGGATGCCTTCCTCGGCCGACAGAGCCGCGCGGTTTTCCGGCTCGCGCTCCAGCGAGACGATGGCATCGATGTAGCCGCATTCTTCTGGCGTTTTACCCAGCATATGCGCGGATGCATGACCGGTCAGTTTCTCAAAGGCGCTGTTGACCGCGATATAACGATCGTGGTGGTCCTTGCCCAATACCGGGAACGGGATGGTTTCCAACAGAGCATGCTGGAAGCTGAGCTGGTCTGCTAAGGTCATCTGGGCGCGGATCCTGCGGCTGGTTTCCTTACGCAAACGCCAATAGGCGATGATAAGCAGTGCCATGATCAAGCCGACGGCCAATATGGCGGGCAGGATTTTCCTGATGATAACCAGAAGATCGACGTCTTCCTGGAACGTGATCGGGAACCAGGCGCTGCGGATCTGCTCTTTGCGATCGGTGCTGATATTTGCCAGAGCCTGGTTGATCAGCGGGATGACATAGGCGTACTTTTTGGTGACCGCCACCGCCAGTTCGGCATAGTAACCGGTCGGTGCCGCGACCTTTAATATGTTGGGGTATTGCTCGGTAATAATGCGATCGGTGACCACCAGATTGCCGATGTAGGCATCTACCTGGCGGTCGGCCAACAGCTGCAGACCTTGTTCTGCAGTATCGGTATGAATCAGAGTCAGCTCCGGGTTTTTACGCAGTAGCGTTGGGATGGGCTCTGCGTCCTCGGATATCGCTACCCGCGCCTTGCCAAGGCTTTCGATACCTTCGATATTGCTGGTTTCTTTGCGCGTAGCGATCATCAGCGGAAAGCGTGCGTAAGGTTGACTGAAGGCTAAAAACTGCATGCGCTCTGCGGTTGGCGGCAAACCGGGGACCAGATCGATTTCGCCTTCCTTGATCATTTTCATTAATTCATTCAGTGAACGAACCCTGACACGTTCAGATTTAAGCTGCAGCTGGCGGCGTATCAGATCGAAATAGTCTTCGACCAGGCCGCTGGGTTCACCATGCTGATTGCGAAAAGAGAACGGCGGATAGGATTCCAGGTTGCTGACCTGCAGGTGTGGCAATTGATTCAGTAAAGTAATCTGATCGGGAGAAAGGTTGATGCGTTCCGTTTTTGGCAATCGGGCAGGGAAGGGAGCGACCCATTTTTCAAATAACGCCTGTTGTTCACGCCAGCCAATGTCGGTAATGGCCACATCGAATGCGTTGGCCAGTAACGGGTTTTCCCGTGGAAAGGCGAATCTTAGCGTTTGCAGTGGTAAATAGGCATTGCCCACAGTTCTGAAAGCTTCGCTTTTGTTAAGGGCAATATGGTAGCGGATAGTGTAGCGATTGCCGATGAATGCATCGGTTTCGCCTTGCTCGACGCTGAGCAGAGCTGCGGTCTGGTTGACGAATTCATGCAGCCTGATGGCGGGATAAACCTCCGGGATCAGCTCGGCTTCGGGCGAACCGTTGACTACGGCAACCGATGCCTTGGCGAGGTCTGAATGATCCAGAATGTGGCGATTGTCGCGGGCGCTGACAATAATCAGATCGTTCTCGCCGTAAGGCTGGCTGTAGCGCAGATATTTGGCACCTGAGAACGTGGGGGACATATTCATGACCACATCGATTTCGCCGTGCCTCAGCGCCTGCATCATATCGAGACGATTTTGATACTCTTTAACCTTTAGCGTTAATTTTAATCGACTGGCGACTTCGTTGAGTACGTCCGGCGCAAAACCGGTTAATTGGTTTTTAACCTTATCTTCCAGTGGAGGCAATCCGCCTTCATAGGTGCCAACCCGCAATTCCGGGTGAGATCTGATCCACTCTTTTTCTTCCATTGTCAACTCTGCGGCGTGAAGTGCCGGCATGACCAGGGTAAAGAGGGTTAATGCGAACCAGCATATAAGGCCGACTAAATTATTTTTAAGCGTTATAAAGAACATATCGGCTTATACCTTGTTTAAAAACTACTCATTGATCTGCAGTTGTTTCATGTGGAATGGGCTGGTATTAATTTTTAGGTCAACCAAGTGTAAATTAGCACTAATTGATAATTTTAAAATCAGGAAAAGGTTATGTGCCAAAGCTGTTGAGCCTTAATAAGTTACGAATACTGTAGGGATATTTCCAAATAGAGGTATAGACATTATGGCTGGAAGGCGTTGAGATAGGTTATAGAGACGCTTTCTTTTAACCTATCGGAACACGCTTTCAATTTTGTAAGGGAATCCTGATTTTTTTGTAATCATTTGCGTTATATTGTGTAATGTTTCCCTTACACATATTCCGTGGCGGGTGAATGTACTTTTCCCAACGGCATAGGCGCGAAATTCGCAATAATGATATGATCTGTTTAACAACAAATAATGAGCGGTTATGGCAGGTAACATCAATAAAAACAGAAGGTAAGTGAGAGTCCTCTATGGTGGTGATCATGAGGGTATAGTATGATTCATTGCTACGATTAATGGTTTTTATGGCTTAATATAAAATAATCTTAGCCATTCATGCGATTGTGAACAACGTATCATTGAGCCAGGTTTTGATTATTCATTATCATCTTTTTGAGCTTTCCAGGGCAGCAGTAAATCGACAAAAATAATGAGGTAGTGACCGATGAAGAGTGTTTTGGTTGTTGACGACCATCCTGTCACACGTTTTGCCATTAAAGTGTTGTTGGAAAAAGAAGGCCTCAAGGTAATTAGTGAAACGGGTGATGGTTTTGAGGCGCTATCATTAATTGAAAAACACAAGCCGGACCTGGTTATCGTTGATATCGACATTCACTCTATCAGCGGTATTGAGCTGGTTCAGCGTTTGCGCAAGCGCCAGTTTAGCGGGGGTATCCTGATGTTGTCGGGAAAAGATGAACCTTACTATATTAAAAATTGCGTAAGCGCCGGAGCCGATGGTTTTATCAGTAAGGCAAATAACCTATGCGATCTTCACAGCGCTGTGGTGGCAATTAGCGCTGGCTATGGCTATTTCCCTTTAAAACAGGCAAGACAACAAATTTTGCAGCCCGATGAAGATAACCAAAAAAATGCAATTGCTTCGCTTTCGGCAAAAGAGTTGCAGGTATTACGTTATTTGGCAAAAGGCATGCGATTGGTCGATATTGGTTTGCAGATGAATATAAGTGATAAGACGGTAGGGACCTATAAAAGAAGAGTTATGGCCAAGTTGGACCTTAATAGCATGATGGAAACCTATGAGTTTTGCATGAAAAATAATTTGGATTAAATAACCTGGGCGAAAAATACGCAAAAAACAATATAGGGAAGAATGTAATGGATGACTTTCAGCTGTCATTATCTGCACATGTGGATATCAACCGACTTTTTCAGGTTGCTGGCAACGACATTTCTTTTATTAAAACGCTACTTTATAAAGCTAACGAAGAAAATATAAAGGAAATTGCCCTGGCCCAAACCTTGGCAAAGCAGGGCGATCGGGTTGGGGTTGCCAAAACGGTTCATCGATTAAAAGGCTCTGCGCAAACCATCTGTGCGAAAGAGATTGCGGCGGCCTGTTTGGCCTTCGAGAACCGAAGGTTGGAAGATATGCACCCTGATAAAATCTATAGCGGTTTGAAATTAATAGAATTAATGATATTTTCTTTGAATGACTGTTTAATCCATCTGCGTTAGTTCGAGCATGATGATGAGGTAATAACAGAGCATTTAAACGCGCACTCCCGGTTATGTCATCTTTACCTTACGAGAGGTGTGGTTATTGCTCTCACTATAACCGTCAATCGCGTTGCGGCGCCGAGCTGAATTCTCATTTTTATCCGCTATCTCCAGCGCAATAATACCCTGACAGGATGAAATAAATGTCACCAGGAGGGTTTTATGACACGCGATAGCATTGTTCAGGCGCGAATTGACACGAACTTAAAACAACGCGCAGAAGCGGTATTCAAAGAGATGGGCATGACCGTTTCTGAAGGCATTCGGATGTTCCTTGGCCGCATAGTGAAAGAGGGAGCCATGCCGGAAGAACTGCTCAATGGCAGTAGCGCTAACCGCGAACAACCTTGCTACCAGGCTTATAATGATATTCTGTCCCAGCTGGAATATCCTGAAACCCAGCGTAACTATTCTCAATATAAATCAGAAAAACTAGGGAATATGTTGAATACCGATAATCGCAGTTAGGCTATTCATTTCTCTATAATAAAATGAATACTTTCGCACTCTGCTCAGCGGTTTCGACCGCTGAGACATATCACTGACTTTATACAGAAAACCTTCTTGGTTGCTATTTTTAGGAAACGACAATTAAAATCCCCAGAATGGCGATCAGCACAATCCAAAACCACTTAGAGGTTTTTTCAGGCTTCCATTCTTCACCATACTCTACCCGATAACCCTGCTTACGCTGTTTGTCATCCATTTCATTCCCTGAGCATCAAGATCCATAAATATCCCTGGTCGCATTTTAAGATGAATCCTAACGACGTTGAATTTAAACTGCATTTTTAGGTAAAAATCCTAACGGTAAGTGCGGGAAAGTGGTAAAAAACACCGTCAAAAAGAGCGATAAATGAGCTTGTTGTTGTGGTCTGCCTGGGGGGTACTGCCGGGGAGGAAATTGCCGATTAATACGCTTAGGGTTGGTATCAATGATAAAAGCCCTGACCGTTGAAGCCAGGGCTTTTAAGGTACTATTGACTTCAAATTTAACATTAATAGGCTTAATTTTTTACTGCTGAAGTTCTACACTAAATGTACAGGTTAATCATAGATAATATTGGGTTAACAAAAACCTCCCCTATATTTATCAGTTTAAACTCAGCGCCAACCTAAATAGTACAGGTATGGCATCTCAACTCGTACATCTCCCCTCGCGATATCTATTCTTTGATGCATAGCCTCACTTCTATTGCGATCTGCTTTCACTGTCTTACTCATTGATCGCAAACAAAAAACAGTTCTATCATGGCCTTACATCATCGCGTTTTGGTACACACCCTGCGATTGTCGGTACTTATGACGTGGCCTTAAAGCTTCATCGAACAAGACTGTAACTTTTCTCAGCATCGATGGCCCATACTAAAAAAACTTCGTGGCCTTTATCGCAAAATAAATTAATAACAACTTACTTAACACTTCTACTATTAACAGCTGCTATCATTACGCTGCTGTTGATTACCAATCTACGGGTTTATCAAACAGTGTCAATACTGTTTTTAATGACATGTCTTTATTAACAGTGCTTATGAAATACCCGCGAGGCCTTATTTTTCTGTATTTAAAGCCTATTTTCATTGGTGTCCATCCGCTCAGGGGAAATATTACGGCGAAATTCCTTTTTCTGAGCGGAAAGGGGAACGATGTTATGGGCCGTTTGCACCCTATCAGGCTTTGGTGACGAACCGCGCCAGCCGTTGGTGCAACTGGCTGTTCTCTTTACGTAACTGCTCAATCTCTTCGAGCAATGTCAGGGTGACAGCAATGCCCGGCCAGTCCAGCGCCAGTTCATGGTGCAATTGCTGAGCGCGATGGAAAGTGATCAAGGCGCGATCGTCAAAGATCCACTCTTCCGTTGCCGGGTTGCGCGGCTCTATAACGCCCAAGCCGACAATCTCCGTTAGCTCATCCTCAGTCACACCGGTATGCAGACAAAACTCGGTAATGGTGAAAGTTACTTTTAGGTTAGCCATTTTGCTTACTCCACTCTTTGCGCGGATCAAAGCTCGCCTGGGTTTCCGCCAGCTGTTGCCACAGCGCAGCACTCTTTTCGTCCGGCTTCGGCGGCATCATGACCTTGATCACGGCATACAAATCGCCGGTTTCCTTTTTGCCGACCAAGCCTTTTCCCTTAACGCGCAGGCGCTGCCCGGTTTGGCTGCCGGCAGGGATGGTCAACAAAATGCTGTCTTTCAGAGTAGGAACCGGCACCTTGGCACCGAGTGCAGCTTCCCAGGGGGAAATCGGCAGCACAATTTCCAGATCGTGGCCTACCACGTCGAATAATGGGTGCGGAGCAATGCGGATGATAAGGTAGAGATCGCCGTTTGCGCCGCCGTCACTGCCCGGTCCGCCCTGGCCCTTAAGGCGAATGCGTTCGCCATCGCCTACGCCGGCAGGGATCTTCACATTAAGGGTTTTGGGGATCTCCTGCTCCACCATGCCAAAGGCGTTATAGACCGGCAGGCTATAGCGGATAGTGCGAGCTTGTTCGGCCACCGTTTCTTCCAGGAATACGGCCACTTCCATTTCAATATCTTGCCCGCGTATGGCCCTGCTTTGGCGCTGACGCTGGCCGCGCGCATGTTCGCCGAACATGGAGGAAAAGATATCGGAAAAATCTTCGGCATTATTTGCATTTGCGTGAGCATGCTGGGTTTGGCGGCCGAAGTTAGGGTCATTGCGATGTTGGCGGAGTTGATCATATTCAGCGCGGCGCTCGTCGTCTTTCAGCACCTCGTAGGCTTCGGCCACTTCTTTAAACTGCGCCTCGGCATTTTTTTCCGTACTGACATCAGGATGATACTTTCGCGCCAACCGGCGGTAGGCGGTTTTTATCGCCTTGAGGTCATCTGATGGTTTGACCCCTAAAATGGTATAATAGTCCTTGAATTCCATAGCGTTATCATCTCATTTCAATCTTTCGTCAGGGGAAGTAACTGAACCTGCTTTGCGTGCAACCTGATTAATATTAAGGCACTTGGCCGCCGATGTATCGGGGTAATTGTCGGCAGCGTAACGGAAAAGCGGAGCCGAGCGGCCCCGCCTGAGATCACGAGCGTTTCAACTGTCGGGCTACCTGGAACAGGCCAAAGGAGCTGAACAGCATTTCAATACCGACAATGGTGGTGACCAACACCACGGAGGTCATTGGATCGGCACTGAACAGCATCCAGGCAATGATCAGATCCAAAATACCAATCACGTATTGCAGCCAGCTGCCGCTGACTTCACGGAGCTTATAGCCGGCTATCAGTCGAACAATGCCGCCCAGAGCGAACAACACGGCAAGATAGACCGCCATGGCGAAAATGCCTACCGCCGGGTTGGTGATAAACACGTAGCCGATAATAAGATAAGCCACCCCCAGCAAAATACCGCCGATCAGCGGCCAGGTATTTTGCACTCGGTTAGCCAACATGCCGAAAATGAGACCGAAACCACTCAGCAGCAAGAAAATGCCCATGACCATACTGAGCGCGGCACCGGAAGCGAAGGGGCTGAACAGGCAAAAAATGCCGCCTAATAAGAGCAATATTGAGATGATTAACAGCGGGGTACGTTGTTTCTTTAAGCTTTGTTCATCGATAATCAGCGAGCGACGTGGACCCATATTTAACATGACGCATCTCCTTAACTGTTTGGATATCCTGTATTGTTTTTCCCTGGTAATTATAATACCTGCCGCCGAACGCGGGAGGATAATTGTGCGTAATCGTTGTTTCTTATCGGATAAGTCTTTTGGAACCGTCACACTCCCAGCGAAAAATCCTCGACGATAAAATCAATCAATGCCCTGACGGCGGGCGGCAGCCCCTGACGTGACGGATAAAGCGCGACAATTTTTCGCGGTTCCAACTGCCAATCATTCAGCAGCGTTGTCAGGGTGCCATCGAGCATTTCCTGACGGACTAGCTCCAGTGGCAGGCAGCCGATACCTCTTCCGCTGAGGATGGCCTCTTTGATTAATCTGATGTCGTCGCAAACCAGGCAGGATTCGTTGCTTATCTTGACTTCCCTGCCTTCTTTACTGAATGTCCATGCCGATTGAAGGTGGGAGGACAACCAGCCAACGGTGGGCATTCCGTACAGGTCTGTCGGTTTTTTTATTTGGTTTGGCTTAACCCGGCCTGAGGGATTCAGCATAAAAGAGGGGGAAACAGAGGCAATTCGCCGCATGACCAGGTTGCTGCTTTTGGATCCTTTCCCCATACATTGAAATGAAATGTCGTACCCTTCTGCAATGATATCCACGTCACGATTAAATATTTTCACATGAAGTAACACGTCAGGGTATTTCAGCATAAATCTCGCCAAGGTTTTTGACAGACCGAGATCCATAAGAATGTTGGGGCAAGTCATTCTTATTTTTCCCGTGGGTTGATCGCTTTTGTTATTGATCAGGCTTTCGGCTTTTTCTGCTGCGGCGATCATTTGCACACAATGTTGGTAATATTCTTTTCCTATTTCGGTGATCATGATGTTTCGGGTTGATCGTTGTATCAGCCTGACATTAAGGCGTTGCTCAAGTGCGGATATTTTTCTGGAGAGCGTGGACTTAGGTATACCAAATTTCTTACTTGCGGCAAGAAAGCCACCGCATTCAATGACCTTGGCAAACATAAACATTTCATTGAAATCTATCATAAATACTACCTTCCCATTGGTGAAACACTGATTTCCAATAATCGAACTGTTTGCCGGTTTGATTCATTGCTAGGTTAAATATGACGCCTTCATTCATTGATGGATGCTATATCGATGGAAGGCCGCTAACAATCGGAAATTGATGATAAAAGGAATTGTAAATGACTTTTAAATACAATAGGTTGGATAAGGAACAGGCTGCGGTACTGTTAGTTGATCATCAGACCGGATTATTATCTTTAGTGCGGGATCAGGACCCGGATAAATTTAAAAACAACGTGTTAGCCTTGGCGGATTTAGCCAAGTATTTCAACTTGCCCACGGTGTTAACCACCAGCTTCGAAAATGGCCCTAACGGTCCTTTGGTTCCTGAGTTGAAACAAACCTTCCCCGATGCACCCTATATCGCGCGCCCAGGCAATATCAACGCCTGGGATAACGATGATTTTGTCAAAGCAGTAAAGGCAACCGGCCGCAAGCAGTTAATCATTGCCGGGGTGGTGACCGAGGTTTGCGTGGCATTCCCTGCGTTATCGGCGTTAGAAGAGGGGTATGAAGTGTTTGTGATCACTGACGCCTCCGGAACCTTTAATCCAATCACGCGTGATGCAGCCTGGGATCGCATGTCAAGTGCGGGCGCTCAACTGCTGAGTTGGTTCGGCGCAGCCTGCGAGCTTCACCGCGACTGGCGCAACGACATTGAAGGGCTGGGGGCTTTGTTCTCCAATCATATTCCCGATTACCGGAACTTAATGACCAGTTTTAGCCTTTTGACCTCAGGAAAGTAGCCACTCTCCGACCACTAGACGTTTCAGGATGATTAAGTGAGGATCTATGAGCGTTCCAGCCAATTTTAATAACCAGCGTCCGGTGATTAATCCGGCCGATGCCGTGATGTTGTTAATTGATCATCAAAGCGGTTTATTTCAAACCATCGGCGATATGCCGATGCCCGATCTGCGTCGCCATGCGACAGCACTGGCCAAAATTGCCACCCTGGCCAATATGCCGGTCATTACCACGGCCTCGGTGCCACAGGGGCCAAACGGGCCACTGATCCCAGAAATCCATGCAAACGCACCGCATGCGCAATATGTGGCACGCACCGGGCAGATTAATGCCTGGGACAATGCCGATTTCGTACAGGCGGTAAAGGCCACCGGGAAAAAGCAGCTGATTATTGCCGGCACCATTACCAGCGTTTGTATGGCATTCCCGGCCATTAGCGCGATTGCCGATGGTTATCAGGTGTTTGTCGTGGTTGATGCGTCCGGCACCTACTCAAAAATGGCGCAAGAAATTACGCTGGCCCGGGTGGTTCAAGCCGGTGCGGTACCGATGGATACCGGGGCCGTGGCATCAGAAATTCAACAAACGTGGAATCGAGAAGATGCAGCGCAGTGGGCCGAGGTTTACACCTTGATTTTCCCATCCTATCAATTGCTTATCGAGAGTTACAATAAGGCTCAGGACGTCATCACTCATCACGAGACGTTGGACTCTCAGAAATAAAATCCGTGTGGGCTTCCAGGGCAGTTCAATGCCATGGGGCCCTTGTCTTGCTTTCGATCATTCGGGCTTGTGAATCAGGTCAGTTATCGGCGTTTCACCGGCCCGCTCATGAGTAAACAAGGGTGTAAAAGCCACGCCGTTGCTTGCTGGGGGTAACCACTGCTGTCCAGACTGCCAGGAGGTAAAAGAGCGAATTACCGAAGGTTTTTCATGGCATACGTGCCAGAATATAAAAAACCACGCCGCTCTGCTGACTGAGACAATAGATACCTGATATGGACCGTTCCCGCTTATTGAAGTTTCTGCTGCCCTACCTGTGGCCTAAAGATAACCCCAGGCTGCGTTATTACCTGGTGATCGCCTTTGTTTTTATGGTGGTTTCCAAGGTCAGTATCACGCTGGTGCCGCTGGCTTATAAAGCCATGGTCGATGCCTTGAGCGGTGAAACCGCCCAAATGCTGGCGATCCCCATTGGTTTGATCCTGGCCTATGGTGTGGCGCGCGTCGGGGGCGCGTTATTTGAAGAGTTGCGTAACGTGATGTTCGTGCACGTTAGCCAGAATGCGACCCGCTTGCTGGGATTGCGCGTATTTAGACAGTTGCATGCGCTGAGCCTGCGTTTTCACCTGGAGCGGCAGACCGGCGGGCTGTCGCTGTCGATCGAACGCGGCACTCAGGCGGTGGCGACGGTGCTTTCGCGGCTGCTGTTCTCCATTTTTCCTATCCTGTTCGAAATCACCCTGGTTTCGGTGATCATGTGGCATCTGTTAAACGGCTGGTTTGCGCTGGCGATTTTGGTGACGGTGGGCTGCTATATCCTGTTCACCGTGATGGCCGTCAGTTGGCGAACCCGTTTCAGGCGTGAGCTCAACCGGGCCAACGCCGATACCAACAGCAAATCGCTCGACAGCCTGCTGAATTACGAGACGGTCAAATACTTCGGTAACGAGGATTTTGAGGCCGATCGGTTCAATATGTCGCGCCGCCTGTATGAATATGCCGCCATCAAAAACCAGTTCAGTTTTACCGCCATCAACCTCGGGCAAACGGCCATTATTTCCATCGGATTGATCGTGATGATGGCGATGGCAGCGCAGGGCATTGTGCAGGGGCGGATGACGGTCGGTGACTTTGTGTTGGTGAATGCCTATCTGCTGCAGCTTTATCAGCCGCTGAATTTCTTCGGGTTTATTTATGCCGAAGTCAGGCAGGCGCTGATCGACATGGAGAACATGTTCGATCTGCTGCAGGAAGAGCAGGAAATTGTCGACAGGCCAGATGCGACAGCGTTGCAATTGCGCGCAGGTGAGGTGAGTTTTGACTCGGTCAGCTTTGGCTATGATGAGCGTCGGCCGATCCTGAAAAACGTCAGTTTCACCATTCCGGCCGGCAACACGGTGGCAGTCGTCGGCGCTTCGGGGGCCGGTAAATCCACGCTATCCCGGCTGCTGTTTCGTTTCTACGACGTGAACGGCGGTGCCGTCTCGATTGACGGCCAGGATATCCGCGGCCTGAAGCAGGCCAGCCTGCGCGCGGCCATCGGCATCGTGCCGCAGGACACCGTGTTGTTCAACGATACGTTAGGCTACAACATCGGTTACGGCAAAACCGGTTCGAGTCAGGAAGAGATCGAGCGCGCGGCTCGGTTGGCGCATATTCACGAGTTTATCGTCAGCCTGCCCGATGGGTATGAAACACGGGTGGGCGAGCGCGGGCTCAAGCTGTCGGGTGGGGAAAAGCAACGGGTGGCGATTGCTCGCACTATCCTGAAAAATCCGGCGATCCTGGTGTTCGACGAGGCAACCAGTGCGCTGGATACCCAGACCGAGCGCGAAATTCAGGCGCATCTGCGTGAGGTGAGCCGCGACCATACCACATTGGTGATCGCGCACCGTCTGTCGACGGTGGTGGATGCCGATGAAATCATCGTGCTGGAGGCCGGTGAGATCGTTGAGCGTGGGCGGCATGACGCCTTGCTGGCTGCCAACGGCCGCTATGCTGCAATGTGGCAAAACCAATATAGCGAAGAGCAGCAGTCCTGAAAGTATTGCCCCAGGTGATAACCCAGGCCTGGGGCTCGGAAGTTAAAGATCGCCAGTCAGGTATTGTGCCACGCCCTTGCCGAAGCTCCAGTCACCCTTGCTGTTGGTGGTAATGGACACCATTAAGTCATCGCCTTCAATCCCGCAGCTTTCTTTCAGCTCACGGCAAAGCTCGGCATAAAACCGTTGTTTTTGCTCTTCGGCTCGCGGGCTGGTAATCACCCGAACCACCACCAGATCTCGGGTACGGGTCAGGTTAAGGCCGGTATCTTCAATCACCATGTGCTTAGCCTTGTTTTCATGAACAATCTGGTAGCGATCGCGAGTGGGAACCTCAAAGGCGCTGAGGACGGCACGGTGGGCTGCATCAAGCAATTGTTGCAGTTCGGCGTCGCTGCGGCCTTCGATAACATCAAAGATAAGTAATGGCATAGTAATAATCCTGTCAGTGAGTTAATGGTTTTTTCTGTACGCAGGGCAGCGTTTTGACATCGCCTTTGAGCATGTATCTTAGCCAAGCACCGGAACGGGAAGAAGCGCTATACTTGAACTCATTGTTTATATAAATGAACAGTCGACGATGAAAAATCCCAAAATAGAAACTCTGTGGACCCATTTGCATTGGCTTACCGTGTTGGCCGAGCAGGGCAGTTATACCCGGGCGGCGGAGCGGTTGGATGTCAGCAAAGCGGCCATGAGCCAAAAAATCAAAGAGATTGAAATGCTGGCCGGGGTACCGTTGGTGCAGAGGACCACCCGCAGCGTCAGGCTGACCGAGGCCGGATCGAGGCTGGTCGAGGAGCTGCGCCAGCCTTTCGAGCAGATTAAGCAGAGCTTTTCCGGCATTTGCGATTCTGCCGGGCCGCTGCGCGGTTCGGTGCGGGTCACGGCGCCGGTGGCTTTTGCCCGCCAGCAACTGGTGCCGCGCATTACCGGCTTTCTCCGCGCTAATCCTGAGGTGCGGGTGCAGCTTGAGGTTTCGGATCGGCTGGTATCCCTGGCTACCGAGGGTTTTGATTTGGCGATCCGTCACAGTGACAGCCTGCCCGACACCCATGTCGCCTGGCGGTTGTGCTCAACCGAAACCCTGACGGTGGCGTCGGCAGACTACGTAACACGCCACGGTATGCCGACGTCACCGGCGGATCTGCAACGGCATCAGTGCCTTTACTACCCCCGCGGCACCGAACAACCGGGCTGGAGTTTCGTGGCTAAACATGCGCAGCAGGGCAAGGCAGAAAAGATCCGCGTGCCGGTCAGCGGCCCTTTTGCCACCAATAACAGCGAATCGATACGCGATGCGGCGGCAGAAGGGTTGGGTATTGCCTTGCTGCCGGACTTCAGTGCGCAGCAGGCGTTGGCGGACGGTCGATTGATTGAGGTACTGCCGGCCTGGCGGCCGATAGGCGCTTTTGCCGACAGTCTTTATGTGGTGCGCCCCTATGCGCCCCAGGTATCGCGAGCAGTGACGGAGTTCAGCCGTTATTTGCGTGGCGCCTTTGCCGAAGGGTTTACCGCCGGCTGAACGGCACATTGGGCTCTTGTGCGGTGCCGCGCATCAATGGCTGCGGCAAACCATCAAGCATTTCTTTTTGCGGCGAGAGTAACCAGGCGGCTTTACTCGCCGTCGCGCGGTCGGTGGTGAACATATTCCAGCACCGTACCGTCGGGCAGGCGGGCATTGAAACAGGCACCGGTCGGGACTTCCACCGGACCGAAAAATATTTCTGCTCCGGCGTCCAGCAGGCGTTGATGATAGGGATAAATATCATCGACCAACAGCGTGCCGACGGTAGAGCGGAAGGGCTGCAAATTCTCTGGCGACCCTTCCAGGATCAAAAAGGGGCCGACGGCTGCCAACACCAGGCTGTGTTGAGGAAAATCAAAACGCATGTCTGCCTGCACTCCCTGCAGCTGTTCATAAAAGGCGATGGTGCGGTCTATTTCGCCTTCGCCGACATAGACCCGGATCAAAACCCTCGGCTCCTTCAACGTTGAAGAGTCCGCGGTCTTGCGCCAAAAACCGGCTTCGGTGAGTTTTGTCGTCATCGGTGATGCCTTAAAAGAAAGGGCCAGGCCACCATCATGCACCCGTTATCCGACAATCATCAGACTGAATCGGCATAAGTTAGCATGGGGCGATTTATGAGTGGCGTTGCCCGTTTAGACCGCAGGTGACAACGGGCAACTACGGCTCATGGCTGGTGAGAGCGCCGTCGCCACGGTGGGTGCAACGGCCATGATGCTGGCGGCTTCAGGAACCGCCAGGGGAGGGTGTCAGCCGCGTCCGTGGACCAAAGAGCCGGCGCCAATTTCAGCAATGGTTTTGGCTCCGGTCAGCGTCATGGCAACGCGCATTTCTTTATCCAACAGCTCCAGCAGGTTAGCGACACCGGCCTGACCGGCGGCGGCCAGCGCGTAAACGAAGGCGCGCCCCAGCAGTACGCTGTCAGCCCCCAGAGCGATCATTCGCACCACGTCCAATCCGCTGCGGATGCCGGAGTCGGCCAGCAACGTAATGTCGCCTTTTACCGCATCGGCGATCGCCGGCATGGCGCGTGCGGTCGAGAGCACGCCGTCCAACTGACGGCCGCCGTGGTTGGAGACGATGATGCCGTCGGCACCGAATCGCACCGCATCCTTGGCGTCTTCGGGATCCAGAATGCCTTTAATGATCATCGGCCCTTCCCAGAATTCGCGGATCCACTCCAGATCTTTCCAGGAGATGGAAGGATCGAAGTTGGCCCCCAGCCAGCCGATATAGTCTTCGAGACTGGTCGGTTTACCGCGATAGGCTGACACATTGCCCAGATCGTGCGGTTTCCCCAGCAGGCCAACGTCCCAGGCCCATTGCGGGTGAGTAAACGCCTGCAGCACGCGGCGCAGGGAAGCGTTGGGGCCGCTCATACCGGAATGGGCGTCGCGATAGCGCGCGCCGGGGACCGGCATATCAACGGTGAACACCAGCGTTTTCACCCCGGCCGCTTTGGCACGCTCGAGCGCATTACGCATAAAGCCACGGTCCTTCAGCACGTACAGCTGGAACCACATGGGCCGATCGATGGCCGGCGCGACTTCCTCAATCGGGCATACCGAAACCGTAGACAGCGTAAAGGGAATGCCTTTCTGCGCCGCGGCCCGAGCCGCCTGTACTTCGCCGCGACGGGCATACATGCCGGTTAACCCGACCGGACCCAGTATCACCGGCATCGCCAGCTTTTCGCCGAACAGGTGGGTTTCCAGACTCAGGTCTGACATATTGCGCAGCACGCGCTGGCGCAGGGCGATATCGGCCAGATCTTCGGTATTGCGCTTGAGCGTATGCTCCGCGTAGGCCCCGCCGTCAATATAGTGGAACAAAAAGGGCGGAAGCTTGGCTTGCGCGGCAGCCCGATAGTCGGTTGAGGCGGAGATGATCATGTTTTTTTACCTTCTTTCGATAACGTGCTTTGGATCAGAGAGCCAGGATCTGGGCCATGACGGCGGCGATCCCTCCGTACGCCAGCATCGGCAGCACGGTCTTTCTGATGATTTTTCCTTCGGCGTTGCCGATCCCGAGGATCGAACAGACGGCGATAATATTGTTCAGGCACACCATATTGCCCATGGCGCCCCCGACGGATTGCAGCGCCAGCGTCAGGTTGACGTTTAGCCCGCTGCTCAGGGCGATCGATTGTTGGATGCCGCCGAACGTCAGGTTGGAAACGGTATTCGAGCCAGAGAAGAACGACCCCAGCGCGCCCAGGAAAGAAGAGAACAGCAGCCAGCTTTCCCCCGTCAGCGCCGCCAGCGCTTTACCAATCAGGATCACCGGCGCGTCGTTTTCCCCCTGCATCATCAGGTTGACCATCACCAGGGCACCCAACAGGGCGATAAAGGGCCTGGCTATCCGTTGACCGGTTTCGCTGAACATCTGTTTGACCTGGTGACGGTTCAGCCGAAACAGCGGAATGCACAGCAGCACTACCAGCAGAAAGGGGATCAGCGCGGGCACGTACAGCGTCTTGTAGCTGGCGGCGGCCGAGGTGCCGAGCACCCGTTGCAGCTCGATAATCAGGGCGTCGCTGACGCGCAGCTCACCCAGCCAGCCGAGGTTCCCTTGCCACAGCGGTGCCGTGCTGTTGAGCAGCGCTTTGATGCCCAATTGGTGGATGCGGGTCACTATCAGGATAGCAATCAGCAGCAGGGTCGGCGTCATGGCTTTGAGCACCTGCATAAAGGGCACCGGCTGGGCGTTTTCCTGTTGTTTTTCTACGCGAGCCAGGCCGATGCCGGCGCGGGCCAGCAACACCGACACCGCCAGGCCAATGGCGCCGCCGACCAGCGCCGGAAACTCATAATTCACCTGGGCCAGCAGCAGATAGGGCAGGGTACAGCTCAGGACGCTAAGCAGAATAAAAGGCAAATTGCGGCGAATGTCCCACCAGGAAACGATAAAACGCAATGCCAGCAGCGGGATCACGAACCCGGCGACAAAATGGATCAGCGCGGTCTGGCGCCCAATTTCCAACATGCTGGCGTCCGACAGGCCCAGATTGGCAAAGCCAAACCAGGTGGGGGTGCCCACGGCGCCGAAGGAGACGGGCACCGAGTTCATCACCAACGTCAGCAGGGCGACCCGCAGTGGGTTAAAGCCCAGCCCCACCAGAATGGGGGCCGCGATAGCCGCCGGCGTGCCGAAGCCGCTGGCGCCTTCTATCATGAACGCGAATGCCCAACCGATGATCATCAACTGTGCCACGGGATTGGGGCTGATATTCTCCAACCAGCGGCGTACCACGTTTTCCGCCCCGCTGATCTGCATCAGTTTGTTCAGCAAAATCGCACCGGCGATGATGGTGATAGGGGTTAAGACCGCCACCAGCGCAGTGACGATATTGGCATGCAACAGCAGGGGAGCATTGTCGAACCACAGTAGCTGCACGGCATATACGACGATAGCCGTCAGCGGCAGAGCGAGGTAAGAGGGAACGCCATTCCGTTTGGTCATCATCCAAATCAGCAGGACGATGGGCGCAACGCTGAAAAAAAGGGACATAAGATCCTCTTCGGTTATTATTTTTATTTTCGCGGAGATGTAGCTAAATGGTTAATTGCCGCAACATTTTTATTCTAATCACAACATTGGAGGCGGTGCTATACGGCAATTTTTTAACATCGAAAAGCGTCAGCGTGATGATTACAAAATGGGATTATTGGTACATGAAGGGGTAAGGAATATTGATTTAAAAATCAAGGAATTGGTTATTTAATTAAAGCGGAGATGGGGATGGATCACATTAATTAGGCGTTAATTCACCATAGATTATATCTAAAAATGCTGTAATCCCGCGCCGGCATCCTGCGGCTGAAAGGAAGGATATTGTGATCGGCCTCAAAAATAATGGCTGATATTTTGATAGTCCGCGATGATATGTTCGATCAGTAACCGGGTTTTTAGCGGTAAATTGCGGGTATAAGGGTAGACCGCATAAACGCCTAATACCTTGCCACAGTGGCCGGACAAAACTTCTACCAGCGTGCCTTCCTGCAAATCCTCGAACACCATGCAACGTGGCACCATGGCGATGCCATAACCGCCGATCGCCGCCTTGCGGATGGCCCGCGCGTTATTGGCGGACAAATTGCCTTTGACCTGCAGCTCATAAATCTCGCTGCCGCCCGGTGGCTTCATCAGCCAGTTGTCGGTACCACTTTCCTGATAGGTATAGGTCAGGCAGTTATGTTTGAGCAGGTCGTCGGCCGAATGGGGTTCGGCGTGCTGCTGCAGGTAACCGGGCGAGCAGACTATCACCCAACGGGAGTCAAGAATGTGGCGTGCGATGAGGCTTGAATCTGGCAGGGTGCCGGTGCGGATCGCCAGATCTATCCCTTCGTTGACCAGATCGGCAAAGCGATTCTCCAGCCGCATCTCCACCTTCAGGTTCGGATGCCGCGCACAGAATTCCGCCACGCTCTCGCTGAGCAGCAGCTCGCCCGAAATGGTCGGCACCGACATGCGGATAACGCCGGTCAATTCGTCGCTGTTTTCGCTGACGAGGTTCAGCGCATCCTGAATTTTGGCGCTGATCTCTTTGGCCTGGCGATACAGGCTGCGGCCATTTTCCGTCAGCGTCAGGCTGCGTGTGGTGCGATAAAGCAGGCGTGCACCTAGGGATTTCTCCAGGCGTCCAATACGCTTGCTGACCACCGAACTGGTGATACCGGCCGTTTCCGCGGCTTTGCTGAAAGAACCGCAATCAACAATTAAGGCGAACAGGATCAAATCGTTGGCATATTCATGTGTAGGCAGCATCAGTCTTGGTTTTCCTTGTCCCAGATCTCCAGCCAGTGTAAATCCTCTCGGGCAGGAATCAATCGTCGACGACAATATGAGAATTGTTATTGATATCACTTTTTGGCCGCTTACAATGCCTGCCATCTCAATATTTCAGGGTAAGGGTTTTTCATGGAGTTGCTACGGGTGGTTTACCGCCAATATCGCTGGCCGTTTGTGGCGGTAATGGCGTTGACCATGGCCAGCGCGGCATTGGGTATCGGCATCATTGCCTTTATCAACCTGCGGCTGATGACGGCGGCGGGCGATCCGCTGGCGGTATTGCCGGAGTTTCTCGGGTTGCTGGCATTGCTGATGGCAGTGACGCTGGGTTCGCAGTTGGCGCTGACCACCCTGGGCCACCACTTTGTGTTCCGGCTACGGGGTCAACTGGTGAAACGGATCCTGGATACCCCTATTGAGCGGATTGAACAGTTGGGCAGTGCTGCGCTGTTGGCGAGCCTGGCCAGCGACATTCGCAATATTACCCTGGCTTTTGTGCGTTTGCCCGAACTGGTGCAGGGGGTGATATTGACGTTGGGATCTGCGGCCTATCTGGGCTGGCTGTCGCCGCAGATGCTGGCGGTGACGGCCATCTGGGTCGCGGTAACGGTGTTTGGCAGCGGCTGTCTGGTATCGCGGGTCTATCGTCACCTGACCAACGTGCGTGAATCCGAAGAGCAACTCTATCAGCACTATCAGTCAGCCATTGACGGCCGTAAAGAGCTGGCGTTGAACCGCGATCGTGCCAAAGCGCTGTTTCGCCAGGCCTACCAGCCGGATGCCGAAGAGTATCGTTATCATATTATTCGTGCCGATACCTTTCATCTTAGCGCGGTGAACTGGTCGAATATCATGATGCTGGGCGCGATAGGCCTGGTGTTCTATATGGCCAACAGCCTGGGCTGGGCCGATACCGCCGTGGCGGCGACCTATTCACTGACGCTGCTGTTCCTGCGCACGCCGTTGCTGCAGGCGGTGGGGGCATTCCCTACGCTTATCAGCGCAGAAGTGGCCTTCAATAAGGTCAAATCCTTACGGCTCGCCGACTATCAAGAGCAATTTCCTGCGGTAGCGACCAAAGCCTGGCAAACATTGGAGCTGCGTGAGGTGATGTTCCACTATGGCGCGACGGAACAAAAGGCAGGGTTCGCCGTGGGCCCGCTGAATTTGACGCTGCGCCGCGGCGAATTGGTGTTCCTGATTGGCGGCAATGGCAGCGGAAAATCGACGCTGGCCATGCTGCTGACCGGGCTGTATCAGCCGGTCAGTGGCCAGATATTGCTGGACGGCATTGCGCAGAACCCGGCGGATATGCACCACTATCGCCGGTTGTTTTCCGCCATTTTTACCGATTTTCATCCGTTCCAGCATTTGCAGGGGCCTGAGGGCGGGCAGCCGGATGCTGAACTGGTGGAAAGCTGGCTTCATCGCCTGAACATGAAAAACAAGCTGGAGTTTGACGGTCTTCGGGTGACCAATCCTCAGTTGTCCCAGGGGCAACGCAAGCGTCTGGCGCTGTTGCTGGCGGTGGCCGAAGAGCGGGATATTCTGCTATTGGACGAATGGGCGGCGGATCAGGATCCGCAATTTAGACGTATCTTCTACCGCGAATTGCTGCCGCAGCTGCGTGCGTTGGGCAAAACGGTGTTTGCCATTAGCCATGACGATCACTATTTCGAGCATGCGGACCGTCTGTTCCAAATGCGCGATCGGCACCTTAGCGAATTGACCGGCAGCGAGCGTGAACTCGCCAGTAAAGACTCGGTTTCACATCTTGACTGATTAATGTCACTCGGGCGGCGCTCGTTGCCCGAGCCATCCCTCCCGTTAAAATCCCTTTCAAAAACTCAATTAACCATAAGCTAACCAGGGTCTTGGTCGATCGTGCGATTAATTTAGTTTTTTAATGGTTTTTTATTTCATAAAAGCTCGCATTACCCATTGCTTTGTTCTGGTTGTCAGTATCATAAAAAACGGCCAAGGGCCCTCAGAGAGATTCATTTTTGTACGGCCAGAACCCGCGCTCTCAGGGAGTTCGCCACCTCTTTGCGTGAGTCCCTCTTACGTGTTAGCACATATTTTTATAATTTCCATAGGAACAAACTACTTTATTGATCGTTTAAATAGATCAATAATCAATTATCGATTAGTTTAATCTATTGGATGGAGCGACTGTGATAGGCAAGGATGACGCGGATATCAAACGTAAAGCTTGGCTGTGCGTATTTATCGGCTGCGGGGTATTTTGGTTGGCCGTCGCCGCCGTGATTTATTGGCTGTTTATTTAGGAAGTAGGGTGATGGATAAAAAACGCGTAAAGCGCACGGGGGGCGACCGGGATGAAAGTCCGGCCAAAATCCCCCCTTCATGGCAGTTGACGAGCGAGCAACGGGATTTTATCAACGATCTCTGGCAGGACGATGCCGGGGACCCAGCGCCGGAAGACCCCGTTCCATCTGAGATTAACGAATAACCCGATTGCGCCCGGCTAACATGCCAAACAGCATTTGCAGCAGTGTCAGGCACAGCAGAACAATCAGTGGCAATCGCCAACCCTGAGTCAGATCGTGTAACAAACCGAACAGCGTGGGTCCCAGCGCCGCCAACAGATAGCCGACCGATTGCGCCATGCCCGACAGCTGCGTGGCCTGATGATGATGGCTGCTGCGCAGGCCAAAGAACGACAGCGCCAGCACCAAAGACCCCCCCGCCCCCAGTCCGGCAAAAATCAACCACACCAGAGAGTAACCCGGCAGCAGCAGCAGACCGGCGACGCCGATAAAAATCAGCAGAGAACTGCATAGCGCGATGGCGCGCTGATCGCGGGCGCGCGGCAGAATAAACACCATGACAAAGTTGGCGACGATCGCCACCACCTGGTAAATAAACAGCTCAAAACCAGCCTGTTGCGGTGACGTACCGTGGCTGGCGGCAAAGGTGCTGAACCAACCGATAATGGTGTAGAAGGTGATGGATTGCAGGCCCATAAACAGCGCCACCTGCCAACCAAGTGCACTGCCCCAGGGGGAACGTGACGGTGCTGGTTGAACCGACGCTGCGTTACCGGCCGTCGGGGCCGATGAGCGGCGCAGTTGCGGCAGCCAGACAATCAGCGCCAACAGTGCCGGCAGGCTCCAGCACAGCAGGGAAAAACGCCAGCCTTGGTCATGCAACGTCGCCAGCGGTACCGCCAGGCCGGAGGCGGTGGCCGCCACCAGCGACATCACCGCGGCATAGGCAGCAATCATGGCGGCGGCGCGTTCTGGAAAGTCTCGCTTTACCAGCGTGGGCAACACTACGTTGGCAAACGCGATGGCGGCACCGATCAACACGCTGCCCAGCCACAGCATGCCGGATTGCGGCATCGAACGCAGCACAATGCCAATCACCAGCAGCAGCAATGCCATGCCCAGCGTACGCTCAATGCCGATGCGTTTGGCCAGGCCGGGCGTGACCGGCGACAGCACGGCAAACAGGATCAGCGGCAGTGAGTTAAGCAGGCCGGCCGCGGTGGCGGAAAGCATCAACTGCTGCTGGATCTGTTCCAGCAGCGGCCCCACGCTGGTCAGCGCGGCACGCAGGTTGGCAGCGACCAGCATAATGCCGGCGACCAGTAACAAGGGGTGACGTAAACGGCTGCGTTTTGTCGCAGCAGGCGTTGGGGTTATAGCGGGTTGTGGCATGAGTTCCTCGCACCAGGGCATGCAGTCAATCAATTCTGCACGGCATGATGCGTTGATTGACGTTAACGCTTACGTAGCGGCAGGGAACCGCTATCTGCGCGCAAGTGTAGGGAAGAACCCCTGGCCTGACAAGGGGCCGATTAAGCGGTGCGCAAGCCTTTCCCCTGTCGCAAGCGGTACGCAGAATAGGCATAATTACGATTATGTGATCCCGATCACTCGATGAACTAAAAGTCGGCCAACCTGGCCGTTGCGTGGGCGCTTTCGTTCTGCGCACTGCGGCAGGCTTCTCACCCTGGCTACCGCGCTCGCCCTGACATTTCATTTTGCCTTTCGCTGCGGCAATTAATTTTCACTTCATTTCGATTCGAAAGGTTTTCAGCCACTTTTTCTGCTAAAACAGCGCTGTAACCGCGATCACAATTTCATTGCTTTCGCTTTGCTGTAATGCCTGCGCAGTAGAGCGAAAGCCATCTTCTCCCCGGCCTGGCCGGAAACCTGAGGACCGCAGCTCATGCCAGTGAATACCGCAAAGCGCCGTGAACACATTATCGATCTGTTATGCGAACACGGCAGCGTTCGCGTGGAGCAGCTCAGCAAACAGTTTGCCGTATCCACGGTGACGATCCGCAACGATCTGCGCTTTCTGGAACGAAAAGGGTGTGCGCTACGGGCCTATGGCGGCGCAATGCTCAATCAGCAATTTGCCTTCGATCGTCCACTGCATGACAAAGGACGGCTGAACCGCGATGTGAAGTCGCAGATCGCAAACGTAGCGGCAAGCTATGTGCGTGATGGCGACGCGCTGATCCTCGATTCTGGTTCCACCACCACCCAGATAGTGCCGTTCCTGAAAGGACGACGCGATCTGGTGGTGATGACCAATGCGCTGAACATTGCCTATGAGCTTTCCGGTAATGATGGGGTGGAGGTGATGGTGTTGGGCGGCAGCGTGCGCCGTAATTCTTACTCGCTCTACGGTCCGGCTGCCGAGCAGCAATTGCGCCAGTACCGCTTCGACAAACTGTTTTTGGGCGTCGACGGTTTCGATCTGGTTGCCGGTATCACCACGCCTCACCCTGGAGAGGCGCACCTCAACCGCGTGATGTGCGAGGTGGCGCGCGAGATTATCGCCGTGGCGGATGCCAGCAAGTTTGGTCGCAAGAGCTTTTGCATGATTCGCGAAGCCGGACAAATTCATAGGCTGATTACCGACAGCCTTCTTCCGGACGATTACGAGCGGGCGTTAACCGAGTTGGGCGTGGAGGTAGTCATCGCCGATCGGTAGTACGGCGCCTGCGTGGGGGATTCATGCAGCAGTTGTTACAGCTTGTTGAGCAGCACAAGGCCGGTAAACCGGTCGGGATCTTTTCCGTTTGTTCCGCTCACCCCTGGGTGCTGAAAGCGGCCCTGCGGCAGGCCAAAACGCGCGGCACGCCGGTACTGGTTGAGGCCACCTCGAATCAGGTCAATCAGTTTGGCGGCTACACCGGCCAGACGGCGGAACAGTTCCGCGATGCCCTGTGGCGATTGGCGGACGAGGAAGGGTTGGCACGCGATCGTTTGTGGCTGGGGGGCGATCATCTCGGCCCCAACGCCTGGCAGGATCGGCCGGCAGAAGAAGCAATGCAGTTGGCGGAAACGCTGATCGACGATTATGTTCGCGCCGGTTTTCGCAAAATCCACCTCGATTGCTCCATGTCTTGTGCCGGCGATCCCTTCCCTTTAAATGATGAAACTGTTGCTGCCCGTGCGGCACGTTTGTGCGCCATTGCTGAATGCGCCTGGCAGCAAAGCGGCGGTGAGCCGCCGGTGTATGTGATCGGGACCGAAGTGCCGGTGCCGGGCGGCGCGCAGGAGGCGCTGGAAGGTATGCAGGTCACCACGCCACGGGCGGTGCAGCAAACGCTCGAAATCCATCGCCTGGCCTGGCAGCAAGCGGAACTGGTCGATGCCTGGACGCGAACCATTGCGCTGGTGGTGCAGCCGGGCGTGGAGTTTGATCATCACAGCGTGGAGCACTATCAACCGCAGCGGGCCCATGAGCTGAGCCGCTTTATCGAACGGCAGCCGGGCATGGTGTACGAGGCGCACTCAACGGATTACCAACCGCCGCAGGCCTATCGTCAGCTGGTGGGCGATCATTTTGCCATCCTGAAAGTCGGCCCGGCGCTGACCTTCGCACTGCGTGAAGCGCTGTTCGCACTGGATCATATTGAACGTGAATGGCTTGGCGAACATCAGTCTGCGCAGCTGTGCGCCACGCTGGAACAGGTCATGCGTGAGCAGCCGCAGCAGTGGAGCCGCTACTACCATGGCAACCCTCATCAACAGTATCTCGACCGCCACTATAGCCTGAGCGATCGGGTGCGTTACTACTGGCCACAGCCGCAGGTGCAGCAGGCGGTGGATGGCCTGATGGACAATCTGCGTCGTCACCCGGTGCCGTTGGCGCTATTGAGCCAGTACCTGCCAGATCAGGCCCGCGCGCTGAATGCCGGAGAACTGAGCCGGGATCCGCAGGACTGGGTGATGCACAAGGTGACGCAGGTACTCGACGACTACCATGCCGCCTGCTATCCGGAGGTGCAGTGAAATGCCGAATATCTTGATGACCCGTATCGATAACCGACTGGTTCACGGCCAGGTTGGCGTCACCTGGACCAACACCCTGGGCGCGAACCTGGTGGTGGTGGCCAACGATGAGGCGGCAGCCGATCCTGTGCAGCAGAACCTGATGGATATGGTGGTGGCGGAAGGGGTGCAGACGCGCTACTTCACGCTGCAAAAGACCATCGACGTGATCCACAAGGCGGCGGATCGACAGAGGATCTTTTTGGTGTGCAAAACACCTCAGGATGTCTTGCGGTTGGTGCAGGGTGGGGTACCGATCCGTTTCGTGAACGTCGGCAACATGCATTTTGCCGAGGGGAAGCGGCAGGTGCATAAAACGGTCTCGCTGGATGAAAGCGACGTCGCAGCCTTTCGCGAGCTGGCGGCGCTTGGCGTCGAATGTGAGGTACGCCGGGTGCCGGATGAAGCGGGTGAGGCGGTCGGCAAACTGCTGTTTTGAATTCGGGGGAAATCATGTTGACTGATGCGTTATTGATTGCATTGTTGGCCGGGCTGGCGGGGGTCGATCTGTTTGACGGCCTGACCCACTTTCACCGTCCGGTGGTGTTGGGGCCGCTGGTCGGTCTGATCCTGGGGGATGTTTACACTGGCCTGTTGGTGGGCGGCACGTTGGAACTGGTGTGGATGGGCATGGTGCCCCTGGCGGGTGCCCAGCCGCCAAACGTGGTGATTGGCGGGGTGATCGGAACGGCGTTTGCCATCCTGACCAAGGCCGATCCCAAGGTGGCGATCGGCGTGGCCGTGCCGTTTTCTATCGCGGTGCAGGGCTGTATTACGCTGCTGTTTACCCTGTTTTCACCGATGATGCACCGCTGCGATCGGATGGTGAAAGAGCTGAACTGGCGCGGTATCGAACGGGTGAATTATCTCGGCATAAGCATCCTGTTCGCGTTCTATTTTGTGGTGGCCTTTTTGCCGATTTATTTCGGTGCCGATGCGGCCAGCGCCATGGTGCAAAAGGCGCCGACCTGGCTGCTGGACGGCCTGGCGGTGGCGGGCGGCATGATGCCGGCGATCGGCTTCTCGCTGTTGATGAAAGTGATGATGAAAAAAACCTACGTGGCTTACTTCATCCTCGGCTTTATTTCCGTCACCTTCCTGAAACTGCCGATCCTGGCGGTGGCGCTGGGGGCACTGGCGATCGCACTGATCGATTTCTTTAACAGCCAACGATCCGGGGCGGACACGCCCAAACCGTCCGTACAACAGGAGGATGCTGAAGATGGCATTTAATGATTCCGACGATCTGCTGGCGCAAAAAGCGGAGCAGCGCATGGCGCAGGCCCTGGCGACCAGCCAGGTAGACCAGGACGACTATATCGACAGCGAGCCAGCCGAGGCGCTGACCCGTGGCGATATCAACCGCATGGCCTGGCGTTCCCTGCTGCTGCAGGCGTCTTTTAACTATGAACGCATGCAGGCCGGTGGCTGGCTTTATCAGTTGATCCCGGGGTTGCGCAAGATCCATCGCAATCCGCAGGATCTGGCCAATTCGATGAAGATGCACATGGAGTTTATCAACGTGCACCCGTTCGACGTCACCTTCCTGTCAGGTCTGGTGCTGGCGATGGAGCAGAACAAGGAGAAAATCTCCACCATCCGTGCGGTAAAAGTGGCGCTGATGGGGCCGCTGGGCGGCATCGGTGACGCGCTGTTCTGGCTAACGTTGTTACCTATCTGCGCCGGGATCGGCGCCTCGTTGGCGCTGGAAGGCAGCCTGTTCGGGCCGATCGTCTTCCTGCTGCTGTTTAACGTTTTTCACTTCGGCTTGCGGTTCGGGCTGGCGCACTATGGCTATCAGGCCGGCACCAGCGCCCTGGCGCTGCTGAAAACCCATACCCGGCGAATATCACACGCCGCTTCGATTGTCGGCATGACGGTGATCGGGGCGCTGGTGGCTTCCTATGTCCATCTTTCCACCCCGCTGGTGATGCATGCCGGCAAGGCCAGCGTGGCGCTTCAGACCGACGTGCTGGACAAGCTGATGCCCAACTTGCTGCCGCTGTGCTTTACGCTGCTGATCTTCTTCCTGATGAAGCGGGGCTTCTCGCCGGTGAAACTGATTGGCGTGACGGTGGTGATCGGGGTGGTCGGCAAATTTATCGGTTTACTGTGAGGAACGGGCTATGCCAGGCATTGTTATTACCGGCCACGGCGGCTTTGCCAGTGGCCTGCTGCAGGCGGTGGAACAGGTGGTGGGGCCGCAGCAAAATTGCGTCGCGGTCAATTTTCCGGAGCAGATGAGCACCGCTCAGTTAAGGGTTGCCCTTAACGCGGCGCTGGCCGAAGTGGCCCAGACGGACGGCGTGGTGTTTCTCACCGATATGCTCGGGGGGTCACCGTTCCGCTGCGCCAGCGAACTGGCGGACGAGCGCGGTGACTGTGAAGTGCTGACCGGGGTAAACATGCAGCTGGCAGCGGAAATGATGCTGGAACGCGATGGGCTGAGCCTGGATGAGTTTCGTGAAGTGGCGTTGGCGTGCGGCAAGCGCGGGCTGACCAGCCTGTGGCACGAAAGGCGTCGGGTGAAATGCGAGGACGTTCAGGCCGACGGCATCTGAGTAAAGCCGGGCGCAACCGTACAGGCTGCGCCCGGGCACTTAGCCGGCAACGGGCAAGGTGCTGAGTGCCATGCGTGCCGGTTGGCTTTCTTCCGCGCGGCTAAAGCGCCAGCAGCTCTGATGGTATTTCGCCACGCTGTTGCGGTGCGCCACGCTAACCAGCGTCACGTCCGGCAGTTCATCCACCAACAGGCAGTACATCAGTTGCTCGGTTTCGTCATCCAGCGCGCTGGTGGCTTCGTCGAGGAACAAAATGTCCGGGCGGGTCAGGATCGCACGGGCGAAGGCCAATCGCTGTTGTTCACCCGGCGACAGGCGCTGGCTCCAGTTGGCGCTGGTATCCAGCCAGCGTTGAAGGTGTTTAAGCCGGCAGTTCTCCAGGACTTTCAGCAACTGTTCATCGCTGTAATCGGCGGCGAGATGCGGATAGCTGAGCGCCTCTCGCAGCGTACCGATCGGAATATAACTGCGTTGCGGCAGGAATAACGTACTGCTGGCGGCGTCGAGCCCAATCGCGCCGGAACCGTACGGCCAGATACCGGCAATGGCGCGCAACAGGGTTGATTTACCGCAGCCTGAGGGGCCAACGATCAGCACGCGGTCACCACGTTTGAGCGTCATTGAGGTCGGCTCCAGCAAGCGTTGGCCATCCGGCAGTTGCAGACTGAGGCGGTCCAGGGACATCGGCTGCTCATTTTCCTGCTGCAATTGAATGCCGCGCTGCTGATGGTGTACCTGATCTACGGCGGCGTTAAAACCGGCGAGGCGGTTAACGCAGGCTTTCCAGGTGGCCAGATCGGTGAAGGCGTCGATAAACCAGGACAGCGCCCCCTGCACTTGCCCAAAAGCGGAGGCAATCTGCATCATCCCCCCCATTTCAATGGCGCCGGAAAAATAGCGTGGTGCAGCTACCAGCAACGGAAAGACAATGGCGAATTGGCTGTAAAAATTGGAGGCAATATTGAGCCGCCGGGTGATGCGCATGATTGACCACCAGTTGGCACGGATGGCTTCAAAGCGCCCACCCAGCTGTTGTGCTTCATGCGGCTCGCCGTGATACAGCGCGATGGCATCATTATTTTCACGGATGCGGATCAGGCCGAAACGGAAGTTCGCTTCATAGCGTTCCTGATTAAAACCCAATTGTACCAAGGGCTTGCCGACACCCCAGATCAGCAGGGATCCCAGCCCGGCGTACAACAGGGCGAACCACACCATATAGCCGGGCAGGGTGATGGCATGCTGGCTGATGACAAAGGTAATGGGGCCGCTGACGTGCCAGAGAATGGCAATAAAAGAAAACAGCGTCACCAGACTGGACAGCAGCCCGAGCGAAAGCGACAGCGTGTATTGGGTCAGCACGTTGAGATCTTCGGCGATACGCTGGTCCGGGTTATCGACGATTTGCTGCTGTTCGGTATGGTAATACGCCTGATGCGCCAGCCATTTGCCCATGAATTTTTCGGTCATCCAGCGCCGCCAGTGCATCTGCAGGCCCTGAGTCAGGTAAATTTTAAACACCGCCAGCACGATGAAAATCAGCGCCAGATAGGTAAAACGCCACAGCTGCGCCTTGAATACCGGGTAATTTTTATTTTGCAGCGCGTCGTAAAACACCTGATTCCACTGGTTGATCAGCACGCTGATGTACACCAACCCCAGCGATAAGGCGATGATGGCGATCAGCATCGCCCAGGCCCGAAGTTTCTCTTCCGAAACCCAGAAAGGTTTGATCAGTTGCCAGACGGCGTGTTTGGGTGTGGGGGTAGCGTTCATGGACTCTCGCAGGTTTTGTCTTTTTTTCAGCATGGGCCGGGGACAGGTAACAAACAAACCCTGACTGTAAGCAGTTTTGACGTCGCTAACCGTTTGAAATATTGCGGCTGAATCGTCAGGGGTGATGCCGTGGCGGTTGGCGGTTATACTGGCGCCGAAAATGGGTTCGTTTACTGCGGAAAGGATAAGTGATGAAGGCGTGGGTTCCCCTGCTGTTGGCCTATGGTGCGCTTGCCAGCGACCGGGCAATGGCGCAGATTGACGAGCCGGATATTGATGCCGATTGTCACAAGGTCGCCAGTTATGCCGAGTTGGGCAAAAATGCCTACCAGCGTGGCGATTACCCGCGCGCCGCCGATATTTTCCGCGATCAGGCCGCCTGGAGTGAGTTTTGCGGCTTGGACCGTCAGGCAACCGCCACCGCCTATAACAACGTGGCGCTGGCACTGATGCATGCCGGCGAGCTGCTTAAGGCGCGTGCCTATTTGGCTCTGGCGCCGCAGGACAGTAAATCCCAGCATAATCTCAAGCTGTTGCAGGAGCGGCTGGCGAAGCGAACGCCGCTCACCGGGCCGGGTGGAGTCTATTGGCAATATGCCGGGCGCGGCGTCTGGAACGAGGTGGAGGTCAAGCCGCAAGATGAACGCTGGCTGATCAGTTACTCCGGCTATTACATGCCGCAGATGGGCCTGTATTACGGGCCGAATATGGGAGAATTCGTTCAGACGTTGCCGATAGAGCAGGGTAAGGCGGTGTACCGTCAGCGGGAACCGGAAGACGCGATGGCCTGCGATGTGGCGATGCAATTCACCCACGATGGTCTGGACATGCATACCCAGGGCGATTGCGGTTTCGGTTTTAACGTGCGTGCGGAAGGGCACTTTGTGCGGGTTGAATAATCAGCTCCGGGCATCCAATACGTTGAACACCCGGCAGCCGTAACAGCGATTACGCCCAGGTGGCGGCGCCGCTCAATAACTCTTTCCAGGCCTCAACGTTGCCAAGATAGTTGCCCGCCGGGATCTGGCGCAGCTGGCCTTCGCTGTCTTGCAGAGCGAAAGTTGGGAACCCCTGGCCCTGAACCTTGGCAAGCAGCGCCCGGCTTTGCGCGATGTGCTGCGCGGTGGGCGCACCGGCGTTAAACCGCATTTCGGCGATAAACGGAGCTGAGGGCAAGCCCAGCTCTTTCGCCAGGGCTTCCAGCACCGGCGTGTCGGCGATACGGCGGCCTTCCTGATAATGTGCCTCCTGAATGCGGTGCAGCATATCCAGCCCGCGTCCCGCCAGCGCCTGTGCCGCCAGTATGGCGGTAATCGGCGGCTCGGAGTCCATCACTGCCGTGGTATCACGCAGCAATCCATTGAAATAAGCTTCGCCAAAGGGTTGGCCGGTTAACTCCGCAATGCGCTTGTCATGCGGGATCACATAATTGCGCCATTCATCCGTGATTTGACGGCGGTTGTTGCCGGTCATCATGCCGCCGGCGTGCAGGGCGACGGTCAACCCTGGAATGGTTTTGGCCGCTTTCACCAGTGGGGCTGCGCCATAGCACCAGCCACACAGCGGATCGAAAATGTAATGCAGAGTCGAGCCAGTCATGTTTATTCCTCGTTTTACCCGCCGGCCAGGTGGCGGGCGGGTAGCGATAAGGCCTTAGCCTGTGTGTATCAGCGCGCTTATTGCGGCCACTTCATTTCGCCTTTCAGCACTTTGGCGCTCAGTTCCAGGCTCGATTCGTCTTTCAGGTTCGGGTAATGCTTTTTCATTGCCGCCACCAGCTCCGCAGAGTCTTTGGCTTTCGGCAGCTCAGCTTCCAGCGTGGTCAGGTAGTTCTGGGTAAAGGTCACGGATTTCAGCGTCTGGTCTGCGCCCGGCAGGAAATGACCAGGGACCACGACTTTAGGTTTCAGCGCCTTGATGCCTTCCAGCGTTTGCTGCCAGTGCGCGCGGGATTCAACGGTCTGGTTATCGGCAATCCACGGATGGATATTGTCACCGGCGACCGGCACACCGCCGACTACCGCTTTCAGCGCTGGGATCCACACGTAGGTACGTTCCGGCGTCGGGCCGGTCAGGCCTTTCACTTCCACTTTCTGGCCGTCTACGGTGAAGCTGTCACCCTGCAACGCCTGAGGCACCACCACCGCTTTCGGTGCATTGTCCTTCAGGATAGGGCCCCAGTACGCCACTTTGCCGTCTTTGGTGGCGTTGATTTCTTCGATGGTACCTGGTGACGCGATGATTTTAGCTTCCGGGAACGCCGCTTTAATGACGTCCAGACCAAAATAGAAATCCGGATCCGAATGGCTGATGTAAACGGTTGTCAGCTTCTTGCCGGTCGCTTTGATCTTGTTCACCAGCGCTTCGGCGTCGTTGCGTTGGAACTGGGCGTCGATCAGCGCGACTTCGTTTTTACCGCTGATGATTTCGGAGGACACCGGGAACACGCTTTTCTCACCTGGGTTATACACTTCCATCGTCAGGGTATTGGCGGCGGTGGCGTAGGTGCTTACGGTGGCGATGCCGGCAAAAGCCAGGGTCAACAATGATTTCTTAAACATGGGCAGAGGTCCTTGGGGTGCGATTAATGTTGTACAGATGTTAGGTTGCATAAAGCGATAGAAAAACCAGATAATGAGCAATTATTCATTGCGTAAATCGGACGAATCATGGATCGCATTACCGCAGCTGAGGTTTTTATCACCATCGTTGACCGTGGCAGCATGATTGCCGCTGCGGAAACGTTGGAAATGTCGCGGGCGATGGTGACGCGCTACCTGGCTCAGATGGAGCAATGGGCCGGCGCGCGTTTGCTGCATCGCACTACCCGTAAGCTTAGTCTGACTGACGCCGGTGAGCGTACTCTGGAACGGTGTCGACAGATGCTGGCGCTGGCGGGTGAGATTGATTTGGTCGAAGGAGAGCAGAGCGACGAACTGCGCGGCCTGTTGCGTATTACCTGTTCGCAGTCGCTGGGCCAGACGGCGTTGGTAGGCGCGGTGGCGCAGTACCTGAAACGTCATCCGCAGGTTGCGGTGGATCTGCAAATGAATAATCGCACGGTAAATCTGGTGGAGGAGCGTATCGATCTGGCGCTGCGCATCACCAATGAGCTGGATCCCAATCTGATCGCCCGGCCGTTGTCATCCTGCGCCTCCGTGGTCTGCGCCTCCCCGGCCTATCTGGCGGCGCACGGCACCCCGCGCCACCCGCAGGATTTGGCGCTGCATAACTGCCTGACCTACTCCTACTTCGGTAAAAGCCTGTGGCATTTTGACCTTCAGGGGGTGAAATCGGCGGTCGCGGTCAGCGGCAACCTGAGCGCCAATGAGTCGGTGGTGTTGATGGCGGGCACGGTGCAGGGAGCCGGCATCTCCATGCAGCCTTACTACTCGGCGGCTCCGTTGCTGGCCAGTGGCGAACTGATTGAACTGCTGCCGGACTATCGGCCGCAGTCGATGGGGATTTACGGTATCTATACCTCACGCCGCCAGATGCCGGCGACGTTGCGGACGATGTTGGACTTCTTGGTGGAGTGGTTTGCCAGGGATCCGGACTGGCAGGCAACGCTGCGCTGATGGCGTTAACACACTAGCAACATTTTCACACATTTTTCATCATCAGCGCATTCAACCAGTTAGCGGGCCAGGCATGGCTTTTTGTGCGCAGCGGCCGTTTTGCCACTGGTTTTTACGCGGGACGGCGTGCTATTTCTGTAACGTGAAAAGCGTGAATAAGACTTAATAATTATAGGGTTAAGCAGTTAGCCCCGCTCTTTGAACACCCTCTCTGACCCTTTTCGCGGGCAGCCTGCCGGGCTGCCCGTCAATTTTATGTGTTTTTACCGGCCCCGCGTGCCTGACACCGGGGCTTTGTTGACTGGGAGCTTTCCGCATGCCTGTTTCTCTGCTCGCACTGGCATTAAGTGCATTCGCTATCGGCACCACCGAGTTTGTGATCATGGGGCTGCTGCCTGAAGTGGCGGGAGATCTGCAGGTCTCCATTCCTTCTGCCGGCTGGCTGATCAGCGGCTATGCCCTTGGCGTGGCTATCGGTGCACCCATCATGGCCTTGCTGACCGCGAAGCTGCCGCGCAAAAAAACGCTGTTGCTGCTGATGGTGATTTTCATCTTTGGCAATATTATGTGCGCCCTGGGGTACAGCTATGACTTCCTGATGCTGGCGCGCATTATCACCGCTTTGTGCCACGGCGCCTTCTTCGGCATCGGCGCGGTCGTTGCGGCCAATCTGGTGCCGCCAAACCGCCGGGCTTCGGCGGTGGCGTTGATGTTTACCGGTCTGACGCTGGCGAACGTGCTCGGCGTCCCGCTAGGCACGGCTTTGGGTCAGGCGCTGGGTTGGCGTTCGACGTTTTGGGCGGTGGCGGTGATTGGCGTGTTCTCTCTGCTGGCGCTGTACAGCAAGCTGCCCAGCGTGAAGGATGAGGCACCGACCGATCTGAAAAAAGAGCTGGGGGCGCTGCGTGGCGGCGGTATTTGGCTGTCGTTGCTGATGACCGTGGCCTTTGCCGCATCGATGTTCGCGCTGTTTACCTATATAGCCCCGCTGTTGACCGAGGTGACCGGCGTTTCCTCCCATGGCGTCAGCTGGACGCTACTGCTGATGGGCGTTGGCCTGACGCTGGGCAATATCCTGGGCGGGCGTCTGGCGGACTGGCGCTTGCCATTGACGCTGACCTGCACTTTCCTGGTGATCGCCTGCTTTGCGGCCTTGTTCAGCTGGACCAGCCATTCGATGGTGCCGGCAGAAATTACCCTGTTCCTGTGGGCCGCCGCGGCGTTCGCCGCCGTGCCGGCGCTGCAAATCAACGTGGTGACCTACGGTAAAAAGGCCCCCAACCTGGTGTCAACGCTGAACATTGCCGCATTCAACGTCGGCAATGCCATCGGCGCCTGGGTCGGCGGTGTGGTGATCGCTCAGGGGCTGGGCTTGACCAGCGTACCGCTGGCAGCAGCGGGGATCGCGCTGCTCGGGCTGGTGCTGTGTCTGGTGACGTTTAGCCGCGCCAAGCGGCCGGCTAGCGCGTAATTACGGCGGCCAGACGAGCGGGCAGCGTTTGTGCCTGCTGCTGCAAATGTTGAGTAAAGGCCGTGACCAGCGCCGACGACGGGCGGTGCAGCGGCCGGATCAGGCTAACGGTAAAGGGCACGTCAATGCTGAACGGCCGCACGTGCACGCCGTTGCTGGCGTAGTCCAGCGCCGTTAGCGGATTGACTATCGATACCCCCACGCCCGCTTTTACCATGGCGCAGACCGACGCTGCGCTGTGGGTTTCCATCACCAGGCGGCGGTCAACGCCTTCCTCACTGAACAGCGAATCCAGCAGTTGGCGATAGCTGTCGGTGTTCGACAGGCTGATAAAGTTTTGCCCGGCAAAATCCTGCGGCGTCAGCCGCTTTTTCGCCAGCAGCGGATGCCCGGCCGGCAAGAC
Source organism: Serratia liquefaciens (assembly GCF_027594825.1). NCBI lineage: Bacteria > Pseudomonadati > Pseudomonadota > Gammaproteobacteria > Enterobacterales > Yersiniaceae > Serratia > Serratia liquefaciens. Next base: position 1,905,903 of record NZ_CP088930.1, on the reverse strand, counting down.
ACACACCTCGTTCAGCGTCATCAAGGTCATTCGCTCGGTGCCCGCCGGGGTCAGGGTATTTTCCGTCAGGCCCAAATCGTGGCGCTGCGCCGATAACCACTCTTCCAGCAGCGGCGACTCCTGCGGTATCACGCTGAAGCTGACTTCCGGATAGCGATCGATAAAGGGTTTGCACACCGCCGGCAGCAGCGACTGTGAAAATACCGGCAGGCAGGCAATCGAAAGCTGCGCCTGCTGAAACTGGCGGATACCGGCGGCGGCATTGACGATACGATCCAAACCGTAATAGGAACGTTGAACCTCTTCTAACAACCGCAGGCCCTGCACCGTGGGGGATAACCGCCCGCGCACCCGTTCGAACAACTGCAGTTGGATCAGTTTCTCGAAGCGCGCCAGCTCGCGGCTGACGGTGGGCTGCGATGTTTGCAGCAGCGCGGCGGCTTCGGTCAGGTTGCCGGTTGTCATCACCGCATAGAAAATTTCAATCTGGCGCAGGGTTATCGCGTGCATCGGCTGATTCCATCATGAACAAAGCCATATCATAAATGAATAGACTCTGGCTAAATAGATATTTTCCAACCGAGAAAGAGTGCGGCACTATTGATGCCATACCATTTTCGAACCGGGAACATCACTATGCCACGCGCACTGAACGACACTTCTACCGCTCTTAACGCCGCTAACCTGTTGGCTTTGCCACAGCGTTTTGGTTGCCCGGTATGGGCCTATGACGCCGCAATCATCAGTGAGCGTATCAGCCAACTGCGTCATTTTGACGTGATCCGTTTTGCCCAGAAGGCCTGCTCGAATATTCATATTCTGCGCCTGATGCGTGAACAGGGCGTCAAGGTGGATTCGGTGTCGTTAGGCGAGATTGAACGTGCGTTGCAGGCCGGTTTTCAGCCTGGCGGCGAACCCAGCGAAATCGTGTTTACCGCCGATGTGCTGGATCATGCGACTCTGGCGCGCGTAAGCGAATTGAAAATCCCGGTCAACGTCGGTTCTATCGACATGCTGGAACAGCTGGGACAGGTCTCTGCCGGGCATCCGGTGTGGCTGCGCATCAACCCAGGCTTCGGTCACGGTCACAGCCAGAAAACCAATACCGGCGGCGAGAACAGCAAGCACGGTATTTGGTATGCCGACTTACCGCAGGCGGTGGAAAAAATTCAGCAATACGGTCTGAAGCTGATTGGCGTGCATATGCATATCGGTTCGGGCGTGGACTACCAGCATTTGGAACGAGTTTGCGATGCCATGGTGCAACAGGTGATCGACCTCGGCCAGGACATCAGTGCGATTTCTGCCGGAGGCGGGCTGTCGATCCCCTATCAGTACGGCGAAGAGGCGATTGATACCGAACACTATTTTGGCCTGTGGAACAGCGCCCGCGAGCGTATTGCCGCACATTTGGGTCATCCGGTGAAGCTGGAGATCGAACCGGGTCGTTTCCTGATGGCGGAAGCCGGTGTGCTGGTCGCCGAGGTACGTGCAGTGAAAGACATGGGCAGCCGGCACTTTGTGCTGGTGGATGCCGGTTTTAATGATTTGATGCGCCCGGCGATGTACGGCAGCTACCACCATATTTCCCTGCTGCCGGCCGAGGGGCGCGATACCGAACACCAGCCACTGCGTGAAACCGTGATTGCCGGACCGCTGTGCGAATCCGGAGACGTCTTTACCCAGCAGGCCGGTGGCGGCATTGAAACCCGCGAGCTGCCGCCGGTGCAGGTCGGCGATTATCTGGTGTTCCATGACACCGGTGCTTATGGCGCTTCTATGTCTTCAAACTACAATAGCCGCCCGCTGCTGCCGGAAGTGCTGTTTGAGAACGGCGAGCCTCGTTTGATCCGTCGTCGCCAAACTATTGAAGAGCTGATTGCGTTGGAACTGATCTGATCGCTTCGGGCGCAGTTCAAAACTGCGCCCGTCTCACAACGTCATCCGTCGATGCTGACCGTTGGGCAGTTGGACCTCCAGCGAAAGTGTGCCGCCCATGGCTTCGATGTAGCGCTTCAGTGAAGAGAGTTTAATTTCGCTACCACGCTTTTCCAGATTGGCGACCGAAGGCTGGCTGATGCCCAGTCGTTTCGCCAGTTCCACCTGGGACACTGCCAGTTCTTCCCGCAGCATTGCCAGCCGCAGTTCAAAAATTTCTTTGTCTGCTTTTTGCCTCGCTGCTTTAACTACGGCGGGGTCAAGCTTTTCGATCAGGTTTGCTAAAGGCTTAGCCATATGCGTTACCTCTGGGTTGCCAAATAATGTGAAAACTTACTGGCAGCGATGGGCAACAGTCGCTGATAGAAGCGTTTGTCGCCAGTTTTATCGCCGCCGCAAAGCAGGACCGCTTGTCGTTGTGGGTCGAAGGTGAAGAAAACCCGAAACGGACGACCGCGATGCTGAATGCGCAACTCTTTCAGATGCTGTATTTGACCGTTGTGGTGTAGCGTATCGGCATGAGGACGCGCCAGCAAAGGGCCAAATTCCTGAAGTTTAAAGATGCCCACCAACAGGCTTTTTTGTTGATCGCTGTTTAATGATAAAAACCAGTTGTCGAATCGCTTGACGGTTACGACCTGCCACATGTTACGCTCCAAATATAGCTTTAATGCTATATAGCGTAAAGGCTATTGTTGTGACAATATGCGGCTAAGTGGCAGGCAAGGGAAATCGTAGTGGAGGATATGCGGCGCGGCGCGCAATCAGCGACAGCGCCTGTGGGATCAGTCGGCGTAAGGCCCGGGGAGCACCGATTCACGCAGCCGCAGTTCGCCGGTGAACGGGGTGAGTGGCTGTGTGTCTTCCCCATTGATCAGACGAAAAGCCTGGCTGATGGCGGCTTCGATCATCACGTCGATCGGCAGATAAACGGTGGACAGCGCAGGCTGCAAATAGGCGGCGCTGGGCTCGTCGTCAAAGCCGAACAGTGAGACATCCTGCGGCAGGCGTTTGCCCGCATCGTGCAGCGCCTTCATCGCGCCGACCGCCATGTCGTCGTTGCAGGCGAACAGCGCGCTGAAATCGATATTCTCGGCCAGCAAACGCCGGGTGCCCTGATATCCGCTTTGCACGCTGCTGTCACCGTAGGCCACGCGGGCGTCATTGAAGGCAATATGGTGCTGCTCCAATGCTTGTTGATAACCCGCCAGCCGCGCCTGTGCGGTGGGCGTGGCGATGGGGCCGGTTATGCAGGCGATGTCGCGATGCCCCTGCCGAATCAGATAATCCACCGCATGGAAGGCCGCCTTTTGCTGTTCGAAGAACACGCAGCGTGCGCGCGCCTGTGGCAGATCCCGGTTGATCACCATGATCGGCACCGGCAGGCTGTCCAGCAGCTTCATCAGTGCAGTTTCTGACATGAAACGGGTATACAGGATAATGGCGTCACAGCGGCGATCCGCCAGCAGCTGTACCGCCTGCAGTTCATCTTCCGGCGTGTCGTGGCCGTCGGTCACAATCAGGTGTTTGCCGCTGGCCTCGATCAGCTTGGCTGCGCGGCGAAGCAGGCGCCCGAAGTAGGGGCCGTCGAAATTGGAAACGACCAGCCCAATGCTGTTGGAGCTTTTGTTTGCCAGCGACTGGGCGAGGAAGTTCGGGCGGTAACCCAAATCGTCCATGGCCTTGAACACCGCATCGCGGGTGCTCTTTTTCACCTGGCCGGTGCCATTTAACACGCGTGAAACCGTGGCTTTGGATACCCCCGCGCGAATGGAAACATCCAACATGGTGATCATCAGTGGCTTACCCCTTTCAACATCCGCTGTGGCAAATAACGCTCAGTCTAGCATAGGCTTACCCCTTGGCTGCGTGGGATTTTTTCGCCGGGATTGCGTTGTGGCGCAACGTCCGTAGACTGATCCCAGGCAACGGAACTGGAGGGAAGGCATGTTTGAAATTAAGCTTCTGACGGATTATCCGCAGCATCGCGGTCAGGTGATTGACTGGCTGTGGCAGGCATTCGGCAGCGAAAACAGCCGCGCCTTTTTTGCCAGCGTGGTGGACAGCGGAATGCACGGGGCAGATTTGCCCATCACCTTTATCGCCCTGCAAGACGACAAATTGGTCGGTACCGTCGGCTTATGGCGCTGCGATCTGATCAGCCGTCAGGATTTGACGCCCTGGCTGGCGGCCCTGTATGTCGATGAAAGCCAGCGCGGCAGCGGTCTGGGGCTGCGGTTGCAGCAGCATGTGCAAGACTTTGGCCGGCGCGCCGGTTTCAGCGAGCTTTATCTGTACAGCGATTTCAGCGGTTACTATGAGCACCACGGTTGGCGCTACATCGGTGATGCGCTGGATTACCCCGACCGCTCGGTGCGGCTGTATCACCGGGCGTTGATCTAGTTCTGCTCGTAAACGTTATTGATGCTGGCCACCGAATGGCGACGCACCAGCGTCGGGCTGAACATGTTGGTGATCTCCGGCAGCGGCTGGTTGTTGGCCAGCGCCAGCGCCAGTTCGGCCGCCTGGGTTGCCATCGCCACCACCGGATAGCGGATGGTGGTCAGGCGTGGGCGCAGGTAACGTGAAATCAGCACGTCATCGAAACCAATCAGCGACATCTGGCCCGGTACATCCACACTGTTGTCGCTGAGCACCGAAAGGGCGCCGGCGGCCATCGAGTCGTTGTAGCAGGTGACCGCGGTGAAGTTTTTACCGCGCCCGAGCAGCTCGGTCATCGCCTGTTCGCCGCCAATCTCGTCTGGCTCGCCGTAGGCAATCAGTCTTTCATCTACCGCAATGCCATGCTCCTGCAACGCATCGAGATAGCCCTGCAGGCGGTCCGCCGCGTCGGAAATCTGGTGGGTGGAGCAGATGATGGCAATACGCTGATGCCCCTGTTGGATCAGGTGGCGGGTCGCCAGCCAGGCACCGTAGCGATCGTCGAGCGCCACGCAGCGCGATTCAAAGCCGGGCAGGGTGCGGTTAATCAGCACCATGCCCGGGATCTGCTGCATCCATCCGCTTAACTCACGGTCGGTCAGCTTTTTGGCATGTACCACCAGTGCGGCACAACGGTGGCGTACCAGCTGTTCAATCGCCTGACGCTCTTTTTCCGCCTCGTGGTAACCGTTGCCAATCAGCAGAAAATTGTGGGTGGCATAGGCCACCTGTTCCACGGCTTTAACCATGGCACCAAAGAAAGGATCGGACACGTCGGAAACGATCAGCCCGAGCGTTTCGGTCGATTGCTGTGCCAGCGCGCGGGCATTGGCGTTTGGGTGATACTGCAGTTGTTCCATCGCGGCCAGCACGGCGGTGCGTGAGCCTTCGCTGGCCTTGGGAGAATTGTTTATTACGCGGGATACCGTGGCCACGGAAACACCCGCCAGCCTGGCAACATCCTTTATGGTAGCCATATCTGTCATACATCCTGGGTAATCGCTTACATCCCTCAGTCTTGCGGAAAAAGCTCGGGGCTGCAAGCGTCGGCGATCGTAACTTGTGGCGGCTGTTGCAGATATGGGCAATTTACCCTGAGCTTAGACCTGCGCTGCTCAGTGATAGAGCCATTTGTGCTTTGGCGCGCCGCGCCGGCTAATGCTATTTTTGTGCATCCATTCTTGGCTGAGAACACCATGTCGATTAAACGCTATCCGCAACTCGCTCACTGGGGCGCCTACACCGCCGTGGTTGAAGACGGCAGGCTTATCCGTTGCGAGCCGTTCGCCGGCGATCCGGATCCTTCCCCGATGCTCGACTCCATCGCGCCGATGGCCTATTCCGACAAACGCATCCGCAAGCCGTCCGTGCGCCGCTCCTGGCTGCAAAAACGCGAAGGCAGTGACCGCACGCTGCGCGGCCGGGAAGATTTTGTCGAAGTGGATTGGGAGCTGGCGCTCGACCTGGTGGCGGAAGAAAACCGGCGCGTACGCGATCGCTACGGTCCCTCCGGCCTGTTTACCGGCTCCTATGGCTGGTCGTCTGCCGGGCGATTGCACCATGCCCGTTCGCTGGTGCGGCGTTTTTATTTCGGCGGCGGCGGCGGTGTCGATCAGTTGGGTAACTACAGCTGGGGGGCGGCCCAGTTTTTCCTGCCGTATGTGATCGGCACTTTCACCCCATTGACCGGGCGTGTCACCAGCTGGCCCAGCGTGGTTGAGCACTGCGAGCTGTTTGTGGCCTTCGGCGGTCTGGCTTTGAAAAATGCCCAGGTATCTTCCGGCGGTGCGGCGGAGCACTCGCTCAAACCCTGGCTGCAAAAACTGGAGCAAAAAGGCACTCCGGTGATCAACATCAGCCCGATGCGTGATGACTGCCCGGAGTTTGTTAATGCCGAATGGATCCCGATTCGCCCGAATACCGACGTGGCGCTGATGCTGGCGCTGGCGTATGAAATCCAGCGTCGTGGCGCTCAGGATGAAGCCTTCCTCTATAGCCACTGCACCGGCTACAGCCAGTTGGCGGACTATCTGCGCGGCACCGACGACGGCGTAGCGAAAACGCCCGAATGGGCCAGTGCCATCACCGGCATTCCGGCGGCGCGCATCGGTTTGCTGGCGCAGCAATTGATCGGCGTGCGCAGTTTTATCACCTGTTCCTATTCGGTTCAGCGCGCACACCGCGGTGAACAACCCTACTGGATGATGATTGCACTGTCGGCGATGCTCGGTCAGGTGGGGCTGCCGGGGGGCGGTTTCTCCTTTGGACACGGTTCGATGAACGGCGTCGGCAACCCGCGGGTGGATACGCCGGGGCCGATGATGCCGGTTGGCACCAACCCTTGCGGGCTGGCCATCCCGGTGGCGCGTATCTGCGACATGCTGTTGCAGCCCGGCGGCTCTTATCAGTTCCGTGGCGAGACGCACCAATATCCGGATATTCATTTGGTGCACTGGGCCGGCGGCAACCCGTTCCATCATCACCAGCAACTCAACCGGCTGGTGGAAGGGTGGCAGAAGCCGGATACGGTGATTGTGCAGGATATCTGGTGGACGCCGGCGGCCAGGATGGCAGATATCGTGCTGCCGGTGACCACCTCGCTGGAGCGTAACGATATCGGCGGTTCATCCCGCGATCGCTACGTATTGGCGATGCATCAGGCTATTGCGCCACAGCATCAGGCGCGTAACGATTTTGATATTTTCGCCGATTTGGCGGAGCGGCTCGGTTACCGTGAGCAGTTCACCGAAAACCGCGACGAGCGGGCCTGGATCGAATCTATCTATCAACAATGCGGGCAGGCGCAGGCGGGTACCGGCGTGGAATGGCCCGAGTTCGAGGATTTCTGGCGCAAAGGCTACGTTGAGCTGCCGGCGCCGGCGAAAGAATTCGTGTTCTTTGACGATTTCCGCGCCGATCCCCAAGCCAACCCGCTGCAAACGCCGAGCGGCAAGATCGAGTTGTTCAGCGAGAAAATCGCCGGCTATCGCTATGCCGATTTTGCCCCACATCCGCAGTGGCAGCCGCCGGTGGAATGGTTGGGGGCACCGCAGGCCAAAGAGTGGCCGCTGCACCTGATTTCCATCCAGCCGAGCGACCGCCTGCATAGCCAAATGGATCCGGCGCCGCTGGCGCAAGGCAATAAAACCGCCGGGCGAGAAACGCTGTATATGCACCCGGATGATGCGGCAGAGCGCGGTATTGAAGCGGGGGCGGAGGTGCAGGTCAGCAACGCACGCGGCAGTTGTCTGGCTGGCGTCGCGATCACCGACGGCGTTACCCGGGGTGTGGTGCTGATGGCAACCGGTGCCTGGTTTGATCCGGGTTTTGGTGCCGAGCGCCTGCAGGTGGAACAATCCGGCAACCCGAACGTGTTAACGCTGGATATCGGGACCTCACCCTTGACCCAGGGACCGAACGCGATGAGCTGCCTGGTCGAGGTGAAGCGTACGTTAAACATCCAGCCCCACGGCTAGGCGAGCTCGTGGTGGCTTGAACGGCCTTGGGGATACACCGCTGGTTACACTTTGCGCCCTAATGTTTCGATTGGCCGCTGGCTGGCTTTCGGCTCAACGGGGTAAATTAAACGTCCCAGAGGTATTGATTGGTGAGTTTCAGCAACTTGTTTGTTGAGCCCATATTAATTTGCACCAACCTACGCAGATGCGTAGGTTTTTTTTTGCCCGTTCCCCCACCGTCCCGCTTGCGCATAATCCGATTTTGTATTTTTATTCCGCAGGACTATTTACATTTCATTGAGTTATTTCAGTACATCGCGGGAAATTTACAGCTGGTTGCATTTAGAGCAAAACTCTTGCGATTGATCGGTAGTTTCTTAATCGCCACCTCTCTAGAGTAGGTGATCCCAGAGGTATTGATTGGTGAGAAATCAGCATACTCTGTATGTTGAAGCCATTTTCAATTGCACCAACCTACGCGGATGCGTAGGTTTTTTTTTGCCTGCCATATAGTATTCTTTTCCCTACAACCATTTACGCTCATCTTGGGCAAAGGGAGAAGGGCATGATCTTTTCAATGCTGCGGGGGTTATTCCGCCTGCTGTACCGGGTACGCGTTGAGGGCGACGCCCGGCATTTCGACCAGAAAAAGCTGCTGATTACGCCCAATCACATCTCCTTCCTCGACGGTATTCTGTTGGCGCTGTTTTTGCCGATCAAACCGGTGTTTGCCGTCTACGCCAGCATTGGCGATCGTTGGTTTATGCGCTGGTTGCGGCCCTATATCGATTTCGTTTCGCTCGATCCCACCAAGCCTATGGCCATCAAACAGTTGGTGCGCATGGTCGAACAAGGGCGGCCCATCGTGGTGTTCCCCGAAGGGCGCATTACCGTGACCGGCTCACTGATGAAAATTTATGACGGCGCCGCGTTTATTGCCGCCAAATCGGGGGCGACCCTGGTGCCGATACGGCTTGATGGCGCCGAATTCAGCCCTTTTGGGCGTATGGCCGGGGTATTCAAGATCCGTTGGTTCCCGCAGATCAGCATCCGTATTTTACCGCCGACGTCATTGCCTATGCCGGTCGCGCCGCGCGCCCGAGAACGCCGCATGCTGGCCGGCGATCGCTTGCACCAGATCATGATGAAGGCGCGTATGGATACTCGCGAGCCACAGACCCTGTTCCGCGCTTTGCTGGCGGCACAGCACCGTTATGGTCGGCACAAGCCGTGCATCGAGGATATTAACTTCAAGGAAGACAGCTACCAGACGCTGATCAAAAAAGCGCTGGGCGTCAGCCGGATCCTGCAACGTTTTACCGCCGAGGGCGAACATGTCGGCATGCTATTGCCGAACGCCACCATCACCGCCGCGGCGATTTTTGGCGCATCGCTGCGCAACCGTATCCCGGCGATGCTCAACTACACCGCGGGTTCCAACGGCCTGAAAAGCGCCATGCTCGCCGCCAGTCTTAAAACCATCGTCACCTCACGCCAGTTCCTGGAAAAAGGCAAGCTGACACATTTGCCGCAGCAGGTACCGGAGGCCAACTGGGTGTATCTGGAGGATCTGAAGGATACCGTGACCCTGGCGGACAAGCTGTGGATCCTGCGTCATCTGTTCCAGCCGGCGCGAGCCATGCTGCCGCAGCAGCCTGACGATGCGGTACTGATCTTGTTCACCTCAGGTTCGGAGGGCAATCCGAAGGGCGTGGTGCACTCCCACGCCAGCCTGCTGGCCAACGTTGAGCAGATCCGTACCATTGCCGACTTCACCCCGCGCGACCGTTTTATGTCGTCGTTGCCGCTGTTCCATTCGTTTGGTTTGACGGTCGGGCTGCTGACCCCGTTGATGACCGGCAGCCGCATCTTCCTCTACCCCAGCCCGTTGCATTACCGCGTGGTGCCGGAACTGGTGTATGACCGTAACTGCACCGTGCTGTTCGGCACGGCCACTTTTCTCAATAACTATGCGCGTTTCGCCCATCCGTATGACTTTGCCCGGTTGCGCTATGTGGTAGCCGGTGCGGAAAAGCTGGCGGACAGCACCAAACAGATTTATCAGGACAAATACGGTATTCGCATTCTGGAAGGCTATGGCGTGACCGAATGTGCGCCGGTGGTGTCAATCAACGTGCCGCTGGCGGCCAAGGTCGGTACCGTCGGGCGTATCATGCCGAATATGGAAGCGCGTTTAATGAAAGTGCCGGGTATTGAGAACGGAGGACGCCTGCAGCTGCGTGGGCCGAATATCATGAAAGGCTATCTGCGGGTGGAGCGTCCGGGCGAGCTGGAGCCGCCGGCGGCAGAGGATGAACAGGGTAACCTGCAGCCGGGCTGGTACGATACCGGCGATATCGTCACGCTGGACGAGCAGGGCTACTGTGTGATCCGCGGTCGGGTGAAGCGCTTTGCCAAACTGGCGGGTGAAATGGTCTCGCTGGAAAGCGTGGAGCTGCTGGCACAGCGCGTGTCGCCGGAAGGGCTGCACGCCGCCACGGTGAAAAGTGACAGCAGTAAGGGCGAGGCACTGGTCCTGTTCACTACCGATGCTAGCGTAACCCGCGATGCCTTGCTGCGGGCAGCGCGTGAATTGGGCAGCCCTGAGCTGGCGGTACCGCGTGATATTCGCCTGTTGAAAACGCTGCCGGTGCTGGGCAGCGGCAAACCGGATTTTGTGACCCTGCGTAAAATGGCTGAACAGCCGGAGACTGTCTGATGAACCCGTCGTTGAACACTGATTCACCCTTGCTTTCGCGCAGCATGATTGCGGTCATTTGCGCTCAGTTTCTCTCTGCGTTCGGCGACAATGCGTTGCTGTTCGCTACGCTGGCGCTGATCAAACAACAGCTTTATCCCGACTGGAGCCAGCCGATTCTGCAGATGGCGTTCGTGGCCACCTATATCATTCTCGCGCCTTTTGTCGGCCAGATTGCCGACAGCTTTGCGAAAGGGCGGGTGATGATGGTGGCCAACGGTCTGAAGCTGGCCGGCGCATTGGTGATCTGTTTCGGGCTGGATCCGTTCCTCGGCTATAGCCTGGTGGGCGTAGGCGCCGCAGCTTATTCACCGGCCAAATATGGGATTTTGGGTGAGATCACCAGCGGTGAGAAACTGGTCAAGGCCAACGGCCTGATGGAGGCCTCCACCATCGCGGCGATCCTGCTGGGCTCGGTGGCCGGCGGCATTCTGGCAGACTGGCACGTGGTCGCGGCGCTGGCGGTATGTGCGCTGGTTTACGCAGCGGCGGTGATCGCCAACCTGTATATTCCGCGCCTGCCTGCGGCACATCCTGCGGCGTCATGGACGCCACGTGCCATGACTCGCGCTTTCTTCAACGCCTGTGTGGTGCTGTGGCGCGACGGGCAAACCCGTTTCTCATTGATTGGTACCAGCCTGTTTTGGGGGGCTGGGGTCACGCTGCGCTTCCTGTTGGTGTTGTGGGTGCCGGTGGCGCTGGGTATCGCCGATAACGCCACGCCGACGTTGCTCAATGCCATGGTGGCGGTAGGGATTGTGCTTGGTGCCGGTGCCGCAGCTCGCTTCGTTACGCTTGAGACCGTGAAACGCTGTATGCCGGCCGGGATCTTGATCGGCGTAGCGGTGGCGATATTCGCGCTGCAAACCACCCTGCTAAGCGCCTATGCGGTACTGCTGATTATCGGCGTCTTGGGCGGCTTCTTTGTGGTGCCGTTGAATGCGTTGTTGCAAGAACGAGGCAAAAAATCGGTGGGGGCAGGCAACGCGATCGCGGTGCAAAACCTCGGTGAGAACACCGCCATGCTGTTGATGCTCGGGCTCTATTCGTTGGCGGTAAAAGTCAGCGTGCCGGTAGTGGGCGTGGGAATCGGTTTCGGTGTGGTTTTCGCACTGGCGATCGGCGCACTGTGGTTGTCGCAACGACGGGCAAAATAATCAGGGGCGCTTTAGGCGCCCCTGATGACTTAGGGTGCAGGGATGGTAAAGCGGGTATGGATCTCTTCCAGCCCTTGAAGCACGTCTTCATTCAACACCAGGTCGAAACTGTCGATGTTGATTTTTAGCTGTTCCAGCGTGGTGGCGCCCAACAGGGTGCTGGCAACGAAGGGTTGCTGGCGTACGAAGGCCAGGGCCATCTGCGAGGGATCCAGTCCGTGTTTTTTGGCTAATGCGACGTATTCGGCTATCGCCAACTGTGTTTGCGGGGCCGAATAACGATTAAAGCGGCTAAACAGCGTATTTCGCGCACCGGCCGGTTTGGCGCCGTTCAAATACTTGCCGCTCAGGGTGCCGAACGCCAAGCTGGAATAGGCTAACAGTTCGACGCCTTCGTGCTGGCTGATCTCCGCCAGGGCAATCTCAAAACTGCGGTTCAACAGGCTGTAGGGGTTCTGAATTGAGACGATACGTGGCAGCTCGTGTTTTTCAGCCAGCTGCAGGTAACGCATCACGCCCCAAGGCGTTTCGTTAGACACCCCGATATAACGAATTTTACCGGCGCGCACCTGTTCGGTAAGCGCTTCCAGCGTTTCCAGCAGGGTGACGGTAGCCTTTTCGTCGGTGTACTGATAGTTGAGCTTACCGAAGAAGTTGGTCGCGCGCTGTGGCCAATGCAACTGGTAGAGATCGAGATAATCGGTGTTGAGGCGTTTCAGGCTGGCGTCCAGCGCGGCACGGATATTTTTGCGATCCAGCGCCTGCTGTGGGCGGATACTGCTGTCTGTCCCGCGCACCGGCCCGGCGATTTTGCTGGCCAGCACCAGTTTCTCACGGTTGCCGCGTGCCTTGATCCAACTGCCGATGTACTGCTCGGTCAGCCCCTGGGTTTCAGGACGCGGCGGTACCGGGTACATCTCTGCGGTATCAATCAGGTTGATGCCAGCGGCTAATGCATAGTCGAGTTGCGCGTGGGCATCGGCTTCACTGTTCTGTTCGCCAAAGGTCATGGTGCCCAGTCCCAGCACGCTCACTTCTAAAGAACTGTGGGGAATACGGTGGTATTGCATTAACGGCCTTCCTTTCGTGTTAGCGCTTACGGGCTATACACCCGGTAAAACAGGAGCCAAACAATCTGCAAGGCGGTGATATCGCCTTTGCCGACTATAACCAAGCCGAGAAGATGGGGGAAGTGGATTCAGTGCGGGGAGGGCTATCGCGTTACACGGGAGCGATAGCCGATCGGGAAACTAGCGTTCGATGACCTGTGAAACCTGATCGCCGTTGATCTGGCGATGGTTGCCTTTTTCGTCTTTATAGCTGATCAGGCCGGTATCTTGGTCAATCTCTGGCTTGCCCTGAGTCAGGATCATATTGCCGTCTTTGGTCGCCATCACGTAATCGCTGGAGCATCCCGCCAACCCGGCGGCCATCACCAACGCAGACACTGCCATTACCCACTTTTTCATCCTGCGGATCCTCAGTTATGTATGCAAAAAGAAGCTTCTTTCAAGATTAGCAAACTATAGACGCGTCGTGTTTCGGATAAGTCCTTATCTCTGTAAGAGAAAGTGACATTGAAACTGTGCGGGGGAAACAAAAATATTAACGGGAGCGGCTTACGCTCGCTCCCGTTGGGGGATTACTCAGAGGCGGGTTTTTTCTTGCTGCGCATCAGGTTGAGCGCTTCTACCGACATCGAGAAGAACATCGCAAAGTAGATGTAGCCTTTAGGTACATGCACCTGGAAGCTTTCCAGCATCAGGGTGAAGCCCACCAGGATCAAGAATGCCAGCGCCAGCATTTTCACCGAAGGATGACGGTTAACAAACTCGCCAATCGGTCGGGCGGCGAACATCATGACGCCCACGGCAATCACTACTGCTGCCATCATGATAAACAGATGATCGGACAGGCCTACCGCGGTGATCACCGAATCCAGGCTGAAAATGATATCCAGCAGCATGATCTGCACGATGGCACCGAAGAAGCCGTGCACTTTAGTGTGGTGCTCTTCGTCCGACCCTTCGATAGTTTCATGGATCTCTTTACTGGCTTTCCAAATCAGGAACAGCCCACCCAGCAGCAGGATCAGATCGCGAGCCGAAACGCTGTGGTCCATAACGCTAAACAGCGGATGGGTCAGACGGATCACCCAGGCAATAGAGGCCAACAGCCCCAGGCGCATTAACATTGCGCCGGCCAACCCGATGCGACGCGCCTTGTTCTGCTGGGCTTTCGGCAGTTTAGACACCACCAGGGAAAGGAAAATAATGTTATCAATACCCAGAATGATCTCAAGAATGGTCAGCGTACCTAACGCTAACCAGGCATTGGGATCCATAATCCATTCGAACATTGCCAAGCCACACCTTAATAAAAAGCAAAGGCTGAATTATACGCGTTTATTGATACGGCGACACTGTTAGCTAAACACAGCCTAAACAAAAGCGATCAGATTAAGAAATGTCTTGCCAGCAGCGCGGCGGTGAAGCTTTTTTTCAGATAGAAACCGCGCGGCAAAGTGAGGATAGGCTGGCCCTGCTCGCCGATGGCTTCGGTCAGGGCTTTGCTGTTGGCCGCCTTGGGGCGCAGTTGCAGCACTTCGCCGTGCCGTGCGGTGATCCGTTCTACGTGGCCGAGCACGATCAAATCCATCAGCTCTTCCCAGTCGCGGCGCAGCATCTCTTCTTCTTCCGCATTGGGGCTCCATAATAGCGGCGAGCCTATGCGCCGCTGCGCCAGCGGGATTTGCCGCTCGCCTTCCACCGGGATCCACAGCACCCGCGCCAGCTTGTGGCGTACGTGGCTGCTGGCCCAGGTGACGCCGCTGTTGCCGGTCAAGGGGGCTACGCAGACGAAAGTGGTTTCCAGCGGCTTGCCGGCGGCGTCTATCGGGATGGTTTTCAGCTCGATGCCCAATTCGGGGAAATCCTGTTCCGGCTTGCTGCCGGCCATGGCGCCAAGATACTGCTCCAGCAGCATGCCAACCCATCCTTTATCCCGCTTCAGATCGTTGGGAATAGGCAACTGCGCACGTGTCGCCAGTTCTCCCAGCTGACAGCCGGCAAGCTGCTGCGCCCGTTCAAAAAGCTGCTGTTCATTTTCGGGAGGGGGGGGCAGAGGAGATAAAAACGCCATAATGCGAGCCTGTTAGATTTGGTTGAAAAACGTACTGTATTTGTACGCAGCGAACCTGGGTGGGCAAGGTCTGGGGAAAAGAATAATAGTAGCATGATTTTCCATGACTTTTTTTCCGCTACAAGACCGGGGAAAAATTCAGGGCGACGCTTGTGCACCTGAAGCCACCGACAATAAACAGGATCTTACACCTATTTATCCACAGATTTATGGGATAACCCAAATTTTTACCGATCACTGGTTCGATTTACAGCCTTGACGCAGGGGGTTTTTTGCGAAATTGTCCGTTTTGTGCGTAACTCATACGGATAATCTGTGGATAAAAACGACGTTGGTGGATCTTTCGCCAGGGTAAGATCCTAAACGGATATAGATCACATTTTTGCTCTGTATAGGGTTGTTGATAAATAACTAACTTAATGTTTTTAATGGTGTAATTTTGTTTTTGTTTTTATGGCGATTTTGAGTTCACCAGAGTTTTACCGGCTTATCCCTTGAGTTCTACACACACCTATCCACAGAAAAAGTGAATAAAACCGCGTGTAAACGGCTTCACATGTTTATAACTTTGCCATTATCTGTGAGTTATCCCAATGTTATCCGGTCTGCGGTGCCGCAAAGCAGTGGTTTACCGCCTGTAGCTTGTGTGAAACAATCAGGGTATCTATGCGAATTTAAGCTTATCGAGGTAGTCCGGTGATCGATGATGATGGCTACCGCCCGAATGTTGGTATCGTAATCTGTAATCGTCAGGGGCAAGTCCTGTGGGCTCGCCGTTACGGTCAACACTCCTGGCAGTTTCCCCAAGGGGGGATCAACCCTGGTGAAACCGCAGAACAGGCCATGTACCGTGAGCTGTTCGAAGAAGTGGGGCTGAGCAAAAAGGATGTGCGTATCCTGGCCTCAACCCGCAACTGGTTGCGCTATAAATTGCCAAAACGTTTGGTGCGTTGGGACACAAAGCCGGTTTGTATCGGCCAAAAGCAGAAATGGTTTCTGTTGCAGTTAATGTGCAATGACGCTGATATCAATATGCAACGCAGCAGCACGCCGGAGTTTGACGGCTGGCGCTGGGTGAGTTTTTGGTATCCGGTGCGCCAGGTGGTGTCGTTCAAACGCGACGTTTACCGCCGGGTGATGAAAGAATTCGCCGTCACCGTGATGCCGATGCAGGAGCAGGCAGCACAGCGGCAGACCCCCGCTTATCGCCGGAAGAGAGGTTAAGTTAAGCCGACTATGCTCACGCGCTTGCGAGAAATTGTTGAGAAGGTGGCCGCGGCGGCCAGCCTGACAGATGCGCTGGATCTTTTGGTTAATGAGACCTGTCTGGCAATGGATACGGAAGTCTGTTCCATCTATCTGGCAGACAATGACCGCCGCTGTTACTACCTGATGGCGACACGCGGGTTAAAAAAACCGCGTGGGCGCACTATCGCACTGGCCTTTGATGAAGGCATCGTCGGCCTGGTTGGGCGCCGTGCGGAGCCGATCAACCTGGCGGACGCGCAGAGCCACCCCAGCTTCAAATATATCCCCCAGGTGAAGGAGGATCGGTTCCGATCCTTCCTCGGTGTGCCGATCATTCATCGCCGCCAACTGCTGGGCGTATTGGTGGTTCAGCAGCGTGAGCTGCGCCAGTTCGACGAAAGCGAAGAGTCTTTTATGGTGACGCTGGCCACGCAAATGGCTGGTATCCTTTCCCAATCGCAGCTTAACGCTCTTTTTGGCCAGTATCGTCAGACGCGCATTCGTGCGCTGGCGGCATCGCCAGGCGTTGCGGTGGCTGAAGGTTGGCAAGACAGCAGCCAGCCGTCACTCGATCAGGTTTACAAGGCCTCAACGCTCGATACCGCCAGTGAGCGCGAACGCCTGACCCAGGCGCTGGAAGAAGCCGGGGCGGAGTTCCGCCGTTTCAGCAAGCGCTTTGCCGCCAGTTCGCAAAAAGAGAGCGCGGCGATTTTCGATCTTTACTCTCACCTGTTGAATGACGCCCGTCTCAAGCGCGAACTCTTCGCCGAGATCGATGCCGGCTCGGTAGCCGAATGGGCGGTGAAACAGGTGATCGAAGTCTTTGCCGCCCAGTTCGCCAGCCTGCAAGACACCTACATGCGCGAGCGCGCCAGCGATTTGCGCGCGCTGGGCCAGCGCCTTTTATTTCACCTCGACGATACCACTCAGGGCGCAACCCAGTGGCCGGCGCGTTTTGTGCTGGTGGCCGATGAACTGACCGCTACCTTGTTGGCCGAAATGCCACAGGAAAGGCTGGTAGGCGTGGTAGTCCGCGACGGTGCCGCCAACTCGCATGCGGCCATTTTGGTGCGGGCGATGGGCGTGCCGACGGTGATGGGGGCCGATATTCAACCCGCATTGCTCAGCCAGCGCCTGCTGATTGTCGATGGCTATCGCGGCGAACTGCTGGTTGATCCGGAACCGGTGCTGGTGCAGGAATACCAGCGGCTGATCAGCGAAGAGCTGGAATTAAGCCGATTGGCGGAAGACGACGTCGAACAGCCGGCTCAGCTCAAAAGCGGCGAGCGAGTGCAGGTGATGCTCAACGCCGGTCTTAGCCCGGAACACGAGCAATTGCTGGGGGGGCGCGTCGATGGCGTCGGCCTCTATCGTACCGAAATTCCTTTTATGCTGCAGAGCGGCTTCCCTTCCGAAGAGGAACAGGTCGCCCAATATCAGGGCATGTTGCAGCTCTATCCGAACAAGCCGGTGACGCTGCGCACGCTGGATATCGGTGCCGATAAGCAACTGCCTTATATGCCCATCAGCGAAGAGAACCCCTGTCTGGGCTGGCGCGGTATCCGCATCACCCTGGATCAGCCGGAAATCTTCCTGATCCAGGTGCGCGCCATGCTGCGTGCCAATGCCGGTACCGGCAACCTGGGCATTTTGCTGCCGATGATCACCAGTCTGGAAGAGATCGACGAGGCCCGACGCCTGATCGACCGCGCCGGGCGGGAAGTGGAAGAGGTGTTGGGGTATGAAATTCCCAAACCCAAACTTGGCGTAATGCTGGAAGTGCCCTCGATGATCTTCCTGATCCCGCATCTGGCCGGGCGGGTGGAATTTATTTCGGTCGGCACCAACGACCTGACCCAGTACCTGTTGGCGGTGGATCGCAACAATACCCGAGTGGCGTCGCTCTACGACAGCCTGCATCCTTCCATGCTGCAGGTGCTCAAGATGATTGTCGTTCAGGCCCAGGCCGTCGGGCTGCCGGTGGGGTTGTGCGGTGAACTGGCCGGCGATCCCATGGGGGCTTTGCTGCTGGTGGGCATGGGCTACCGCAACCTGAGCATGAACGGACGTAGCGTGGCGCGTATCAAGTATCTGCTGCGGCATATTGAGCTTTCCGATGCCGAAGTGCTGGCCCAGCGGGTTCTCAGTGCCCAAATGACCACCGAAGTGCGCCATCAGGTGGCGGCGTTTATGGAGCGGCGCGGCATGGGCGGGTTGATCCGCGGCGGCAAGTAACGCCGCAGGCTGACTGATTTTTTTACAGAACTTTTCCCAGCAGTCCAGTCCGGAGACGCTTAAGCTTATGCTATTATCCGCCTCCTCACTGTGTTGAAAGCAACGGAAAAAGTGCTCCTGCTGCGTTTCACCGCGTTTGGCACCTGCCGCCCCCGGATGGGGAAGAATAATAGACATGTTGTGGTGATAGATGACCAATAGCTATCTGGCGTTTCCTAAATTTGATCCGGTGATTTTCTCTATCGGCCCGGTCTCTCTGCATTGGTACGGTCTGATGTACCTGGTTGGCTTCGTTTTTGCCATGTGGCTGGCGGTGCGCCGCGCCAACAAACCGGGTAGCGGCTGGACCAAGGATGAAGTAGAGAACCTGCTGTATGCCGGTTTCCTCGGTGTGTTCGTCGGTGGCCGCGTTGGCTATGTGTTGTTCTACAACCTGCCGCTGTTCCTGGATAACCCGCTCTATCTGTTCAAAGTCTGGGATGGCGGTATGTCGTTCCACGGCGGCCTGATGGGGGTTATTCTGGTGATGTTCTGGTTCGCTCGCCGTACCAAACGCACCTTCTTCCAGGTTTCTGATTTTATTGCCCCGCTGATCCCCTTCGGCCTGGGCGCCGGCCGCTTGGGCAACTTTATCAACGGCGAACTCTGGGGCCGTGTTACCACCGATACCCCATGGGCGATGCTGTTCCCAAGTTCGCGAGCGGAAGACGTAGCGCTTGCCGCCGCCGATCCGCAGCTGCTGCCGATCCTGAATCAATACGGCGTGCTGCCACGCCACCCGTCCCAGCTGTATGAACTGCTGCTTGAAGGCGTGGTGCTGTTTATCATTCTGAACCTGTTTATTCGCAAACCGCGGCCGATGGGTGCCGTCTCCGGCCTGTTCCTGATTGGTTATGGCATCTTCCGCATTATCGTCGAAGCTTTCCGCCAGCCGGATGCCCAGCTCGGCCTGTTCGACGGCGTAATCAGCATGGGGCAGATCCTGTCCGTCCCTATGGTGGTGGCCGGTATTATTATGATGATTTGGGCGTATCGTCGTCGCCCGCAGCAACAACTGTCGTGAGGAACAAATGAAACAGTATCTGGATTTGATGAACAAAGTGCTCGCCGAGGGCACCCCTAAAGCCGACCGTACCGGCACTGGCACGCTGTCGATTTTCGGCCACCAGATGCGTTTCAATTTGCAGGAAGGCTTCCCGTTGGTGACCACCAAAAAATGTCACCTGCGTTCTATCATCCATGAACTGTTGTGGTTCCTGAACGGTGACACCAACGTGGCTTACCTGAAGGAAAACAAGGTCAGCATCTGGGACGAGTGGGCCGACGAGAACGGCGACCTTGGCCCGGTGTACGGCAAACAGTGGCGTGCCTGGGGAGCCGCAGACGGCCGTCAGATCGACCAGTTGACCACGGTGCTGAACCAACTGAAACAGGATCCGGATTCACGCCGCATCATAGTCTCGGCCTGGAACGTGGGTGAGTTGGATCAGATGGCGCTGGCACCATGCCATGCGTTCTTCCAGTTCTATGTAGCGGACGGCAAATTGTCATGCCAACTGTACCAGCGTTCGTGCGATGTGTTCCTCGGCCTGCCGTTCAACATTGCCAGCTACGCGCTGTTGGTGCATATGATGGCGCAGCAATGCGATCTGGAAGTGGGTGATTTCGTCTGGACCGGCGGCGATACCCACCTGTACAGCAACCATATGGAACAAACCCAGCTGCAGCTGACGCGTGAACCGCGTGCCTTGCCGAAGCTGGTGATCAAACGCAAACCGGCATCGCTGTTCGATTACCGTTTCGAAGATTTTGAAATCGAAGGGTACGATCCGCACCCTCCAATCAAGGCACCGGTTGCCATCTGACTTTTCCCGCATAGGTTATCCCCGAGGGCGCACAGGTTGCGCCCTTATCTTTTCCTGCCGTTCCTTCTCTGCGCACTGCATCGCATTTTGTTGTGCTTGTTCATCTGTTGCATAGAAAGCCTGCGCGGTGCGCTTCAGGGCCGAAAAGTCCCCCTTTATCTTGTTACGCGCCTGATTACACTGGCCGCCATGAACAACGAGATGAATTTTAACCCCGATGGCCAGCGCGGCATGACGCTGATAGAACTGCTGGTGGTGATTACCCTGGCGGGTCTGCTGACGGGCTGGGGCGTCAGCCACTGGCGTCATTATCAGCAGGCTTTGCGGTTGGAACACACCGCACAACAACTGTTGGCTTTTCTCAACCGGTTGCAGGCTGATGCCAATTGGCACAACCGCACGGCGCTGCTGGGGATTAAACCCGGAACGGCCTGGTGTATCGGCGAAGGTCAAAGGCCTGCAAATTGCGCTGCAC
This sequence comes from Serratia liquefaciens, assembly GCF_027594825.1. Taxonomy (NCBI): domain Bacteria; kingdom Pseudomonadati; phylum Pseudomonadota; class Gammaproteobacteria; order Enterobacterales; family Yersiniaceae; genus Serratia; species Serratia liquefaciens. The sequence goes on along the minus strand of NZ_CP088930.1, from coordinate 1,885,186 downwards.
TCGACGATGACATCTTCAAGCCGCACTACCCTGATGTGCGGCTGGCGGGCCATACCCAAAAAGAGATGGGGTTTTATGGCCTGCGCAATAACGCGCAGGCGGGGCATATGGTGCTCAGCAACGGTGCAGGCAGCCTGAGATTGGTGCTGTCTGCCAAGGGGCGGCTGCGGCTGTGCAGTGAAGGGATGAGCATAAGGGGGATTGCGCTATGTCAGCCTTAGAGCGGGGTTTTACGCTGCCGGAGGTCATGCTGGCATTAACCTTTGGCAGCCTGATTACGCTTGCTGCTGCCAAAACCTATCCGGTGTTGCGCCAGCACAGTGTCGATGTCGGCAGGCACTACCGGCTGGAATCGGTATTGCGGCAGTTGGCCTTTGGCATTGAGAAAGATCTGCGTCGAGCCGGTTTCTGCGCCGGGCAGTGCCGTGGGCAACCGATACTGATTAGCCACCTTCCCGGAGAAGCGGCGGGCAGTTGCGTGATAGTCGCCTATGACATCAGCCGTAATGGTCGTTGGGAGGATTTCGGCGCTGATGCCGACTATTTCGGTTATCGCCTGCGTCAGGGAATGTTGGAAGGGCAGCGGGGTGTGAACCATTGCCGGGGCGGTGGCTGGGAACGTTTGCTCGATAACGATGAAGTGCGCATCGAAGCCTTCAGCATTGAAACGCATCTGGACGACAGCGGTAAAACCTGGGCTGCGCTGGCGCTGAGTGGCCGTTCGAAAGCGGACGACGGCATACGTCGCAGCCTGGTCTGGGCGGTCAATATGGCCTCGCTGCCATGAGCGCCGGCGCAGAGCGGGGCGGCAGTACTCTGGCGGCCGTGATGATGCTGTTGGTGATGGGGCTGATGCTGTTGAATGCCCAGCACCGGCAACTGGATAGCGCTTTGCTGCTGGCGACCGACGAGAAGCGCTATTTACGGGCTTACAATCAGGCCGCTTCGGCGCTCAGCTGGGGTGTGGCCCAGACCTGGCCTCGCGGGCAATTGAGCGTCAGTGGCTGGTGGTGCCGGCAAGCTGATGCGCTACGCGCCTGTGCAAAATTATCCTCCCAGGCGGACATTGTTCTGGTGCGTGGTGAAGCACCGATGAATGGCGCAGAGCCTTTGCGGTTATATCAACGGACCAAACCTGAGGGCGCAGCCGGAGAGATTGCGCTCAGGGCAGAAACCGGCGGATGGCTGGATTTTTGCCCTGAAAAAAAGCAGGCGGACTGTGAGGATTAACCCAACTGATGCCTCTGACGCGACCTTATGGCGTCAGCGGGGCTTCAGTTTGCCGGAGGTCCTGATTGCCGCGTTGCTGTTCGCGGTGTCGCTGCTGGGGTTGTTACAGTATCATCAGGTGCTGTTGCAGTCGTTCCAGCGTCAGTGGCAGTATCGACAGGCGTGGTCGTTGGCGCATCAGCATCTGGAAGTGTTCGCCGCTACCGGGCGTACGGATGCCGGGCTACCGCCATTGGCAGCCGGCTGGCGGCGTGAGACCGGCTTGAGCAGCCCACAGACTGCCTGCCAGCGGTTAGTGGTAAGAATACAAACGCCCCAACGGCAGTGGGCGGAACTCAGTCGTTGGTACTGCATGCGCCAGTGATCCGGCACATATTTTGTTTTAAGGGAGCGCCCAATGTTTAAGGTTTATCACTCCAATCAGTTGGACGTGTTAAAAACGCTGACCAGCATTTTGATAGCCAGAGAGCCATTGGCCGATCCTTTCCAACAGGAGGTGGTGCTGGTGCAGAGCCCCGGTATGGCGCAGTGGTTGCAGATGCAGCTGGCGGAGCAGTTCGGCATCGCCGCCAACATCGCTTTCCCCCTGCCGGCTACCTTCATCTGGGACATGTTTACCCGGGTGTTACCGGGCATCCCGAAAGAGAGCGCCTTCAGTAAAGACGCCATGACCTGGAAGCTGATGTGGCTGCTGCCCGATTTACTCACCCAGCCCGAATTTGCGCCACTGCAGCATTACCTCACCGACGACGGCGACAAACGTAAAATTCATCAGCTGGCCGGTCGGGTGGCTGACCTGTTTGACCAATACCTGGTGTATCGCCCGCAATGGCTGGAAAGCTGGCAGAAGGGCGAACGCGTTGAGGGACTGGCGGAAGCGCAGCAATGGCAGGCTCCGCTGTGGGCGCGCCTGGTAGAGTACACCGCGGAATTGGGGCAGCCGGAATGGCATCGTGCCAACCTGTATCGCCGTTTTATCAACGAGCTGGAAAAGGCGCAGCAGCCCCCGGCAGGATTGCCGCCACGGGTCTTTATCTGCGGCATTTCGGCATTGCCGCCGGTCTATCTGGAAGCCCTCCAGGCGCTGGGCAGGCACATTGATGTTCACCTGATGTTCACTAACCCGTGCCGCTACTACTGGGGAGATATTCAGAGCCAATCATTCCTGGCGAAATTGCAGAGCCGCAAACGACGCCATTATCAGGATCAAACCGAATATGCGTTATTCAAAGATCCTGATAATGCCGCCGCACTGTTTAATGAAGCCGGAGAGCAAGACCTGCCGAACCCGCTGTTGGCCTCATGGGGCAAGTTGGGACGCGACCACCACTTTTTACTGTCGCAGATCGAATCCGCGCAGGAAGTTTTCGCATTTGTCGATATCCCTGCGGACAACCTGCTGCATGGCATTCAGTACGATATGCTGGAGCTGAAGAACAGTGCGGTTATCGGCACCACGCCGGAAACGCTGGAAAGCAGCGCCACAAAACGACAACTGGATCCTGCCGATCGCTCCATCAGCCTGCACGCTTGCCACAGCCCGCAGCGTGAGGTTGAGGTGCTGCACGATCAGTTATTGAGCATGTTGGCGGACGACCCTGAGCTGACGCCGCGCGATATCATTGTGATGGTGGCGGACATCGACAATTACACACCATATATCCAGGCGGTATTCGGCAATGCTTCCCCGGAACGCTACCTGCCGTTTGCCATTTCAGACCGCAAAGCCAGCCAGGCCCACCCGGCGCTACAGGCGTTTATCTCACTGTTGGATCTGCCCCAGAGCCGTTTTACCTCAGAGCAGGTGCTGGCGCTGCTGGAGGTTCCCGCACTGGCGGCGCGATTCTCCATCCGGGAAGAGGGCTTGCGTCTGTTGCGCCACTGGGTGGGTGAATCCGGCGTACGCTGGGGCCTGGATGACGACAACGTTCGCGAACTGGATTTGCCCGCCACCGGGCAACACACCTGGCAATTTGGCATTACGCGCATGCTGTTGGGCTACGCCATGGACAGCAATGCCGGTGACTGGCAGGGGGTCTTGCCCTACGACGAATCGAGCGGATTGGTCGCCGAGCTGGCTGGGCAGTTAGCTGAGCTGCTGGCGGCGTTGAGCCTCTGGCGGCAACGGCTGGGGCAACTGCGTACCCTGCCGGAATGGCAGCCGCTGTGCCGCCAACTGCTGGAGACCTTCTTTGAGCAGGACGATGAAACCGAAGTGGTCATGGCGCTGATTGAGCAGCAGTGGAACAAGCTGTTCGAGTTCGGATTGGCGGCCCGTTATCCCGATGAGGTGCCGCTGTCCATCCTGCGAGATGAACTGGCGTCGCGCCTCGATCAGGAGCGGATCAGCCAGCGTTTCCTCGCCGGGCAAATCAATTTCTGTACCCTGATGCCCATGCGTTCTATCCCGTTCAAGGTGGTTTGCCTGCTGGGCATGAATGACGGTGTTTATCCGCGTACGTTGCCGCCGTTAGGCTTTGATCTGATGGCGCAGCAGGTCAAGCGCGGCGATCGTAGCCGCCGTGACGATGACCGCTATCTGTTCCTGGAGGCGATACTGTCGGCGCAGCAGCGGCTGTATATCAGCTTTATTGGCCGTTCCATTCAGGATAACAGCGAGCGTTATCCCTCGGTGCTGGTGACCGAACTGCTGGAATACCTTGAACAGAGCTACTGCCTGCCGGGGGATGAGGCGTTGGACGCGGATGGCAGCGCGCAACGGGTGGGTGAGCACTTGCTCAACTGGCACTCGCGCATGCCGTTTGCCGCCGAGAACTTCCTGCCCGGAACCGAAGATCAGAGCTACGCCGCGGAATGGCTGCCGGCCGCCGACGGAAAAGGGGCTGCTCATCCGCCGTTCAATCAGCCACTGCTGCCGGAGGCGCAGACCCAAATCTTGCTGGACGACTTGCTGCGATTCTATCGCCACCCTATCCGCGCCTTCTTCCAACTTCGCCTGGGGGTCAGCTTCATTCTGGAAGAAACCGAACTGCCGGATGAAGAGCCCTTTACCCTGGATAATCTCAGTCGTTATCAGTTCAACAGCCAGCTGCTGAACACCCTGATTGACGGTGAAGACGCCACTCGCCTGTTTCAGCGGGTTCGTGCCGCCGGCGGATTACCTTTTGGCCCATTCGGTGAAATTTATTGGCAGAAGCAGCAGGAAGAGATGGCTGAACTGGCTGAGCAGGTGCGGGCAGAGCGCAGTGAGGGGCACAGTCTGGAACTGGATATCGACATTGCCGGCGTGCGCATTAGCGGCTGGTTGCATCAGGTTCAGGAAGATGGACTGTTGCGTTGGCGGCCATCCACCCTGTCGGCCGTCGATGGGATATTGCTGTGGCTGGAGCACCTGGTGTACTGCTGTGCCGGTGGCACAGGGGAAAGCCGTATTTACGGTCGCAAAGGAGCCGCCTGGCGTTTTGCCGCCCTGAGCGCAGAGGATGCCCGCGAACAACTGGCTGAACTGGTGGCCGGTTATCAGCGCGGTCTGTGTCAGCCGTTGCTGTTGCTGAACAAAAGCGGCTGGGCTTGGCTGAGCCAATGTTACCAGCCGGAAACGCAGCAGATTGACTGGGATGAGGACGTGCAAATCAAGGCACGGGCCAAGTTGCTGCAGGCCTGGCAGGGCGATCAGCGCATTCGGGGAGAAGGTGAAGACCCTTATGTGCAGCGGGTATTCCGGCAGTTGGATAATACTTATTTAGCGCAAATTCTGGCCGAAACAGAACGTTACCTGCTGCCGGTTGCGCGGCATAACCTTGGGTAACAATCCCCCGGTGGTACTGATTGCCGGGAGGTGGTAAAAATATTTAGGGTTATATTCAACTATCGGGGTCAGCTCCGGTCTTACATAACGTACAAGCATATAGATATTATTGTGTTGTGTTGTTTTGATGTACGCCGTCAACGTCAGGGATTTGGCGCGATGGCGTCAGAATAGGGGTTTATTTTGGATATGCGCAGACAGTTGGCCCGCATCACCGGGTTAGTATTATTGGTTATGTTTTGGGCACCGTTGAGCTGGGCCGCACAGGGATGGCAACCGCTGGCGGAGAAGATCAACAAAAGCGATCACGATCCGCGACAGTATCAGGCGATCAAGTTGACGAACGGCATGACCGTGCTGCTGGTGTCCGACGCCCAGGCACCAAAATCGCTGGCGGCGCTGGCGCTGCCGGTGGGCTCGCTGGAGGATCCGAACAGCCAGCTTGGGCTGGCGCACTACCTGGAGCACATGGTGCTGATGGGATCCAAGCGCTATCCGCAGCCGGAAAACCTGTCCGAGTTTCTGAAGAAACACGGTGGCAGCCATAACGCCAGCACCGCCTCTTACCGCACCGCATTCTATCTGGAAGTGGAAAACGATGCGCTGGCCCCGGCGGTAGACCGCATGGCGGATGCTATCGCCGAGCCGATATTGGATCCAGGCAATGCCGATCGCGAACGCAATGCAGTGAATGCCGAACTGACGATGGCGCGTTCACGGGACGGTATGCGCATGGCGCAGGTCGGGGCGGAAACGCTGAACCCGGCTCACCCAAGCGCGCGCTTCTCCGGCGGTAACCTCGATACTCTGAAAGACAAGCCCGGTAGCAAGCTGCACGACGAGCTAACGGCATTCTATCAACGCTATTATTCCGCCAATCTGATGATGGGGGTGTTGTACAGTAACCAACCCTTGCCGGCATTGGCTGAACTGGCGGCCAAAACCTTTGGCCGCGTGCCTAACCATGATGCCAGCGTACCGCCGATAACCGTTCCGGCCGTCACGCCTGAGCAGCAGGGGATCATTATTCACTATGTGCCGGCCCAGCCGCGCAAGCAGTTGAAGGTCGAGTTCCGCATCGACAACAACAGCGCTGAGTTCCGCAGTAAAACTGACACCTATATCGGTTACCTGATTGGCAACCGCAGCCAAAACACGCTGTCGGACTGGCTGCAGAAACAAGGGCTGGCGGATGCAATCAATGCCGGGGCCGATCCTATGGTGGATCGCAACGGCGGGGTGTTTTCGATCAGCGTTTCGCTGACCGATAAAGGCCTGGCCAAACGTGACGAGGTGGTCGCGGCTATCTTCAACTACCTGAAAATGTTGCGCAGCGAAGGCATCAAGCAGAGCTACTTTGATGAGATCTCCCACGTACTGAACCTGGATTTCCGCTATCCCTCGATCACCCGTGATATGGACTATATCGAATGGCTGGTGGATACCATGCTGCGAGTGCCGGTCGAACATACGCTGGATGCGCCTTACCTGGCCGATCGCTATGACGCCAAAGCGATTGCCGAGCGTCTGGACGCCATGACGCCGCAAAATGCGCGTATCTGGTTTGTCAGCCCGAATGAGCCCCACAACAAAACGGCTTACTTCGTCAATGCGCCTTATCAGGTCGATAAGATCACGCCGCAGCGTTTCGAGCAGTGGCAGCAATTGGGCAAGGGGATCAGCCTGTCGTTGCCGGCCTTGAACCCGTATATTCCAGATGATTTCAGCCTGACCAAGCCTTCGCACGAATTCAAAAAACCGGAGATGGTGGTCGATCAATCGGGCCTGCGCGTGTTGTATATGCCGAGCCGCTACTTTGCCGACGAGCCTAAAGCCGACGTTACAGTGGCATTCCGCAATGCAAAAACCATGGACTCGGCGCGCAACCAGGTGCTGTTCTCGTTGACCGACTATCTGGCGGGAATTTCGCTGGATCAGCTGAGCTATCAGGCCTCGGTGGGCGGACTTAGTTTCTCTACTTCACCGAACAACGGTCTGCAATTCAACGCCAACGGCTTCACTCAGCGTCTGCCGCAGTTGCTGACGTCGTTGATTGAGGGGTACTCCAGCTTCACGCCGACGGAAGACCAACTGGCACAGGCCAAATCCTGGTATTTGGAGCAACTGGATTCTGCCGAGAAGGGCAAAGCTTTCGAATTGGCGATTCAGCCGGTGCAGATGGTTTCCCGCGTGCCGTACTCCGAACGCAGCGAGCGCCGTGAGGTGCTGAAAACCCTGACGCTGAAAGACGTGCTGGCCTACCGCGACAACCTGTTGGCGGAAGCGACGCCGGAATTGCTGGTGGTGGGCAATATGAGCAAGCAACAGGTGGACACGCTGGCCTCCACGTTGAAACACCGTCTGGGGTGCACCGGCATTGAATGGTGGCACGGCGAAGACGTTGAAGTGGCTAAAAAACAGCTGGCCAACCTGCAGCGTGCCGGCAGCAGCACCGACTCGGCGCTGGCAGCGGTCTATGTGCCGACCGGCTATGACGAAGTGACCGGCATGGCCTACAGCTCGCTGTTGGGGCAGATTATTCAGCCGTGGTTCTACAGCCAACTGCGTACCCAGGAGCAATTGGGCTATGCGGTATTTGCTTTCCCGATGTCCGTAGGGCGGCAGTGGGGGATTGGTTTCCTGTTGCAAAGCAACAGCAAGCAGCCGGCATATCTGTACCAGCGCTATCAGGATTTCTACCCGAAAACCGAAAAACGCCTGCGTGAGATGAAACCGGCCGACTTCGAACAGTACAAGCAGGCGATTATCAACGAGTTGAAACAGCGCCCGCAAACCCTGAGTGAAGAGGCTGGTCGTTTTGCCAATGACTTCGATCGCGGCAATTTCGCGTTTGATACCCGTCATAAGCTGATTGAGCAGATCAAACAGCTGACGCCGGTCAAATTGGCGGACTATTTCCATCAGGCGGTGATCCAGCCTCAGGGCCTGGCGGTGTTGTCGCAGGTGAGCGGCAGCGGCCAGGAGAAGGCCGATTATGCCGTGCAGCCGGACTGGGTGACTTATCCTAATGCGTCCGCACTGCAGCAAACTCTGCCGCGTAAGGTCGCGACACCATGACGGAAACGGCCCCGCAGCGGCTTGACCCGCTAACGTTGCCGCTGTTTGGCGAACGGTTGATAGAAGCCTCGGCGGGGACCGGCAAGACCTTTACCATTGGGGCGCTGTATCTGCGCCTGCTGCTTGGTCTGGGCCAGGCGGCGGCTTTTTCCCGGCCGTTGACGGTAGAGGAGATCCTGGTGGTGACCTTTACCGAGGCCGCCACCGAGGAGTTGCGTGGGCGTATTCGCAGCAATATCCATGGGTTGCGTATTGCCTGCGTCCGTGGCCGCAGCAAGGATCCGTTATTTACCTCGCTGATGGCGGAGATTAAAGATCTGCCCGACGCCGCTGCGCAGCTGTTGGCGGCCGAGCGGCAGATGGACGAAGCGGCGATATACACCATTCACGGTTTTTGTCAGCGTATGCTGACCCACAACGCCTTCGAGTCAGGCATTCTGTTTGAGCAAACGCTGGTGCAGGATGAGTTGCCGCTGCGTCGCCAGGCCTGTGCGGATTTTTGGCGTCGCCATTGTTACCCGTTGCCGCTGGGCGTGGCCCGGGCGGTAAGCCAGGAATGGAGCGGCCCGGAAGCACTGCTGGCCGATCTCTCCGGTTATTTGCATGGCGAAGCGCCGCTGTTGCGACGACCGCCGAAAGAGGACGAAACGGTGCTGATGCGCCATGAGCAAATCGTGGCGCGTATTGACGCCATTAAAGCTCAGTGGGGGGCGACAGCCGGCGATCTGGAAGCGTTAATCAGCCAGTCCGGCGTTGACAAGCGTAGCTACAGCAGCAAGCACCTGCCCAACTGGCTGCATAAGGTCGGCGAATGGGTCGCGCTGGAAACGCAGGATTACCAGCTACCGAAAGAGCTCGACAAGTTCCGCCAGTCGGTGCTGTTGGATAAAACTAAAAAAGGCGAGCCGCCGCGTCATCCGTTGTTTGTGGCAATCGACGAACTCTTTGATGAGCCGCTGACGCTGCGTGATTTGATTATGGCGCGGGCATTGAGCGAGATACGCCTCTCCATTCAGCAAGAAAAACGCCAAAGGGCTGAACTCGGCTTTGACGATCTGTTAAGCCGTCTGGACACGGCACTGCACAGTGAAGGCGGCGATCGCTTAGCGCAGGCGATCCGTCAGCGTTATCCGGTGGCGATGATCGATGAATTCCAGGATACCGATCCGCAGCAATACCGCATCTTCCAAAAGCTTTACGTTGGCCGACCCGAATGCGGCCTGCTGCTGATCGGCGATCCGAAACAGGCGATTTATGCCTTCCGTGGCGCCGATATCTTTACCTATATGCGAGCCCGTTCAGAGGTAAGCGCCCACTATACGCTTGAGACCAACTGGCGCTCGTCACCGGCAATGGTCGGCAGCGTTAACCATCTGTTTGCTCAGGTGGAAAAACCCTTCCTGTTCAGCCAAATTCCCTTTATTGACGTGGCCGCCGCCGCAAAAAACCGGGGCTTGGCTTTTGAACTGCAAAACCAACCGCAACCGGCAATGCAATTCTGGCTGCAACAGGGAGAAGGGGTTGGCGTTAGTGAGTACCAACAATTGATGGCGCGCCTGTGCGCTACGCAAATCCGTGACTGGCTAAGCGCCGGGCAACAGCAGCAGGCTTGGCTGGTGGATGGTGATAAACGCCGGGCGGTGCAGGCTTCAGACATTACCGTGCTGGTGCGTAGCCGTAACGAGGCGGCGTTAGTTCGCGATGCGCTCAGTGCGCTGGCCATTCCTTCGGTTTACTTGTCCAACCGCGACAGCGTGTTTGATACGCCAGAGGCCAAGGATTTGCTGTGGTTGCTGCAGGCCGTGTTGGCACCGGAGCAGGAGCGCACCTTGCGCAGCGCCATGGCGACCGGGCTGATGGGATTGGACGCATTGGCGCTGGACAGTTTGAATCAGGATGAGCGCGCATGGGATAAGCTGGTCAACGAGTTTGACGACTACCGCACCCTCTGGCTGCGCCGGGGAGTATTGCCGATGTTGCGCGAGGTGATGAAGCAGCGCCATCTGGCAGAAAACCTGTTGGCCACGCAGGGTGGCGAGCGTCGATTGACCGACGTGATGCATTTGGGGGAACTGCTGCAGGAAGCCTCAGCACAGCTCGACAGCGAGCATGCGCTGGTCCGTTGGCTGGCGCAGCAGATTGCCCAACCCAATCGTCAGTCTGACAACCAACAGTTACGCCTGGAAAGCGATCGCCATCTGGTGCAGGTGATCACCATCCATAAATCCAAAGGGCTGGAATTTGATCTGGTGTGGCTGCCGTTCGTCGGTAATTTCCGCCAACAGCAGCAGGTGCTGTATCACGATCGCCAGAGCTTCCAGGCTTTGCTTGACCTCAACGCCGATGAAGAAAGTATCGAATGGGCGGAGGAGGAGCGGCTGGCGGAGGATTTACGCCTGTTGTACGTGGCATTGACCCGTTCGGTGTATCACTGCAGCATCGGTATTGCGCCGCTGATCCAAGGCACCCGCAAGAAGCAGGGGGATACCGATTTACACCGCAGTGCGCTGGGTTATCTGGTGCAAGCCGGCCAGGCCGGCGATGCGGCCTATCTGCAGCAATGCCTGCAACAGCTTGTCGGGGAAGGCGTTGCGCTGTCACTGGTCGACACGCTGGATGAACAACCCTGGTTGCCGCAAACGTCGGAATTGAGCGAGCTGGCCGCCAAAGGTTTTTCACGTCAGGTGCAGGATTTTTGGCGAGTGACCAGCTATACCGGCTTGCAACAGCACGGCGCAGGCCTGATGCAGGATTTATTGCCGCGGCTGGATGTTGATGCCGCAGGCGAGCAAGCTCAGGACAGTGAGCCAGCACTCACACCCCACACTTTCCCTCGCGGTGCTACCCCGGGGACTTTCTTGCACAGCCTGTTTGAAACGCTCGATTTTACCCAACCGCTTGACGAGCAGTGGCTGCTGGAGCAACTGCAACAGCAAGGCTTTGCCGAACATTGGCAACCGATACTGCTGGCGTGGATGCAGGTGTTGCTCAACACCCCGCTCAATGATGCCGGTGTCGTGCTGTCGGCTCTGGCGCCGCAGCAAAAGCAGGCCGAACTGCAGTTCTATCTGCCGATCGACAGGCTGTTGCAGGCCCGTGAGCTGGATGCGCTGGTGAAAAACCACGATCCGCTTTCTGCTCGCTGCCCGGCACTGGATTTCCAACAGGTGCAGGGAATGTTGAAAGGGTTTATTGACCTGGTGTTCTGCTGGCAGGGGAAGTACTACCTGCTGGATTACAAATCCAACTGGTTGGGGGAGGACAGCAGTGCCTATACCCGGCCGGCGATGGAGCAGGCGATGGCAGAACACCGTTACGATCTGCAGTATCAGTTATATACCCTGGCGCTGCACCGTTATCTGCGTCATCGGCTGGTGGACTACGACTATCAACGGCACTTCGGCGGGGTGATTTATTTGTTCCTGCGCGGGGTGGATGCGCAGCATCCAGGCAACGGTATCTTCGCCTGTCGGCCAGAGCAAGCGTTAGTCGAAGGCATGGACAGGTTGTTCAGCGGCGAGGCCATTACGGCGGAGGATGAGCCATGATAGCTTTACTGGAACAGGCGCAGGGACTCGGCGTGCTGCGCCCGCTGGATTTACAGTTTGCCCGCGTGGTGGCGGCAGCGGACCAGCCGGATATTTTGTTGGCGGCTGCTTGCCTCAGCGCCGAGGCGGGTGCCGGCCATGTTTGCCTGATGCTGGAACAGTTGTTGCCTGAGAATCTTTTTGACGGACGTCAGCCAGAGCTGGCGCAGGCCGTGTGGTTGGCGGCAGGGCAACCCAATCTGACCGAATGGCAGCAGCGGCTGTCTGCCAGCGCGGCGATTGGCGATGGCAGCACGGCGATGCCGATGGTGTTGCAACAGCAGCGTTTATACCTGCAGCGCATGTGGCAGAACGAAGGCGAGGTGGCCGAATTTATCAGCGGTGACAGCCTCCATCAACCGGTTGAAGAAGCCGAGCTCCGCACCATTCTCGATCAATTATTTGGCGAAGCGAGCGACGAACCGGACTGGCAGAAAATTGCCGCCGCAGTGGCCGCCACGCGGCGCATTGCCGTCATTTCCGGCGGACCGGGCACCGGTAAAACCACCACCGTGGCCAAGCTGTTGGCCGCGCTGGTGCAGCTTGCCGAAGGCCGACGTTTGCGCATTCAGTTGGCGGCACCTACCGGTAAAGCGGCGGCCCGCCTGACCGAATCCTTAGGCAGCGCCGGCAGGCAACTGGCGCTAACGCCTGAGCAACGTGCGCTGTTCCCGACGGAAGCCTCCACGCTTCACCGCCTGTTAGGCGCTCAGCCCAACAGCCAGCGTATGCGTTATCACCGTGGCAACCCGCTGCATCTGGATGTGCTGGTGGTCGATGAAGCCTCGATGGTTGACCTGCCGATGATGGCGCGCCTGATTGCCGCTTTGCCTGCTAAGGCGCGGGTGATTTTCCTGGGCGATCGCGATCAGCTGGCTTCGGTTGAGGCTGGCGCGGTGCTGGGCGATATCTGCCGCTTTGCCGAGCAAGGTTATAGCGTGGCACGGGCGGAGCAGCTCTCGCGGCTGACCGGCTGTCTGCTGCAGGGACAAAGTGCCGAGGCCGAAGCGGCCGTGCGCGACAGTTTGTGCCTGCTGCGCAAGAGCTATCGCTTTGATGCCAACTCGGGCATTGGTCAACTGGCTTTTGCGGTAAATGCCGGAGATGGCAAGAAAGCGGCCTGGGCGCTGGGTGGCAACTTCAGCGACGTTACGGGGTATCCGTTGGCGGAAACGCAAGACTATCAGGCGCTATTGGATGCTTGCGTGGCGGGCTATCGTGATTATCTGCGGCAGGTGGCGACGGGTGCCGATGCGGTGACGATACTGGCGGCGTTTGGCCAATTCCAGGTGCTGTGCGCGCTACGAGAGGGGCCATTCGGTATTGCCGGGCTAAATGAGCGGATTGAAACGGGGCTGCAACGCGCCGGTCTGATCCAGCGTAAGCCAGGAACCGCGGGGCGTTGGTATCCGGGGCGTCCGGTGATGATTGGGCGTAATGACAGCGCGCTGGGGTTATTCAACGGTGATATTGGTATTGCTTTGCGAGATGAGAGCGGCGAGCTGCGCGTTCATTTCCAACTGCCGGACGGCAGCATTAAGTCGGTGCAGCCGAGCCGTTTACCGGCGCATGAAACCGCCTATGCGATGACGGTGCATAAATCGCAGGGCTCAGAGTTCGATCATACGGTACTGGTACTTCCCAATCACTTTTTGCCGGTGCTCACCCGCGAACTGGTGTATACCGCGATCACCCGGGCCCGGAAACAGCTTTCGCTGTATGCCACCGAAGCCGTTTTGCTACGGGCGATCCGCACCCCGACCCAACGGCGCAGTGGTTTGGCAGAGCGGTTGCAGATAACGACGTAAGGGACAAAAATGGGGCGCAGTTCATCTGCTGCGCCCGCCAGGGTTTACAGATCGGCCAGCAGAATTTTGGAACGGCGTTGGTAGTTGTACAGCGCCTGTTTTTGCATTGGCAGTACGTCAACTTCCGCCGGGGTGAAACCGCGCTCCTGGAACCAGTGGATGCTGCGCGTGGTCAGCACGAACAGTTTACGCAGGCCCATCTGGCGCGCCTGACTCTCCACCCGCTGCAGCAACATTTCACCGCGTGATGAGCTGCGGTAATCCGGGTGTACCGCTACGCAGGCCATTTCGCCGATTTTCTCTTCCGGGAACGGATACAGCGCCGCGCAGGCGATGGTCAGGTTATCGCGTTCAATAATGGTGAACTTGTCGATCTCCATTTCCAACTGCTCACGCGAGCGGCGAACCAAAATGCCTTGCTGTTCAAGCGGACGGATCAGTTCGAGGATGCCGCCGATGTCGTTAATCGTGGCCCGGCGCACCTGTTCCGCGCTTTCCATGACGATCTGGGTGCCGATACCATCGCGTGAGAACAACTCTTGCACCAGCGCGCCGTCTTCCTGATAGCTGATCAGGTGGCTGCGGCGTACGCCGCTGCGGCAGGCCTTTACCGCGCCGCGCAGGAAGCGCACGGTGCCGGAATGGTAATCGCCGCTCTCTTCCAGCTCTTCGATGCGTTTTTGTGCATCGTTGGGAAACAGTTCGGAGATGATATTGCCTTCCTGATTGGTGACCCCCTGCGACGAGCAGAAGCCGATCATCTTCTCGGCTTTCAGCTTGATCGCCAACTGCGTCGCCACTTCCTCTGACGTCAGGTTAAAGCTTTCGCCGGTAACGGAAACGGCGACCGGGCCTATCAGCACGATGGCGTTGCTGTCGAGCTGACGATGAATGGCCTCTTCATCGATACGGCGGATACGGCCGCTGTGGCAGTAGTCCACGCCGTCATCGATACCCAGCGGTTGGGCAATGATAAAGTTACCGCTGACCACGTTGATGTGCGCACCCTGCAGCGGTGTGTTGTTGAGGCTCATCGATAACCGGGCGGTAATGTCCAGTTGCAACAGGCCAGCCGCCTGCTTCACCAACTCTAGCGTGTGGGCGTCGGTGACGCGGGTATGCTTGTGGTAAATCGGTTCGTAATTATGCTGCGCCAGATTGACGTCGATCTGCGGCCGCGCGCCATAGACCACCACCAAACGAATGCCCAGGCTATGCAGCAGCCCGATATCGTTGACGATGTTGGAAAAGTTCTCATGTTCTATGGCTTCCCCGCCAAGCATGACGACAAACGTCTTGCCACGGTGGGCGTTGATATAGGGAACTGAGTGACGGAATCCTTGGACCAGCTCTGTACTACGTTCCTTCACGGCCAAACCTCTTTTGCATATTTATACGATATTTTTGTATTTTTATTCTTTTATTGGCCTGATGGCAAGTGGGAAATTGTCTCTATTTCTTTGCTAAGGGCGCTGAATCGTTAATAAATTGAAAAACCATAAAAAGATTTTCTGATGACAGCGCCGGAATGATTGGTTAAAGTTTTCGGCATTCCCGTTTTACTGGTGTTTTTTTCATCTGTTTTAATCTGTTACCACTGCCGGAGTCGCATGCCAAACTCAAATCACAATCTGGGCCGCCGTCGTTTATTGCAGGGGGTTGCCGCTAGCTGGTTGCTGAGTGTGAGTCGCGTAGGCATCGCTGCTTCGTCGCACGTCATCGCCGTACGTGTCTGGCCTTCTTCTACCTATACCCGAGTGACGCTCGAATCTAACGTTGAACTGAAATACAAACAGTTTGCGTTGACCAACCCCGATCGCGTGGTGGTAGATATCGAGGGCGTGCAGCTCAACAGCGTGCTTAAGGGCATTGTCGGCCAGGTACGCGCCGACGATCCTTACCTCAAACAGGCGCGCGTCGGTCAGTTTGATCAAAACACCGTCAGGCTGGTGCTGGAGCTTAAACGCAGCGTCACGCCACACATGTTTACGTTGGCGCCGGTGCCGGAATACCGCAATCGTCTGGTGATGGACCTGTACCCAAGCAAGGGCGGCAGCGGCGAGGAGTATGATCCGCTGCTGGCGTTACTGGAAGATTACAACAAGGGCGATCTTGAGCGGACTTTGCCGGCGGAAGCGCCGCAGGCCGGCAAGGCAGGGCGCGATCGGCCGATTGTCATCATGCTGGATCCCGGCCATGGCGGCGAGGATCCCGGGGCGATTGGCAAATTCAAAACGCGTGAAAAAGATATCGTACTGCAGATTGCCCGTCGGCTGAGCACCTTAATCAAGCGTGAGCCCAACATGAAGGTGTTTATGACGCGCAACGAGGACGTCTTCATTCCGCTTAAGGTGAGGGTAGCTAAGGCACGCAAGCAGCGTGCCGATCTGTTCGTGTCGATCCATGCCGATGCCTTCACCAACCGTGCCGCGCGCGGTTCGTCGGTATTTGCGCTGTCGACCAAGGGCGCTACCAGCTCGGCGGCCAAGTTCCTGGCACAGACCCAAAACGAATCGGACCAAATCGGCGGCGTCAGCAAAAGCGGCGATCGCTATTTGGATCACACCATGTTTGACCTGATACAAACCGCGACCATCAACGACAGCCTGAAATTCGGCAAGGAAGTGCTTAACCGAATGGGCAAAATTAACCGTTTGCATAAGAATCGTGTCGATCAGGCCGGTTTTGCGGTGTTAAAGGCGCCGGATATCCCCTCTATCCTGGTTGAAACGGCGTTTATCAGCAATATAGAGGAAGAGCGCAAACTGCGTACCACCCATTTTCAGCAGCAGGTGGCGGAATCTATTCTGGCGGGAATCAAGGCGTATTTTGCTAACGGCGGGGCAGTAGCGCGCGGGCAAAAATAAGCTGAGGCGGCAGGAATGAACTGCCGCACTTCCGTTTAAAGGCACTCTCCTGATTCAGGCCAGCCATTAGCGCTGCTTTGCCGGGGCCCTCCTTCTTTGGTTAATCCTGAAACTGGCGCATCCCTTTCCGCCAGTCGCGTTTCTTGTTCACTCACTGGCGGTTATCGATAAAAGCGCCAGTGACCTTTCATTCATATCCTCTGCGAATAGCGAATGAGGTGCCCTTTGGCCGGCAAGGCTGTGGAGCCTCGTTTGTCGTTCTGATCACACTCTAAGACACTGACGTGCCAAATTTGCGTTGAAAATTGACAGAAGATAAAAAATATATTTTATTTAAAAATATATTTTTCAATCTCACAAAGAAAAGGATATCCCGTGTCAATGTCCGCAAACGAAGGAATGCAGAGCATTCAGGAAATGGTAGACAGCACGGGGACGCGTCGCGGCCAAGTGCTTTTGCTGATTATGTGCGCGCTTTGTCTTATGTGCGATGGGTTCGATATCCAGGCCATGGGCTATGCCGCACCGGCCATTCGGGATGCCTGGTCGCTGGAAACAGCAGTGTTGGGGCCGGTGTTCAGCGCCGGATTGGCCGGCATTGCCATCGGTGCCTTTGCTTTGGGTTGGCTTGCCGATCGCATCGGGCGCAGGCCGTCCATCATTTCTGCCACGCTCATTTTTGGCGTATTCACCCTGTGTTCTGCCTTCGCCCAGAATGTTAATCAACTGATGGCGTTCCGTTTCCTTGCGGGTATAGCCTTAGGCGGCGTGATGCCCAACTGCATTGCGTTGGTTGTCGAATACAGCCCTTTACGCCAGCGAGCGACCTATATCACTGCGATAACCTGTTTTTTTGCGATCGGCGGCGGTTTGGGTGGCGTTACCGCGGCTTTGCTGATCCCGCTCGTCGGCTGGCAGGCTATTTTTATTCTCGGGGGGCTTTTGCCGATTATCCTGGCGATTTCTATGTGGGCCTACCTGCCGGAGTCGGCACAATGGATGTTGAGATGCGGAAAGGGAGAAGCGGCAATTCGTTCAACCTTGCGAAAAGTGTTTCCGGAGCAGCAGGCCATGAGTGTCGATCTTTCCAACAGTCATGTTGGCATGCAGCGCGCCAAAGCCACGGTGGTTGATCTCTTTCGAGATAACCGCGCCGTGTTCACCTTGCTGCTTTGGCTGGTGAATTTTATGAATCTTATCGATCTCTATTTTTTGGCAAATTGGCTGCCAACCCTGATCAAGGACGCGGGGCTGTCGCTGGAAATCGCCAATTTGGCCACTGGGGCATTACAGTTTGGCGGGGTTTTAGGCACCCTGGCGCTTGGCCGCCTGATTGACAAATTTGGGGCTTACAGCGTGCTTATCACGGGCTTTTCAATCGCGGCCCTTTCAATAGCCGCGATAGGTTTTGAGCCGCAAAATCTGCTGATGCTGTTCAGCTCGATTTTCGTCACGGGCGTTTTCGTCGTCGGGGGTATGCCGGGGGTAAATGCGCTGGCTGCCGGTGGTTACCCGACATTTTTGCGTTCAACCGGTTTAGGCTGGGGATTGGGTATCGGACGGGGCGCTTCGATGCTCGGGCCTCTGTTGGGCGCTGCGCTGATTGCCCGCCATTGGATGGCATCCGATCTGTTGCTGCTTGCGGCGGTGCCGGCGGTGGTGTCCGCGTTAGCCGTATGGGCGATGTGGCTGCAAAAACGCGAAAGTCATTATGATTGATCGAGGGTGATAACCTGATTTCATTGACGTCAGGGAGAGGGCGTTGTTGGCTGGAGTAAAATCGGGATTGGCGGATTTCAGATACAAAAAAACACCCGTTAAGGTGCTTGTCTGTGGTCATTAAGATTGGTTGCGGAGGCCGGATTTGAACCGACGACCTTCGGGTTATGAGCCCGACGAGCTACCAGGCTGCTCCACCCCGCGTCCGTCTTAATGCTTGTATTATCGTAAACCAACTTTCATAAGATACCGCTGGTACAGTATCGGTTGGTTGCGGGGGCCGGATTTGAACCGACGACCTTCGGGTTATGAGCCCGACGAGCTACCAGGCTGCTCCACCCCGCGTCCGTATAATACCTTTTTTTTCATCGAATCCAACCTTTTACTTGATACTGCTGTTGCAGTATCGGTTGGTTGCGGAGGCCGGATTTGAACCGACGACCTTCGGGTTATGAGCCCGACGAGCTACCAGGCTGCTCCACCCCGCGTCCGATGGAAGCGCACTATACTCTCCGTGCGTTTGGTTGCAACCCTTTTTGCATTTTATTGAACTAAAACGGCCTTTCTGTCGAATTAGCCCGCAATTTGCGTTCTTTTTCACCATTATCTGACCAAGGGCTTTTTTTATAGGCGGCGATTCCTTTATCTATGGGCGTTTGTTATCGTTCGGCGGGAGATCATATCAGTTGAGAGTGTGCGCGATGAAAGGACGTTGGGGCAAATACCTGCTGGGCGGGTTAATGGTAGCGATACTGGCAGGCTGTTCGTCTAAGCCGACCGATCGGGGACAGCAATATAAGGATGGACGCCTGGATCAGTCGCTGGAGTTGGTGAACCAACCCAACGCGAAAGGGGTACCGGTTAATGCCAAGGATTATTCAGATCAGCTGATGGAGATCAAATACGCTTCTCCTTCACTTTTTAATCGCAACAACACCACTTATCAGGCAGTACAGAGCTGGATGGCCTCCGGCGCCGATACGCGCAACCTGAACCAGTACGGCCTCAGCGCTTACCAGATGGAAGGCGTAGACAACTACGGCAACGTTCAGTTTACCGGTTACTACACGCCGGTGGTGCAGGCGCGCTATACCCAACAGGGTGAGTTCCGTTACCCGCTGTACCGCATGCCGCCAAAAGGGAAAGGCCGCCTGCCCGATCGCGCGGGTATTTACTCAGGCGCGCTGGACGATCGCTATATTGTGGCGTACACCAACTCGCTGATGGACAACTTTATGATGGAAGTCCAGGGCAGTGGCTATGTGGATTACGGCAACGGCCAGCCGTTGGTGTTCTTCGGCTACGGCGGCAAAAACGGCCATGCTTATCGCAGCATTGGCAAAGTGCTGATCGACCGCGGTGAAGTGGCCAAGGCGGATATGTCGATGCAGGCGATTCGTCAGTGGGCGGATACCCACAGCGCGGCAGAAGTGCGTGAGCTGTTGGAACAGAACCCTTCCTTTGTCTTCTTCCGTCCTGAAGCCTTTGCGCCGGTTCGCGGAGCCAGTGCGGTGCCGTTGATCGCCAAAGCGTCGGTGGCTTCCGATCGTTCACTGATCCCGGCGGGTACCACGCTGCTGGCGGAAGTGCCGCTGCTGGACAACAAGGGTAAATTCACGGGAAAATATGAGATGCGTCTGATGGTGGCGCTGGATGTGGGTGGGGCGATCAAAGGCCAGCACTTCGATATGTACCAGGGCATCGGGGCTGATGCCGGCCACTCGGCGGGTTATTACAACCACTACGGCCGCGTTTGGGTGCTGAAAGGCGCCAACGTAAACGCGCCGCTGTTTACCAGCCAGACCAGCTCCGCTTCAGGCGGTTCGCTGTTGGTCACCCGTTAACGGCATCAGGTTTTACCCGATGAATTTCAGGCTGGTCGTCTGATTATGGCTTGAAAGGCGACGGGTATACCGATATTGACCCGCAAGGGCCGGATTTTCCGGTCCTTGCGACTGCTGACAAACTTATAATGTTTGGCGGCAGGCGCTAAAGATTTTGAAAATAAATCTGGAAAATCAATTTATTGATTTTCGGCTGATAACACAAAGGGGGAAAAACCACGCTTTTATCCCCCTTTGTCAATAATCTGAAGGGCCGGAACCTCCGGCCCTTATCATTTGCAAAGTTAAGGTAATAAAAGCGTTATGAGCACAGCCTATTCTGAAGCCTATCTGCAGCGTTTTGGCGGCACGGCACGTTTATACGGTCAGCAGGCGTTGGCGCTGTTTGCCCAGGCGCACATTTGCGTGATTGGCATTGGCGGCGTGGGCTCCTGGGCGGCAGAAGCGCTGGCGCGTACCGGCATCGGCACTATTACGCTGATTGATATGGACGATGTCTGCGTCACCAACACCAATCGCCAAATCCATGCGCTGCGCCAGCATGTCGGGCAGTCAAAAACGGAAGTGATGGCGGAGCGCATTCTGGCGATCAACCCTGAGTGTCGGGTGACCTGCATTGACGATTTCATTACGGCGGACAACGTTGCCGAGCTGCTCGATAACAATTTCAGCTACGTCATCGACGCGATTGACAGCGTGCGACCGAAGGCGGCACTGCTGGCTTATTGTCGACGCTACAAGATACCTGTGGTCACCACCGGCGGTGCCGGTGGACAGATAGACCCGACCCAGATTGCGGTGGTGGATTTGGCGAAAACCATTCAGGATCCGCTGGCGGCCAAGCTGCGTGAACGGCTGAAAAATGATTTCAACGTGGTGAAGAACAGTAAGGGCAAGCTGGGCATCGACTGCGTGTTTTCCAGCGAACCCCTGGTTTACCCGCAGCCGGATGGCAGCGTTTGCGCGTCGCGCAGCACTGCTGAAGGGCCAAAAAGAATGGATTGCAGTGCGGGATTCGGTGCGGCAACCATGGTTACCGCGACCTTTGGCTTTGTCGCCGTTTCCCACGCGCTGAAAAAGATGGTGGCGAAAGCCGCGCGTCAGGCGTAGCGGGCGCTTATCGCCCTCACTGCGGCAGCCAGCGCTTCCAATCCACTGGCTCGGGTGGCGCTGAGCTGGGCGCGTAGCGCCAACTGATCGAATAACCCCAAGGGGTCCATCGCCGCGATTTCTTGCGGCGTTTTTCCTTCTACCGCCGTCAGCAGCACCGCCAACAGCCCGCGTACGATGCGACCTTCGCTGTCACCATAAAAATGCAGCGTCCCGTCCGCCTGCAACTGATGCCCCAGCCAGACCCGGTTTTCACAGCCGCTCAATTCCATTTCCGCTGCGCGTAATGCTTCCGGCAACGGGGGCAACTGCTTTGCCAGCATGATCAGTTGGCGATAGCGATCTTCCCACTGCTTCAGGGCGGTAAATTTTTCGATTAGCGCCCCGGCGGTGATTTCACGGCCAAAGGGATGGGGGGCAAGCATAGCGTCTCCGGTGTTCATTCAGTCTAGTCGGCCAGCAGATCGATAGCGTTGATCAGGGCTGTGACCAAAGCATCGACATCTTCCTGGGTGTTATAAGGTGCGAAGGAGGCGCGCAGTGTACCACTGACCCCGAGCGCCGCCATCAGCGGTTGGGCGCAGTGCTGGCCGGCACGCACTGCGATGCCTTGTTCTGCCAGCAGGGTCACGATATCGCTGTGGTGGATGCCGGCAATATCGAATGCCAGCAGGCTGGAGCCTGAGCAACGGAAGCTGCGAAAGCCCGACAGTGACTCCAACCTTTGCTCGGCGTTATCGGCCAGGTCACGGCTGTAGCGTTCGGCAGCCAACATGTCCTGATTGGCAAGCCACTCCAGTGCGGCGGCTAACCCCAACACGCCGGCGATATTGGGCGTGCCTGCTTCAAAGCAGTGAGGAGGCTTTTGCGGCGTGAACCCCTCGAACGATGCCTGGGTCAGCATCTTGCCGCCGCCCTGCCACGGTGCCATTTGCGCCAATAACTCGCTCTTGCCGTACAGCGCTCCTATGCCGGTTGGGCCATAGAGTTTGTGGCCGGAGAACGCGTAGAAATCAATGTCAAGCCGCTGAACGTCGGCGGGGCAGTGCACTATGCCCTGCGCACCGTCAATCATCACGCGTGCGCCGGCGCTGTGGGCCAGGCTGATGGCGTGCGCCAAATCCGGGCAACCGCCGGTGACGTTGGACATCTGCCCCAGCGCCAGCAGACGGGTTTTAGCATTGAGCAGCCCAGGCAACAGGGTCAGGTCCGGCAGGCGATCTGCGCCAAGGGGCAGTTTTACCACCCGGGCGCCGGTTTGCTCTGCCACCATCAACCAGGGGATTAGATTGGCGTGATGCTCTGCCTCGCTCACCAGGATTTCGTCACCCGGTTTCAGCAGGGGGCGAGCATAGCTTTGCGCAACCAGGTTGATTGCTTCGGTGGTACCGCGGGTCCAGATAATGTCATCGGCTGAAGGGGCGTTGATCAGAGTAGCGACCTGTTGGCGCGCCTGCTCGAAACGGGCGGTCAGGTCCTGTGCGGCCCTATGCTGGCTACGATGCACCGTAGCCGCGTCGTCACGATAAAACTGCTGCGTAGCGGCAATGACCGCCAGAGGTTTTAATGCGGTGGCGGCGCTGTCGAGATAAATGCCCGCCTGCTGCAATGCAGGAAACTGATTACGGAAGTCGATGGGATTAAAAGGTGTCATACCCTGATTGTCGCTGGCTGAAGTCAATCATTGATCCTGTCTTATTTTACGGCTGGAGACAAGCTATCCCGACCATTAGGACTTATCGCCTGGCAATCTCGGGAAAGTTTGTTATGCTAATAAGTACGCGCTAAATAATGGCGTTGAATAATAGAAAGGGTTTTTTACAGCATTTAAAACTACAAGGAGTCCACAATGAAGAAGACAGCCGCAGTTATCTCTGCTCTGATGCTTACGTTCACCCTGGCAGCTTGCTCCAGCAATTACGTGATGCACACCAATGATGGGCGCACTATTGTCGCCGACGGCAAGCCAAAAGTGGACAACGATACCGGTATGATCAGCTATAAAGATGCCAACGGCGTTGAGCAGCAGATCAACCGTTCCGACGTGAAAGAAATGGTTGAAAGCAACCAGTAAACGTCAGGCAAAAAAAAGCACCGCAAAGCTTGCGGTGCTGCATAAAATCACTATGGACAGACAGGGTAAATGTACAGGAAGTGAAAAAAAACAGTAGCTTAGCTACCACGTCTGGATTGCCAGACAATTTGCAAACACAACATCACAACCACAAGCCAAAAGTTCATCGGCGTCCTCGACACCCAATCCCTTTTCGTTCCGGCCCGGGAAGTGCCGCCACTATAGGTATTTGCTGGCGCATGCTCAACGGACAATTTATAATGGCTCGGATTAAAAAAACTAATGGTAGCGCTTTGTTGTTCTGTGCCTATGGCACGGCACACAACGCCGCCTGATTTTTTATGCCGAATCACTCGGAATATTGTTACACAAAAGTAGCTAATAAATGTCTAAACGCTTACCACCTCTGAATGCACTGCGGGTCTTTGACGCGGCTGCCCGTCACCTGAGTTTTACCAAAGCGGCTGAAGAACTGTTTGTCACCCAGGCCGCGGTGAGCCACCAGATCAAGTCGCTGGAGGACTTCCTCGGCCTGAAGCTGTTTCGGCGCCGCAACCGCTCGCTGTTGCTGACGGAAGAAGGGCAAAGTTATTATCTGGATATCAAGGAAATCTTCTCCTCGATCAATGAGGCTACGCGCAAGTTACAGGCGCGCAGCGCCAAGGGGGCATTGACCGTCAGTTTGCCCCCGAGTTTTGCCATTCAGTGGTTGGTGCCTCGTCTGTCCGGCTTTAACTCAGCTTATCCGGGAATTGACGTGCGTATCCAGGCGGTGGACCGTGAAGAAGACAAGCTGGCGGATGACGTTGACGTGGCTATTTTCTATGGCCGCGGCAACTGGACAGGGTTGCGCGCAGAACGTTTATACGCGGAATACCTGCTGCCAGTGTGCTCTCCCAGCCTGCTTACCGGGGAACATGCGTTAAAAGTGACGAGCGATCTGGCTTATCACACGCTGCTGCATGATACTTCACGCCGCGATTGGCTGGCCTACACGCGCCAGTTGGGGTTGCAGCACATCAATGTGCAGCAGGGGCCGATTTTCAGTCACAGCGCCATGGTGGTGCAGGCGGCAGTGCATGGGCAGGGGATTGCCCTGGTCAATAACGTGATGGCGCAGACCGAGATCGAGGCCGGGCGATTGGTATGCCCGTTCAACGACGTCCTGGTCAGTAAAAATGCTTTTTATCTGGTATGTCATGACAGTCAGGCAGAACTGGGTAAAATAGCCGCCTTTCGTAAGTGGATCCTGGCGCGGGCAGCCAGCGAGCAAGAAAAGTTCCGCTTTCGCTACGAACAATGAGGCCGGTCGCCGTTTTGTCGCCGCCGGTTTTTTTCAATAAAGGTAAATAACGATGAGCAGTCGTTCAATGCTGATTTTTGCCGCTATCAGCGGTTTTGTATTTGTTGCTCTGGGCGCGTTTGGCGCACACGTACTAAGTGGCACGCTGGGCGCTAACGAGATGGCCTGGATCCGTACCGGGCTGGACTATCAGGGCTTTCATACCCTGACGATCCTGGCGCTGGCGGTGGCGATGCAACGCCGTGTCAGCCTGTGGTTTTACTGGAGCGGGGCGTTATTGGCGCTCGGCACCGTACTGTTCAGCGGCAGCCTGTACTGTCTGGCGCTGTCGCACCTGAAGGTCTGGGTCTATATCACGCCGATTGGCGGCGTGTGTTTCCTGGCCGGTTGGGTATTGATGTTGATTGGCGCTTTGCGTCTGAGGAAAAAGGCCGAGCGCCATGAATAAGATTGCGTTGTATTGCCGCCAGGGTTTTGAAAAAGAGTGTGCGGCGGAAATTACCGCCAAGGCTGCCGAACTGGAAGTGTTTGGTTTCGCCAGAGTGAAGGACAACAGCGGCTACGTGCTTTTCGAGTGCTACCAGCCGGACGATGCCGATCGCCTGGCGCGGGAAATACCGTTCCGTGAACTGATTTTTGCCCGCCAGATGTTGGTGGTGGGTGAGCTGCTGCGCGATTTGCCGCCGGAAGATCGCGTATCGCCGATCGTCGGCATGCTGATTGGCGTGGTCGACCGTGGTGGTGAGCTGCGAGTAGAAGTGCCGGACACCAACGAAAGCAAAGAGCTGATGAAGTTCTGTCGCAAACTGACGGTGCCGTTGCGCGCTGCGATGCGTGAGCAGAAAGTATTGATGGCGCGTGAGAATGCAACCCGTCCAGTGGTGCACGTGTTCTTTATCGCGCCGGGTTGCTGTTATGTCGGTTACTCCTTCAGCAACAACAACTCGCCGTTCTATATGGGCATTCCGCGTCTTAAGTTCCCTTCCGACGCGCCAAGCCGTTCTACGCTGAAGCTGGAAGAGGCATTCCACGTGTTTATCCCTGCCGACGAGTGGGACGAGCGTTTGGCCAGCGGCATGCATGCGGTCGATCTGGGGGCCTGTCCGGGCGGTTGGACCTACCAACTGGTGCAACGCAGCATGATGGTGCACGCGGTGGACAATGGCCCGATGGCGCCAAGCCTGATGGATACCGGACAGGTAACCCATCACCGCGCCGACGGTTTCAGGTATGAACCTTCCAGCAGCAAGATTTACTGGCTGGTGTGTGACATGGTGGAAAAACCTGCCAAGGTGACCAGTTTGATGATCCAGTGGTTGGTGAAAGGCTGGTGCCGCGAGGCGATCTTCAACCTGAAGCTGCCGATGAAAAAACGCTACGAAGAGGTTTCGCAGAACCTGCAGTCGATCAAGGAAGCCTTGGATGCGGCGGGTATCAGCTCACAAATTCATGCCAAGCAGCTGTATCACGATCGTGAAGAAGTTACCGTACACGTCCGCCGCATGTGGTCGGCCGTGGGGGGGCGTCGCGACGAGCGTGACTGATTGACAGGGCGCAGTCGCGCCCTGGTTTAAGCCGGTAACCGCAGCTGCTGCAGGTTACCGGTTAACGTCAGGTCGGTGCGCAAGGTGGCGACCTTTTTACTGACATAGGCCATGTCGCGGTGTTGTTGAAGTTTGCCGCGCCATTTCTCCGGCACCTGCTCCAGGGCCTGGTAGAGCCCGTCCAGCGAACCTGCCTGCTGCAACAGCAACACCGCCGTTTTCGGTCCGATGCCGGCTACGCCAGGGATCTTGCTGCTGCTGATCCCCGCCAATCCCCAGTAGTCCGCCAACTGCTGTGGCGATACCCCAAACTCCTGCTGCACAAACGGCATATCCAGCCAGCGTTTTTGAAAGTAATCGCGGATTTGCACGCTGGGTGCCAACAACTGGCAGTAACCTTTGTCGGTGGACACAATAGTGACCTGATGGCCGCCGCCTGCAATTTTGGCCGTCAGCGTTGCCGCCAGATCGTCCGCTTCATTGCCTGGCGAGTGCCAACAGGCAACGCCAAGGGCTTCGAACGCCTGGCGAAGCTGGGGCATTTCCTGCTGTAAATTCTCCGGCATCGGTGAACGTCCGGCCTTGTAGTCGGGCAGGATCTGGTGACGCCAGCTTTCGCTGCGATCGTCCTCGTCGAATACCGCCACCGCGTGCGTTGGGCGGCTGTGCTGGATCAACTGTTGCACGGCGTGCTGGCAGGCGTTGACACAGGGAGACCCCTGCACGGCGTGAATGCGGCGGATAAGGTTGAGTGCGTCGACAATCAGTAGGTGTATAGGCATTAACTCGTCGTCTTTCAAGCTGCAGCGTTGTTGACTTCACGTACTCCCCCCTCAGTAAGCTCCGGGAGATGAACGCGCTTTCCGCCTGGCTGCAACTTGAAATCCATAGAGAGTAAAGGCGGAAAAGTCAGGTAAAAGAAGGGCGGCTATCAGGCCGCCCCGGATGGCTCATTAAGCGACTATTTCGTAGCAGGGCACATAGGCGCTGCCCGGCAGCTTCATACGGTGTTGAGCGACGAAGCCCTGCAACAGGCTGTCCATCTGTTTCATCATCTGCGGCTCGCCGTGCAGCTTGTACGGGCCGAACTGCTCGATGGCATGAATGCCATTTTCCTTCACGTTGCCGGCGACGATGCCGGAAAACGCGCGGCGCAGCGCAGCGGCCAACTGTTCGGCCGGCTGGTCCGGATACAGGTTGAGATTCGCCATATTTTCATGGCTCGGCTCGAACGGCAATTGCAGATCCGGCGCGATGCGAATAGACCAGTTGAAGCTGTAAGCATCGCCGGTATTGCGACGGTTTTCTTTCACCAGCGGCATGGCCTTTTTCATCTGACGCGCCACTTCCGCCGGATCGTCGATGATGATGGTGTAATGGCGACGCGCTTCGTCTCCCAGCGTGTTCATGATGAACTCGTCCAGCACGCGGAAATAGTCGGCGCTCTCTTTTGGCCCGGTGAGGATCAGCGGCAAGACCTGTTCGCTGTTTTCCGGGTTCATCAGAATACCCAGCAGATACAGCAGTTCTTCCGCCGTGCCGACGCCGCCAGGGAAGATGATGATCCCGTGGGCGATACGGACGAAGGCCTCCAGGCGTTTTTCGATGTCCGGCATGATCACCAGCTCATTGACCAGCGGGTTTGGCGGTTCTGCGGCAATGATTGAAGGTTCGGTCATGCCGATGAAACGGCTGTTGCGGTAGCGCTGTTGGGCGTGGCCCACGGCGGCGCCTTTCATCGGCGCTTCCATGGCGCCCGGTCCGCAACCGGTACAGATATTCAGCTCGCGCAGGCCCAGCTGACTGCCGACCTTGCGGGCATAGAGATATTCGTTTTCATTGATCGAATGGCCACCCCAGCACACCACCAGGTTAGGATCTTCATCGAGGTGCAACGCACGGGCGTTGCGCAGGATAGAGAACACCAGGTTGGTAATGTGGGCCGAGTTTTCCAGGTTCAGATGCTGGAAACGGCCGGCGCTGTCGATCTGTCCGTGAACGAACAGAATATCGCGCAGCACGGCGAACAGGTTGGCCTGCAGCGAGCGGATTATTCTACCGTCGACAAAGGCGTCTTCCGGCGGGTTAACCAGTTCGAGTTTGACGCCACGCTCACGGCGCAGCACGTTGATATCAAAGGTTTCGTAGCGTGACAGCAGCTGTTTGCTGTTGTCGGTCTGGCTGCCGGAGTTCAAAACGGCCAGCGAACAGTTGCGGAACAAACGGTATAGATCACTGCTGGCGGTACGCTTCAGCATGTCTACTTCCAGCTGCGACAGCAAATCCATAGAGCCAAGCGGGCTGATGTGTGTAATCAAGGTAACTCCTTTGCACCCGGAACGGGCAGTAGTAATCCATACGCAGCAGAACAGCATCTCGTTATTGTCAGGGCACGGCGGCAAAACCCGACCGGAATGCCCGGCGCTCCTGATTTAACCTTACCGCCGTCCCCAGATTTTTACCAACACAAACCACTCGTTAGCTCAGTTGTTGAGCAATGTTTCGCATTATTGGCATGCCAGGCAATCTGGTGACGGGACAAAGTCCGTTTTGCTGCGGCAGGGATTGATGTCCAAAACCCGACGCGACGGGGGCAACGTGCTATACCGTCAGACTTTGCCCAGCGTCAGTTCCGACAGGGAGGGGGGATAGGAGGACATCTGCTGTCACCTTGGTGAGAGATAGGTACAATGGTCGCCAGTTTACCGTATGCGAGAAAAAATATGGACCACGATGTACCGCACGCCCTGCGTGAATTCACCCAGCGTTATGTTGATCTTTGGCAGCAGGAGCGCGGTCATGTGCCGGCAAGTCAGGATCTGTACGGCGTACCGTCGCCCTGCCTGGTCGAAAACCGCGATGACCAGGCGCTGTGGTTGCCGCAACCCTTCACCCCGGCAGCGACGCTGGAAAAGGTAGAAACTGCGCTTGAGCTTCGTCTGCAGCCGGACATCAACCTGTTTTACACCCAACAGTATGCGGGTGACATGGGCGCGCAGTTCGGCGAGCATCATCTCACCCTGCTGCAGGTGTGGAGCGAGGACGATTTTATTCGCCTGCAGGAAAACCTGATCGGCCATCTGGTGACGCAAAAACGGCTGAAACTGTCACCGACGTTGTTCCTGGCAACCACCGAATCAGAAATGACGCTGGTCTCGTTGTGCAACGTCAGCGGGAATGTGGTGCTGGAGCAATTTGGCAGCAATAAGCGCACTTTACTGGCGGCGTCGTTGGGTAATTTCCTCGATGCATTGCGCCCGCGGATTGACGTTTGACGCTAATTTAACCACGGCCCGTGTGCGATATATCTCACACGGGCTGTGAGAGATCGCTTTTAATTTTCACCGCATTGCCGGTGATATGGGTTTTATTGTTATCCAGATCAATTGGTTAGTTTTTCTTTAGGATAACTCTTAGCATTAATTTCCTGTCAGCCTGCCAGTAAGCTCTTGTGAACCCGGGATAATTAAGCGATCTTATGTTCACCGGAAGGGATACGGCGGAGCTGGAAAGCATCAGGATGATGCAGCTTCAGGAAGAAGAAGTGGATGCGCTCAGTGAAGAGCGGAGGACGGCGTCAGGAGATGCCAGGATGTTTCAGGATTGAAACCAGGGACACCTCCAGGATGGAGATTGAGAGCCGGCAAAGGACCGTTGGCGGGTCATGAAGACTGAGGAACCGCATCAGGACGATGCTACGGGACAACGCCAGGACGGTTTGGTCAGGATGGCCGCAGGAAAAGTTTTCAAGGATTGAGCAGGGAGCACACTGTGTAGCGGGACTGCTATAAAACGAACCGAGGGCACTGTTAGCGCAGTGCCCTCAACTTTTTATACGGATTTATGCTTTAAGCCGTCAACAGGCTTAACCCTGCTCGAATTCATCTCAGTTGTTAACCAATCGCCCCCAGCGTATCGCCATCGACCTGTTTTTTAGGCAGCAGGAACAGCGTGGCATAAATATCCAGCAGATAAATAGCCGCCAGCAGGCTGATTGCCGCAGCGAAGGATACCTGCGTCACCAGTGCGCCGATCACCAATGGCCCCAGGCCACCGACGCCGCGCCCAAGATTGAACAGAATGTTTTGCGCGGTAGCACGCGCCTGTACCGGGTAGGTATCGGAAATCAACGCGCCGTAGCCGCCAATCATCCCATTCACGAACATTCCCATCAGCGCGCCGGCAAACAGCATTAACGTCGGGTCGCTAAGCTGTGCATAGACCACCACCATCACCACCGCACCGATCTGATAGCTGATAAAAATCTTCCAGCGGCTGAAGCGGTCGGCCAAGACGCCAAACAGCCAGATGCCGAACGTCATGCCTATCACCGTAACCGCAGTCCACAAGCCTGACTTGGTTAATGAGAAACCGAAGTTTTTGGCCAGGTAGGTCGGCATCCAAATCATCAGCCCGTAATAGCCGAAGTTCTGCACCGAGCACAAAATAAAAATACCGATACTGGCCTTGCTGGTGGCGCGGTCTTTGAACAGCAGCCTGATACGCTGGGCAAAAGAAAGCTGTTCACCGGTGCTTTGCTGGCGTACGAACGCTTCCGGTTCTCCCAGGGTGCGGCGGATCAGGAACGACGCCAGTGCGGGCAACAAGCCCACCAGGAACATGCCGCGCCAGCCGATATGCGTCAGCAGTAGCGGGGTGAGAAACGCCGCCGCCAATACGCCAAGCTGCCAGCCCATGCCCACGTAGGCCGAGGCTCGATTGCGTTTTTCCGCCGGCCAGGCTTCGGCGATCAGCGCCATGCCGATACCGAACTCACCCCCCAGCCCGATACCCGCCAGCGTGCGGTAGGCGAGCAAATCCCAATAGCCTTGTGCCAGAGCGCAAAGGCCGGTAAACAACGAGAACATCAGGATGGTGATGGTCAATACCCGGATACGCCCAAAGCGATCGCTGAGGTGACCGAAAATCACCCCGCCCAGAACGGCGCCGATCAGCGTCCAGGTGACCAGCGAACCGGCGGCGGAAGAGCTCAATCCCATTTCGATACTGATGGCCGGCAGCATAAAGCCGAGGATCAGCAAGTCAAAGCCGTCCATGGCGTAGCCGGTGACCGAAGCCAGCATGGCTTTGCCGGGCGTGGCGTGGTTTTTTGTCGTTGTGATTGCAGGCATGTGTCTAATCTGTTTGGTTTAGTCGGTGGGCCTATTGTGCCGTGGGGCGCTGGACGCCACCAGATAAAAACGGCTGCGCTAGTCAAGTCAGCCGAATTTGGGCTATAAAAATGCTATGCTTTGCCGCTTTTCAGCCACGCGGCTGAATCATCATCATGAAAATAGATCGGGAATGCAGATGAGTATAAATAATCAGGTTCGCCACAGTTTGCAGGCGATTGAACAGTCAATGCGCGATCTGGCTCTGTGGCAGGCTGCACCGCCTGAGCCTGAGGCCTTCGCCAGCACTGAACCTTTCTGCGTAGACAGCATGTCGGCCGAAGCCTGGCTGCAATGGGTGTTTCTGCCGCGTATGTACGCGCTGCTGGATGCGGATGCGCCGTTACCTACGCGCTTTGCCATCACGCCTTATTTTGAAGAGGCGCTGAAAGACAATGAGCCCAACTGCATGCCGCTGCTGGTTGTGCTGCAGAAATTGGATAACATGCTGAATAAAGAGTCGTAATTATATTCCGACGTGGCCGCTGATTTTCGCCAGGCGGCAGATGGATGTATTAGCGCAGACGCCAGGACAGGGTATTTGGCGGCGTCTTTCGAACCCGATAAACCCTGGCCGTTTATCCGGGGATCTGCAAAGGATTATAAGGTGCTGCAATAATGGATTTATTAAAGTTTATCCTTCGTCTGCCTTTTACGTTAATCAAGGGTGCATTCCGCCTGTTGGCATTGAGCCTGGCGTTACTGGGGCGGTTATTCAGGCCGCTGATCGGTAATCTTGCCTGGAGTGCACCTGCCTGGTGGACTGCTCTGTCTGGCGGTGTGAAACGGGCGTTTTTGCGGCTGGAAAGCGGCGTAAACAAATACCCGAAAGCCATCAGTCTGGCGTTGCTGATTTTGTTGTGCATCGCCGGTGGCGCTGTCTACGGCTGGCACTGGTGGCTGAACCGACCGCAACCGATCGAACCGGCACCCATGGTGTATCAGCAAACCGACGTGCAGGCCGCTGGCCCTGAAGCGATAAACTACGCCGTTCAGAAGCCGACACCGCAGAAGCTAAGCCTGACGTTCAGTCACTCGGCGGCGCCTTTGACCGACGTAGGCAAGACGGTGACCAAGGGCGTGACGCTTAAGCCGCAGGCCGAAGGCCAGTGGGTCTGGAACGACGCCTCAACCCTGGTCTTTACGCCGAAAAAACCGCTGCCGATGGGCACGCAATACCAGGTTAACCTCGATCCTGCCACGTTACTGGCGCCGCAGATCAAACTCGCCAACACCCGTTACACCTTTAACGTGCCCGCATTTAATTACCAGCTTGGCCAGGCCGAGTATTACCAGGACCCGCAGGATCCGAAGAAGCGCAGCGCTATCTTCAATCTGAAGTTCAATGCGCCGTTGGACGTCACCAGCTTTGAAAAACAGGTCTCGCTCGGATTAAAGGAAGGCAACGCCAAGTCGGAGAAAAAGCTCAACTTCTCGCTGGTCTACGATGAGAAAAAACTCAACGCCTGGATCCACTCAGAGCCGCTGCAGGCGCTGGATCAGGGTGGCGTAGTGCACCTGACCGTCGGCAAGGGTATCAAAGCGACGGTGCCCGCCAACGCCATCGATGAAGTGAAAAGCAACGGGGTCACGGTGCCGACGCTGTACAGCCTGGCGCTGAGCGATGCCAGCGCCCAGGTGGTGGACGCCGAGGGTGCCAAGGGGCAGCGGGCTCTGATCGTCGCTTTCAGCGATGCCGTCAAGGATAAAGAGCTGGCACGCGCGACCAAGGCCTGGTTGCTGCCACAGCACGATCCCAGCGATGCTGAAGCCGCTAAAGACCCGAATGATTTTTACCAGTGGGATACCGACAGCGTCGCCAAGAATGTGCTGGCGCAGTCAACGCCGCTGACTCTGACGCTCAACGAGGCCGAAGAGAGCTACCAGCCGCAGTTCAGTTTCAAATTCGATGCCCCGGCGCATCGCTTCATGCTGCTTGAGATCGACAATCAGCTGGTCTCCAACGGCGGTTATAAAATGCCGAAAAAGGCCTTCCGGGTGATTGAGGTGCCGGAGTTCCCGAAATCCCTGCAGTTCATGTCGCAAGGGTCGCTACTGTCGGTGAACGGCGATAAGCAGATCAGCGTTGCCGCGCGCAACGTGGCGGGCCTGCGCCTGGATATCAAACGGGTGATCCCAAGCCAGCTGCAGCACATCGTTTCTTTCAAAAGCCGGGAATACTCTTCCGCCGAGTTTAACCGGCTGGATGACGAATATTTTACCGAGCATTTTAAATACCAGACCGCGCTCAATAATGACCAGCCGGGCGTGGTGAATTATCAGGGCATCGATCTTTCCCGCTACTTGTCCACCAATCCTGATTCTCACCGCGGCGTGTTTCTGTTGACGCTGTCCGAATGGCAGCCGAACCAGAAACCGGCGGAGGAAGAAGCAGGATCCGATGAACCTCAGGAAGAAAGCGACGATCAGGACAGGGTCGGTGATTCACGCTTTGTGGTTGTGACCGACCTGGGCATTGTCGCCAAAAGCTCTCAGGACAAAACGCGCGATGTGTTTGTGCAATCGATCCACAGCGGCGCGCCGGTCGGCAGCGCGAAAGTGTCGGTGATCGCGAAAAACGGCGTAACCTTGCTCAGTCAAATCACCGATGCCAACGGCCACGTGCGCTTCCCGGCGCTTGACGTTTACACCAATGAGCGCCAGCCGGTGATGTTCCTGGTGGAAAAAGAGGGAGATGTTTCCTTCTTGCCGACCGGCAGCTATAACGATCGCGGGTTGGATTTCTCGCGCTTCGACATTGCCGGTGAGCAGACCCCCACCGATCCGCGTGCGCTCAGCAGCTACCTGTTCTCCGATCGAGGCGTTTATCGGCCGGGAGACACCTTTAATATCGGCCTGATCACCCGCGCCGCCGATTGGGGCGTGGGGCTGGTCGGCGTGCCGGTACGTGCTGAAATCCGCGATCCGCGCGATAAGCTGATGACCACGGTGCCGCTGACGTTGGGCGCCAGCGGATTCAATGAGCTGAGTTACACCACCGATGAGAATTCACCCACCGGTGAGTGGAACGTCTATCTGTATCTGGTGGGGAAAAACCACGACACCTCAACGCTGCTCGGTCATACCTCCGTCAATGTGAAAGAGTTTGAGCCGGATCAGCTGAAGGTGACGCTGGAACTGACGCCAAACCGTCAACAGGGCTGGGTGAAACCTTCGGAATTGCAGGCCAATATTGATGTGCAGAATCTGTTTGGCACGCCGGCGCAAGATCGTCGCGTCACCTCACGATTGACCCTGCGACCCATGTACCCGAGCTTTGACCGCTTTCCGGACTACGCCTTCTACGAAAACCGGCAAAACAGCGACGGCTTCGAAACCGAGTTGGAAGAGCGCACTACCGACGAGCAGGGCGCGGCTAACATTCCGCTGGATCTCAAAGGCTATGCCGATGCCACTTATCAGCTGCAGCTGTTGTCGGAAGCCTTCGTCGCCGGCGGTGGGCGTTCGGTGGCGGCTACCGCCAGAGCTCTGGTATCGCCTTATGACTATCTGGTTGGCGTGAAGGCAGATGGAGATCTTGGCTATATCAACCGCGATGCGGTGCGTCAGTTGAATGTGATCGCCGTAGATCCGTCGCTCAAACAGATTGCCCTGGCGGATCTGAAGCTGGTGCTGATCGAACAGAAATACATTTCCGTGCTGACCAAACAGGATTCCGGCGTTTACAAATATCAATCGAAAATGAAGGAAGTGTCGCTGTCGGAGCAGCCGTTGGCACTGAGTGAACAGGGGAATGATCTGCGGCTGGCGACCGACAAGCCGGGTGACTTTGTGCTGGTGATTGAAGACGCGCAGGGCAAGGTGCTTAACCGCGTTGCCTACAGCGTGGCCGGGAATGCCAACCTTAGCCGTTCGCTGGATCGCAATGCGGAACTGAAATTGAAGCTGAACCAGGCGGAATATCAGCCTGGCGAAGAGATAGAGGTGTCGATCAACGCGCCTTACACCGGTAGCGGTCTGATCACCATCGAGAAAGATCGGGTTTACGCCTGGCAGTGGTTCCATAGCGACACCACCAGCTCGGTACAGAAAATTCGCCTGCCGGCCGGCATGGAGGGCAACGGTTACATCAACGTGCAGTTTGTGCGCGACGTCAACTCCAGCGAAATCTTTATGAGCCCGCTGAGTTACGGCGTTATGCCTTTCAAAATCAGCACCCGCGCACGGCAAAATGGGCTGCAAGTGACGGCACCGACGGTGATTAAGCCCGGTGAGGATCTGACCATGTCGGTGAAAACCGACGGCCCGCAGCAGGTGGCGTTGTTTGCCGTCGATGAAGGGATCCTGCAGGTGGCTCGCTACCGGTTAAAAGATCCGCTGGAGTTCTTCTTCAGCAAGCGTGAACTGAGCGTCACCAGCTCGCAAATTCTTGACCTGATCCTGCCGGAGTTCAGCAAGCTGATGGCGCTGACGGCGGCCCCGGGCGGCGACGCAGGGGAAGGGTTGGATCTCAACCTGAACCCGTTCAAACGCAAGCGCGATAAGCCGGTCGCCTACTGGTCCGGCATCACCGAGGTGAACGGCGAGAAGTCATTCGTCTATCCGGTGCCGGATTACTTCAACGGTAAAATCCGGGTCATGGCTATCTCGGTCACGCCGGATAAAATCGGCAAGGCGCAAACCGCCGCGACGGTGCGGGACAACTTCATCATGACGCCAAACGTGCCGGCGATGGTGGCACCGGGCGATGAGTTTGACGTCAGCGTGGGCGTCAGTAACAACCTCGAAGGATTGAACGGTCAACCGGTGGCGGTGAGCGTGCACTTGACGCCACCTCCTCAGTTGGAAGTGGTGGACAACGCAGTACAAGGTCTGTCGCTGGCGGAAAAACGCGAGGGTGTGGTTAATTTCCGACTGCGTGCCAAATCTGCGTTGGGGGATGCACCTTTGGTGTTTGACGCCAGCTATGGCGACAAGAGCAGCCGCCGCACGATCAGCACCTCGGTGCGCCCGGCAATGCCGTACCGCACCCAAACGGTGATGGGACGGATGAGCGGCAGCAGCCAAAACGTCGAAGGCCTGCGTCAGATGTTTGACGCCTATGCGCAGCGCCAGGCGGCGGTTTCCCATTCGCCGCTGGTGCTGACCAACGGGCTGGCTCAATACCTGGCAGACTACCCTTATTACTGTTCCGAGCAGATCGTCAGCCGCTCCATTCCGCTGATCCTGCAGAGCCGTCATCCGGAAATGGCGGGGGGCCTGAGCCAGGCAGAGGTTAGCAAACAGCTACGCAACCTGCTCGGCGTGTTGCGTTCTCGCCAGAATGATAGCGGGGCCATCGGTGCCTGGCGGTCATCACCAGATGCCGATCCTTTCGTTACGCCGTATGTGGTCCAGTATCTGTTGGAGGCCAAAGAAGCCGGGTATGCGCTGCCGGAGGGCATGCTTGAGGAAGCCAACGGCGCACTGCGTGAACTGGCGGCCAGCGGCTTTGACGACCTGTATCTGCTGCGTTTGCGCAGCTGGGCTATCTATTTGCTGACGCGGCAAGGCGAGGTGACCACCAATGCGCTGGCAATGGTGCAGGATACGCTGCAAAAACGTTATCCGGACAGTTGGAAAACCGATCTGAGCGCGCTGTATCTGGCATCTTCTTATCAATTGCTGAAGATGGATGACGAGGCCGCTGCACTGTTGCAGCCAAGCTGGCAGCAGTTGAGCAAAGCCTATGACAACGCCTGGTGGACGCAGAATTACTTTGATCCACTGGTGCAGGATGCGACGCGGCTGTATTTGATTACCCGCCATTTCCCGGAAAAGGTGGCATCGATTCCGCCGCAGGTGCTGGAGAACATGGTGAAGGCGCTGAAAGAAGAGCGTTACACCACCTACTCTTCCGCGATGAGCATACTGGCGCTGGAGAGCTATTCGGCTCAGGTGGCGCAGTCTGCCAACGCGGGTGCGCTGGAGATTGCACAGATCGGTAAAGGCGGCAATGCGGCACCACAGCGGATAGCCGAGCTGCAGGGGCTGTTTGCCAAAGGGCAGTTTACCGCTGATGCCGCCGCTGTCCGCTTCACCAACAGCGGCGATGCGCCGGCCTGGTACTCGGTGACTCAGGCAGGTTATGACCTTGTTGCGCCACAGAAAGCCCTGGCACGCGGGCTGGAAATCACCCGCGATTACACCGATGAGCAGGGTAAGCCGGTCACGCAGGTAACGCTGGGGCAGAAGGTCAATGTACATCTGAAAATCCGCGCTAACGCTAAAGAGGGGTTGAGCAATCTGGCGATTGTCGATCTGTTGCCGGGCGGGTTCGAAGTGGTGCAACAAACGCCGCCGGAACCAGCCGCTGAAGAAGGCAGCGAGGGGGAAGCGCAAAGCAGCGGTTGGCAGTCACCGCTGGCGGCTTCAGGATCCAGCTGGGCGCCGGATTACAGCGATATTCGTGAAGATCGGGTGATCATTTACGGCAGTGCCAGCACCGAGGTGCAGACGTTCGTTTACCAGATTAAAGCGACCAATACCGGCAGCTTTGTCATCCCACCGGCCTATGGCGAAGCCATGTATGACCGTGAAATACAGGCCATGTCGGTCGGCAGCGGTAAGCTGGTGGTGGTGCCGGCGGAAAATAAATAAGCTGTGGCTGACGTCGGGCTAATCTCCGCAGCCCGACGTCAGCGCGTTGAGACCCGATGAAAATCCTGAAAACACCCTGGCTGCAGAACAGCTTGATGGCGGTCTTTCTGCTCGCGCTGGTGCTTGGCGCCATTCGGCTATGGCCGCACCCGCCGTTGGCGCAAGAATTACCGCTGTCCTCCACCTACTATGATCGTCAAGGTACGCTGATGCGCATCACGCTGGCCAATGACGATCGTTACCGGCTGTGGACCCCGCTGGAAGACATTTCACCTTTGGCGGTGCGTGGTCTGCTGCTGCATGAGGATCGGTGGTTTTACTACAATCCCGGTTTTAACCCCGTAAGCCTGGCGCGCGGCTTCTGGCGCAGCTATGTTTCCGGTGGCAGGATGCAGGGCGGTTCGACCATCAGCATGCAACTGGCGCGCATGCGCTGGCATCTCAACACCCGTACGCCGGGTGGCAAACTGCTGCAGGTCGCGCGTGCGATACAGCTTGAGCTGAGCTACTCCAAGCACGATATTTTGGAAGCTTATCTGAACTATGCCCCTTACGGTCGCAATATTGAAAGCATCGGTGCCGCCAGCCTGATCTATTTCGCCAAGCCACCGCGAGACCTGACCCTGCCGGAAGCGTTAACCCTGGCCGTGTTGCCGCAGTCACCCAGTTACCGTTTGGAGCCCAAAACGGGCGTGCTGGGCGTTGCCCTGACGCAGGCGCGCGACCGCTTGTTCCAGCGCTGGCAGCAAGTCTACGCGACCGACAGCAGCCAACAGGCCCTGTTTCGGCTTCCCCTGGCGCTGCGTCAACCCGAGCAGATGCCCTATATAGCACCGCACTTTATCGAGCAACTGCGCCAGCAAACTCCGCAGTGGGTGAAGCGAAACAGCCGCGTCGACACCACGCTGGACGTCGGGCTGCAACGTTTGGTCGAACGCCAGGTAAACGCCTTTATTGCCCGCAATCAGAGCCGTGGGATCCACAATGCCGCAGTGCTGCTGGTGGACAGCCGCGATATGGGGGTCAGGGCGCTGGTGGGGTCGGCAGACTATTACAACCGCCAGATTCAAGGGCAGGTGAACGGGACCCATGCCAAGCGTTCGCCCGGATCGACCCTGAAGCCCTTTATCTATGCTCTGGGCATGGAGCAGGGCGTGCTGCATCCGATGACCATTCTGAAAGATGTGCCCTCCTCATTTGGTGCCTACGCGCCGGAGAATTTTGACCGGCGTTTTCTCGGGCCGGTAACGGCCACCGATGCGCTGAATTTTAGCCGCAATATTCCCGCTGTATACGTGGCGTCGCAGCTGCGGCAGCCGACGTTCTACCAGTTCTTGCGCCTGAGCGGCGTCGAGAATATGGCCAGCGAGAACCACTATGGCTTGTCGCTGGTATTGGGGGGCGGTGAGGTTACCGCTCAGGAACTGGCGAAACTCTATGCTTTGTTGGCGAATCGCGGCGCATTGCGCCCATTGCGCATGCTGAGTAGCGATGTGGAGACGCCGGCGGTGCGCTTGCTCAGCGAAGAGGCCAGTTTTATTACTCTGGATATGCTGCGACAACACCGACGGCCGGGAGACACGTTGGCGCAGCGCTCATCGTCGCTGCCGGTCTATTGGAAAACCGGGACTTCATGGGGATTTCGCGATGCCTGGAGCGTAGGGATTTTCGGGCCCTACGTGCTGGTGGTGTGGGAAGGGAACTTCGACAGTCGCGGCAATAATGCCCTGGTGGGTGCCGATGCAGCGGCCCCGTTATTCTTCAATATTATCGACAGTGTGCATGCCAGCTATCCCTCGCTGCGGGAGCCCCGACAGCCATTCCCGAAGCGGTTGCGGCGGGTGGATATTTGCCTGGCCAGCGGCGATTTACCTACCCCCTGGTGCCAGCAAAAGGGCAAAACCTGGTTTATACCCGGCAAGTCACCGATCAAGGTCGACAGCGTTTATCGGCCGGTGGTGCTGGATATTCACAGCGGTGAGGTGGCCTGTCCGCCCTATGACCAGGCGCAAACCCGCACTGAAGTGTTTGAGTTCTGGCCTTCCGATCTGGCCAACGTGTTCGCTCAGGCCGGGTTGCCTAAGCGCTCGCCGCCGATAAATCGCTGCAAGGATAACGGCATTGCCGTTGGGGGTAATGCGCCGCGCATCACCTCGCCGCTCAAGAACACCACCTATACCCTGCGGCAATCGCAGCAGGGACGCGATAAAATTGCCTTCAACGCAGTGACCGATGCCGACAGCAAAACGGTGTACTGGTTTGTTGACGACATTTATCTCGGCAGCAGCGCCAGCAAAAAGGCCATCGACTGGCGACCGATCAACAACGGGCAGTACCGCATTCGGGCGGTGGACGATCGCGGCCGGGCCGATAGTCGTCTGGTGACCATCGAATGGGTTAACTAGCCCTGACGCACTCCTGTATACTCGCGCCGGAATCTGGGCTTTTACGTAGGAAAAGAGATTGTGATTGAGGTTTTGTATCAGGACGAGCACCTGGTGGCGGTGAACAAGCCGTCCGGTTGGCTGGTGCACCGCAGCTGGCTGGATCGCCATGAAACCCGGTTTGTGATGCAGACCGTGCGCGATCAGATTGGCCAGCATGTGTTTACCGTGCATCGCCTTGATCGTCCTACATCCGGCGTGTTGCTGATGGCGCTGTCCAGCGAGGTGGCGCGGCTGTTGTCGCAGCAGCTTGAACAGCACCAAATGCAGAAAACCTACCATGCGGTGGTGCGCGGCTACGTGCTGGAAGGCGATACCCTCGATTACCCGTTGACGGAAGAGCTGGACAAAATCGCCGACAAGTTTGCCTCGGCGGACAAAGGCCCGCAGCCGGCGATCACCCATTATCGGCCGCTGGCGCAGGCAGAGATGCCGGTGGCGATTGGCCGTTACGACAGCGCACGCTACAGCCTGGTTGAGCTGAAACCGGAACATGGCCGCAAGCACCAGCTGCGGCGCCATATGGTACATATCCGCCATCCCATCATCGGTGACAGCAAGCACGGTGACCTGCGCCAGAACCGCGGCATGGCCGAGCATTTCGGTTGCTCGCGCCTGATGCTGCACGCCAGCCATCTGCAGCTGACTCATCCGGTGACCGGCAAACCGCTGCAGATTTCCGCTCGCTGGGACCAGTCCTGGCAGGGCGTTATGTCACAGTTTGGCTGGGCGGAGAGTATCCCTGAGCTTGCCGGGGTTGAGTTTCCCTCGGCTAGCGGTCAGGATAACTGATCATTTCTAAAGGTATTTAAGGGAGTAGGAGCAATGGCTCAGGTTGGAATCTTCGTGGGAACGGTTTACGGCAACTCACTGCTGGTAGCGGAAGAAGCGGAAAATATCCTCAGCGAACAGGGGCATGAGGTCAAACTGTTCGAGGAGGGCACGCTTGAAGCCTGGCAGTTTTACCGTCAGCATTACGCGTTGGTGATTACCTCCACCACCGGTCAGGGCGATTTGCCGGACAGCATTGCACCGCTGTTCCATGCCATTCGCGATCAGGTCGGCTACCAGCCAGAGCTGCGCTATGGTCTGATCGCCTTGGGTGACAGCAGCTACGATAACTTCTGCGGCGCAGGGCGCGCATTTGACGCATTGCTGCAAGAGCAAGGGGCAACCCGCGTGGGTGAAGTGCTGGAAATCGATGCGATGGAACAGCCTGAGCCGGAAGTGGTTTCCTGTCCGTGGGTCGAGCAGTGGGCCACATTGCTGAAATAATTTACCCTGCGCCTGTAGGAGGCGAATATATTCGCCCCGATTAATGCGGGCGCAGCATGCTGCGCCCCTACAATCTGTAGTATCAGTTCGCTAAACCCTTACTTCCCGCGGGTCAGCTTTTCCAGATCGGATTCGATCTCGGCAATCTTGTGGGAAACTACGCCTTCCAGATGACGCAGGTCATCAAGAATTTTGCGTTTCAGATCCACTTCGACCTGGTCCCGCTGGCACAGCTGGTCCAGCTCATCGATGACGTAGCGCAGGTTCGGGTTAATTTCGTGGATTTCTTTGTAACCCTGGCCGGCATTGTCCGCGACCACGGTCTTGCGTTGGCGCGGATATTTGAATTTCACGCTTTTGGCAAAGAACTCGCCTTTATCCTTGCGGAAATAAATCTTAAGAATGTCGTTATTGGCCTCCTGACGCAGGCTATAGCGATCGACATCTTCCGGTTGATTGATTCCTAAGCTTTTCAGGTTGTCATACATAATAGCGCCACCTTATAAATAAACTTTATTCCACGGTCTGGGATTATGGCGAATAACCGCGCCAGAGACTGTGACTGCTCACGTAATGAAGACAAAAAAATAGCGGGTGATTCACCCGCTATCTTCAGCTTAGTCGATGGTGCGTAATAACTCATTAATGCCGACTTTACCGCGCGTCTTGGCATCGACTTTTTTGACGATCACCGCGCAATACAGGCTGTAAGAGCCATCTTTGGACGGCAGGTTACCGGAAACCACCACCGAGCCGGCAGGCACGCGGCCGTAGTGCACTTCGCCGGTTTCGCGGTCGTAAATGCGGGTGCTCTGGCCCAGGTATACGCCCATGGAAATCACTGAACCTTCTTCGACGATCACGCCTTCAACCACTTCTGAACGCGCGCCGATGAAGCAGTTGTCTTCAATGATGGTCGGGTTGGCCTGCAGAGGCTCCAGTACGCCACCGATGCCGACGCCGCCGGACAGGTGAACGTTCTTGCCGATTTGCGCGCAAGAGCCGACGGTAGCCCAGGTGTCAACCATGCTGCCTTCGTCAACGTAAGCACCGATGTTCACATAGGATGGCATCAGCACCGTGTTGCGGGCGATGAATGCGCCCTGGCGAACGGTAGCCGGAGGCACTACGCGGAAGCCTTCTTTCTGGAAGCGCGCTTCGTCGTAGTCGGCGAACTTCATCGGAACCTTGTCGTAATAACGGGTTTCGGCACCGTCCATCACTTTGTTGTCGTTGATGCGGAAAGAAAGCAGCACGGCCTTTTTCAGCCACTGATGCGTTACCCACTGACCGTCAATCTTCTCGGCAACGCGCAGGGCGCCGCTGTCCAGCAGGCCGATCACCTGGTTTACCGCTTCGCGCGTTACGGTGTCTACGTTCGCCGGGGTGATTTCCGCGCGGCGTTCGAAGGCGTTTTCAATAACGTTTTGTAATTGCTGCATGCTGTTCTCTGTCCTGATGTTGTCTACGAAAAGGTTACTTGTATCACATTTTATCGTTTGGATTGAGGGCCTCTGTCAACCGTTGTTCCAACTTTCTGCGCGTTTCCGGGTTAAGGGCGCGTCGATCTCTGTCGGCCAGAATAAATAAATCCTCGACCCGTTCGCCGATGGTGGAGATACGC
Source organism: Serratia liquefaciens (assembly GCF_027594825.1). Lineage (NCBI taxonomy): Bacteria > Pseudomonadati > Pseudomonadota > Gammaproteobacteria > Enterobacterales > Yersiniaceae > Serratia > Serratia liquefaciens. The sequence goes on along the minus strand of NZ_CP088930.1, from coordinate 1,842,139 downwards.
GCGCCGTGCAGTGACAACCCGAGATCGGCGAACACTTCGCCCACCCGGGCCAGCAGGCCTGGCTGATCGAGCGCGGTCAGTTCCAGATAGCTGCGGCGGTCGGTGTGGGTCGGCAGGAAGCTGACTTCCGTCGGTACGCTGAAATGGCGCAGCTTGGAGGACGGCCTGCGCACGCGCGGCGGCTGATATTCCCGCTGGGTAATGGCCTGCACCAACGCATGACGGATCGCCGCATGGCGGTCCTGCGCCAGCGGGCTGCCATCCGGCTCCAGTACGATAAAGGTATCCATTGCCATGCCGTCGCGGTTGGTGAAGATTTGCGCGTCATGCACGCTCAGGTTACGGCGATCCATTTCGCCGGCCACGGCGGCAAACAGGTACGGGCGATCCGGACTCCAGATGAAAATCTCGGTGCCGCCGCGCGTAGCCTGACGGCTGACCAGCACCAGCGGCTTGGTGGAGTCATGGGCCAGCAGATGGCGTGCGTGCCAGGCCAATTGGTTCGGCGAATGGCGCAGGAAGTAATCGGCGCGACAGCGGCTCCAGATACGGTGCAGCGCTTCTTCGTCGATATTGTCCATGCGCAGCAGCGCCAGTGCTTGCAGGCGGTGGTGACGCACGCGTTCGCGCAAATCCGGGCTGTTTTGCATGCCGCGGCGCAGCTGTTTTTCGGTGGCGAAATAGAGTTCCCGCAACAGGCTCTGTTTCCAGCTGTTCCATAGGGTCTCGTTGGTGGCGCAGATATCCGCTACGGTCAGGCAGACCAGATAGCGCAGACGGGTTTCACTCTGCACTTCGGCGCTGAACTGCTGAATCACCGTCGGATCCTGAATGTCGCGCCGCTGGGCGGTGACCGACATCAATAAATGGCAGCGTACCAGCCAGGCCACCAGTTGCGACTCACGGGAATTCAAACCATGCAGCTCGGCGAACTCCAATGCATCCTGCGCGCCGAGGATCGAGTGGTCGCCGCCGCGGCCTTTGGCGATATCGTGGAACAGCGCCGCCAGCAGCAGAAGTTCCGGATTCGGCAAGCGCGGATACAGCTCAACGCATAACGGATGGCGTGGCCGCGTTTCGGCATCGGCAAAGCTTTCCAGCTTTTGCAGGACGCGAATGGTGTGTTCGTCTACGGTGTAGGCGTGAAACAGATCGAATTGCATTTGCCCGACGATCTTGCCCCATTGCGGCATATAGGCCCACAGCACGCTGTGGCGGTGCATCGGCACCAGCGCCCGCGAGACGGCACCCGGATGGCGCAGAATGGCCATAAACAGATCGCGTGCTTCCGGAATGGTGCACAGCGGCTGTTTCAGATGGCGGCGCGCATGGCGCAGTTGGCGTACGGTGGTGGAGTAAATACCTTTGATTTCGCGGTTGCGCACCATCAGGTAGAACATCCGCATGATCGATTCCGGCTGGCGGATAAACAGCGTTTCGTCACGCAGGTCGATCAAATCACCGCGCAGTTGGAAATCTTCGTTCAACGGCCGGGGTTTTTCCGTGGCGTCCAACGCCAGAATGGCCTCATCGAACAGTTGCAGCAGCATGTGGTTCAGTTCGCCGACGCGGCGCGTCATGCGATAAAAATCTTTCATCATGCGCTCGACCGGCTCGTTGCCTTCCCCCTCATAACGCAGCAGCTGCGCCACGTTGAGCTGGCGATCGAACAGCAATCGGTTATCGTAGCGGGGCAACACCAGATGCAGCGCGAAGCGAATGCGCCACAGGAAGCTTTGGCATTCGTTAAGCTCGTTGCGTTCGGCCTGGGTCAGAAAACCGAATCCGACCATTTCGTCCAGCGACGTGGCACCGAAATGACGGCGTGCTACCCACAGCAGGGTGTGAATGTCCCGCAGGCCGCCGGGGCTGCTTTTGATGTCCGGTTCCAGATTGTAGCTGGTACCGTGGTAGCGTTGGTGGCGCTCTTGCTGTTCGACCACCTTGGCGTGGAAAAATTGGGGGGAGGGCCAGAAGCCGTCGCTGAAAATGTGCTTTTGCATTTGCAGGAACAGGGCTACATCGCCGCAGATCATACGCGATTCAATCAGGTTGGTGGCGACGGTCAGATCCGCCAGGCCCTCCAGCAGACACTCTTCCAGCGTGCGTACGCTGTGGCCCACTTCCAGCTTAAGATCCCACAGCAGGGTGATAAATTCTCCCACGCGCTGGGACTGCTGTTCATTCAGACGGCGCTGACTCAGCACCAGCACGTCAATGTCCGAAAGCGGGTGCAATTCGCCACGGCCATAGCCACCGACCGCCACCAAGGCGGTTTCCGGAATATCTTCGAAACCGTAGAACACCCACAGACGACGCAGCAGGCGATCGATAAAGTCGCTGCGGGCGGCGACCAGGCTTTCGGCGCTGGAGCCGGCGTTGAATGCCGCCGCCAGCCACAGTTGGAACTGCTCAAGGCGCTGTTTCAGCGCGACGCAGTTGAGATCCTCATCGCCATAGGCGTTGGGATATTCAGGCTGCTCCGGCACGGCCTGCCGTGGAATGACCGAGGTGTCTTGTTGGCGAAAGTTTTCAGACATAGTACGCAGCCCATAAAAAAGGCCGGCAAAAGCCGGCCTGTGACATCATGCATCGCGGCAATACGCCGCGGCGCTTACATCTCGTGCGTAATGATGTTGGGGATGGTGTCATCCTTGCGCAACGTCATTATCTCGCAGCCGTTATCTGTGACCACAATAGTATGCTCATACTGCGCCGACAAGCTGCGATCCTTAGTTTTTACCGTCCAGCCGTCTTTCATGGTGCGGATGCGGTAATCACCGGCATTGACCATTGGCTCGATGGTGAAGGCCATACCGGGTTGCAGTACCACGCCGCCGTCGTCGGCATCATAGTGCAGCACCTGCGGTTCTTCGTGGAACACTTCGCCAATGCCGTGGCCGCAGTATTCGCGCACCACGGAAAAGTTCTCGGCTTCAACGAATTTCTGGATCTCTTTGCCCAGCGTGCGCAGGCGGATGCCCGGCTTCACCATTTTCAGCGACAGGTAAAGGCTTTCCTGCGTGATGCGGCACAGACGCTCGCCCAGAATGGTCGGTTTGCCGACGATAAACATCTTGGATGTGTCGCCGTGGAAACCGTCTTTGATCACGGTAACGTCGATATTCACGATGTCGCCGTCCTTCAGGACCTTGTCATCGCTCGGGATGCCGTGGCAAACCACTTCATTAACCGAGATGCACACGGATTTCGGGAAACCGTGGTAGCCCAGACAGGCGGAAATTGCCTGCTGCTGGTTGGTGATGTGATCGTGACAGATACGATCCAGTTCGCCGGTGGTCACGCCAGGCTTGACGTGCGGCTCGATGATTTCCAGCACTTCGGCAGCCAGACGGCCGGCCACGCGCATTTTTTGGATGTCATCAGGTGTTTTAATTGAGATTGCCATGAAATTCGTCCGCAGGTGTCGTGCTCGCCGACAACAGAAAGAAATAATAAGAAGCAGTCTCTTATGGTATCAGCCCCGCCTGAGGCTGCCAAATTTGATTTCTCGGCGACGACGACGGTGGCAACAAAAGTTGGTGTCCGGGGTGGGTTTATGGTATAAAGCGCGCCGGCAGATCCGCGTCTTGGTCCTTGCGATAAGGACGGGAAAGGCCGAAAATACTTTAACTGCACTCACATTGTGTAAATAACACACACGTATCGGCACATCCGCCGGGGTGCCCTGAGGTGATTTATCACCGCCAGGGTCGGCGTTATGGGATACGTGGAGGCATAACCCCAACTCACTCTATAGAGGTTTAATCATGGCAACTGTTTCCATGCGCGACATGCTCCAGGCTGGTGTACACTTCGGTCACCAGACCCGTTACTGGAACCCGAAAATGAAGCCTTTCATCTTCGGCGCACGTAACAAGGTTCACATCATCAACCTGGAAAAAACTGTACCAATGGCCAACGCAGCACTGGCTGAACTGACCAAGATCTCTTCCCGTAAAGGTAAGATCCTGTTCGTTGGTACTAAGCGCGCAGCAAGCGAAGCGGTAAAAGAATATGCTAACACCTGCGATCAGTTCTTCGTGAACCATCGCTGGTTGGGCGGCATGCTGACTAACTGGAAAACCGTTCGTCAGTCAATCAAACGTTTGAAAGATCTGGAAATCCAGTCTCAAGATGGCACCTTCGACAAGCTGACCAAGAAAGAGGCGCTGATGCGTACTCGCGAACTGGCCAAGCTGGAAAACTCCCTGGGTGGTATCAAAGACATGGGTGGTCTGCCTGACGCTCTGTTCGTTATCGATGCCGATCACGAACACATCGCGATCAAAGAAGCCAACAACCTGGGTATCCCGGTATTCTCTATCGTTGATACCAACTCCGATCCAGACGGCGTTGACTTCATCATCCCTGGTAACGACGATGCAATCCGTGCAATCAAATTGTACCTGACTGCCGTTGCTGCCGCCGTCCGTGAAGGTCGTTCTCAAGATCTGGCCGTTCAAGCGGAAGAAAGCTTCGTAGAAGCTGAATAATAAGGCAAGCTCGTCACTGAGCCCTTATTAACCAGGTATTGAATATGTTGGTTAGGGGGGCCTTTATTGGCCCCCTTTGCTTATCTGAATGAGAACTGTCTCTACGTGAGATAACCGAGGAAAAAGAAATGGCTGATATTACCGCTGCTCTGGTAAAAGAACTGCGCGAGCGTACTGGCGCTGGCATGATGGATTGCAAAAAAGCTCTGGTCGAATCTAACGGCGACATCGAGCTGGCAATCGAAAACATGCGTAAATCTGGCGCGATCAAAGCGGCGAAAAAAGCAGGCAACGTAGCTGCTGACGGCGTGATCAAAACCAAGATTGAAGGCAACTACGGCGTGATCCTGGAAGTAAACTGCCAGACTGACTTCGTTGCTAAAGATGCCGGTTTCCAGGCATTCGCTGACAAAGTGCTGGACGCTGCTGTTGCAGGCAAAATCACTGATGTTGAAGTGTTGAAAGCACAGTTCGAAGAAGAACGTGTAGCGCTGGTTGCCAAAATCGGTGAAAACATCAACATCCGTCGCGTGGCTTCCCTGGAAGGCGAAGTGCTGGGCAGCTACCTGCACGGCGCACGTATCGGCGTTCTGATCGCGGCTAAAGGCGCTGACGAAGAGCTGGTTAAGCAAATCGCCATGCACGTTGCGGCGAGCAAGCCAGAATTCGTTAAGCCTGAAGATGTGTCTGCTGAAGTGGTAGAAAAAGAGTACCAGGTTCAGCTGGACATCGCCATGCAGTCTGGCAAGCCGAAAGAAATCGCTGAGAAAATGGTTGAAGGCCGCATGAAGAAATTCACCGGCGAAGTTTCTCTGACCGGTCAGCCTTTCGTCATCGAACCAAGCAAAACCGTTGGCCAGGTGCTGAAAGAGCACAACGCTGACGTTGTTAACTTCATCCGCTTCGAAGTGGGCGAAGGCATCGAAAAAGCGGCAAATGACTTTGCTGCTGAAGTTGCTGCAATGAGCAAGCAGTCTTAATGACTGTTAATGGAGCCGCCGTCTGGCGGTTCCATTTTATCCAGCCAGAATTACACCGGTGGCAGGCCCTGTGGCATGATACTCAGCACAGGCGCACTTCATCGGCTGAAATCCCCAATACTAATACTGCTTCTTAGGACAGAACACCATGGCAACCAATGCAAAACCCGTATATCAGCGTATTCTGCTCAAACTGAGTGGCGAAGCCCTGCAAGGCGCAGAAGGTTTTGGTATCGACGCTAGCGTTTTGGATCGCATGGCTCAGGAAGTTAAAGAGCTGGTCGAACTGGGAATTCAGGTCGGTGTAGTTATTGGCGGCGGTAACCTGTTCCGCGGCGCGGGCCTGGCGCAGGCCGGCATGAACCGCGTAGTGGGCGACCACATGGGAATGCTGGCTACCGTGATGAACGGCCTGGCTATGCGTGATGCACTGCACCGTGCCTATGTGAACGCCCGCCTGATGTCCGCCATTCCGTTGAACGGCGTGTGCGACAACTACAGCTGGGCCGAGGCGATCAGCCTGCTGCGTAATAACCGCGTGGTGATCTTCTCCGCCGGTACCGGCAACCCGTTCTTCACCACCGATTCTGCAGCATGCCTGCGCGGGATTGAGATTGAAGCGGACGTGGTATTGAAAGCGACTAAAGTGGATGGTGTATACTCCGCTGATCCGGTTAAAAATCCGGATGCAACGCTGTACGAACATATCACCTATCAAGATGTACTGGAGCGCGAGCTGAAAGTGATGGATCTGGCGGCGTTTACGCTGGCCCGCGATCACGGTCTGCCGATTCGCGTATTCAACATGAACAAGCCGGGTGCGCTGCGCCGGGTGGTGATGGGTGAGAATGAAGGCACGCTGATCAGCAAATAAGGCTGTTCTGCCCGATTTAGCGGGAGCGGGTAACGTTGTGCGTTATGCGCTCTCCTTGAGTAAAATTCACGGGCTATACTGTGGTATGGCCTGCCAAGTCTCCAGCTTCCAAGGGTTTGCAACGTGATTAATGAAATCAGAAAAGATGCTGATTCACGCATGGAAAAAAGCGTAGAAGCATTCAAAAACCAAATCAGCAAGATCCGTACCGGCCGTGCTTCTCCAAGCATCCTGGACGGCATCATGGTGGAATACTACGGTTCTGCGACGCCGCTGCGTCAGCTGGCTAACGTGACCGTAGAAGACTCCCGTACCCTGGCCATCAACCTGTTTGATCGCTCCCTGGGTTCAGCGGTAGAAAAGGCCATCATGGCGTCTGATCTGGGTCTGAACCCAAGTTCAGCCGGCAGCGTGATCCGTGTTCCACTGCCACCTCTGACCGAAGAGCGCCGTAAAGACCTGATCAAGGTCGTGCGCAATGAAGCGGAGCAGGGCCGTGTGGCAGTACGTAACGTACGCCGTGACGCCAACGACAAAGTTAAGGCGCTGCTGAAGGACAAAGAAATCAGCGAAGACGAAGATCGTCGTTCGCAAGACGATGTGCAGAAGCTGACCGATGCTTACATCAAACTTCTGGATGCCGCTCTGGCGGATAAAGAAAAAGAGCTGATGGAATTCTAATCAGCATCGCGCAGAAAAAAAGCGTCGCCTGGGCGGCGCTTTGTTTTTTGTGGCGCAGATCCCGTTTCATCGTGCTGATTGATCATGGACAAGCGGTGGCGAAGGTTACACACTGGAGCACCTCCGATCTCATCAGACAGTTATTCAGAGTGAGCTCATGAAGCAACTGACTATTCTTGGCTCCACCGGCTCAGTGGGGACCAGTACCCTGGCCGTGGTCAGGGAAAACCCCGACCTTTTTGCGATTAAAGCGCTGGTTGCCGGCCACAACGTAGCGGTTATGGCGCAGCAATGCATTGAATTTCGTCCGGCCTATGCCGCGATGGCGGACGAAGGCGCCGCGCGTGAACTGCGCATTCTGCTGGCGGAAAATGGCATTGCCACCGAGGTGATGGCAGGCGAGCAGGCCGCTTGTGAACTGGCGGCGTTGGATGACGTTGATCAGGTTACCGCCGCCATCGTCGGCGCTGCCGGGCTGCTACCCACGCTGGCGGCAATTCGCGCAGGCAAGCAGGTGCTGCTGGCGAACAAAGAGTCGCTGGTGACCTGTGGGCGCCTGTTTATGGACGCGGTGCAAAAAAGTCAGACGCAGTTGCTGCCGCTGGACAGCGAGCATAACGCCATTTTTCAGAGTTTGCCTGAGAGCATTCAGCGTCAGTTGGGATACTCTTCATTAGACAGTCATGGTGTGTCGCGCATCGTGCTCACCGGTTCCGGCGGCCCGTTCCGCACCACGCCACTGGAACAGTTTGCCACGATGACGCCGGATCAGGCCTGCGCCCATCCCAATTGGTCGATGGGGCGCAAGATCTCGGTGGATTCCGCCACCATGATGAACAAAGGACTGGAATATATTGAGGCCCGCTGGCTGTTTAACGCCTCGGCTGAACAAATGGAAGTGATTCTGCATCCGCAGTCGGTGATCCACTCGATGGTGCGCTACACCGATGGCAGCGTACTGGCCCAGTTGGGCACGCCGGATATGCGCACGCCGATCGCCCATGCTATGGCTTACCCGCAGCGGGTCAGCTCTGGCGTGGAAGCGTTGGATTTTTGCCGTATCGGCTCGCTGACCTTTGCCGAACCTGAACGGGAACGTTATCCCTGCCTGTATCTGGCCATCGAGGCCTTTGACGCCGGGCAGGCGGCAACCACCGCACTGAATGCGGCTAATGAAGTAGCAGTGGCGGCTTTCCTGCAGGAGCAGATTCGCTTTACCGATATTGCGGCGGTGAACCAAAAAGTGGTCGAACGGCTATCACTGCAGGAACCGTCCTGCATTGATGCGGTCTTAGAAATAGATCGCCAGGCACGTGAGGTTGCAGTTGGGTTGGTTAAATCACTGCGCAACTGATAACGGCATTTATCTTATTTTGTTCGCAAATTACGCGTGCCGCAGTGGGGCCGTTTGTTCAGGCCCGGCTGAGGTGATATAGTCTGCGCCACTTGTCAGCGGTTATACCGTTGAATTTTGGCCCGATTGATATCTCGAACGCCAACGGCGCAGCGGAAATTACCGACTGCCGCCGGGCAGACTGAAAAGCCGTGTCGGGCACACGGCTTTTTTTGCGCGTAAGGGCCTGATGTTCCGGAAGGGCAGTTGTATTTCTATTGAGGAAATAAGTACGAGTTATGTCGTCCGCAAATCAACAAGAGGCTAATCCGTCCACTCTGGGGCCACGGCATGTTGCCATTATCATGGACGGTAACGGGCGCTGGGCTAAACGTCAGGGTAAGTTACGTGTCTTCGGTCATAAAGCAGGGGTGAAATCGGTTCGTCGCGCGGTCAGTTTTGCCGCCAACAACCATTTAGATGCGCTCACGCTTTATGCCTTCAGCAGCGAGAACTGGAACCGTCCGGTGCAGGAAGTCTCCGCCCTCATGGAGCTTTTCGTCCGTGCCTTGGACAGCGAAGTAAAAAGCCTGCATAAACATAACGTCAGACTGCGGGTGATCGGCGATATCAGCCGTTTCAGCGCGCGTTTGCAAGAGCGGATCCGTCGCTCCGAGCAACTGACAGAAAATAACGATGGCCTGACGCTCAACATTGCTGCCAACTACGGCGGCCGTTGGGATATTATTCAGGGAGTAAGGGAACTGGCTGAGCAGGTGAAGGACGGGTCTCTGCGTCCGGATCAAATTAGCGAAGAATTACTGGGTGAGCGGGTCTGCATGAGCGATCTGTCACCGGTGGATCTGGTGATCCGCACGGGCGGTGAACACCGCATCAGTAACTTCTTGCTGTGGCAAATTGCTTATGCCGAACTTTACTTTACTGATGTACTCTGGCCTGATTTTGATGAACTTGTCTTTGAAGGTGCGCTGAATGCATTTGCACAACGCGAGCGTCGCTTCGGGGGAACAACACCTATCGGCGCCAATGCGTCCTAGGGGGAACTTTTGCTGAAGTATCGCCTCATAACGGCTCTGATTTTAATCCCGATTGTTATCGCGGCGTTGTTCTTGCTGCCGCCGGTGGGCTTTGCCCTGGTCACGCTGGCTGTGTGCATGCTGGCAGCCTGGGAGTGGGGCCAACTGGCCGGTTTTACCTCCCGCTCGCAGCGCATCTGGCTGGCGATATTGTGCGGCCTCCTGCTGGCGTTGATGATGCTCAGCATTCCGGCCTATCACCAGTCGGTTCACCTGCCTCAGGTAGGCGGGCCGCTGTGGCTGTCATTGGCCTGGTGGTTGGCGGCGCTGCTGCTGGTGCTGTTTTATCCGGGGTCTGCCGCGCTGTGGCGTAATTCGCGTCCAATACGTCTGATTTTTGGCTTACTGACCATAGTGCCGTTCTTCTGGGGCATGCTGTCGTTGCGTCAGTTCGGCTATGAGCAAAACCACTTCACCGGCGCATGGTGGCTGCTGTATGTGATGTTGCTGGTTTGGGGTGCGGATTCCGGCGCCTACATGTTCGGCAAACTGTTCGGCAAGCATAAGCTGGCGCCAAAAGTTTCACCGGGGAAAACCTGGGAAGGGCTCATCGGTGGTCTGATTACCTCGGCCCTGATATCCTGGTTGTTTGGCCGTTATGCCCCGTTGAATATCGTGCCGACCACCTTACTGATTTGTTCGGTGATTGCCGCACTGGCTTCCGTGCTGGGCGATCTTACCGAGAGCATGTTCAAACGCGAAGCGGGTATCAAAGACAGTGGTCATTTGATACCGGGTCATGGCGGTATACTGGATCGTATCGACAGCCTGACCGCAGCAGTGCCTGTATTTGCCTGCCTGATGCTGTTAGTGTTTTAATCCGTCAACGACGGGGAGTGAAGGGATTATGGGTAGCGTGCTCTGGAACTTAGTCGCATTTCTTATTGCACTCGGTGTTTTGATCACCGTGCACGAGTTCGGGCACTTTTGGGTCGCTCGTCGTTGCGGCGTCCGTGTAGAACGCTTTTCCATCGGTTTTGGCCGCGCCTTATGGCGCCGTACTGACCGCCAGGGAACGGAGTACGTGATTGCCCTGATCCCGCTGGGCGGCTACGTGAAGATGCTCGATGAGCGGGTTGATTCGGTTGCACCGGAATTCCGCCATCAGGCATTTAACAACAAAACCGTGTGGCAACGCGCCGCTATCGTCAGCGCCGGCCCTATCGCCAACTTCCTGTTTGCTATCCTTGCTTACTGGCTGGTATTTATTATCGGCGTTCCCAGCTTCCGTCCGGTGATTGGTGAAATATCCCCACAGTCGATTGCCGCCCACGCTGAAATTTCGCCAGGAATGGAACTTAAGTCCGTTGACGGCATCGAAACGCCTGATTGGGAATCAGTTCGTCTGGCGCTGGTGGCGAAGATCGGCGACGCGGAAACCGAAGTGGGTATCGCACCGTTTGGCTCTTCTCAGGTGGTGACCAAAACTCTGGATTTGCGCCAGTGGAATTTTGAGCCGGACAAACAGGATCCCGTGGTTGCGCTGGGTATTATTCCGCGCGGTCCACAGATAGAATCTGTCCTTGCCGAAGTGCAGCCGGGGTCGGCGGCACAAAAGGCGGGTTTGCAAGCGGGGGACAGGATCGTTAAAGTCGACGGTCAGCTATTGGGTCGTTGGCAAACGTTGGTTAAACGGATCCACAACGGCCCTGGGCAACCGCTGGTTTTAGAGGTTGAAAGAAACGGCGCCCCCTTGTCTTTGACGCTGATACCGGATACAAAGCCGGTGGGAAAAGACAAATCGGTGGGTTTTGCAGGCATCATTCCGAAGGTGTTGCCGCTGCCGGACGAGTATAAAACGATTCGCCAGTATGGACCTTTCCCGGCGCTGTATCAGGCTGGGGACAAGACCTGGCAGCTGATGAGCCTTACGGTCAAAATGCTGGGTAAATTAATAACCGGTGATGTGAAGCTGAACAACCTGAGTGGCCCGATTTCGATTGCACAGGGAGCAGGGGCGTCAGCCGGGGTCGGGTTAGTGTATTATTTGATGTTCCTGGCGTTGATCAGTGTCAACCTGGGCATCATCAACCTGTTCCCATTACCGGTGTTAGATGGTGGGCATCTCCTCTTCCTGGCGATAGAAAAGCTGAAGGGTGGGCCGGTTTCCGAGCGAGTACAGGACTACAGTTACCGCATAGGTTCGATCGTGTTGGTGCTTTTAATGGGTCTTGCACTTTTCAATGATTTTTCTCGCCTTTAGGGGCGGGGATAGGTTAGGAAGAACGCATAACAACGATGGCGATGAAAAAGTTGCTCATAGCGTCGCTGCTGTTTGGCAGCGCCACCGTATACGGTGCAGACGGGTTCGTAGTGAAAGATATTCATTTCGAAGGCCTGCAGCGAGTCGCCGTCGGTGCGGCGTTACTCAACATGCCGGTTCGCGTAGGCGATACCGTCTCTGACGATGATATCAGTAATACCATCCGTGCCTTGTTTGCCACTGGCAACTTCGAGGACGTTCGCGTGCTGCGCGATGGTAATACGCTGATTGTTCAGGTTAAGGAACGCCCTACCATTGCCAGCATCACTTTCTCCGGCAACAAGTCGGTGAAGGATGACATGCTCAAGCAAAACCTGGAGGCCTCTGGCGTTCGGGTTGGCGAAGCGCTCGACCGCACCACGATATCCAGCATTGAAAAAGGGCTGGAAGACTTCTATTACAGCGTCGGTAAATACAGCGCCTCGGTGAAAGCCGTTGTCACGCCGTTGCCGCGTAACCGTGTCGACCTGAAACTGGTGTTCACGGAAGGGGTTTCCGCCAAGATTCAACAAATCAACATTGTCGGCAACCATGCCTTCACTAACGATGAGCTGATTTCACGCTTCCAACTGCGTGATGAAGTGCCGTGGTGGAACCTGGTTGGCGATCGCAAATACCAGAAACAAAAGTTGGCGGGTGACCTCGAAACCCTGCGCAGTTTCTATCTGGACCGCGGCTACGCGCGCTTTAATATCGATTCGACTCAGGTCAGCCTGACGCCGGACAAAAAAGGCATCTACATCACCATCAACATCACTGAAGGCGAGCAGTACAAGCTCACCGGCGTGATGGTGAACGGCAATCTGGCCGGCCACTCGGCGGAAGTCGCCCAGTTGACCAAGATTGAACCGGGTGAGCTGTATAACGGCAGCAAAGTCACCAAAATGGAAGACAACATCAAAACGATGTTGGGCCGTTATGGTTATGCCTACCCGCGCGTATCTACGCAGCCTGAAATCAACGACGCGGATAAAACCGTGAAGCTGCACGTAAACATCGATGCGGGTAACCGTTTCTATGTGCGTCGCATCAAGTTCGAAGGCAACGACACCAGTAAAGACTCCGTACTGCGCCGTGAAATGCGTCAGATGGAAGGTGCGTGGCTGGGCAACGCTCAGGTCGAGCAGGGTAAAGAACGTCTGAACCGTTTGGGCTATTTTGAAACGGTAGATGTGGAAACCCAGCGCGTGCCTGGCACTGCGGATCAGGTAGACGTCACTTACAAAGTGAAAGAGCGTAACACCGGTACCTTCAACTTCGGCGTCGGCTACGGCACCGAGAGCGGCGTGAGCTTCCAGGCGGGGGTCCAGCAGGACAACTGGCTGGGTACCGGCTACTCCGTCGGTATCAGCGGCACCAAGAACGACTACCAGACCTACACCGAGCTGTCGGTTACCAACCCGTACTTCACCGTTGACGGTGTGAGTTTGGGCGGGCGTATCTTCTACAACGACTTTAAAGCGGACGATGCGGACCTGTCCGACTATACCAACAAGAGTTACGGTATAGACGGCACTCTGGGCTTCCCAATCAACGAAAACAACTCGTTGCGTACCGGTTTGGGTTACGTGCATAACGGCCTGTCCAACATGCAGCCGCAGGTTGCCATGTGGCGTTATCTGGACTCGATGGGCCTGGATCCGAACAAGACCGACCGCGCCAGCTACTCTGCGGATGACTTCACGCTGAACCTGGGTTGGACCTACAACAACCTGGACCGTGGGTATTTCCCAACTTCGGGTAACCGCACTACGCTGAATGGTAAAGTGACCATTCCGGGGTCGGATAACGAATACTACAAGCTGACGCTGGACAGCGTGCAATACGTCCCAATCAACGACGATCGCACCTGGGTGCTGTTGGGTCGTGGTCGTCTGGGTTATGCAGATGGTCTGGGCGGCAAAGAAATGCCGTTCTACGAGAACTTCTACGCCGGCGGCTCCAGCACCGTGCGTGGTTTCGGTTCGAACACCATCGGTCCAAAAGCGGCGTACTACAATTCCAACTCGTATAGCTGCAGCAACGGCACGCCGATTTGTAATTCGGACGATGCGGTCGGCGGTAACGCCATGGCCGTCGCCAGTATGGAGCTGATTACGCCAACGCCATTCATCAGCGAGAAATACGCCAACTCAGTGCGTACTTCCCTGTTCATGGATGCGGGTACCGTATGGGATACCAACTGGAAGAACTCTTCCGAAACCAGCATGTACGATATTCCGGACTACAGTAAAGCGAGCAACATCCGCGTTTCTGCCGGTATCGCCTTGCAGTGGATGTCACCTTTGGGGCCATTGGTGTTCTCTTATGCCAACCCGATCAAGAAATACGAAGGCGACAAGTCCGAACAGTTCCAATTTAACATTGGTAAGACCTGGTAACGGGTCGAGCTTCTGGGCATAAGCAGTTATTAAGAATCGCAAATGCCAGGCGCCCGCCGGAACACAGAGATGATTCTCATTGTTTTGCGGGATAAGTCTGGCAGATTGTGTACTTCAAGTGTCATATGGCACAAATGGGTGATGGTAAGGAGTTTATAGTGAAAAAGTGGTTGTGTGCCGCAGGCCTCGGTTTAGCAATGGCTGCTTCAGCTGGCGTTCAGGCAGCAGATAAGATCGCTGTAGTTAACGTCTCCAGCATTTTCCAACAGTTGCCGGCTCGTGAAACCGTAGCTAAACAGCTGGAAAACGAGTTCAAAGGCCGTGCGGGTGAGCTTCAGAACATGGAGCGTAGCCTTCAGACCAAAATGCAACGTCTGCAGCGTGATGGCGCTACCATGAAAGCCAGCGATCGCAGCAAGCTCGAAAAAGACGTGATGGCACAGCGCGAGCAGTTCTCTCAGAAAGCTCAGGCTTTTGAGCAGGACAACCGTCGCCGCCAGATGGAAGAGCGTAACAAAATCCTGAGCCGTATTCAGGACGCTGTGAAATCTGTTGCCAGCAAAGAAGGCTACGACGTAGTGATCGATGCTAATGCCGTTGCCTACGCAGGTTCTTCTAAAGACATCACTGCTGACGTGCTGAAACAGGTTAAATAACAACATGCCTTCTATTCGACTGGCTGATTTAGCGCAGCAGTTGGATGCACAATTGCACGGTGATGGCGATCTCGTCATCACCGGCATTGCTTCTATGCATTCGGCACAGGCTGGCCAAATCACGTTTTTGTCAAACAGCCGCTATCAAGAGCAGCTGGCTTCCTGCCAGGCAAGCGCAGTGGTGCTTACCGAGGCGGATTTACCACACTGCCGTTCTGCGGCGCTGGTGGTTAAAAACCCTTACCTGACCTATGCGCGCATGGCGCAACTGATGGACACCACCCCGTCTCCGGCCCAGGATATTGCCCCAAGCGCGGTAATCTCACCTGAAGCCACTTTGGGGCAGAATGTCGCTATCGGTGCGAATGCGGTGATCGAGTCGGGTGCCGTACTTGGCGATAACGTGGTTATCGGCCCAGGCTGTTTTATCGGCAAACGTGCACGCATTGGCGCAGGTACGCGTCTGTGGGCGAACGTAACGATTTATCATGAAGTCGAGATCGGTCAGCACTGTCTGATTCAATCGGGCACCGTGATTGGTGCTGATGGTTTCGGCTATGCCAACGAACGCGGCAACTGGATTAAAATTCCTCAGTTGGGCACGGTGATTATCGGCGATCGCGTCGAAATCGGCGCTTGCACCACCATTGACCGCGGCGCGTTGGATAACACCCAGATCGGGAATGGTGTTATCATCGACAACCAATGTCAGATTGCACATAACGTTGTGATTGGCGACAATACTGCCGTTGCCGGCGGTGTTATCATGGCGGGCAGCCTGAAAATCGGCCGCTACTGCCAGATCGGTGGAGCCAGCGTGATCAATGGTCACATGGAGATCGCCGACAAGGTTGTTGTCACCGGAATGGGAATGGTTATGCGACCAATCACCGAACCTGGGGTATACTCTTCGGGCATTCCGTTACAACCCAACAAAGTTTGGCGTAAAACCGCTGCGTTGGTGATGAATATCGATGAGATTAGCAAGCGCTTAAAAGCTGTCGAACGAAAAGTCGGAAAGGACTAATCACTACCGCCCGCCTGACTGGGTACAAAACGAAACGCGTTGGTCATGAGACCAAAAGCGCAAAGAGTTGTTAATTTGCGGCCTGCATGATGATCTCCTTTTGGGGTCAGCGCAGGCCGTGTTGTTGATGCCATCAGTTTTTAGAGACAGGAAGAGTATTTTGACTACTGACACTCATACTCTGGATATTGCAGAAATTTTAGAGTTGCTTCCTCACCGTTACCCGTTCTTGCTGGTTGATCGCGTCCTCGAGTTTGAGGAGCACAAATTCCTGCGTGCGGTGAAGAACGTATCTGTAAATGAGCCGTTTTTCCAGGGACACTTCCCTGGTAAGCCGATTTTTCCAGGCGTATTGATTCTGGAAGCCATGGCGCAGGCCACCGGTATTTTGGCGTTCAAAAGCGTCGGCAAACTGGAACCGGGCGAGCTGTATTACTTCGCCGGTATCGATGAAGCCCGTTTCAAACGCCCGGTAGTGCCTGGTGATCAGATGATCATGGAAGTCACCTTTGAGAAAACACGTCGTGGTCTGACGCGCTTTAAAGGCGTGGCAACCGTCGACGGCAAAATTGTCTGCGAAGCAACCATGATGTGTGCGCGCAGCCGGGAGGCTTAATCCGTGATCGACAAAACCGCCTTTATCCATCCTAGCGCGATTATCGAAGAAGGTGCCGTTATCGGCGCTGGCGCGCACATCGGTCCCTTCTGTTACGTCGGCTCCCAGGTGGAAATCGGCGAAGGCACGGTACTGAAATCCCACATTGTGGTGAATGGCCTGACCAAAATCGGTCGCGATAACCAGATCTATCAATTCGCCTCTATTGGTGAAGTGAATCAGGATCTGAAATACGCGGGCGAACCTACGCGTGTCGAGATTGGCGATCGCAATCGCATTCGCGAAAGCGTGACCATTCATCGCGGCACAGCGCAGGGCACAGGGTTGACCAAGGTAGGTAATGACAACCTGCTGATGGTTAACGTGCACGTTGCGCACGACTGTGTGGTGGGTAATTCCTGTATCTTGGCGAACAATGCTACGCTTGCCGGGCATGTGGAAATTGACGACCATGCCATTATTGGTGGCATGACGGCTATCCACCAGTTCTGCATCATCGGCACCCACGTGATGGTGGGCGGTTGTTCCGGTGTTGCCCAAGACGTGCCTCCTTTTGTCATCGCGCAGGGTAACCACGCCACGCCATTCGGCGTTAACGCCGTGGGCCTGAAACGTCGTGGTTTCGATAAAGATCAAATGCAGGCAATCCGTAACGCCTACAAGATCCTTTATCGCAGCGAGAAAACGCTGGATGAAGCGAAAACAGAAATCGAAACCCTGGCAAAAGAGCAGCCGGTGGTGCAGCAGTTCCTGGATTTCTTTGGCCGCTCAACCCGCGGTATCATTCGCTGACCTATGCAAAATCGCCCATTGACTATCGGATTGGTCGCCGGAGAAACCTCCGGTGATATTCTTGGCGCCGGATTGATCCGCGCGCTTAAGGCGCAAGTCCCCGACGCGCGTTTTGTTGGCGTCGCCGGCCCGCTGATGCAGGCTGAAGGCTGTGAAACCTGGTACGAAATGGAAGAGCTGGCGGTAATGGGCGTGGTGGAGGTGCTTGAGCGCCTGCCACGCCTGTTAAAGATCCGCAAGGGTCTTACCCGCCGGTTCAGCGAACTGAAGCCGGACGTGTTTGTGGGTATCGACGCGCCTGACTTCAATATCACCCTGGAAGGCCGTCTGAAACAACGCGGCATTCGCACCATTCACTATGTCAGCCCGTCCGTCTGGGCCTGGCGTCAAAAGCGCGTTTTCAAAATTGGCAAAGCCACCGATCTGGTGCTGGCGTTTCTCCCTTTCGAAAAAGCGTTTTACGATCGTTTTAACGTTCCCTGCCGGTTTATCGGCCACACCATGGCTGATGCCATGCCGCTGCAGGCGGATAAATTGGCTGCGCGCGCTACGCTGGGCATCGCACCCGACGCACGTTGTCTGGCCCTGTTGCCGGGCAGCCGCAGCGCAGAAGTTGAGATGCTGAGCGCCGACTTCCTGAAAACGGCGCAGTTGCTGCGTACCCGTTATCCCGAGCTTGAGCTGGTGGTGCCGCTGGTTAACGCCAAACGTCGCGAACAGTTTGAGCGGATCAAAGCTGAAGTGGCGCCCGAGCTGCGCGTGCATCTGCTGAACGGTCAAGGGCGTGAGGCGATGGTTGCCAGCGACGCGGCATTACTGGCTTCAGGCACCGCCGCGCTGGAGTGCATGCTGGCCAAATGTCCGATGGTGGTGGGCTACCGTATGAAACCCTTTACCTTCTGGCTGGCGCAGCGGTTAGTGAAGACGCCGTATGTCTCGCTGCCCAATCTGTTGGCAGGCCGTGAAATCGTCACCGAACTGCTGCAGCATGACTGCGTGCCGGACAAGCTGGCGGCGGCGGTGATGCCGTTGCTGGAAGAGAACGCGCAAACCGACGAACTGAAACAAACCTTCCTTACTTTGCACCAAAGCATCCGTTGCGGTGCTGATGAACAGGCCGCTCAGGCTGTGTTGGAGCTGGCAAAAGCATGATTGAACCTTTCATCTATCCTGTCGCCACGCTGATTGCAGGTGTGGACGAAGTGGGCCGTGGTCCTTTGGTTGGCGCAGTGGTGACCGCTGCGGTGATCCTCGATCCCGCCCGGCCGATCGTGGGCCTGGCGGACTCGAAAAAGCTCAGTGAAAAGCGCCGCCTGGCGCTGTATGACGAAATCGTCGAGAAAGCGTTGTCCTGGAGCCTGGGCCGCGCTGAGCCAGAAGAGATCGACCAACTTAACATTCTGCATGCCACTATGCTGGCGATGCAGCGTGCGGTTGCCGGGTTGCATATCGCACCGGACATGGTATTGATCGACGGTAACCGCTGCCCGAAATTGCCGATGCGTTCACAGGCGGTGGTGAAGGGAGACAGCCGCGTGGCGGAAATCAGCGCGGCATCCATTCTGGCTAAGGTAACGCGTGACCGCGAAATGGCCGAATTGGATCTTGTGTTCCCCGACTACGGTTTTGCGCAGCATAAGGGCTACCCGACCGCCTTCCATCTGGAGCGGCTGGCCGCGCTGGGTGCGACCGAGCATCACCGCCGCAGTTTTGCCCCGGTAAGAAGGGCGCTGGGGCTGTAATCTGCAGGCCTGGTTATCCGGGCCAGACAAGCGATAGCGTTAACCCGGGTTCAGTCCGCTGAGCCCCTAGATTCAGGTATCTGGATATGGCCGAACCTCGTTTTATTCACCTGCGCGTTCATAGCGACTACTCCATGATTGATGGATTAGCCAAGATCGGGCCGTTGGTGAAGAGAGCCGCCGCGTTAGCCATGCCTGCTTTGGCAATTACCGACTTTACCAACCTGTGTGGTCTGGTGAAGTTCTATGGCAGCGCGCACGGCGCCGGGATCAAACCGATCATCGGCGCGGATTTTCATGTGCAAAGCGAAGTGCTGGGCGATGAGCTGGCGCAGCTCACCGTGCTGGCCGCCAATAATGAAGGTTACCAAAACCTGACGTTGCTGATTTCCCGCGCTTATCAGCGTGGTTACGGTGCCGCCGGCCCGACCATTGATCGCGACTGGTTGATTGAGCACCGTGAAGGGCTGATTTTGCTGTCTGGCGCGCGCCAGGGGGACGTCGGCAAGTTTCTGCTGCGCGGCAACCAGCCGCAGGTGGAGCAGTGCCTGGATTTCTATCAGCAATACTTCCCGGACAGTTATTACCTCGAATTGATCCGCACCGGTCGGCCGGACGAAGAAAACTATCTGCACGCCGCAGTGGCGCTGGCCACTGAACGCGGATTGCCGGTGGTGGCCACTAACGATGTGCGCTTTCTGGTCGAGGACGACTTTGACGCCCATGAAATTCGTGTCGCCATTCATGATGGTTTCACGCTGGACGATCCCAAGCGCCCACGCAACTATACGGCGCAACAATACATGCGCAACGAAGATGAGATGTGCGAGCTGTTTGCCGACATCCCGGAAGCGCTGCTCAACAGCGTAGAGATCGCCAAGCGTTGTAACGTGACGATTCGCCTCGGTGAGTATTTCCTGCCGCAGTTCCCGACCGGTGATATGAGCACCGAAGACTTCCTGATCCTCAAGTCGAAGGAAGGGCTGGAAGATCGCCTGGAGTTTTTGTTCCCCGACCCGGAAGTACGCGCTCAACGTCGCCCTGAATACGATGAACGTCTGGATATTGAACTGAACGTGATCAACCAGATGGGCTTCCCGGGTTACTTCCTGATCGTGATGGAGTTCATCCAGTGGTCGAAGGATAACAACGTACCGGTAGGCCCGGGGCGTGGTTCCGGTGCCGGTTCGTTAGTAGCCTATGCACTGAAAATCACCGATCTCGACCCGCTGGAATTTGACCTGCTGTTTGAACGTTTCCTGAACCCGGAACGTGTTTCGATGCCCGACTTCGACGTCGACTTCTGCATGGAAAAACGCGATCTGGTGATTGAGCACGTGGCGGAAATGTACGGCCGAGAGGCGGTATCGCAAATCATCACCTTCGGTACCATGGCGGCGAAAGCGGTTATTCGTGACGTGGGCCGCGTGCTGGGCCACCCCTATGGCTTCGTCGACCGCATCTCTAAACTGGTGCCGCCCGATCCGGGCATGACGCTGGAAAAAGCCTTTGCCGCCGAACCCCAACTGCCGGAAATTTACGAGGCCGATGAGGAAGTCAAAGCGCTGATTGACATGGCGCGCAAGCTGGAAGGGGTAACGCGTAACGCCGGTAAGCACGCCGGGGGCGTGGTGATCGCGCCGACCAAAATCACCGACTTCGCGCCGTTGTATTGTGACGCCGAGGGGCAGCATCCGGTTACCCAGTTCGACAAGAACGACGTGGAATACGCCGGGCTGGTGAAGTTCGACTTCCTCGGCTTGCGTACTCTGACCATCATCGACTGGGCGTTGGAGATGATCAACGCCCGGCGCGCCAAAACCGGGCTGGAGCCGATTGATATCGCCGCCATCCCGCTCGAAGACAAAAAGAGCTTCGACATGCTGCAGCGTTCGGAGACCACCGCGGTCTTCCAGCTTGAATCGCGCGGCATGAAGGATTTGATCAAACGTCTGAAGCCCGACTGTTTCGAAGACATGATCGCACTGGTGGCGCTGTTCCGCCCTGGGCCTTTGCAGTCAGGCATGGTGGATAACTTTATCGACCGTAAGCACGGCCGCGAAGAAATTTCCTACCCGGATATCCAGTGGCAGCATGAGTCGCTCAAGCCGGTGCTGGAGCCGACGTATGGCATCATCCTGTATCAAGAACAGGTTATGCAGATTGCCCAGGTCCTGGCCGGGTATTCGCTGGGCGGCGCGGACATGTTGCGTCGTGCGATGGGTAAAAAGAACCCGGTTGAGATGGCCAAGCAGCGTGGCGGTTTCGAGGATGGGGCAAAATCACGCGGTATCGACGGTGAACTGTCAGTAAAAATCTTCGACCTGGTGGAGAAATTCGCCGGTTACGGTTTCAACAAATCGCACTCTGCCGCTTATGCGTTGGTGTCCTACCAGACGCTGTGGCTGAAGGCACACTACCCGGCCGAGTTTATGGCGGCGGTGATGACCGCCGATATGGACAACACCGATAAGGTGGTGGGGCTGGTGGATGAGTGCTGGCGCATGGGGCTGAAAATCCTGCCGCCGGACATCAACAGCGGCCAGTACCATTTCCACGTTAACGATGAAGGTGAGATCGTTTACGGTATCGGCGCCATCAAAGGCGTTGGGGAAGGGCCGATTGAAGCTATTCTGGAAGCGCGTAACAGCGGTGAACAGGGCTACTTTAAAGACCTGTTCGATCTGTGCGCGCGTTCCGACATCAAAAAAATTAACCGCCGCATTCTGGAAAAGCTGATCATGTCCGGGGCGTTCGACCGCCTTGGGCCGCACCGCGCCGCATTGATGAACTCATTGCCCGATGCGCTGAAAGCGGCAGATCAGCATGCCAAAGCCGAAGCGATCGGCCAGGTGGACATGTTTGGCGTACTGGCGGAAGCGCCGGAGCAAGTGGAGCAATCCTACGCCAACGTGCCCCGCTGGCAGGAGCAGGTGGTGCTGGACGGTGAACGGGAAACGCTGGGGTTGTACCTCACCGGGCACCCGATCACCCAGTACCTGAAGGAGATCGAACGCTATGCCGGTGGCCAGCGTTTGAAAGATATGCACCCGACGGATCGGGGCAAAATGACCACCGCCGTTGGGCTGGTGATCGCCTCGCGGGTTATGGTCACCAAGCGCGGTAACCGCATCGGGATCTGTACTCTGGATGACCGTTCTGGCCGTCTGGAGGTGATGTTATTCACCGATGCGTTAGAAAAATACCAGCATTTATTGGAAAAAGACCGTATCCTGATCGCCAGTGGACAGGTCAGCTTTGATGACTTTAGCGGCGGGCTTAAAATGACCGCCCGCGAGCTAATGGATATCAGTGAAGCCCGTGAAAAATACGCTCGCGGACTTGCTATCTCGCTGACGGACAGGCAAATTGATGACCAGCTTTTGAACCGTCTCCGTCAGTCTTTGGAACCCCATCGCTCGGGGACGATTCCAGTGCATCTTTACTATCAACGGGAAGATGCGCGGGCCAAGCTGCGTTTTGGCGCAACCTGGCGCGTGACGCCCACCGACCGCTTATTGATAGATTTGCGGACTTTGGTAGGTAATGAGCAGGTGGAACTGGAATTTGACTAAAATAGGAATGCTATGAGTCTGAATTTTCTTGATTTTGAACAGCCGATTGCAGAGCTGGAAGCGAAAATTGACTCGCTGACTGCAGTCAGCCGTCAAGACGAAAAATTAGATATTAATCTGGACGAAGAGGTTCAGCGCCTTCGTGAAAAGAGCGTTGAGCTGACGCGCAAGATTTTTTCCGATCTTGGGGCCTGGCAAGTTGCCCAATTGGCACGCCACCCGCGCCGTCCTTATACCCTGGATTATATCAAACACATCTTTACCGACTTCGAAGAACTGGCGGGCGATCGTGCCTATGCCGATGACAAAGCGATTGTCGGTGGTATTGCGCGCCTCGATGGCCGGCCGGTGATGATCATCGGGCATCAGAAAGGCCGCGAGACCAAAGAGAAAATCCGCCGTAACTTCGGCATGCCGGCACCGGAAGGCTATCGCAAAGCGCTGCGCCTGATGGAAATGGCCTCTCGTTTCAAGATGCCGCTGATCACTTTCATCGACACCCCTGGCGCCTATCCGGGCGTGGGCGCGGAAGAGCGTGGCCAGTCAGAAGCGATTGCCCATAACCTGCGTGAAATGTCTCGTCTGAAAATTCCGGTGATCTGTACGGTGATCGGCGAAGGCGGTTCCGGTGGTGCATTGGCCATTGGCGTGGGCGACAAAGTGAACATGCTGCAGTACAGCACCTATTCGGTGATCTCACCGGAAGGTTGTGCTTCCATTCTGTGGAAAAGTGCCGACAAAGCGCCGATTGCCGCAGAAGCCATGGGCATTACTGCACCGCGTCTGAAAGAGCTGAAGCTGATCGACTCGGTGATCCCGGAACCGCTGGGCTCTGCTCACCGCGATGTACCGGCGATGGCGGAAGCGTTGAAAGCGCAGCTGCTGGCCGATCTGAAAGATCTCGACGGCCTGAACACCGAAGAGCTGCTTAACCGCCGCTACCAGCGCCTGATGAACTACGGCTATTGCTGAGTGTCGTCACGCGTTGCAAGAAACCGCCTTCGGGCGGTTTTTTTTTGTCTACACACCGCAGTATTTTCATGTTGTTATAGAGGTTTGGTGGTTAACTGACAGGAGCAGCTGATGAACATCATCGCGATCATGAGCCCAGCGGGCGTTTATTACAAAGACGAGCCGATCCGCGAGCTTCACACCGCACTGGCTGCGATGAACTTCCAACTGGTGTATCCCAAAAACAGCGGCGATTTGTTGAAGCTGATCGAAGCTAACGCACGCATTTGCGGCGTGATTTTTGACTGGGACGACTATAGCCTGGAGCTGTGCAGCGAGATCAACGAGCTCAACGAATATCTGCCGCTGTATGCGTTTATCAACACCCATTCCACCTTCGACGTTAGCCTGCATGAAATGCGTATGGTGCTGTATTTCTTCGAGTACGGCCTGAATGCGGCAGATGATATTGCGCAGCGCATCCAGCAATACACCGCCGAATACATCGATACTATTACGCCGCCGCTGACCAAGGCGCTGTTCAACTATGTGCATGAAGGGAAATACACCTTCTGTACCCCCGGTCATATGGCCGGTACGGCCTTTCAGAAGAGCCCGGTCGGTTGCCTGTTTTACGATTTTTTCGGGGCCAATACCCTGAAAGCCGACGTGTCGATTTCGGTCACCGAGCTTGGCTCGTTGCTGGATCACACTGGCCCTCACCTGGAGGCCGAAGAGTATATTGCGCGCACCTTCAACGCCGAACAAAGTTATCTGGTGACCAACGGCACCTCTACCGCCAATAAAATTGTCGGCATGTATTCGGCCCCGACCGGCAGCACGGTATTGATCGACCGCAACTGCCATAAGTCCCTGTGCCACCTGTTGATGATGAGCGATATCGTCCCGATTTACTTGCGCCCGCTGCGCAATGCCTACGGGATCCTTGGCGGGATCCCGCAGCGTGAATTCACCCATGACAGCATTGCCGCTCGGGTGGCTGATACGGCCAACGCCAGTTGGCCGGTACATGCGGTGATCACCAACTCGACCTACGACGGCCTGCTGTACAACACGGATTACATCAAGCAGACGCTGGACGTCCCATCAATTCATTTTGATTCCGCCTGGGTGCCCTATACCAACTTCCATCCGATTTACGACGGCAAGAGCGGCATGAGCGGTGAACGCATACCCGGTAAAGTGATCTACGAAACCCAGTCGACTCATAAGCTGCTGGCGGCGTTTTCGCAGGCCTCGATGATCCACATTAAGGGTGACTATGACGAAAGTACCTTTAACGAGGCCTATATGATGCACACCACCACTTCGCCGAATTACGGCATCGTGGCGTCGATGGAAACCGCCGCGGCGATGCTGCGCGGTAATCCGGGGCGGCGGTTGATTAACCGTTCGGTGGAGCGTGCGCTGCATTTCCGTCGTGAGGTGCAGCGTTTGCGGGAAGAGAGTGATAGCTGGTTCTTCGATATCTGGCAGCCGGAAGAGATTGACGAGGCGCAGTGCTGGCCTCTGAACCCGGATGACAACTGGCACGGCTTTGGCAAGACGGACCGCGATCATATGTATCTCGATCCTATCAAGGTCACCATCCTGACGCCGGGGATGAATGAGCTTGGCGCGCTGGAAGAGAGCGGCATACCGGCTGCGCTGGTGGCGAAGTACCTGGACGAACGCGGTATCGTGGTGGAGAAAACCGGGCCTTATAATCTGCTGTTCCTGTTCAGTATCGGCATTGATAAAACCAAGGCGATGAGCCTGCTGCGTGGCCTGACCGATTTTAAACGCGCCTACGATCTCAACCTGCGGGTGAAGAACATGCTGCCGGACCTGTTTGCCGAGGATCCGGATTTCTACCGTAATATGCGTATTCAGGACCTGGCGGCCGGGATCCACAGCTTGATCTGTCGGCACGATCTGCCGGGTTTGATGCAGCGGGCTTTTGATGTGTTGCCAGAAATGAAGCTGACGCCACACCAAATGTTCCAGCAGCAGGTGCGCGGCAACGTGGAAACCTGCGAGCTGGATCAACTGGTCGGCAAAGTCGCGGCGAACATGATCCTGCCTTATCCACCAGGGGTTCCGCTGGTGATGCCGGGTGAGATGATCACCGAAGAGAGCCGAGCGGTGCTCGATTTCTTGCTGATGTTGTGTTCTATCGGCGAACGCTATCCGGGCTTTGAAACCGATATACACGGTGCGAAACTGACCGAGGATGGGCGTTATCTGGTGAAGGTGTTAAAAACGCCGCTGGCTTAAGCAAACTCGCGGCAAATCAGATTCACGCTGCTGGTCGGCAGCGGTTCCTGAGTCAAACCGCAAAAGGGTTGGCCGTCATGCCGCTGGTGATAGCGGCATTGATGGCATTCGCCGAACAGCGCCACGTTATCATCCTGTTTTTGCAGCTGACGCAGCAACTGCGTCAGTAATTCCAGCAACTGCCCGCCCTCCTGCTGCATGGCATCCTGCGCCTGCTGTAAATAAGCTGGAGGGAACAGGGCATCCATCAATGAACGTGATTTGTCGGTCAGCTTTAGCCTGACGCTGCGGCGGTCCTTTACGTCAGCCGTGCGGGCGATCATCCCGTTACTTTCCAACTTTTTCAGCGATTGCGACACCGTGCCCTTGGTCAGGCCGAGATATTCCGCGACCGCCATCGGCGTATTGGAGTAATGGTTGCAACGTGCCAGGTAATATAAGGCGCTCAACTGCACCGGCGGCAGGCTTTCCAGCTCTTCATGACTCCGCAGCCAGCTGCGTTGCAGGCTATTCAGTCGTTCCAGTAAATCAAACAGTGTCAACATGGGATCCTCGCTAATGTGGGAAAATAGTATCGATTAAAAACTATGTTGACAAGGCATGGTGGAGGATTTATTGTGCATTTGGTTTCGAGTCGAAACTAAATGGGTGGCGCAGTTCACCCGCAACAGTCAGAACCAAGGAGAATTATCATGACTAAGGCCGTTTTCTATCATGCCGGTTGCCCGGTTTGCGTGAGCGCAGAGCAGCAGTTGTTGGGCCTGTTGAGCCAGGATGTGCAGGTGGACGTGGTTCATCTGGGCGAAACGCCGGCGCGTCTCGCCGAAGCGGAAAAAGCCGGGGTGCAGAGCGTCCCTGCGCTGGTGGTCGATGGGCAGGTGCTGCACATCAACTACGGGGCGGCATTGGCGGATCTTAAAGCCTGATCGATTTACTGCGTTACCGATAGTTCAAGAAAAGCCCCGTCTTACCCCACGGGGCTTTTTGCCGTTGACGATGCCGCGGCTGCCGGATACCTTGCCTCATCAGACAGACAATGAGGCATCACTATGTTGGCACTACGTCAGGTACACCACATCGCAGTCATAGGTTCAGATTATGCGGCCAGTAAGCATTTTTACTGCGATATCCTGGGTTTTACCCTGTTAGAGGAGTTTTACCGTGCGGAGCGCGATTCGTGGAAAGCGGATTTGGCGCTCAACGGCCAGTACAGCATCGAACTGTTTTCCTTCCCATCACCGCCGGCCCGCGTCAGCCGCCCGGAGGCCTGCGGTCTGCGCCATTTGGCGTTCAGCGTTGATGATATCGAGCAGGCAATCCTGCACTTGCAAAATGCCGGGGTGGAGTGTGAACCGGTGCGTGTCGATCCTTATACCCAGTCACGTTTCACTTTTTTCAGCGATCCTGATGGGTTGCCTCTAGAATTATATGAGGTATGAATGCTTAATCGGGTCGTAGCGGCGCAGGCGGCACCCGCATATGCTATTATCCCGCGCTTGCCGCACGCCCCTTTTGAGTTATGTTCACTATGCAAGAGCCTGTTTTTCGCGTTGGAGAGTGGTTAGTTACTCCCGCAGACAACAAAATAAGCCGTGACGGGCGCCAACAGACGTTGGAGCCTCGCCTGATCGATATGCTGCAATATTTCGCCCGGCATCCGGATGTGGTGCTGAGCAGAGATGAGCTGATCGATAACGTATGGAAACGCAACATCGTCACCAATCATGTGGTGACCCAGAGTATTTCCGAGCTGCGAAAATACCTGAAAGACGGCGACACCAATAGCCCGGAGTACATTATCACCGTACCCAAACGCGGCTATAAGCTGGCAGCGCCGGTTATGTGGTGTGAAGGGGAAGATGTGGCAACGCCTGCGGTGCCGCAGGTCGCGGTTATCATGCATGAGCCGGAAGACGGCAGCGACGGCAGCGAAGAAGACGACGTAGCCTATGAACCGCCAAAACCGAGCAAGTTAAAAACGCCGCCGGTCACCTCAACAGCCCCTTTTTACCGTCAATCGACATTCTGGGTATGGCTGGCATTTCTTGCCGCGTTGAGCGCCTGTGTGGTGTTTGTTGCCATCGCGACCTTGTCGCAACGGATACCGGAATCCACCATGCCGGTGCTGATGAACCCGCGTGATATCGACATCCGTATTCAGGGGGGCAACAGTTGCAGCAACTGGACGCCGCAGCTTTCTTATGTTGTTGGCCTGAGTGAAGTGGTGACGGACTCGCTGAATACTTACTCCACCTTCCTGGTACACGATCAGACTAACTACAACTACACCGGACCCAGCAGCTCGGGTAAGTCTCTGACCATTGAGTTCGTCAATCAGCGCCATTATCGTGCTCAGCAGTGCTTCCTGTCGGTGCGCCTGGTGAACAATGCAGACAGCTCCATCATGTTGGATAAGCGTTACTTTGTGACCGACGACAACCAGCTGAAAATCCAGGAGGATTTCCTCAGCAGCCTGTCTGTTGCTCTCAAGCAGCCCTGGCCGCCGCAGTTGCAGCAGCGCCTGACCCAGCTGTTGCCGAATTCCGGCCCGGCCTTGCAACAGTATTATCAGGCGCATCAGCTCTTGATTCAGGGGGATAATGACTCACTGACCCATGCGAGTAATATGCTGGCGGATATGATAAAAATTACGCCGAATTTTATTTATCTCTCCGCAGAAAAAGCGCTGGCCGATTTATTGCGTAACTCTTATCAACCTTTTGACGGTGTGCAATTGGCGCAATTGCAGGCGGAAATCACCCGTCTGAATACGCTGCCGGCGTTAAAGGACAGTCCGATTATTCAGCAAATTCATACGATACAGGCGCTGGGGGAGGGGAATACCGATGAAGCCCACCAGGCAATCAACAGAGGCATCGAGCTGCAGATGTCCTGGATGAATTACGTGTTGCTGGGTAAGGTTTATGAAATGCAGGGCAATAACCACCTGGCGGCAGATTCTTATATCACTGCCTTTAATCTTCGTCCTGGAGAAAATACGCTGCATTGGATTAGCAATGCCGTATTTCACACCTCAATTAACGCCGTCGTTCCCTATCTCAATAACTACACTCAAGGCGAATAACCTTCGATAACACCGCTGACTCAATATATTGAGCGGCGGTGTTATTTATTGTGCCTGTTTTGTTAAATTAAATGTATTCCACGGTTGATGACTTTATCGCTGTTGTTCTCGTTTGTGGATGAAAAATAACATGAATACCGTGATGTTTTTAAACGATATTTATCTTTTCTTGATGCCGTGTTTAGCTCTTTATTTGTTAAGGGAAAACCTCAAGTTATCATTTGTATGATCATGACCGTAATATCACTTTATCTTTAGGACTTTACTGACGCCATTCTTTAGCATCCTGACCATCAAGTCCGGTCATTAGCAAAACTGCATAGCGACATGGACTTATAAGAAATCAAAATCAGGAGAAACTGACCATGGCTTCATCCAAGAAAATAGGGCTTATTGCCTGCACCGGTGTGGTTGCCGGTAATATGATGGGGAGCGGCATTGCCTTATTACCCGCGAACCTGGCAAGTCTCGGATCTATCGCTATATGGGGATGGGTGATATCTATTATCGGCGCGATGTCTCTGGCCTATGTATATGCTCGCCTGGCCACTAAAAACCCTCAGCAAGGTGGTCCTATTGCCTACGCGGGTGAAATTTCCCCGGCGTTCGGTTTCCAAACCGGCGTGCTTTATTATCATGCGAACTGGATTGGTAATCTGGCCATCGGCATTACCGCGGTTTCTTACCTTTCTACTTTCTTCCCTGCACTGAATAATCCGGTACCGGCGGGTATTGCCTGTATTGCTATTGTTTGGGTGTTTACCTTTATTAACCTGCTCGGCGGTTCCTGGGTCAGTCGTTTGACCACGCTGGGTCTGGTATTGGTGCTGATCCCGGTGATTGTCACTGCGACCGCAGGCTGGCATTGGTTCGACGCGGCAACCTATCAGGCTAACTGGAATACCTCCGGTACCACTGATTACCATGCCGTCATCAAAAGTATCCTGCTGTGCCTGTGGGCGTTTATCGGCGTGGAGTCTGCCGCAGTAAGTACCGGCATGGTGAAAAACCCGAAACGTACCGTACCGCTGGCAACCATGCTGGGGACCGCACTGGCCGGGATCATCTACGTTGCAGCAACCCAGGTCATCAGCGGTATGTATCCTGCCTCTGAGATGGCCGCTTCCGGCGCACCGTTCGCCATCAGCGCCTCTACCATCATGGGTAATTGGGCTGCGCCAATGGTCTCTGCCTTCACCGCCTTCGCCTGCCTGACTTCACTCGGTTCGTGGATGATGCTGGTGGGTCAAGCCGGGGTGCGTGCTGCCAACGACGGTAACTTCCCGAAAGTTTATGGCGAAATGGATAAAAACGGCATTCCGAAGAAAGGCCTGCTGCTGGCTAGCTGCAAAATGACCGCCTTGATGGTGCTGATTACGGCCATGAGCTCCGGCGGCGGTAAAGCTTCCGACCTGTTCGGCATGCTGACTGGTATCGCGGTGCTGCTGACCATGCTGCCTTACTTCTACTCTTGCGTAGACCTGATCCGCTTCGAAGGCGTCAATATCCGTAACCTGCTGAGCCTGATTGCATCGGTGCTGGGTTGTGGCTTCTGCTTCATCGCGCTGATGGGCGCCGACTCGTTCGAACTGTCCGGCACCTTCATCATCAGCCTGATCATCCTGATGTTCTACGCCCGCAAAATGAATACTCGTCAGACCGCCAAAGCCAACGGCGTAGCCATCGACGGCAACACAACGGCCAAAGCGCACTAAGCACGTACTGACCCACTTCTTAATTTAGCCCCTTGCAGTAATTGTCACTCGTGATGGCAAGGGGCTCGCATTACCTGGAGAAATGATTATGAACGTTATAGCTATCATGAACCACATGGGTGTCTACTTTAAAGAAGAGCCTATCCGCGAACTGCACAAAGCATTGGAAAGCCTGGACTTCCGCGTTGTCTATCCTAACGATCGCGAAGACCTGTTAAAGCTGATCGAGAATAATGCACGCTTGTGCGGGG
The DNA here is from genome assembly GCF_027594825.1 of Serratia liquefaciens. Lineage (NCBI taxonomy): Bacteria > Pseudomonadati > Pseudomonadota > Gammaproteobacteria > Enterobacterales > Yersiniaceae > Serratia > Serratia liquefaciens. The sequence goes on along the minus strand of NZ_CP088930.1, from coordinate 1,811,347 downwards.
TGATTTTCGACTGGGATAAATACAACCTTGAGTTGTGTGAAGAAATCAGCCAGTTGAACGAATACATGCCGCTGTATGCATTTGCCAATACGCATTCAACCCTGGATGTCAGCCTGAACGATCTGCGCATGCAGGTGCGTTTCTTTGAATATGCGCTGGGTGCAGCTACCGATATCGCTGCCAAGATCAAACAAAACACCGATGAGTACATCGATACCATCCTGCCGCCGCTGACCAAGGCGCTGTTCAAATATGTGCGTGAAGGCAAATACACCTTCTGTACTCCAGGCCACATGGGGGGCACCGCCTTCCAGAAAAGTCCGGTCGGCAGCCTGTTCTACGATTTCTTTGGCGCTAACGCCATGAAATCCGATATTTCTATTTCGGTTTCCGAGCTGGGTTCACTGCTGGACCACACCGGTCCGCACAAAGAAGCTGAAGAGTATATTGCTCGCGTATTCAACGCTGAACGCAGCTATATGGTGACTAACGGCACCTCTACCGCCAACAAAATTGTCGGCATGTACTCCGCACCGGCCGGCAGCACCGTATTGATTGACCGTAACTGCCACAAATCGCTGACCCATCTGATGATGATGAGCGACATTACGCCAATCTATTTCCGCCCAACCCGTAATGCCTACGGCATTCTCGGTGGGATCCCGCAGAGTGAATTTGCCCGTGACACCATCGCCAAACGTGTTAAAGAAACACCAAACGCGACCTGGCCAGTGCATGCGGTAATCACCAACTCTACCTATGACGGTCTGCTGTACAACACCGATCATATTAAGAGCGCGCTGGATGTGAAATCTATTCACTTTGACTCCGCCTGGGTGCCTTACACCAATTTCCACCCGATTTACAAAGGCAAATGCGGCATGAGCGGCGGCCGTGTGGAAGGCAAGGTGATTTATGAAACCCAATCCACGCATAAACTGCTGGCGGCATTCTCTCAGGCTTCGATGATCCACGTGAAAGGTGACATCAACGAAGAAACCTTCAACGAAGCCTACATGATGCAAACCACCACTTCACCGCACTACGGTATCGTGGCGTCGACCGAAACTGCTGCGGCAATGATGAAAGGCAATGCCGGTAAGCGTTTGATTAACGGCTCTATTGAACGTGCTATCAAGTTCCGTAAAGAAATCAAACAGCTGAACGTTGAGTCCGAAGGTTGGTTCTTTGACGTCTGGCAGCCGGAGCACATCGATCAGCCTGAATGCTGGCCGCTGAAGTCTGACAACGCGTGGCACGGCTTCAAAAATATCGACGATGAACATATGTATCTCGACCCGATCAAAGTGACTCTCCTGACCCCAGGGATGAGCAAAGAGGGTGAAATGCAGGAGTTTGGTATCCCGGCCAGCCTGGTTGCTAAATACCTGGACGAGCACGGTATCATCGTTGAGAAAACCGGCCCATATAACCTGCTGTTCCTGTTCAGCATCGGTATCGACAAAACCAAAGCCCTCAGCCTGCTGCGCGGCCTGACTGATTTCAAACGTTCGTTCGACCTGAACCTGCGGGTGAAAAACATGCTGCCTTCACTGTACAAAGAGGCGCCTGAGTTTTATGAAAACATGCGCATCCAGGATCTGGCGCAGAACATTCACAAGCTGGTGGTTGAGCACAACCTGCCGGATCTGATGTACCGCGCATTTGAAGTGCTGCCAACCCTGGTCATGAACCCGTTCAATGCCTTCCAGAAAGAGCTGCACGGTGAAGTGGAAGAGGTCTATTTGGAAGACATGGTCGGCAAGGTGAATGCCAACATGATCCTGCCATATCCTCCAGGTGTTCCACTGGTGATGCCTGGTGAAATGCTCACTGAGGAAAGCCGTCCGGTACTGGAGTTCCTGCAAATGCTGTGCGAAATCGGCGCGCATTATCCGGGCTTCGAAACCGATATCCACGGCGCTTACCGTCAGGCGGATGGGCGTTACACCGTGAAGGTGTTGAAAAACGATAAATAACTGAAATAACGGGGAGGCGTTTACGCCTCCCTTTTGTCGTTCACCGACTGATGGGAGAAACCCATGAAAACACCCTCACAGCCGCGCGCAATCTACTATGTCGTAGCCATACAAATTTGGGAATATTTCAGCTTTTACGGCATGCGTGCATTACTTATTCTCTATCTTACCCACCAACTTGGTTATTCCGACAGCCGTGCTATCAGCCTCTATAGCGCCTATGCCTCTCTGGTTTACGTCACGCCGATCCTGGGCGGCCTGCTGGCCGATCGCCTGCTGGGCAACCGCGTTGCGGTAATCGCCGGGGCGGTACTGATGACGCTGGGCCACATTGTCCTCGGTCTGAGCGCCGTCTCGACACATTCACTCTATCTGGCCCTGGCGATCATCATCTGCGGCTACGGCCTGTTCAAATCCAATATCAGCTGCCTGCTGGGCGAGTTGTACCAACCGCAAGACTCGCGCCGTGAAGGGGGCTTTTCACTGCTGTATGCCGCCGGCAACGTGGGGTCGATTCTGGCGCCCATCGCCTGTGGGCTGGCGGCAGAGCGCTATGGCTGGCACGTCGGTTTTGCGCTGGCGGGGATCGGCATGCTGGCCGGGCTGGCCATCTTCCTGTTTGGCAGCCGCCATTTCAGTCACACACGCGGGGTGGATCGTGCGCAGATGTGCGCCAACACTCTGAAGGTCCCGAACTGGGTGTGGCTAAGCGCCATGCTGTTGTTGGCCCCGTTGTTCTTCACCTCGCTGTTTATTTACGGTCTGGCAGGGCAATTACTGATGCTGGTGTGTGCCGCTGCGGTGGTGATGGTGGCGCGGATTATGATCCGGGCTACGACAGAGCAGCGCCGTGGGCTGTGGCAGATCGTCATGCTGATGCTGTTAGGCACTTTGTTCTGGGCTTTCGCTCAGCAGGGCGGCAGCTCCATCAGCCTGTTTATCGATCACTATGTCGATCGCCAATGGTTTTCCTGGACGGTGCCGACGGCTTTATTCCAGTCAGTGAATGCGTTTGCCGTGATGTTTGGCGGTGTGATGCTGGCCTGGCTGGTACGAGGAAACGGCAGCGGTAGCCGTACGCTGCGCATTTGGGGGAAATTCGCCTTTGGCTTGCTGCTGATTGGCGTCGGTTTCACCCTGATGGCGCTGAATGCCCGCTACGGTCAGGGATCGATGTTCCTGATGATAGCCGGGCTTTCCGTGATGGGGCTGGCCGAATTGTTCATCGACCCGGTCGCCATGGCGCAAATCACCCGATTGAATATCCCAGGCGCTACCGGGGTACTGACGGGCATCTATATGCTGACCACCGGCTCGATTGCAAATTATCTGGCGGGCATGATCGCGGGTCAAACCGCAGAGGATCCGGCGACCGGAGCGACCGCACAGGCCTACGCGCACCTGTTCTCGCAAATCGGCTGGTGGGCATTGGGTTGTACTGCCGCAGTGATTGCGGTGTTGGCCATGTGGTGGCTGTTGGCCGGCCGCCACCTGCGTGCGGTTAATGCTTGATTGATGGTATTGCGGGGGGTAACGTGCAGCTATCTGGACGTTATTAAGCCTAATCAATGAATAGCAATCAATTATCTGGACAGCTTGCCCGTCAACTGGGTGCGCACCGGCACTTGCTGGTGGCATTCAGCGGCGGGCTGGATTCCAGCGTACTGCTGCACTTGCTGGTGCAGTTGCGTCAACAACTGCCGGAGTTGCAGCTACGTGCGGTGCACGTGCACCACGGCCTGAGTTCATTTGCCGATCGGTGGGTGGAACACTGTCGCCAACAATGCGCCGCCTGGCAACTGCCGCTGGTGGTGCAATATGTGCAGGTCGACGGCCGTCAGGACGGCATCGAAGCCGCGGCCCGGGCGGCGCGCTATTCCGCTTTTGCTGCCACGCTGGCCGCGGATGAAACCTTGCTCACAGCGCAACACCTTGACGATCAATGTGAAACCTTCCTGCTGGCGCTAAAGCGCGGCAGCGGCCCTGCGGGCCTGTCGGCAATGGCTGCGCAAACCTCATTGGGAAATAACGGTTTGTTACGTCCATTGCTCGGCAGCTCCCGGCAGCAGTTGGAAGCTTATGCCCAGCAGCATCAGCTCAGTTGGATTGAAGACGACAGTAACCAGGACTCGCGCTTCGATCGCAACTTTCTGCGCCTGCAGGTATTGCCATTGTTGAATCAGCGCTGGCCGCATTTTGCCGCCGCGACGGCGCGCAGCGCCAGCCTGTGCGCCGAGCAAGAGCAATTGTTGGATGAGCTATTGGCAGAGCAGTTGCACTCGCTGCTCGATGAGGAAAATGCGTTGGCGATTGACGCTTTGCTGAGATGCTCGCCGGCCCGACGTTTTGCTTTGTTACGCCGTTGGATAGCGGGACGTGGCGCAAGCATGCCCTCACGCGAGCAGTTGCAGCGGCTGTGGGACGAGGTGGCGCTCAGCCGTGAAGACGCCGAACCTCAGCTACAGCTGGGGCAATATCAGATCCGCCGTTTTCGTCGGCGCCTATACCTGTTGCCATTGATGGCCGATCTGCGTCAAACCTCTCTGGAATGGTCGTTGGCAGAGCCACTGATGTTGCCGGATGGATTGGGTGCACTGGTCAGCGGGGAAGGCGATATTGTCCTGTGCGCTCCGCAGCCACAGCAGAAAGTGAGCGTTCGCTTTAGCGCCCAGGGCAAGCTCCGCATCCTGGGCCGCACGCATTCCCGTCCAATCAAAAAACTGTGGCAAGAGTTGGGTATTCCTCCCTGGCAGCGTGAGCGTACCCCGTTGATCTATTATGATGATCGGCTTATCGCTGCGCTGGGCGTTTTCGTCAGCGAGGCCGGGCAACCCTCCGAGGGGCAGCAACCCCTGCGGCTGCAGTGGCGTAAAAAATAATAAGAGCGTAAGGAGCAATGATGAAATTTGTGAGCGCAATAGCGGTGATGGTCGGTTTGAGCAGCCTGCCGGCGATGGCGGCGGGAGATGCGGCGGCAGGCAAGGATAAATCCGCCAGTTGCATGGCATGCCACGGTGCAGAAGGGAAGGTCTCGGTACCGATGTATCCTAATCTGGCCGGGCAAAACGCCATGTATCTGGAGCATGCATTGCAGGCGTATAAGAAGGGCGAACGTAACGGCGGCCAGGCGGAGGTGATGAAAGCCTATGTTTCAGCGCTGTCCGATGACGATATTGCCGATCTGGCCGCCTACTATGCCAGCCTTAAACCCTAACCAGGCTGAGGCCCTAAATGACGAGGGCAGCCGTTGGGCTGCCCTGTTGGGATGGCGTTACCGCAAAATCAGTCAGACAGGCTGACGACCACGGTACCGATTTCCGGATGACTGAAACTGAGGATGTGATCCAGACGCAAGCTGAGAGCATTGCCGGCCTGATCGATAATCAGGTACTCAACGCCCTTGGTAAATTTCAGCTCGGTGGCTTTGCCTTCGAGTTTATCTCCGTCGCGTAACTCCAGCTTCAGAATGTAGTTATGCTGACAGGCGAGTTCCAGGCTTTCATAGTCATCGCAATTGATGGATTGGTACTCATCATTCATCAACATAGTCGCTCACCAATAAGTTAGCGGCAGCAAAAGCCGCCTGTTCCCTAACGGAGGACGGTAGCGCGTTATCCGCAGCAACTTCGTCCAATGCCTTTAATACACATGCTAACGCATCAGGCACGTAGCCGCGATCACCACTGCCGATCTCGGCGTAAAAACGGCGTACTAACTCACAGTATTGTTGCACAGTTTCCTCCCTTAAGAACCTCTGCGTCATCGAAACCCTTTAGCGATGAGGCGCAGGCTCTCGGAGCTTGACTCTATCCTAGACGACTATAGCACAGCTATTCTGGAGTTATTAGCACCTGCGCGCGGCTTTCGCACTGTGCTTTACCCGGCCGTGCTGGCAGCGGTTGGGCCAAATCAAGTACACTGTCGCCTGATAATTATGAGGTCACCCATGGCGCTGAAAGCTACCATTTATAAAGCCACGGTCAATATCGCTGATATGGATCGTCATTTCTACCACGACGCCACGCTTACCCTGGCCCAACACCCTTCCGAAACCGAACAGCGCATGATGCTGCGCCTGCTGGCCTGGATTTGCCACGCCGACGAGCGCCTGGTATTCACCAAAGGCCTGAGTGCTGAAGATGAACCGGAAATTTGGCAGCGCAATGACCATAACGGGTTGGAAATGTGGATCGAAATGGGTCTGCCTGACGAGAAGCGCATCAAGAAAGCCTGCAATCAGTCACCGCGAGTGGTGCTTTACGCCTACGGGGAACGCGCCGGCCACGTATGGTGGCAATCGATGCAGAGCAAAGTGGCAAACCACAAAAACCTAAACATCCGTTTCCTGGATGATGAACAATTGAACAAGTTGGCGGCGTTGGCCAGCCGCAATATGACGCTGCAGGCCACGCTGCAAGAGGGAACTATCTGGCTTTCTGACGCTCAGAATAGTCTGGAAATCCAATTTGCCGAATGGCAACAGGCGCAGGTGTGATCGGTGCTGGAACTGTCGAGAAACGTTGCCATACCGGATAACGAACTGGAATTGACGGCGATCCGCGCGCAGGGCGCGGGTGGCCAGCACGTGAACAAAGCCTCAACGGCTATCCATTTGCGCTTTGACATCCGGGCATCCAGCCTGCCAGAGTATTATAAGGAAAGGTTGCTGGCCCTGAATAATCATTTAATTACTGCCGATGGGGTGGTGATTATTAAAGCGCAGGAATATCGCAGTCAGGAATTAAACCGTGAAGCGGCGTTGGCCAGATTGGTGGCGCTGATTCAGCAGGCGATGGTGGTGGAAAAAGCGCGCAGAGCGACCAAGCCCACGAAAGGGGCCAAATTACGTCGGCTGGAAGGCAAGGTACGTAAAGGCGCAACGAAAGCGCTGCGCGGCAAAATCCGCACTTAAGGATACATGGACACAGTAGGAGAATAGCTGTGAAGAAAATAACAATAGCCCTGTTTTTAGCGGCAGGGGCACTCTCATTATTGGGATGTAATAATCAATATCAGCCAAAGGAACAGCCTCTTCAGGCCATGCAGCAAAGTTATCAGGGCGTATTGCCTTGTGCAGACTGCGGTGGCCTGGATACTTCGCTGTTCCTGGATGAAGACGGCACTTTCGTGCTGCAGGAAACCTATCGTGACACTAAAGACGGCGACCAGACTTTCGCCGACTACGGTAAGTGGGCACGAACCGCCGATAAATTGGTGCTGACGGACAGCCGTGGCGACAAACGCTATTTCCGGCCCGCAGGCAAGAGCCTGGAAATGCTGGACCAAAGCGGTGCGGTTATCGAGTCCAAATTGAATTATCGTCTGGATCCGGTAGAGAAAGCCTTGCCTAAAACGCCGATGGCGCTGAAAGGCAGCTACACCTACATGGCGGATGCGGCGGTGTTTAAAGACTGCGCCACCGGCAAGACGTTCCCGGTAGACAATACCATCGCGTTGGAACAAGGGTATGCCAAAGCCTACAAAACGCCGGGTGAACCGGTCTTCCTGACGTTGAATGGCCACTTCAGTGTTCAGCCGTCGATGGAAGAAGGACAGACCGAAAAGGCGCTGGTGCCGGACGGTAAACTCGTTTTCGACCGCAGCAAAAATTGCGACAGCAAATAACGACCATAAAAAAACCCGCCTAGGCGGGTTTTTGCTTTCTGTCTCTGCGGATCAGCGTTTGATCTGCCCCAGCAGGAAATCAACGATTTCGCCGGTTTTGATCATTTGCTTCTCGCCGACACGGCGGTTTTTGTACTCAATCTCTTCGCTGTCGAGGTTACGGTCGCCGATAACGATAGAGTGCGGTACGCCAATCAGTTCCATATCCGCGAACATCACGCCCGGACGTTCTTTACGGTCATCGAGGATCACGTCGATGCCATGGGAACGCAGGGTGTTGTACAGCTCTTCCGCCAGCGCCTGCACGCGGAAGGACTTGTGCATATTCATTGGCAGAATAGCGACCTGGAACGGGGCGATAGCATCTGGCCAGATGATGCCGCGATCGTCATGATTCTGTTCGATAGCCGCAGCCACCACGCGAGTGACCCCAATACCGTAGCAGCCCATGGTCAGGACCTGATTACGGCCGTCTTCGCCCTGAACCGTGGCTTTCATTGCTTCAGAGTACTTGGTGCCGAGCTGGAAGATATGGCCCACTTCGATACCGCGTTTGATCAACAATGTACCTTTACCGTCCGGGCTGGTATCGCCATCGACCACGTTACGGATATCGGCAACCTGCTGCGGCAGCGGCAAATCACGCTCCCAGTTGATGCCGAAGTAGTGTTTACCGTCAATGTTGGCACCGGCGCCAAAATCGCTCATCGCCGCGACGCTGCGGTCGGCTACGACCGGAAGCTGCAGATTGACCGGGCCGAGTGAACCAGGGCCTGCGCCGACGATGGCGCGGATCTCTTCTTCGGTGGCGAAGGTCAGCGGAACGGCAACCTGTGTCAGCTTCTCGGCTTTCACTTCATTCAGTTCGTGATCGCCACGCACCAGCAGAGCAACCAGCTTGTGGCCGCTTTCTTCTTTAGCGCGAACCAGCAGCGTTTTGACCGTTTTCTCGATAGGCAGTTGGAATTGTTCTACCAGCTCGGCGATGGTCTTGGCATTTGGCGTATCTACAATGCGCAGTTCTTCGCTGGCTGCCGCACGTGGCTGAGCCGGGGCAACCGCTTCTGCCAGTTCGATATTGGCAGCAAAGTCAGAACCGGTGGAAAACACGATATCGTCTTCACCGCTGTCGGCCAGTACCTGGAACTCGTGTGAGGCGCTACCGCCGATAGAGCCGGTATCGGCATCCACTGCACGGAAGTCCAGGCCCATGCGGCTGAAGATTTTGCTGTAGGCTTCGTACATCGCATCGTAAGTCGCCTGCAGAGATTCCTGCGAGGTGTGGAACGAGTAAGAATCCTTCATCAGGAACTCGCGCGAGCGCATCACGCCGAAACGAGGGCGCACTTCATCGCGGAACTTGGTCTGAATCTGGAAGAAGTTCAGCGGAAGTTGCTTGTAAGAGCTGATCTCGTTGCGGATCAGGTCGGTGATCACTTCTTCGTGCGTTGGACCCAGTACGAATGGACGATCGCCGCGATCGACAAAGCGCAGCAGTTCAGGACCATACTGCTCCCAACGGCCGCTTTCCTGCCACAGATCGGCAGGCTGTACCACCGGCATGCAAACTTCGATCGCGTTAGCATTGTTCATTTCTTCGCGAACGATGTTTTCAACCTTTTTCAGAACGCGCAGGCCGGTCGGCAACCAGGTATAAAGGCCGGAGGCAAGCTTGCGAATCATCCCGGCGCGCAGCATCAGCTGGTGGCTGATCACTTCGGCATCGGCAGGTGTCTCCTTCAGAGTGGAGAGCAAATATTGGCTAGTACGCATGGTGTTTTGGTTCCGTTAGAACTGCAAATTGCATCGGGCAGCCACAGTGGCGGCCAAAATTGACAAAAGTGGTTTAGTTTACCAGTGCAAGCAGGTTGTCAAAAGAGAGACGGTGGAATTTTAACGCAGGTCGAGTGACAACACCTCGGTTTGCTGGCTCACCACCCGCCAGCGCACGTTGAAATCCAACAGCCAGACGGCATAATCCCGTTCCGCCTGTTGCCCCTTGCGGTAAGCCGGACGCGGATCCTGAGCCAGCACCTGAGTGATAAACCGACGTAGCTGCGGATAACGCTGCTGATGTTGCAGCAGCTGCTGTTCCGCCTCGGCAGTAAAGCTCACCGGCATATCGCCGGCTGGTGCGGCTTGGGCAAATCCGGCGCGTGCCTGCGGCTGGCTTTCGGCAAACGGCAAATAGGGTTTGATATCTACCACCGGCGTGCCGTCAACCAGATCCAGGCTGCCTAATTCCAGCACTACCTCACCGCCTTGAATACGTATGCTTTTTAACTCGATTAGCGACATGCCTAACGGGTTGGGGCGAAAGGTTGAACGGGTAGCAAATACACCCATTCGGGCGTTGCCCCCGAGGCGAGGAGGCCGAACGGTGGGGCGCCAGCCACCTTCCTGGGTTTGATGGAAAATGAACATCACCCACAGATGGCTGAAATCGCTGAGGCCACGTACCGCTTCCGGCTGGTTATAGGGGGGTAGCAGCACCAGCTCGCCGCCGCCGTCTTCGACTAACCCCGGCTGGCGGGGTACGGCGAATTTTTCTTTATACGGTGAACGAATAGTGCCGATCTGATTGAAAACGAACTCGGTCATTTGGACGAAACGTTAAGCGCAGAGCCCTGGCAAATGGCCTGTTGGTAACAGCCGGCAACGCCGCTGACAATCTGGCAGTCGTGCAGCAGCACGGCATTGGCCTTCATGTAAGACGCGCGAATCTGCATGCGCTTACGTGCGGTCGCCAGGTTCGGCGGGGAATCCTGTACCGTCGTCTGGCAAGATTCGCCGGAGACTTCACCCAAATCACGGAATGGCTTACCCACTAATTCTTCTGCACTTTTGTACAGTTTTACCGGTGCCGGACGTGCTGCAGGCGTGGTTTTTGCTGGAGTGGTTGCTGCCGGTTTGCTGGTGCTGTTTGTTGAGGGCGGCGCGAAACGCTGCGACGAACACCCTGCAAGCGCGAGCGCTAACAAACAGAGAGGTAAAGCACGCATTGAGATTCCTCTGCCTTGATGGAATATGTGAGTGGCGCTATTGAAGCAATCTATGGTGGAAATAACAAGACGGGCCGGAGCCCGTCTTGCAATTATAGGAATAAATTCGGTAATTAATGATTACCAGCCTTTAACTGCGCCGCCGTTAAAGATTTTGTTGGCCGCTTCGTTCACTTCGTCAGACTGGTAGGCCTGAACGAATTTCTTCACGTTTTCCGCATCTTTATTGTCTTCGCGGGCAACCAGCAGGTTCACGTACGGTGAATCTTTATCTTCAACAAACAGGCCGTCTTTTGCCGGCGTCAGGCCAATCTGGCTGGCGTAAGTGGTGTTGATCACCGCCAGAGCGATTTGCTGATCGTCCAGTGAGCGTGGCAGCTGCGGTGCTTCCAACTCGACCAACTTCAGGTTTTTCGGGTTTTCAGTCACGTCCAGCACGGTCGGCAGCAGGCCAACACCGTCTTTCAGCTTGATCAGGTTAACCTTCTGCAGCAGCAGCAGGGAACGGCCCAGATTGGTTGGGTCGTTTGGCAGCGCAACCTGAGAACCGTCTTTCAGTTCGTCCAGAGATTTGATCTTCTTGGAGTAACCGGCAATCGGGTAAACGAAAGTGTTGCCGACCGGGACCAGCTTGTAACCGCGATCCTTGATTTGCTGATCCAGATACGGCTTGTGCTGGAAGGCATTCAGATCGATGTCGCCTTTGCTCAGCGCTTCGTTTGGCAGCACGTAGTCATTGAAGGTCACCAGCTCGACGTCCAGACCGTATTTCTCTTTCGCCACTTTTTGCGCGATTTCAGCAACCTGCTGTTCAGCACCGACAATAACGCCGATTTTGATATGGTTCGGATCTTTTTCTTCCTGACCGCAGCCTGCCAGAGCCAGAGTACCGATCAGTGCGCCGATTGCCGCGATGGATTTAAATTTTAACGACATATCCCTTCCTCATTAGACTCGCATTTGAAATACGCTGTGTGAGCGCAGTTGCTGTAAAAACTATTTATGGGTGACGGCTTTGACGATCCGATCACCGCAGAACTGAATCAGATAGACCAGCACCACCAGTAATACTAATACGGTATTCATTACTGTGGCGTTATAACCTATATAACCGTACTGATAACCGATCTGCCCCAGCCCACCGGCGCCTACTGCACCGCCCATGGCGGAGTAACCCACCAAGGTGATCAAGGTAATGGTGGCGGCGTTAACCAGGCCCGGCAGGGCTTCCGGCAACAGCACCTTTTTGATGATTTGCATCGGAGTCGCGCCCATTGCGCGGGCCGCTTCCACCAGGCCGGAAGGGATCTCCAGCAGGGCGTTTTCTACCATACGGGCGATAAAGGGCGCTGCGCCGACGGTCAGCGGCACGATAGCCGCCTGCAGGCCGATAGAGGTACCGACGATCATCCGCGTAAAGGGAATCATCCACACCAGCAGGATAATGAACGGAATGGAGCGGAACACGTTCACTAACCCGGACAGCGTCCTGTATAGCGTATTGTTGGCGGCGATTTGCCCCGGGCGAGTCACATACAACAGCACGCCAACCGGCAAGCCAAGCACGAAACCGAAGAAGCCGGAGACAAAGGTCATCATGACGGTTTCCCACACGCCGCGCGCCATTAACCAAATCATTGCCTCAGACATAACCCAGAACCTCTACTTTTACCTGATTTTCCTGCAGGAACTTAATCGTTGCCAGCGCATCTTCATCGCTGCCGTGCAGCTCTGCCAGCATCACGCCGAATTTAACACCGCCGGCGTAATCCATCTGGGCGCTGATGATATTGTTGTTAACGTTGAAGCGGCGGGCGGCTTCTGACAGCAGCGGCGCATCAACGGACTGGCCGGTGAATTCCAAACGCAACAGCGGCTGACGGCCACCGCTACGTTCCGGAGCCAGGCGCTTGGCATAATCATCGGGGATATCCAGATGCAGCGTGGACTGAATAAACTGCTGGGCCAGCGGCGTTTTCGGATGAGAGAACACTTCGCTGACGCTGTCTTTTTCAATCAACTGCCCCTGGCTGATGACCGCAACCTGATCGCAAATGCGTTTCACGACGTCCATTTCATGAGTGATCAGCAGGATAGTGAGGCCGAGACGGCGATTAATGTCTTTCAGCAGTTCCAGAATGGAACGGGTAGTGGCCGGATCCAGTGCGCTGGTGGCTTCATCACACAGCAGGACTTTCGGTTGACTTGCCAGTGCGCGGGCAATCGCCACGCGTTGCTTCTGACCGCCAGACAGATTGGCCGGGTAGGCGTCGTGTTTGTCCGACAGCCCGACCAGCTCCAGCAATTCGGTCACGCGCTTTTTGATTTCAGCCCGTGGGGTGTTGTCCAGCTCCAGCGGCAGCGCAACGTTGCCAAATACCGTGCGGGAAGAAAGCAGGTTGAAGTGTTGGAAGATCATGCCGATTTGGCGGCGTGCGCGTGTCAGTTCGCTTTCAGACAGCGAGGTCAGATCCTGTCCGTCAACCAGCACCTGGCCGGAAGTCGGGCGCTCAAGCATGTTGGCGCAGCGGATCAGCGTACTTTTACCGGCGCCTGATGCACCGATAACGCCATAAATTTGCCCGGCAGGGACGTGAAGAGTCACGTCAGAGAGCGCGCTAATGGTGCGCGAACCCTGCTGGAACACTTTGGTGATGTTAGAAAGTTTAATCATATTCTTCTTATTTTAGCGTGGTTGCCCGTGGCTAGATAAAAGTAAACCTTGGCGTGGACCAAGGTATAAATCAGATGTTAAGGCGTCTAGACGTCTAAGTCAACGATCAACGCTGTTCACTGCCGTTCTCAGTACCGGGTAAAACATGCGATACTGTCCGGGTTTTCAGGCCCTCAGGAGCAAACCGGTGACACAAAGCGTTCCAGCAATTTTCCTCGATCGTGACGGCACGATTAATGTCGACCATGGCTACGTCCATGAAATCGATAATTTCCACTTTATAGAAGGCGTGATCGACGCCTGTCGCGAACTTAAAAAGATGGGCTTTGCTTTGGTATTGGTAACCAACCAGTCTGGCATTGCGCGCGGCAAGTTCAGCGAAGACCAATTTATGTACCTGACGGAGTGGATGGATTGGTCGCTGGCCGATCGCGATGTTGACCTGGACGGTATCTATTTCTGTCCGCATCATCCTGAAGCAGTAATAGAAGAGTACCGCCAGACATGCGACTGCCGTAAACCTGAGCCGGGCATGCTGTTGCAAGCGCAGCAAGAATTGAACATTGATATGGCCGCTTCTTATATGGTGGGTGACAAGCCAGAAGATATGCAGGCGGCAATAGCGGCAGGTGTCGGTACTAAAGTGCTGGTGCGCACCGGTAAGCCGGTCACTGAACAAGGTGAGAAACTGGCGGATTGGGTGCTAAATAGCCTGGCAGACCTGCCAGAAGCTATCAAAAAGCGGGTTTAATAGACGTTATGCATGAATAGTGAGCTGTCAGATAAAAAGTGAATATTAAACCTTGTCATTCTGAACCGGCTCCCTATAATGCGCCTCCATCGACACGGAACATGTGAACAACTTCACAGAGTCTCCGGGGTTCGAAGAGAAAAAATCCTGAAATTTAGGGGTTGACTCTGAAAGAGGAAAGCGTATTATACGCCACCTCGAGATAGCAAGCTACGGCGGCTAACTCACTGCTCTTTAACAATTTATCAGACAATCTGTGTGGGCACTCCACAAGACGATATCCAGAACCTTCGGGTTC